>NZ_JBYSZX010000001.1:0-847346 GCF_058787615.1 Pseudomonas sp. FW305-3-2-15-C-LB1 | reverse complement strand
CCCAACCTCACCCCCATACCTGGCACCGACGGCGCCCTCAACAAAGCCGCCTTGACGGTCAGCGCACTCGGCGTCATCTACATCCTCTATGCCTGGTTCGAACAGGCCGAGAACGACTTTGTCTGGGTTGAGCTCAATGGTGAAACGGTCGCTCACTACACCGTCTCCGCTGATGATGCAGTCCTCGGCAAGGACATTACCCTGACGATTCAGTCCGTTCGGTTTATCGACCAGGCTTACAACAAATTGCAAGGCTTCGTCAAACGCTTGAGCGGCGTCACGGACGAGACCACAGCCTTGAACATCTGGGTAGACCAAAAAGAACCTGGAGGCGTTGACCCACAGGTCAGTACCCCCCTCATCAATGAAAACCTGGGGCGTATCCGCTTCGTAGACTCCAACATCGAAGCCTTCGGCATCATCACCCAGGCCGCCGCTCAAAACGGCATCAAAATATTCATTGATAGATACCCGGTGAATCCGCTGGTGGATCCGGTGCACGACCGCAAAGAAGGTGATGTGATCTTCGTGAGTATCGGCGGTGTGCTCGTCACCCATAAAGTCACCAGCTTTGAAGCCTCCAGCAATGCGCCTATCGTTATCACGATCAACTACGGTACTTGGCTGCAGGTAACGCTCGGTGTAAACATTTTTGAATGGTTTGTAAGGGATAAGGCAGGCAATCAATCCAACGGCTTTTCAGTTCCACGGCTCATACAAAACAACGTGAACGGGAGCACCGGCCCGTTGCTGCCTGCGGCACATGTACTTGAAGCCGATTACGATGGGGATTCAGACGAAGACTTCATTGATACAGATGTACAATCGAAGGACTTGAGAGTTGAAATACCCATCAGAATTTACGGTTGGCTTTCGTACGACAAGGCATTTGTCACCTACCTCGGGCTGACCGCAACAGGTGAGACCCTCAAACATACCGAAATGGCTGACGTGCCACAGCCCAACGCACTGCGCATTTACGTTCCCCTGCCATTGGAGTTTGCCAAAAAGCTGGCGGGCGGCCGCTTGTTGATTACTTACGAACGGGTACGGGAGGGCGAAGTGAATACTCCCTCCAATGCCGTCATTTACAGCATGCGAGGCACACCAGTCGACAACAGTCGGCCAGCCCCCATCGTCCACGGGCTCGAGGGCGGAGTCCTGCCGCTAGGTACCGATCCAGTAGAAATTACTGTGCGCTTCTTCGGACAGAATCCCAGTGACAAGCTCGACCTGATCATCGAAGGCACGGCGCTCGACGGCACCCCTGTGTATGCGAAATACACTGACAGCGCAGGTACTGGAGCAATCGATTTCTTTCTGGACTACCAAAGCGTATTCGCCCTTCTGGAGGGTTCCACTTTCAAGGCGTATTACGTAGTCAATAACGACACCTCCCGCCCCTCGAAATCGGTGACCGTCTCCGTGGGTGACATTACGGTGACACTACCCCCTCCTACATCAGACGATTTAAGGCCTGGACATGTGTTTGACGAACTCTTCAGCAAAGGCAACCTGAAGGCGCTTGTCCATCCACATTCAAGCATTGCCCTGAACGACGAGGTGCGAGTTGTTGCCACTGGCAGCAAACCCGGTGGCAGTTTCACCACCGCGTGGCTGGAAGTGACGTCCATCTGGTTTGGCTCTGCGCTGACGTTCACGATTCCACGCGCTATTGTGCTGGCAAACAAAGACAGCACCATGGCAATTCACTGGGAAGTCAGGACACTGCCTACCGATACTCCGCTCAAATCCCTGCCATTGATCGTCAATGTAGGCGCGAAATTAAAACTCACCGAATGCCCGAGTCTGCTCGAAGGCACCTACGTGTCACCTTGCCTCACACAACTTAACCCGCTGCACGTCTGGACGCCTTCCCCTCGTACGGTCACGTTCAGGATCAAATACCCGATGCTGGCCACAGACCTTGTGACACTGGTGATACAGGGCAAGCCAGGCCTGGGTATGCCCTCTATACCAGCGAAGCCTGGTGTTCCAGATGCGGGGCATGACTACATCACGTTTGCCTTGCTCAGTAACTTTGTCGCGGCTTATGTGGGTGACTCCTTCACGGCGTATGTTGAAGTGCTGCGTAACGGCGAGGTTTTCAAGTCGCCTGCACTGACCGTTAACGTGGATGCGCTGTCTGCGCAAACCCTTGATCTGGTCAGCGTACCGGAAGCACTCGGGGGCGTGATCGATACCAGCCAGTCGAACTCTGTGGAGGTCAAGGCGTGGCCCTTCTTCAATCGGCAACAAGCGGTTTTCATTCGCCTGAAAAGTTCTACTGACTTGTTCCTGCGCCCAGGCATCAAGGTGAGCGCCGCCGAGTTTACGGCACAGCGTACGCATGACTTGATACATGACTCCTATTTGAAAGGGCTAGCCAATGGCGCTACTGTGACCGTCGACACGAGCGTTTCACTGGACGAAGCGGGGATTGAAAACAGTGCGATCAAGCTGAAGTCGGTTGCTTACAGGATTAATCGCCAGCCTGTGGTGTCAAAACACATCATTGTGGGGGCCGGTGAGCACGAGATTGTGATAACTAAAGACAGCAAAACTGCGTTTGTAAACAATCGCCAGTCAAAAACAGTGAGTGTTATTGACATAGAAAAAGCACTGGTCGTACATACAATACAAACGCCGAAAAGCTTTGCAATCTCCTTAAACAATGACGACACTAAGCTTTTAATAACAGTAATAACAGGCTACACGTCAGCCTCTAATCTTGTTGCCGCTTACGACACCGCCTCCTACGCTTTGCTTAAACAAACTTTGCTACACTACAAAATGCCATATGGCATTACCGGAATCAAGGGTACAGGCACTTATGCTTACACTTCAACCCAGTACTTTAATGATAGTGGTGGTTCACTTTATGAAATTGCAAAAATCAATACGCAAACCGGCAACGTTGAAAAATACATTCCTACGGGCACGGGGGAGGCAAGTAGCCGGCTCTGGATATCGCCCGAAAATGTCATTTACAGTTGGCTCGGCAATTGGGGGGTACGTCGACTCGATACAAGCTCAGACGCATTCATTTCCAGTGCACCTTTCCCCTCTCCTGTCAGCGACATTGCCTTCTCTAACACCGACAATAAAGGCTTCTACGTGTCGGGTTCTAGCGTGGGCACCTTTGATCGCCTGCTCAACAAGATAATAAATACAAATCAAGGCTTTAACTACGCTGTAGGAGTAGCCACTCACCCTTTTGAGGCGCTACTTTATTTAACAGAGAACGGCACTGATAAAGTACACATCTTCGACACCTCAGAAGACCAACCGAAACTTGTGAACACGCTAAGCGGCTTCAACGGCCCCCAATTTTTACAAGTGACGCCCAACGGAAAGCATCTGCTAGTCTCAAACTACCGATCGAGTACCATTGCGTTGGTCGACCTCTGACCTCCTATATGCTTGTACTCCACAATAATAGCCCGCCCAGGACGGGACACCGCTAATAAATAAAGCCCCGTATCAAAAGATACGGGGCTTCTTTACAGGTGGTGAGTTTAGGCACTCTTAGAAGTCATATCGCACCCCCACATTCACCCCCCACGGCTGGTCAACGCTCTTGCCCATGCTGCGCTCTACATCGGCATGGACCTTCCAGTTCTTCGACACGGCCATGGCCAGTCCAGCTGCTATTTCAACCCGGGTACCCGACAGGTCGTTGTTGAAGCTGTTGCCGTTCACCGACACCTTGTTGCTCTGGTTGAACTCATGGGCAACGGCAGTCCGCAAGTACGGCTGCAGCACACTGCCTCCGTCCAGTTGGATGTCACGCCCGGCGGTCACACCGGCCTTGCCCACCACCGAAGCGGTACGCGCGCCCTTGGCTTGCAGGCCGTTATCCAGCTCGTAGCTCTGGCGCTGGATGATCGCCGTGGCCAACTGGCCGTAAGGTTCCACGAAGAAGCCGTCGTCCAGCTTGATGTGGCGGCCCACCTCTGCCGAAGCAGTCACTGCGTTTTGCGTGTAGTTGCCCTTGGCTTTCCTGCCGTCGCTCATCGCCACGTTGGACTCGTTGTGCAAGCGGTTGAACTTGAGCACGCCGTCGAAGTAGAAGCCGCTCTCAGCGTCCAGCCACGTGGCGTATCCACCGGCGTAGTAGCTGTTGACGGTGGCTTTGCTGCCACGGTTCAGGTCCAGGTCTGAGGTGCTGTGACCGGCCAGGAAGCCTGCCAGCCATTGGCCATCGCCACCGGACAACGGTACGTCGGCACCCAGGGTGAAACCACGCTGTGCCTGGTTGTACTGCACACCTTTATCGCGGTTGTTCACTTCAAACTTGTTGCCGTACGTTCGGCTCCACATGCCGCTCGACTTACCATCGCTGTGACGCAACTCACCCATGCGGGTACGCAGGTTGGTCATTTCACCGTAGAGCACGCTCGGCGCTGCGTTGGCCAGGGCCAGTACGGAGTGGGTGCTCGGGCTGATGACTTTATTGTCCGGGTCCAGGTACCAATCGTGGTCGCGGTTGTCACTGACCAGTCCGTAGGAATAGGTACCGACGTCCACACGACCACCGACCAGGCTGAAGCTCGCACCGCCATCGGCAGTGCGCACGACATGCAAACGATCATCGGACAACGGGTCAGCACCGGTGCTGGCGATCAACAACTGGTGCGCGCCGGAGGAAGTACCGGTGACATTGAGAAAATCGCCGGTCAACGTCGAGAAATCCGCCTTCATGATGAAGGTACCGCCGGTGCCATTCAGGTTCGTCACGTTCAGTTGGTAAAACGCACCCGAATCGCCGAACTTGACGTTACCGCCATTCATCGACAGTTCCTTGAGTTCATCCTGGCCATCCACCAACACCCAGGTGGCGTCGCTGTTGACCGACAGCTTGTCGACGTTTTCCAGGCGACCGGTCAGGACCGCACCGTTGTTCAGGCCCGCATTGGCGGTGCCACCGTTGTTGATGATGTCGCCTTTCATGGCGGCGAAATCCAGATTCAGGTCCAGGGCACTGCCGCTGCCTACCTGGATATTGCCGGCCAGGTTGCTGTTGTTGACCAGTACGTCAGCTGCGCCACCGTTGATCACCTCCAACATGTTGCCGTTGCCACCCTCCAGCGTGGTGCCATTGGCGATGGTGATAGGCGTAGTACCAACCCCCGGTGAATCCACCACGATGGCGGCACCGGTTTCCCCAACTACCCGGGTACCTTCAAGGTGAAAGCTGGCGGGTGTCGTGCCATCGGCAGTGCGGTACACATAGAGACCATTGGTGCCGCCAGTGATACTGCCGCCCTGGGCGGCCAGGTTGCCGTCGATGGCCAAAATACCGAATTCGCCACCAAGAACATCGGTACTCGTCATCTGCAGCGTACTTTCCCGCCCCAGGTTGACGCCATAGGTGGCACCTTCTATCCGGCTGTTGGACACTTGGGCGTGACTGCCTGCGGCAGCGTGCTCGCCCACGATCATCCCAATACCGCTCGCGCTGGAAATGTGAGCATCACGAATGGTTGCCTGGCTGCCGTACAATTGGACTCCGTGTTCGGAACCCGCTACGACCTCGCCGCCATTCATCTCAAAGGTCGAATTCTGCGAAGCGACGCTGAGAATCGCCGCCCCGTTGGAAATCAGTTGTGCACCGTCTTTCAAGGTGTAGCGATCAAAGTCGCTGCCTGCATCAATGACAAGCTTCTGACCTGCTCCAAGGTCCACGGCGGACACGTGAGTTGCCACCAGTGAAAAAGGCGCGATCGCCAGGATTTTGATTGCGGCAGACAAGCGCGAACGCTTGAAAAGTACATGGGTATTCATAGGGTAGAACCTCTAGTCGGATGACTGAACAAGCCAATCGATTACAGGACTCATCGACTCAGGCTTTCAGAGGCGCCGAGGTTACGTACCCGAGGAGGAACTTCATGTAGGCCGAATCTACGGCCTTGTAGGACTTTCCTTAATGAAGGATGGGCAAAGCGTTGACGCGAACCGTCAGGGCAAAACCAATAACCCCTGAGGCATTGACCTCAAGGGTTATTGGGAACGACTCAGTACATTCAGAACAGCTCGTCAGCCACAAGTACCACCGCCCAGGAGCTTACGGGTGATGTACAAAATGGAAGGATCGGACTCTCCCGGAGTGCCACCCGCTCCGACCACTTTGTAGTAAGCCTCGACACGCCCCTCGGTGACTGGGGAGATATAGGTGGCGAAAGGCACCGTAAACTCTTCGCCAGGGTGCCCGGCAAAGTGATCGATGGTGACCGTCACGGGAGGGAACTCGTATTCGTTTACTTTGACGTTCGAGTAGTAGTCATTAGGCCCATAGATCACCCACACCACGCTTACTTTGTCATCTTTCTTCAACTTGCCCGGGCTGATGATTTTGGTTTTGATACCTGACGCAACGCCATGTGCGCAATTCATGAAGCGGGTGTCGTCGCCGATACCGGAATCTATCGAATCTGGGTATTCAAGCAGTGCCAGATCTTCAATCACGAATGCTTGCACATCGATCTCGGTTGGCAATGAGTCGGTGACGTTATTGTTGGTTCCGTTATTGAGGCTGTAATGGGCGTCGTGCTCTCCATTACCGACCAAGGCAATGCCTGAGGCGGGAACCGTAATACTGAACTGTGTAGCCGTCTCATCCGGCAACGTGACGGTATAAGGCGGTGTCAACAGGGGGATGCCCTTCAGGTAGATCTGAATGCGATGACCCGCCGTTGCGCCGGTATACACATCAAAAGTGACCGTGGCATCACCCGTATCACCCGGGCCAATTTTGTTGGTCAGGCCGCCTGCCGAGGTGAGTGTGAGCAGGCCAAGGTTAGGGTTGACCGGCCCAGGGTCGCCCGGATCGGGTATCAGGCCCGGTGCTGTAAGGTCCACTGAAACGTCGATCGTGGTGGAGTTCGGAGAGGGAGTACCGTTTCGAACGACATAGTAAAAAACCGCGGCAACATAGGGGGCAGTCACGCCTCCAGACGACAAAGCGGCCCATGTTATTGGAACGTCTTTAGGGAAATTTAGGTTGTTCACGGTTAAATAGAGCAGCTGCCCGTTAAAGCTGACAACGAGTTGATCGCCAATTTCATAGTTGTCGTAGCCCGTGATTTGAACATAGGCGCGATTGAGCTGAGCATCTTCCCGATCCAGCGGCGCTTCGGGCACGACAGGGTCTTGCAGGTTTGCAGGGTTGGGCTCAAGGGAAAGCGTTACATCCGTGAGGTACGGGGGAAAGGTCGTTTCATTGCCGGCGCGGTCGAGGTAGGTATACGCCATCTGATAGACGCCTGAGGACTTGGTCATTATGTCCGCGAGGGGCACGGTAACGTCTACCGGTGAATGATTGACGGGCAAATTGGTGAGAGTGGCAATCGGCGTCGAATCCGTGTAATGCCAGTAGACACGCACGCTATCGCCCACTTGAGGATCAAGCCGACCGCTGCAGGTTGCAATGAATGTGTTACCCGGCACCGCGAGCAACTCAACCGTCACTTTGCCATCGACTACCCAGGGCGGAAGCGTCGCTTTCGAAGGCCGGATCCTGGCGTGTGTGTCGTATCGGTCAATTGTAACGTTCACCGGCTCCCTCGAACTGTTAGTCGCCGGATTAAAAAACACCTCATAGGTCAGACTTTTGACACCGTGATCACCCACTTGGGCTTGAGTGAGCGTGTAAGGACGAGGCCACTGCAGGCTGGGATCGTTCAGGTTCGTGCCGAGGTCTTCACGTGGCATGATGAGCACATTATTGAGCCTGACCTCCAGTTGGTGACGCGCTCCCGGAGCGCCACCCCCTATGGTCCATTTGGGGATCTCGAACTTCAATCCTTCCAGGTAAAGCTTCTCGATATTCATCAGATTGGACTGGCCACCGGGTACATCATCCTCCGCATTCAGCACCGTTATTGGCGCAAGTGTCCCTGCTCGCGGGGCTCGGCGCGTGGATCGGGGCTCTGTCAAAACCGAGCGAACAGCCGTTTTGGAGTTTTTAGCTGCGTTGGGTGCCTTTGTACTCTTGGGTTTCTTTAAACTTGCCATCTCGGTTGACTCCGGAAGTTTAGATAACTTGTCCGTCTTGCTAACAGGTGCAAGGCCATTTCTATTAGGCACCTCCAGCATCCTTCGCACACCTGTCAACATTGACAGTTTTGAGTGTTATCGACTCAAGCATCGTCGCTGATGTTTCGCCGCACACCTTCGCAAAACGCCAAAAACAATAAGAACGTGCGCTATTTCTTTGTAAGGGGCCGGCAAACACACCTACCGAACCCCAGCATTAAGGTCGATTGTGTCCGCGTAATTTAAGCGGACGCAATTACCCTTAATATCAGGATCGCCATGCGTGAACGTAAGTCCTACTCAAAATCCTTTAAAGCCCAAGTGGTTCACGAATGCCAACAGCCCGGTGTTTCCGTGGCGGCCATCGCGATGAGTCACGGCATCAACGCTAATGTCGTGCGCCGTTGGTTACCGCTTTTTCGTGATCAGCAGGCAGTCGTGCTGCCTGCGTTTGTTCCCGTGAACGTCGCACCGGTAAATCCCAAGCCAAAGGCTCAAGCGTCGGCGGTTATTGAACTGCCATTTGGCGAGCAAACCATCACCGTGAAATGGCCTGCTTCCGACCCTGAGGGCTGCGCTCAGTTTGTCCGTGGACTTGCCCTATGATCCGCATCGACAGCATCTGGCTCGCCACCGAGCCCATGGATATGCGTGCTGGCACCGAGACCGCTCTGGCCAGGGTGATTGCGGTGTTCGGTGCGGCGAAGCCGCACTGCGCTTATCTGTTCGCCAATCGCCGTGCTACCCGCATGAAAGTCCTGGTGCATGATGGAATTGGTGTCTGGCTGGCCGCACGACGGTTGAACCAGGGTAAGTTTCACTGGCCAGGTATTCGACAAGGTTGCGAAATGGAACTGGACGCCGAACAACTTCAGGCCCTGGTGCTTGGCCTACCTTGGCAGCGTGTCGGCGCTGGAGGCACCATCACGCTGCTTTAAAATGTAATTCGCGTCTTGGCGAGCTGTCGCCAGCGATCTGCTTTGGTAAAATCCAGGGCATGACTTCCTTACCCGACCTCGACCAAATGACCCCCGACCAACTGCGTGCGTTAGCAGCGCAGTTGATGTCGAAGGTCGACACCATGGGTAGGAAGATCCATCACGATCAGACCCTCATCGAACAGCTGACTCATGAAATCGCCGTCCTCAAGCGACACCGGTTTGCCAAGCGCAGTGAGCAGATCAGCCCGGAGCAAGGCCACTTGCTCGACGACTTGCTCAATACTGATCTTGAGGCTATCGACGCCGAATTGAGCGCACTCTTGCCGGCCCCGGCGCCAGAGCAAACACGTCAAAAACCCAAGCGTGCACCGCTGCCAGCGCAGTTTCCACGTACCGTGATTCATCACGAACAGGAAAACACGCAGTGCTCTTGCGGCCGCCAGCTTCAGCGCATCGGCGAAGATGTGAGCGAGAAGTTGGATTACACACCGGGCGTGTTCATCGTCGAACAGCATGTGCGTGGAAAATGGGCCTGCCGTCAGTGCGAAACACTGATCCAGGCGCCAGTTCCAGCTCAAGTGATCGACAAGGGGATTCCGACCGCAGGTTTGCTGGCTCATGTGATGGTGGCGAAGTTCGCTGATCACTTGCCGCTGTATCGGCAGGAGAAAATCTTTGGACGCGCCGGTTTAGCGATCCCGCGCTCAACACTGGCCCAATGGGTCGGACAGACCGGTGTACAGCTTCAAGCACTGGTTGATGCTTTGCGAGAAGCGGTTCTAGCGCAACGAGTTGTCCACGCCGACGAGACGCCGGTGCAGATGCTTGCGCCCGGTGAAAAGAAAACCCATCGAGCCTACGTTTGGGCTTACTGCACTACACCGTTTTCGGCACTTAAGGCAGTCGTCTATGACTTCAGCCCGAGTCGCGCCGGTGAGCATGCGCGTAACTTTCTGGGTTCCTGGAATGGCAAGCTGGTGTGCGATGACTTTGCTGGCTACAAAGCCGGTTCGAGAAGGGCATGACCGAAATTGGCTGCATGGCTCATGCGCGCCGCAAGTTTTTCGATCTGCACGCGGCGAATAAAAGCCAACTGGCCGAACAGGCACTGCACTCGATTGGCGGCCTGTACGAAGTTGAGCGCCAGGCACGTGAGATGAGTGACGAGGATCGCCGCCGAATACGGCAAGAAAAAGCAGCGCCGTTGGCGAAAGCACTGCACGAGTGGATGCTGACTCATCGCGATCTTGTGCCCAACGGATCAGCAACAGCCAAAGCCTTGGATTACAGCCTTAAACGCTGGGTAGCGCTGACGCGCTACTTGGAAGACGGTGCTGTGCCTATAGATAACAATGCCGTCGAAAACCAGATCAGGCCATGGGCTCTTGGGCGCTCCAACTGGTTGTTCGCCGGCTCGTTGCGCAGCGGTAAGCGGGCGGCGGCGATCATGACTCTGATCCAATCGGCGCGTATGAATGGGCATGATCCGTATGCTTATCTCAAAGATGTGCTGACGCGGCTACCGACACAGCGGGCGAGTGAGATTGACCAACTGCTGCCGCATCAGTGGGTATCTGCCTGAGTCATGCAAGGTGACTTCGGCAGACGCTTACATTTCTTTTATTAGCTCTAATGCTGCTAGTGCCGGCCCTGATTGATAACAACAAGGGGGCCTTAAGCCTAATGCCGATCAGTTAAGCCTTCTCGCTTGACCTTTGGCCGCAAGAAATCAAAATCCGATGCCTGTACTGGCATCGGATTTTTTTATGCGTCTCGCTCGGGCACTGGAACTGACCCACAACATCGCCTCCACTCCCCACTCAATCGAGGGTTTGGATTCTTTGCTCGATCCTTCTTTGGTCGAGCAGGCACTTGAGCAGGCCGGCGTAGCGACCCTGCGCAAGCGGCGCTTGCCGCTGGAAGTGATGCTTTGGTGTGTGATTTCCATGGCGTTCTTCCGGCGCATGTCGGCGTGGGATGTGGTCAGTCGCATGAACATCATGCTGCCAGGCCAGCGCCCGCTGGTTGCGCCCAGCGCCGTAGTCCAAGCCCGCCAGAGACTGGGCAGTGAGGCCGTACGACAAGTCTTCGATTTGACTCAGAAAAGTTGGCATGAGGCGGCTGGCCATCCCACTTGGGCCGGTTTGCGCCTGCTGGGTGTCGACGGGGTCGTCTGGCGAACGCCTGACACCCCCGAAAATCGAGCACGCTACGACTCGGCCAGCAACCAGCACGGCGACACCGGGTTCCCGCAGGTGCGTATGGTCTGCCAAATGGAGTTGACCAGCCATATGCTGATCGGCAGCGCGTTTGACGGTTACCGCAGCAACGAAATGAAGCTGGCTGAGCAATTGATCGAGACTACGCCAGATCACTCGCTGACTTTGTTGATCGCGGCTTCTATTCTTTGGGGCTGTTGCACCAATGGCAACAAGCGGGCACCGAGCGTCATTGCTTGATGCCACTGCGAAAAGGCGCGCAGTACGACGTTGTTCAGCGTTTGGGTCGTCAAGATGCGGTTGTCTCATTAAGCACATCGCCACAAGCCCGTAAACAATGGCCGGGGCTGCCGGAGCGTCTGATGGCGCGCCTCCTGAGCAAAACCGTCAAGGGCAAGGTATGTCAGATCCTGACGTCGATGGCCGATCCGCTGCGTTTTCCATCCGACGAAATCGTTGACCTGTACAGCCAGCGCTGGGAGATCGAGTTAGGGTTTCGGGAGATGAAGCAGACGCTGCTCAACAGCAGCTATACGTTGCGCAGCAAGACGCCCGAGATGATTGAGCAAGAGCTGTGGGGAGTGTTGCTGGGCTACAACTTGTTGCGCTATCAGATGGTGGAAATGAGTCGCCACTGTCCGGGAATCTACCCGTGTGAAATGAGCTTCACCGCATGCACCTGGGCAATTTTAGGCTTCATCAACAGTGTATCGGCCGACCGTTCCGGGAACATCCCAAAATACCTGGCCGAGCTGCATGCCTCTGCCCCGCATTATGTTCTTCCCCATCGACGGGAAGAGCGCATTTATCCTCGATCTATCAGGCTGAAATCGCCGAAATACCCGATCAAAAATAAAAATGCCAGTCAGCTTAACTGACTGGCATTAGGCCTTAAGCCCCCCTGTCATTCAACCTGTTTTCTATTGGGATTTTGATTTGCCAGGCTTCGACCGCTTACCTGCGGGCGGAGCGAGACACGTCGATCCACTAGGCCGGATAAGGTCAATCCGCGAGGGTCTGGCTGCTGACCTCCCAGTTGGGCCAGAGGCTTTATACAGGCGGTAGTAATGCAACCCAGAACCATTGGTTGGAATCAGCCCTGGCACCGTGATCAACGGGTCGAAAGGTTGGATATCCACCTCTACTACGCCGGCAATTCTGTGGGCGTCTGTCAGCTCCACTTCAAACCAGACCTGAGTCCCCGGAATAGGCGTCCCCCCACCATGGGTCGTGCGGTGACTGCTCCAGAACAACCTGACCTTATCCCCGACTTCAAAGTGAGTCGTGCTCCAGGGAATCCCCACAATGACCGCCTCATAGGGCTGAGGGACGGTGTCGCAGGTGATCCACTTATTCGGGTGATCGTTCAGCACGTTGGCTGCAAGCAGCCCCGTTAGCGTGTCCAACTCAACCCGCACTTCGGTGGCAGGGCTACGTTGATAATTGACGCCGTTGTAGGTCCAGTAATAAACGTCTACCAGTCCACCACCCGCTACGATCAAGGCCCATGGCACATACAACCGCACGTTCTGCCCGGCGACATCTCCGGGATCAACCACTTTGATATCGGCAAATGCACCGTCATTGCCCCAGAAAAGGCGCAGGTTTTCCCCCACCTCCGGATCGACGAACAAAGGCACCTCAACCAGAACAGGGCCGGGTGAGTCTGCCGGAGTGATCACGTTATCCTCAGTGACCCCTTTGACCGTTACACGCGGCAACATGGGGTTGATCGGATCGGGGCCGACCGGAGGATCACCTGCCACCGTAGCATCGACCTCAATGAAGGTGTCCGGTGAGTTTTTGGTGAGCGAACCGCGCGCAAACTGGTACCAGACCCGTACCGGGTACCGAGCGTCAAACCCGCCCGCCAGGAATATCGGCCACGCGACCTCCACAGGGATGGGCCAGATCTGTAGCGGACCTACGGTAATCGTCGCCAACACATGGGTGTTCCAACGCAGAGTAATGATATCTCCCTGCTCTGCGTCTACCACTTCGCGGATGGAGACGCTAACGCCTTGGCGGATATCATCCAGATCAATCAGGCCATCAGTTTCTGCCCGAGGCACCAAAGGCCGGAGCAAGTCTGGCAAGGAAACAAGGTTGATATCGAGCTTGACCGGATCGGAAAAAGGCCCAATGTTGCCGACACGGTCCATCAGCCGATACGACACCCACCGCTCACCGCCCCCACTGTTGCGAACAAAATCTTCGGGTATCAAGAACTGCAGCGGATCACCGTCTTCAATATGGCGCCGTTCAACGACCAAGCGGTCGACGTAATTGATATGGGGGAGGACTCCAAAGTAAACCATGACCACGTCCTCAGTGCGCATGATCATGTATCGCGGAACTTCACAGGGGATACCTGCGTCGGCGGTGAGTTCGGCATCACTCACGCCATCAAGCGTGTAGTCGTTGAATATCAATTCGGTACCCGGGTTATCCAGGTTGGGGGGGCTATCATCGACGTCAATCAGGGTTCGCTCAGACTCTCCCGTCGGCAACAATACCCCACTGATTTCGTAGTACAGCAGGCTGATACCGGGAGAATCCAACAACCATGCCGGCAGCTCTTGGGTGTAGGGGAACAGGACGGCAGGATCATAGGGACCGAAAATCTGCGCGGTATGCACATGATCGCCCTTCCAGAAGTATCGAATGTCGGTGCGCACGTTAGTGGCTGCATTATTGGGCATCCACACGCTTGGAATGGTAACTTTGAAGGGCTGGCCCCGAACTGAGAGGGGAATTTTGTGAGCGGCTTCGTCCCATAACAGCGGAAGGCCATCTTCCGGTAGTGGGCCGACCACCCCGGGTGAGGGAGCGGCACGTCCCGCTGCAGGAGTGTTCTTTTTTCTTTTGTTGGGACGGGTGTTTTTAGCGACGTTTTTTTTCTGTTGGCGCACCTTTGAGTCAGTCATCTCATTCTCCCAACGCAACCCATGATATGGCGACCTTGGGCTACTGCGCTGGCACGCACCCGCCGCCTACGGTCAGGAGAACAGTTAAAACAGAAATCGACGCCTTGGATACTGTCAGAACTAACAGGGTCCTACGGCGAAAACCTCGCTTGCGTCGTACCCAGGCGGACTCAAAGCTGCGGCACTACCCAATCAATTGCCGTTTCGCCATTCTGCTCAAGAAACTTGTTGGTCCGGCTGAAATGCCCGCAACCCAAAAACCCGCGATACGCCGACAACGGCGACGGGTGCACCGACGTCAGCACCAGGTGCTTGGTCGCGTCGATCAGCTTCTGCTTGCTCTGGGCATGCGCGCCCCACAGCAGAAACACCAGGTGCGGCTGATGTTCGCTGACCACTTCGATAATCCGATCGGTAAAGAACTGCCAGCCCTTGCCCGCATGGGCGTTGGCATTGGCGCGCTCGACGGTCATGGTGGTGTTGAGCATCAGCACGCCCTGGTCGGCCCAGCTTTGCAGGTAGCCGTGGTTGGGGATGTCGATGTTCAAGTCGCGCTTGAGCTCTTTGTAGATATTGAGCAGCGACGGCGGCGTCGGGATGCCCGGTTGCACCGAGAAGCACAAGCCGTGGGCCTGGCCGGGACCGTGGTACGGGTCCTGGCCGAGGATCACCACCTTGACCTTGTCCAGTGGCGTGGAGTTGAGCGCGTTGAAAATCAGCGGGCCGGGCGGGTAGATCTCTTTGCCGGCGGCATGTTCCTGGCGCAGGAACTCGCGCAACCGGGCCATGTACGGCAGCTCGAACTGATCCCGCAGGGCGTGTTTCCAGCTGGGTTCGAGTTTGATACGGTCGTCGTCGGTCATGGTTGAATGGTCTTGTCAAAAAGAATGAGGCGAACCCTAGGAAAGCCGACCCCGCTTGTCAATTGATCTGACACATCGACGCCACTTTCCTGCGAAGCGATCATACTCATCCTTCACCTTCTCGATTGAGGTCACGATGAACCTGCACTTCGAAGAGCTGACCGGCAGCGACGGTGCCCGCATCGGCATCGCCAGCCTCGACGCTGAAAAGTCCCTCAACGCCCTTTCCCTGCCGATGATCCTCGCCTTGAGCAGTCGCCTGGACACCTGGGCCAAAGACCCGAATATCGTCTGCGTGCTGTTGCGCGGCAACGGCCCCAAGGCCTTTTGCGCCGGTGGCGAAGTGCGCAGCCTGGCGCAGGCTTGTCGCGAAGAGCCCGGTGTGGTGCCGGCGCTGGCGGCGCAATTTTTTGCGGCGGAGTATCGCCTTGATTACCGCCTGCACACCTACCCGAAACCGGTGATTTGCTGGGGCCACGGCTATGTGCTGGGCGGCGGCATGGGTCTGCTGCAAAGTGCCGCGATCCGCATCGTCACCCCCAGCAGCCGGCTGGCCATGCCGGAGATCAGCATCGGCCTGTACCCGGACGTCGGCGCCAGTGAGTTCCTGTCGCGCCTGCCGGGCAAGCTCGGGTTGTTCCTCGGACTCACCGGTGCGCATATAAACGGGCGTGACGCGTTGGACCTGGGCCTGGCCGACCGTTTCCTGCGTGACGACCAGCAGGACGAATTGCTTGATGGCCTGCTGCAACTGAACTGGCAGGAACAGACCCCGATGCAGCTCAACAGCCTGCTCAAGGCGCTGGCCCAGGAAGCCGCCAGCCAGCAACCCGAAGCGCAATGGCTGCCGCGCCGGGCACAGATCGACGAATGGCTGGATGTGGGCGACGTGCGGTGTGCCTGGCGCGCCTTGAGCCTGCTGAGTGAGCATACCGATCCACTGTTCAGCCGTGCCGGCAAGACGTTGAGCGAAGGCTGCCCACTGACCGCCCATCTGGTGTGGGAACAGATCCAGCGCGCCCGTCACCTGTCGCTGGCCCAGGTGTTCCAGATGGAATACACCCTGAGCCTCAATTGCTGCCGTCATCCTGAATTCAGCGAAGGGGTGCGCGCGCGTTTGATCGACAAGGACCAGGCACCCCATTGGCATTGGCCGGATATCAACGCCGTTCCTGAGGCGGTGGTGCAGGCCCACTTCGACAAGGCGTGGGAAGGTCGCCATCCGCTGGCCGACCTGTCCGATTACTGACGGCTGCGCCCCCAAAAAAAAGCGGCGCTTCATGCGCCGCTTGCCGTACAGGCCCGTCAACGGTGACCGCCGCGGCCACCTCCATGGTCGGAACCGCGACCGTGTCCACCACCATTCCCCCAATGACCTCCGCCCCAGCCCTGGTTTGGATACGGCCGGTAACCGGCACGCGGCCCGTAGTAACGCGGCGCCGGCTGGTAATAACGCGGGGCCGAGTAGTAGCGCGGTTGTGGCGCGTAGTAGCGCGGCGCGGGGTAGTAATCACGGCGGTACTGATACGCCGTGCCGCCGCCGTAGTAATACACCGGTGCCGGTGAGGTATAGACCTCGGATCGATAGTAGCTCTGGCCTCCATCGTAATAGGGCACGCAAGCGGAAAGGGTTAGACCGAGTAAAGCGCTGAGCAGCAGTCGTCGATACATGGCGGCCTCCTGGACCGCGGAAGAGCGCCTCCAGCGACGCTGGAGGGCGGCACTCAACTTTCATTGAATGACGAAATATCTGACATCAAAAACTGAATCTGGTGCGTTTTCGTAATAGGTTGAAACATCTACGTGCGCTTTATCGATTCAGTAAATTTATCTGGCTCGCAACTTTCTCAATTGCGATGATGTCACTATGACATCGCCAAGGGCCAGGGAGGCTCTAGCGTGCACCCTTCGCTACCCTGCCCGGACCTGACTCATGAAAATCTCAACCAAACTGCTGCTCTCATTCCTACTGTGCGCGCTGGTCACCCTGGGGGTGGGCCTGCTGGGGATCAAAGGCGTGGTTCGCCTCTCCACGGCGTTGGAGTCGACGTTCTCCAACAACCTCGTCTCGGTAAGCACCACAGCCGCCACGCTCAACGGTCTGGTGGCCCATAACCGCGGCCTGTACCGCTTGCTGGACGCCAGCAACGGTGACGTTTCCACCCAGGATCGCGACCGTGTGCGCCAGGATATCGCCCAGGAACTCAAACGCAGCCAGTCGTCCTACTCCACCTACCGCGCAACCCCGCTGGAAGACGACGAACGGGCAGCCGGCGACAAACTCGACCAACTCTGGCCCACCTACATCAGCAGTTCGGACCGCATCATGGCGCTGCTCGACGGTGGTCAGCTCGATCAGGCCCGCACCGAGCTCAATACCACCAACAATGAGCTCTTCCGCCAGGCGCGCGAGCTGATCCGCGTGATGGTCGAATCCAATAACCGCCAGATCAAGGAAGGCGCCGCCGCTGCGGATGAACTGCGCAGCAGCGCGTTGACCTGGATGATCAGCGGCATTGTGCTGGCCTTCATCATCGCCCTGACCATTGGCGTGTTGATCACCCGCCTGATCACCCGCCCCATCGCCCAGGCCGTGGCAAGCGCCCAACGCATCGCCCAGGGTGACCTGACCCAAGCCATCATCACCGAACGCACCGACGAGGCCGGGCAACTGCTGATGGCCCTCTCGGATATGCAGGGCGGCCTGAAAAGCACCCTGGTGGAAATCGCCAACGCGTCCGACCAGCTTGCATCGGCGGCTGAAGAACTGAGTGCGGTCACCGATGAAAGCAGCCGTGGCCTGACCCGCCAGAACGATGAGATCCAACAGGCGGCCACCGCCGTCAACCAGATGACCGCCGCCGTGGACGAAGTGGCCAGCAACGCCGTCTCGACCTCTGAAGCCTCGCGCCAGGCCACCACCGAAGCCGAAGAGGGTCGCCAGCAAGTGGAACAGGCGGTGTCCGGCATGAGCTCGATGGTGGTTGAGATCAATGACTCCACGCAGTCGGTGGCAGACCTCGCCGGGCAGGTACGGGAGATCGGCAAGGTGATCGATGTGATCCGTGGCATCGCCGACCAGACCAACCTGCTGGCGCTCAATGCGGCCATTGAAGCGGCCCGTGCGGGTGAGCAAGGTCGCGGTTTTGCCGTGGTCGCCGATGAAGTGCGCGCCCTGGCCCATCGCACCCAGACGTCCACGGTCGATATCGAAAAGATGATTGGTGAAGTGCAGACCGGTGCCGACGACGCCGTCGCGGCGATGAACAAGAGCCTGACCTGGGCTAACAACACCCAGACCCTGGCGCAGAACGCCGGCGAAGCGCTGCAACGGATCACCACCAGCGTGGCGAAGATCAATGAACGCAACCTGGTGATCGCCTCGGCCTCGGAGGAACAGGCCCAGGTGGCCCGCGAAGTGGACCGCAACCTGCTGAACATCCAGGACCTGTCCACCCAGACGGCCGCCGGCGCCCATCAGACCAACGCCTCCAGCCAGGACCTGTCGCGCCTGGCCACCTCGTTCAACGTGCTGGTCAGCAAGTTCCAGCTCTGAGTGGCCTGGGCGGGGACGGCCCTGTATCGTACAGGGCCTGGCGGAATCATCCGCAACCTTGCCCGAACCAGCCCATGACCACACCCACCCTTTGCCCCGCCTGCGGTGCACGCAACGACTGCAGCCTGGCTGACCCACGTACGGTTGACCAGGCCTGCTGGTGCTACAGCGTCACCATCGACCCGGCGGTGCTCCAGGCCCTGCCCGATGAACTGCGCAACCAGGCCTGCCTGTGCCCGCGCTGTGCCCAGGTCGATGAGCAACTGCGTAGGGTTGAGCCGACGTAATGCGGGTGGATCGTTTCCTCAGTAACCTGCCGCGCTTCAATCGCAAGCAAGTGCGCCTGCTGTTGGTTGAGCGGCGTGTGGCGGTGGATGGCGTGGCCGTCAGCGACCCCCATCACGAGGTGCGGGAATTCAGCCGAGTGAGCGTTGACGATGAGGTGCTGCAGGCAGGCAAACCAGCGCGTTACTTCATGCTGCACAAGCCCCGGGGGTGCGTGAGCGCCACGTCTGATCCGCAACATCCGACGGTTCTGGATTTACTCGATGAGCCGGACAAAGGCGAATTGCACATTGCCGGTCGTCTGGACTTCAACACCACCGGCCTGATGCTGATCACCAACGACGGCCAATGGTCGCGGCGCCTGACGCAACCGCAGACCAAGTTGCCCAAGATCTATCTCGTCGAGACCGAACAGGCTATCGGCCCCGAGTACGCAATGACATTTGCCAAGGGGATGTACTTCGCCTTCGAAGACCTGACCACCCAACCCGCCGAGTTGGAGTTGCTCGGGCCGAGACGCGCTCGCTTGAGCATCATCGAAGGGCGTTATCACCAGGTGAAGCGCATGTTCGGGCACTTTGATAACAAGGTCATCGGCCTGCACCGCGAGCGCATGGGCCCCCTGGTGCTGGATGCGACCCTTGCGCCTGGCCAGTATCGGGCGCTGACTGACGACGAAATCCGACAGGTCTGACGACCGTTCAGCCGGTGATAGCAAAAAACCGCCAGGTCACCTTGCGAGGTACCGACTCGACTGCTTGAATCAGGATCACCAGTTCAAATATGACTGGCGAGTCGCCTATAACCTCCAAGAAATACCTTGCCCCGCCCGCGCTTGATCTACGGGCCTTCCAGGCAAACAGCCCGTCACAACAACACCCGTCGGCCAGCCGTCATCGGATCGACATGGGCCCTCCTTTTCCAGGCGTATGCCTACCTGTCACAAAGCTCGTGCAGAGTGATCTGCGCGCCCTACCCGCTTGCCAGGAGTCTTACGACATGAGGCCAGAAATCGCTGTGTTGGATATACAGGGTCAGTATCGGGTTTACACGGAGTTCTATCGCGCGGACGTTGCTGCAAAGACCATCATCCTGGTCAACGGCTCCATGGCCACCACGGCATCCTTCGCCCAAACCGTGAAAAGCCTGTACCCGCAGTTCAATGTGGTTTTGTACGACCAGCCCTACGCCGGTCGCTCCAAAATCCATAACCGCCATGAGCAGATGCTGACGAAGGAAGTCGAAGGCCAGCTCCTGCTGGAGCTCATCGACCACTTTGCCGCTGAACATGTGCTGTCGTTTTCCTGGGGCGGTGCCGCCACCCTGGTCGCCCTCGCCCACCGGCCACGTCGCGTGGAAAAAGCCGTGATCAGCTCGTTCTCCCCAGTGATCAACGCGCCCATGCGCGACTACCTGGAACGCGGCGTCGACTACCTCGGCAACCTCGACCGCGACCGCGTCGGCCACCTGGTCAACAGCACCATCGGCAAACACCTGCCGTCACTGTTCAAGCGCTTCAACTACAAGCACGTGAGCAGCCTGGCCGAGCACGAGTATGGGCAGATGCACTTCCACATCAGCCATGTGCTCAACAGTGACCGCCTGTGCTACCTCAAGGCAGCCAGGCAGATCGACATCCCGGTGTTGTTTTTGAACGGTGAATGGGACGAATACACCAGCGCCCAGGATGCCAAGCTGTTTGGCCAGCATGTGGCAAAAAGCAGCTTCAGCACGATCCAGGCCACGGGGCATTTCCTGGACATGGAGCACAAGGCCGCCTGTCGGGACAGCCGGGATGCGGTGGTGGGCTTCTTGAAACCGGAGCGCCAGGTCAGCCGATTGCGTTATCAGACCGGCCCGGCACAACATGCCTTTGCACTCTGAAACACGCCCCCTTGCAAGAGCGGGCTTGCCCGCGAAGAACGTCAACGATAACGCTCGTCTCCTGAGAGAACGTGGCGCTCTTGAGTCTTTCGCGAGCAAGCTCGCTCCTGCAATGGGTTCGCTTGTCGATGTGTGAGACATCTGTAACCCACACATTTTTTTGAAGAAAAACTTCAAATTCCGGCGAACTTCTGGTACAAAGTCAGCCGCTCTGAGCGGGTATAGTTTAATGGTAGAACAGTAGCTTCCCAAGCTTCCGACGAGGGTTCGATTCCCTCTACCCGCTCCACTCGGATTCTCGTTCCGCGTCAGGTTGTCTCTGACGAGGGATGCAAAAAACCGGTCCTTTGGTGGCCGGTTTTTTTATGCGTTGAATTTGATGGGAGGGTGGCAACTGCACGCAGGCGAGTGAACCGGGTAGCTTTCGGGATACCGGCACACTTTATGCGTTGCGTGCAGTTGCCATCGAGCATGTAGCGGCTGACAAACCATAAATAGCCTTCCCATGGTGTACAACCCAACGCGTTCCGATGAGCGTGTAGGCAACTTCGCAAGATCAGACTTCAGCCGTCAACGCGTAGATGCACATTGTGTTTTTCGGCTTTCCTCCCCCGTGGTATGGGCGGCCTGGAGTCTGTACAAGGCGTTGGCTCCTGGACCAACGCCGCCCGAGCTGGACATACCGCCAGACACTCAATCGCTTGAGTGAATTCCCCGCTGCACCACCCACGCCAACGGCAACGTCACCCCCAACATACCGGCCAGCAGCATCACCGCCACCGTCACGCCCAGCGCATCCCCCACCCCGCCGAACACCATCGGCGCCAATGCCCCGCCACCAATCGTGCCGGTGTAGAACACGGCGAACGCCTGTTCGCGTTTCTCTGCTGGTGCCAGATCGGGCACCGCACCGTACAACACCGAAGACGTGCCGTTGAGCACCAGCCCCAGCACCGGCAACATCACCATCAACCCGCTCAACGGCAGGTACACCGCCGCCACGATCAGCAGTGCCGTGCTGCCCTCCGTCAACCACACCGTCTTCATCATGCCGATGCGTGCGCCCAGGTAGCCGCAGAATAATTTGCCGAACGCGCCGCCGATAAACAGCAGGGTCAGGGCCAGGCCAATACCGGCGGTGCCGGCCCCCTTGGCCTGCAGCAGAAACGGCAGGAAGGTGAGAAAACCCATGCGCACGGCGCTGTCGAGGGTGCCGGTGAGGATCAGTGCGCGCAGACCGGTGACGGAGCCTGTTCCGGTGAAGGGTTTGGCTTTTTTGGTCGAGGACGCTTCGGATGTTTGCGCAGGAATAAGCCACCACAGCAACCCCGCCGCCGCCAACCCCAGCAACCCCAGCAACGTGGCACTGGCGCGCCAACTGATCAGCGTGAGCAACAGGCCGACCAGACCGGGGATCAGGGTTTTGCCGATGTCGCCGGAGAAGTTGTACTGGGACAACGCCTGCTTGATTCCGCCACCGTCTTCGTAGGCATCGCTGATCATCGAAGACGCCAGCGGGTGTTGGCTACTGGCCCCCAGCCCACCGAGCAGCAGCGCCAGCAATAGCATCACCAGCCCGGTGGCCTGGCCCACCAACAGGTAAGCCGTGCCGGCGAGCGCGGTTCCGCCGACCAGCATCGGCACTCGACCCCAGCGTTTTGCGGCGCGGCTGGCCATGAGCTGGAACACCGCCATTATCCCGGAATAGGCACCGCGCAACAGCCCGACCTGGGCGTAGGACAAGGCGAACTGTGTTTGCCAGATCGGCAGCAGCACGTAGATGACATCGGTCAGGCCATCATGCACGGCGTGGGCGCTGCAGCCGGCGATCAGCGTGCGACGGCGGGGTGGGATGGCATTCATGGCGTCGGGATCAGTTGAGGTTTGGCGGGCCTCCAGCCGGTCAGGGCGATCAGCAAGGTCAACACCTGGAAGGTGATAATCAGCGCCACACACCCGGCCCAGCCCCAGCGTTCCCAGATCAATGCCGGGACAATGGCGCCGCAACTGCCGCCCAGGTAGTAACACGTGAGGTACACCCCCACAGCGCCTGCCTTATTGTCACGGGCCGTTACCGTGGTGAACGCGTTGGCTGCCGACTGCGCGAGGAATACGCCGGTAGAACTGAGGGCCAGGCCCACCACGATGCACCACAAGGAAGGCACCAGCGTCAGCGCCGAGCCGCTGATGCCCAGCAGCGCTGCCACACTCAGCAGTTCGGCGTGGGGCCGGGATTTGCTGAGGCGCCCGGCAATGGGGATCACGATCAGCGCCAGCAAAAACACCATATACAGCGTGCCCAATGCCGCAGGCCCCAGGCTGAAGGGCGGTAATCCAAGGTACAAACCTGCGTAGGTAAACGCTGCGACCTGTGAGAACAACACACAAAATCCTACGGCGTAGGCAGCCAGCAAAGGCTTGCTAAAAACCGCCGAGAACGAGGGTTGAACCTTCTCTGATCGCGCACGACTCATCGGCAACAGAAACTGGATAAACCCACCCACCATCAGACTCAGCACCGCCAGCCATTCAAAGGCTTCGCGCCAGCCGACATATTCAGTCACGACGCCGGTGATGAAACGCCCGGCGAACCCACCCAGCACGGTCCCTGCCACATACAGGCTGGTGACTTCCGTCAGCGTACCGCCACGCCAGCGGTCGCCGATATACGCCACGCTGGTGGCGAACACCACCGGGATCAACACCCCCGCCACACACCGCCACACCAACACTTCGGCAAAGCTGTCGGCCCAGGCGGTCATCAGTGACGGCAGCGCCAACAGCAAAGCCGCTGTGCTGATCACCGTGCGTGGTTCGAAGCGCCCGGTCAGGCGGCTGACGAACGGCGCAGTGATCGCCACGGCCAGCGTCGTCACGGTGATGCTCCACCCCGCCGCCTTGGCGCTGATGTGAAACTGCGTAGCAAATGTCTGGAGAATGCTCTGTGTGGCATACAGGTTGAGGAACGCCGCGCAGCCACACAGGAACAGGGCAAGACGGGCACAATGCAGGCGCGGTTTCATGAAACCTCTCGTTTTATTTTGTGAGGTCTTTATAGAATGGCCGGCAGGTCTTGAACCAATACCGATTTCGGACCGATCGATACCCAAGGACCAGGATGCTCGACCTACGCAAGCTGCGTTACTTTCTGACCGTCGCCGAAGAATTGCACTTCGGCCGCGCAGCCATTCGTCTGCACCTGGCGCAACCGCCGCTGACGCGACAGATCTCGGCGCTGGAAACCGAGCTGGGCTTCAAGCTGTTCGACCGCACCAGCCGCACGGTCACCCTCACCGCGCAAGGCCGCTCATTCCTGCCCTATGCACGCGGCGTACTGGAGCAGGTGGAATTGGCACAGGTGATCGCCGGCAAACTCGCGGCAGGTACGGCCGGGCAACTGGCGTTAGGCTATGTCAGCTCGATCGCACTGTCGGACCTGTTCAGCCAGGCGATCCAGGCGTTTGCCCAACGCTTTCCCGATGTGCAATTGACCCTGGTGGAATGCGCCTCGGGCAGCCTGGGTGCGCAGGTGGCAGATGGGCGGCTGGATATCGGCCTGAGTCGCCTGTTGCCCCAAGGCGAAGCGGTGCAAGCGCTGTCCCTGGGTGAAGAACGCCTGGTGGCCGCTGTGTCCAGCGACAGCCCGCTGGCCAGCCTTTCTAACGTCAGCCTGGCGCAGCTCTGTGCCTACCCGTTGATTCTGTTTCCAGCGGATTATGGCTCGGGGCTCAACCAGTCCATCGAACAGCTTTACCGGCACCACGGCCAGCCGCTACGCCCAGGCCCGACCGGGCGGCAGATCACCTCGATCATTGCGCTGGTGGCCGCCGGACAAGGCGTGGCGTTGGTGCCGGCGTGTACGCAGAGCCTGATGAATAAAGGCGTGACGTACAGGCCGTTGGTGGAAGCGGATGCGTGTGCGCAGCTGTTGGTACTGACCCGAACAGAATCAAAAAGTGTACTGGTTGATGCGTTTCTCGCAGTCATTGCACAGACGCTAAAGGTCCGGTAACGCCGCTGCAAAACCTCGCAATACCTCCTTGCGGCGCCATTCCGCCGCGCTCATACACTCTCTTGACCACCTGCCAAAACGCCGGTCATCGACCACTGGTAGGTAGAGTGTTGATAATTTCATTTCAGTGGTTATAGTCGCCACCATCACACACCACACGGAGGTGTTGTGGATAGCCGATATTTGATAGGTCACATCGTTGCGGACGGTTGGTATCTGGTACGCATCAGAGGCAGCCATCACCACTTCAAGCACCCGACAAAACCGGGGCTGGTGACGATTCCCCATCCAAAGAAGGACCTGTTGGACAAGACCGCCAAGAGCATTTTGAAACAGGCTCTGCTGAGTTAACCGTCCGTGGAGGACAACAGACATGCTTTACCCGATTGCAATTTCAACCGGCGACGACGACCACGCCTGGGGCGTGGAAGTCCCGGATATTCCCGGCTGCTACTCCGCCGGCGATGACCTGGACGACGCCATGGCCATGGCCCGCGAAGCCATTGAAGGACACTTCGAGATCCTGGCGGAAGACGGTGCACCGATTCCCAGCGCGCAAAAGGTCACCTTGCACGCCACCAACCCTCAATATGCAGGTTGCACCTGGGCGGTGGTGGACATTGATGTCACCAAGTACCTGGGCAAGGCGCAGAAGCTGAACATCACGCTGCCCGGTTATCTGCTGAACCGCATCGATGAATATGTGCTGCACCACCCGGAAGAAAAAAGCCGTTCCGGCTTTCTGGCTTCAGCGGCACTTAAAGTGTTACAGCAGGACCACTGAACAAACCGAATTCAATCGCAAGAAACGTAGTTTCCAGTTGGGCGGCGTGGTCTAGATTCAACGCTACCCCGCCTACCCAGGAGCCCGCTCATGTCCTACGAATACAAGCTCATGCCTTCGCCTGTCGGCGTACTCACCCTCGTGGCGCGTGCTGGCAAACTCAGCGCCATCCTCTGGGCAGAAGAACGCGCCAACCGCGTGCGCCTGGGTGAACTGCACGAGGCCAATGACAGCCCGGTGTTGCTGGAGACCGAACGCCAGTTGCACGAGTACTTTGCCGGCAACCGTAACCAGTTCGAACTTGAGCTGGACTTTACCGGCACCGATTTTCAGAAGCAGGTCTGGCAGGCGCTGCTCACCATTCCCTTTGGCGAAACCCGCAGCTACAGCCAAATTGCCCAGCAGATCGGTAACCCTAAAGCCGTTCGCGCAGTGGGCGCGGCCAATGGACGTAACCCGATTTCGATCATTGCGCCGTGCCATCGGGTCATTGGCGCGTCGGGCGGCTTGACCGGGTTTGCCGGAGGGTTGAAAGCCAAGCAATATTTGCTCGCGCTTGAAGGTACTGGCCAGGTCGAATTGGCGTTTTAAGAAGCGTCGGTCAAATGTAAAAAGAAATTTCAAAGATTCCCTGCGGTCCATAACTTCATCACCCTTCCAAGGAAAACGGTCATGAAATTCTCCGCAGTCTCCCAATCCCTGTCCCGCTGGGCCGGCAGCCCGCGCACGTTCTACGCGGCAGTGGCGCTGATCCTGGCGTGGAGCTTGAGCGGGCCGTATTTCCACTACAACGACACCTGGCAACTGATCATCAATACCTCGACCACCATCATCACCTTCTTGATGGTGTTCCTGATCCAGAACACGCAGAACCGCGATAACGACATCCTGCATATCAAGATCGACGAGCTACTGCGTGTGTCCAAGGATGCACAGAATGCGGTACTTAGCCTGGATGGGCTGGATCGCAAGGAACTGGAAAAACTGCGCCAGGAATATCGCAGCATCGGCAACGCCGGCACGGTAAGCCTGAACAGCAGTTGTGGTCATGCCGCCGACGATGCGGCAGCGACCAAGACCGATTTGAACCAGGCATGAAAAAACGGCGGTTGGAGAAGATCCAGCCGCCGTTTTTTCAGTTCAGGAGACAGGCTCAACCGTCGCCTTGATGACCTTTGCCATAGGTCGACGCCAATTCACGGGCTTTTTGCAGACGCTCCTCCAGCTTGGGCAGCGTCTCATCGACCAGGGCTTTGATTTCCGGCACATCCGACGCCGCACCTTCCTGCTTGAACAGGGCGATGGCGTCTTCGTTTTCCTTCACTTGCTGCGCAGTGTAGGCCGCATCGAAGGAGTCGCCGTCCTTGAGTTCGGGCATCAGGGTTTCGGCTTTATCGACAATCTTCTCGCGCGGCGCCACGGGCAGGTCGAGCTTCTTGGCGATGGCCGCCAGGTGCTGGTTGGCCAGGGTGCGCTCGTTGATCACCTCGATGGTGTAGTCCTTGATTTCCTGGGACGAGGTCTTGGCGTGGGCCATGCGGCTGGTTTCGATATCGGCCATGCCTTTGGCCGAAGCCTGCTCGATGAATTCAGCAGGCGACTGGGCGAAAGCATTGCTGGCGCCGAGGCCCAGCAGCATCGCGAAACTGGCGGTGCGTAACCGGATAGCCATGCGGCTCATGATGGGTTCCTCCAGGGCAAAAATAGGGGCGAGGAATACACCCCGCCCTCATTTCGAATTTTGAGGGCGGTAAAGGTTTAGAAAAAACTTGTCAGTGCGACGAACGGTCGTCACCGAATCAGGCGGGCTTGCCACCGTTGCAGTGTTCGCCCTCAATGGGCCGATCAGCCTTTATCGAGGGTGCGCAACTTCTGCGGCAGCCCCCACAGCAACAGCGCCGCCGCCAACAGCGCGCACACGCCGATCACGTAAAGCGCCGGGGTGGTGCTGCCGGTGAGGTCCTTGATCCGCCCTACCATCACCGGGCTGACAATGCCGCCGAACTGCCCGAGGGTATTGATCACCGCAATGCCTCCCGCCGCGCCTGCACCGGCGCCGGCCAGCAACTTGGGTGGCAGGGTCCAGAAGGTCGGGATCGAGGCGATGATACCCGCGCCCAACATGCCCAGGGCGATGATCAGGAAGGTGGTGTGGTCGGCAAAAATCCCGGCACTGAAAAAGCCTATCGCCCCCAGCACCACCAGGCCGCAGACAAACTTGCGCCGCTCGCCGGTGGCATCCGACAGCCGCCCGATTACCACCATGCTGATGGCGCCGCACACATAAGGAATCGCCGTGAGCAGGCCGATCATCACCGGGCTCTGGGTGCCGGCGCTGCGGATCAATTGCGGCGCCCAGAAGTTGAGGCCGTAGGACGCCACCTGGATCAGGAAGTAGATAAAACCGAGCATCAGGAACCCGGGGATGCGGATCGCCGACAGCAGCGAACCGCCGTGCTGGTTCGGCTCGTGCTTGGCGATACGGCTTGCCAGCAACGTCTTCTCCGCCGGCGTCAGCCAATGGGCGTCTTCGATGCGATCCTTGAGCAACGTCAGCACCAGCAAACCCAGGCCAATGCAAGGCAAGCCGCCGAGCAGGAACAGCCAGTGCCAGCCGCGCATTTGCAACACGCCGTCGAGGTGTTCCAGCACCAGGCCGGAGAACGGTGCACCGACCAGACCGGCAAACGCCGAGGCCAGGAACAACATCGACGTGATACGCCCACGGAAGTGCTGCGGGAACCACAACGTCAGGTAATACAGCACGCCCGGCGCGAACCCCGCCTCCATCGCACCGATGATGAAACGCAGCCCGTAGAACTGCCATTCGGCCGTGACAAACACCATGGCCGCCGTGGCCAGGCCCCACGACATCATGATCCGCGCAATCCAGCGCCGGGCGCCGACCTTGTACAGCATCATGTTGCTCGGCACTTCGAAGATCACATAACCCACCACGAACAGCCCGGCCCCCAGGCCATAGGCGGTGTCGCTCAGGCTCAGGTCGGCTTGCAGCTGGAACTTGGCGAAGCTGATGTTGATCCGGTCAAAAAACGCGAACAGGTAGCACACCATGATCAGCGGCATCAGGCGCCAGGCGACCTTGCTGACCAGGGCTTTTTCGGCATTGATTTCTGCGGCCGGGCGCGCGCCGGCCTGCAACGTATGAGTGCTCATGGTTTCTCTCCAGCGGGCTGCTCAGCGGCGCCCGATTGTTTTTGTTGTCTGGTACGGCGTTACAGCGTGGCGATGTAGGCCGGCGGCGCATGCAGGTCGCCGTTGCGCCCGGCCTTGGCGACCTGGCCGGGCAGGTCGTGGCCCAGCAGGGCCGGCAAGCGGCGGGACATGTGCAGCAGGTGCGGCAGATCGATCCCGGTGTGAATCCCGACTTCGTCGCACAGGTTCACCAGGTCTTCGGTGCAGATATTGCCCGACGCCCCCGGCGCAAACGGGCAGCCGCCCAAGCCGCCGAGCGCCGCGTCAAAGCGACGGGCACCGGCCTCATAAGCGGCCAGCACATTGCACAAACCCAGACCGCGAGTGTTGTGGAAATGCAGGGTCAGGTCACGGGCGGATACGCGCTGCAACACGCGCTTGACCAGGCGTTCGACCTGACGCGGATTGGCCATGCCCGTGGTGTCGGCCAGGCTGATGCCCTGGATGCCCAATTGGAGATAAGCGTCAACGATGCGCAGCACGCGGTCTTCATCGATCCTGCCCTCGAACGGGCAACCGAAGGTGGTGGCGATGCTGCCGTTGAGCCTTACCGGATGGTCGGCGGCAAAGCGCGTGATATCGCCAAACGCCGCCAACGACGCTTCACAACGCATACGCATATTGGCCAGGTTGTGGGTCTGGCTGGCGGACATCACCAGGTTCAATTCATCGGCACGGGACTCGATGGCGCGCTGGGCGCCCTTGAGGTTGGGGATCAGCGCCACGTAGATCACACCCGGTTTACGGTCGATGCCCTGGAACACCTGCTCGCCATCACGCAACGCCGGGATGGCCTTGGGCGACACGAATGAACCGGCTTCGATCCGTGAGAAACCGGCGAGGGAAAGCTGATCGATCAAGGCGATCTTGTCCGCTGTTTCGACCCAGGTCGGCTCGATTTGCAGGCCATCGCGCGGGGAGACTTCCTGCACGATCAGCGGGTCGCAATAGTCTGAAATCATTGCACCACTCCCGAGGTTTTCAGGCGTTGGATATCGGCACCGGCCAGGCCCAGGCTGCCAAGAATTTCGTCGGTGTGCTGGCCCAGGGTCGGGCCTTGCCAGTTCACGCCGCCGGGGGTTTCCGACAGTTTGGGTACGATGCCCGGCATCTTCACCGATACACCGCCGGGCAGCTCGGCATTGAGCAACATCTCACGCGCCTGGTAATGCGGGTCGCTGACGATATCCGCCACGGAGTAGATGCGTCCGGCCGGCACTTCGGCGGCTTCCAGGGCGCTGAGCACCTGCTCGATGGGCAGGCTGCTGGTCCAGTGGGTAATCGCGGCGTCGAGCAAACCGCTCTTGGCGGCGCGGCCATCGTTGTGGGCGAACTCGGGCGCTTCGGCCAGGTCGGCGCGGCCGATGGTGTGCATCAGGCGCTTGTAGATCGGGTCGCTGTTGCCGGCGATCACCACGTAGGCCCCGTCGGCGGTCAGGTAGGTGTTGGACGGCGCAATGCCCGGCAAGGCGCCGCCGCTGCGTTCACGCACATGGCCGAGCATGTCGTATTCCGGCACCAGGCTTTCCATCAGGTTGAACACGCTTTCGGCCAGAGACACATCGACAATCTGCCCATTGCCCTGGCCGGTCTTGACCCGCAGCAGCGACATCAGTGCGCCGATCACGCCGTGCAGCGAAGCCAACGAATCCCCCAGGCTCACGCCGACCCGCGCCGGTGGCGAGTCCGGGTTGCCGGTGGTGTAGCGGATGCCGCCCATGGCTTCGCCGATGGCGCCGAAACCCGGACGGTCGCGGTAAGGGCCGGTCTGGCCATAGCCGGAGATACGCACCAGGGTCAGCTTCGGGTTGAGAGCGTGCAGCACGTCCCAGCCGAGGCCGAGCTTTTCCAGGCCGCCGGGGCGCAGGTTTTCGATGAGCACGTCGGCGTCGCCGAGCAATTGCTTGATCAGGTCCAGGCCTTCCGGGGACTTGAGGTCCAGCGCCAGGGACTTCTTGTTGCGCGATTGCAGGTACCACCACAGCGACGTGCCTTCGTGCAGCTTTCGCCATTTGCGAAGTGGGTCGCCCTGGCCCATGGCTTCGATCTTGATCACCTCGGCGCCAAACTCGGCCATCAGCCGGGCGGCGAACGGCGCGGCAATCAGGGTGCCGATCTCGATCACCTTGATACCGCTCAGGGGAGCCGTCATCGGGTGTACCTCTTATTCTTGGAATGTGCCGCCAAGACTAGAGGGCCGATGCAGGAGAAATCCAACCGTCAGTTGGCAAGCAGCGTTCGCTAAACGCGAACGCTCAAATAATCGAACAACAGTCGACTGACCGGTGACAGTTGGGTTTCATCGCGCACCACCAGGATCAGGCTGCGATCCGACCAATCGTCCGTCAGTGGTACGGCATGCAAACCCAGTGCGCGACCAAATAATTCATAGGCTTTCTGCGGCAGGATGCCGATGCCCATATTGGCCTGCACCATCCGGCACATCGCATCAAACCCCGGCACGTGAATGCGCAGGCGCAGCAGCTTGCCCGCCTCGCGTGCAGCCGCGTGGGTGCGCATATTGATGGAGCTGGCGGCGTGCAGGCCGACGTAGTCGCTGTCGAGGGTTTCGGCGAAGGCCAGGCTTTCGCGGCTCGCCAGTGGATGATCCTTCGGCATCAGCACCACCAGTTTGTCGTGGCGATAGGTCACGCTGGGCAGGCCTTTGGTGTCGGTGTCACTGGAGCAGATCCCCAGGTCCGCGACGCCATCCAGTACGCCCTGCACCACGCCTTTGCTGGGGCGTTCTTCCAGATCGGTTTTGACTGCGGGGTGCAGTTCGGAAAAGTCCCGCAGGTCTTCCGGCAGGAACTCAATGATCGCCGACAGATTGGCCAACATCCGCACATAGCCGCGCACGCCATGGCTGTGTTCGCCCAGTTCCAGGCCCATCTTCTCGACGTTGAACAGCATCTGCCGCGCATGGTGCAGCAGGGTTTCACCGGCAGCCGTCAGGTCCATGCCCTTGGCCCGCCGCACGAACAGGCTCACGCCCAGCACCTGCTCCAGTTCCATCAAGCGCTTGCTGGCGGCGGACACGGCGATGGCTTCGCGGTTGGCGGCACGGGTCAGCGTGCCTTCCTCGAACACCGCTACGAACAACTGCAGCGTGATCAGGTCCAGCCGACGCACCAGACTCTTGTGCAGCATCAGCGACGCTCGCTGGCCAGCCGGTTGATCCCGGCCTGTTCCACCACCGGCTGCGGTGCGCCGTGGCTGGCCGCCTGCAACATGGCCCGGCCCACCGTCTCGGTACTCACCACCCAACCCGGTTTCAGCCGCCGTACAAACGACAGCAACGGCCCAAGCACGGAATAAAACCACTGATACAACGGCGTCTTCGAGCGCACGCCATGCAGCGGCTGGATCACCCCCGGCCGAAACACATACACCGCCTTGAACGGCAGGCGCAGCAAAGCGTTCTCGGTCTTGCCCTTGACCCGTGCCCACATCGACTTGCCCGCCTCGGAACTGTCGGTACCGGCGCCGGACACATAGATAAAGGTCATCTGCGGGTTGAGCCGCGCCAGGGTGCTGGCGGCGACCAGGGTGAGGTCGTAGGTGAGGTGGGTGTACCTGGCTTCATTCATGCCCGCCGATGAAACGCCGAGGCAGAAGAAACACGCATCAAAGCCTTGCAGCAGGTTTTCCAGGGGTTGGAAATCCAGCATGTCGCTGTGCAACACCTGGTGCAGCTTGCCGTGTTCCTGGGTCAGGGGCGTGCGACCGACGGCGACCACTTCCTGCACGTCGGCGGCCAGCAGGCACTCCCGCAGCACGCCCTGGCCGACCATGCCGGTGGCACCGAATAACAGAACTCTCATCCACTACTCCCTTCATCCCGCTGGTTTTGACTACCTGAGAGACAGGTCTTCGGAGGCTATCGTCACATTAGGCCCTTGCACTACCACCTTACTCAATATGGTGACAGGTGACTTCATCAAATCGTACGACGCCTCTGGGTATAGCTCGAAACACCACGATAAAAAACGCCTTGATCTCGTTACCCATTCAGTGCAGATGAATACACGCCAATGAAAATTGTAGGAAGTTACACACATCAAAATATCCGCCGACTGTCACCTCAAAAAGAAAGTCCTGACTTAACCTTCAAAAAAATTCCCATTAGTGTTATTTCTCTCCATCGCCAAGGACAGAAAAATGGAAAGCTCCAGGTCAACCAACAAATTCTCAAACTATAAAAAAATCATTCAAACCTCCAACCAAGACTGGGAATCGGCCAAAGAAGGACTAACCTGTGAACTTAATGCAATCATCAAAAGCAACAACTGCTTTGTCGACCAATACGGCCGTGAACTTCAACATTTCTGCACCACCTCCTACCTCGGACTTGATTACAACCAGCAAATACTGGATGGCGCTATCGAAGGGATACTCAAAGCCAAGACCCTGCGAGTAGCGAACTCAAAAAATAGATGCAAGCTGGACATGCTCGAACAATATGAAACAGCGCTTTCAACGCTCTTCGACTCAATCTGTCTGAGCACCTTATCTTGCAGCGCGGCCAGCGCTGGATTACTGCCCTTACTTGCCAGCGGAGCGTTTACCAAAAACGTCCCCCCTACGATGATATTCGACAGACATTCTCACTATTCAATGAACTATATGAAGGCCTCGTGCGCGGATGAAACAGAAGTAATAACAGCGCCGCATAATGACATAGACTTCATTGAAGAATCATGTAAGAAACACAAGAAAGTCGCCTACGTAGCCGATGGCATCTACAGCATGGGTGGAAAGGCGGATATTGACGGTTTGATCTACCTTAAATCCCGCTATGGTCTATTTTTATATCTGGACGACTCGCATGCTCTGTCGGCTTTTGGGGAGAAAGGAAAAGGCTTCATCCGCCCTGATTTTCAAACGCTAGACGATCAAACCTTAATCGTTGCAAGATATGACCCATGAAACAATACGTTTATTTTGCTCAAGGCTCCTGAGTCTGATAGAAGAAAATAAACGTGCTCGCTGAATTACACACGTTTCAAAAATGAAGAGTTTCAAACGGCACGATTCATATAACCCGACTTCCGACGATTTGTTCAGAACTCACGCTGGCGGTTTCCTCGTCTTGAAAAATACCACCACCCTTGTCATAGCCTGCAGTGCCGCCTTCCTCGCCCAAGTCGGCATCAGCAGCTACCTGCCCGCCGTCCCCACGATTGCAAATGCACTCCCCGCCGCCGAAGACCACGTCGCGCTGGCGCTGGCGATCTACTTGGTCGGCATGGCATTGCCGATGTTGCTGTGGGGCAGCCTGGGCGAACGCTTTGGGCGTAAGCCGGTGCTGTTGGCGGCGCTCTGCGTGTATGCGCTAGCGAGTGCGGCGATTCCCTCGGCGTTCAGCGTTGAAGTCTTCTTGGCGTTGCGGCTGGTTCAAGGGTTGGGGGCAGGCGGTGTTTCGGTGATGGCGCGGGTGTTGGTGCGTGACAGCTTCAGCGGTGCATTGCTGGCAAAAGCGTTGACATGGCTGGGCATGACTTTCGTGATTGCTTTGGGCATCGGTCAATTCGTTGGGTCGTTGTTGCAGGTGGTCTTCGGCTGGGAGGCGATCTTCTACGGATTGGCGATTGGCGCAGTCGGTTTGATGCTGGTGTTGAACCGGGTGATATTCCCTGCACGGGTAAAGGTCGATACATCGGCATCTGCCTGGCGTATCTACGCCATGATCATGCAGCATCCGCCGTTTCTGCACGCGGCGTTGGTCGGTGGCCTGGGTTATGGGGTGATCATCGCCTTCAACACCTGTGCACCGTTGATTCTGCAAGGGCGTTTCGAGTGGAGCGCGGCGCAATATGGCTGGCTGGGTTGGCCAATCAGCGTGGCGTATCTGGCGGGGGCATTAATGGTCAATCGCTTCGTCGCTCGCACGGGGCGGCTGAAAATGATGGGTTGGGGCATGACCCTGGTTCTAACGGGAACGGCTGTGATGTTGCTGAGCAGTGTGTTTGCTGGCGGAATCGCTGTCTTGCTGTGGCTGCCTTACTGCGTGGCGGTGCTGGGCCAAGCGATGAGTTACCCGATCAGTTTGTCCCTGGCCAACGATGCCTCACCGGTGAGCGGCTCCTACGCCATGGCGTTGAGCGGCTTCATGCATCAGTTGATGGCCGCGTTGATCGGCGGCGTGGCGAGCCTGCTGGTGAGTCAACAGGCCTGGCCGTTGGCGGTTTTATGTGTGGTGTTGGCGGGCGCCGCATCGATATGCGTCGCCCGTTGTCGGATGGATTAAAACGCGCTGCGAAAGATCTCCTCGATCTGCCGCTGGTCCGCGCGGCGTGGGTTGGTGAGGCCGCATGCATCCTTCAACGCGTTGGTCGCCAGCAGTGGAATGTCCTGCAGTTTGGCGCCGAGTTCGCGCAACCCCGCCGGGATTTCGACGTCGTGGGCCAGGCTGCGAATCGCGGCGATGGCGGCCTGGGCGCCCTCTTCATCGGTGATGCCCTTGATGTCCGCACCCAACGCTCGGCCTACGTCGCTCAGGCGTTTGGCGCTGACGCTGGCGTTGAAGCTTTGTACGTGGGGCAACAACACCGCATTGCACACGCCGTGGGGCAGGTCGTAGAAACCGCCCAGTTGGTGGGCCATGGCGTGTACGAAACCCAGGGATGCATTGTTGAACGCCATGCCGGCGAGGAACTGCGCGTACGCCATGTTTTCCCGTGCGGCCTTGTCGGTGCCGTCGCGAACGGCCAGGCGCAGGTTGGCGCTGATCAGTTCGATGGCCTTGATCGCACAGGCGTCGGTGATCGGTGTGGCGGCGGTGGACACGTAGGCTTCGATGGCGTGGGTCAACGCGTCCATGCCGGTGGCGGCGGTGAGGCCCTTGGGCATGCCGACCATCAGCGCCGGGTCGTTGACCGACAGCAGCGGCGTGACGTTGCGGTCGACAATGGCCATTTTCACGTGGCGGCTTTCGTCGGTGATGATGCAGAAGCGGGTCATCTCGCTGGCGGTGCCGGCGGTGGTGTTGATGGCCACCAGCGGCAGTTGCGGTTTGCTCGATTGGTCGACGCCTTCGTAGTCGCCGATATGCCCGCCGTTGGTGGCGCACAGCGCAATACCCTTGGCGCAGTCGTGGGGCGAGCCGCCGCCCAGGGACACCACGAAATCGCAGGCGCTCTGCTGCAACAGCGCCAGGCCTTTCTCGACGTTGTCCACATTGGGGTTGGGCTTGGCGCCGTCGTAGATCACCGAATCGATGTCCTGCATCGCCAGTTTCTCGGCGATCATGCTGGCTACGCCGGCCTTGGCCAGACCGGCATCGGTGACGATCAACGCCTTGCGAAAACCATAGTTGCGGATGGCGATCATGGCTTCGTCGAGGCAGTCGGTGCCCATGATGTTGACGGCGGGGATGAAGAAGGTGCTGCTCATGGTCAATCCTCAGAGGCTTTATGCCTACAGAATCAACCGATGACGCGTTCTGCATCTTGATCAGGATCAACGCTCGCTCGTGATAAAGTCACCGTTCAGCCGATTTCGAGTAGACCCGCCCCGATGAAGGATTTCCAGGATATAGACGCCCACCTTGAAGACTGGAGCGCACTGCGCGCGAGCCTCGACTTCAGCGGGATTCTGATCGGCAACGGCGCCAGCCGCACGATTTGGGAAGACTTTGCCTACGACTCGCTGTTCGAAAACGCTCGCACCGTCGAAGAAAAACCCCTCGGCCAATCCGAACTCAGCGTGTTCGATGCCCTGCAAACCCGCAGCTTCGAGCAGGCCCTGGGCGCGTTGAAGACCACCAGCCGGGTCAACAAGGCCCTGGCCGTCAGTTCGGCGGCACCGCGCAACCGCTATTACGCGATCAAGGAAGCGTTGATCAATACCATCCACGCCGTGCATATCCCCTGGCGCCTGGTGCAACCGTCGACGCTGGCGACCCTCAACACGGAGTTGCAGCACTACGCGACGGTGTTCACCAGCAACTACGACTTGCTCAACTACTGGGCGACCCTGCACGCGCCGGGCATCGACGATCTGTTCCGCAGCGCCGACGCCAGCTTCGACCTGCGCAACACCCGTACCGACGCCACGCGTATTTTGTACCTGCACGGCGGCCTGCACCTGGTGCGCAACCTCGACGGCACCGCGCGCAAACTGCCGACCACCGACAGCACCTTGCTCAGCAGTTTTGCGATCAACAACACCATCAAGACCCTGGACGATGTGCCGCTGTTCGTCAGCGAGGGCAAGGTGCAAGAGAAGCTCAAGACCATCCGCAGCTCGGATTACCTGTCGTTCTGTTATGAGCAACTGCTGAACCACCAGGGCGCGCTGTGCATCTTTGGCCACGAGCTGGGGGAGCAGGATCAGCACTTGGTGGATGCGATTCGCCAGGCCGATGTGACAACCCTGGCAATCTCGGTGTCGGGGCGCAGCGATGGGTTTATTCGTCAGCAGAAGCGGCGGTATTCGCAATTGTTCGATGGGGCTGGAGTGGCGCTGAAGTTCTTTGCGGCGCGTACCCATCCATTGGGTAATCCGGCGCTGTCAGTTCCTGTCGAACGCTGATCACTCTTGGCCGCTGTGCACCACCACCAATAGCTGCGCCTGCACCGGCCCCACCGAACGCAACCGATGGGGCTTCTGCGCATTGAAGTGCAATGCATCGCCCCGCTTCAGGATCACCCGTTCATTCATGAAGTCCACCTCTACCTGGCCTTCATGCACGAACAGAAACTCTTCGCCCAGATGCTCCTTGAAGGTCTTGTCGGTGAACTCCGCCGGCGGGTAGATGATGAACGGCAGCAGGCTGCGTTCACTGACCTGATGGGCCAGCACCGCATAACCGGGCGAGGTGTCGGGCCGCTCATGGCTGCGCACCAGGCTGTAGCTGTCCAGGCTGACGCTGTCTTCGCTGAACAGTTCCTCGACCTTGACGTTCAATGCCTTGGCCAGTTTCAGCGCGGCGGCAATCGATGGCGTGTTGAGCCCGCGCTCGACCTTGGACAGATAACTCTTGGTCATCCCGGACTTTTCGGCCAGGGCCTCCAGGGTGACGCCAAGTTTTTTTCTCAATAATTTCAAACGGATAGACATGCGCTGCGGTTAATCCATGCAGTAAGCGATGAGCTGTGCTTGCCAATGACACAAAGTGTCATATAGCATCTTTAGTGTCATTTGCCTTCACCCAACGACCTTGCGAGCAGCGGGAGACAGCAAATCCGACGTCCATTGAACCCTCCAAAGGACACCGATATGGCCAAGACATTAGCACTCCCGAAAGACCAACTGGTCAAGCAAGCGCTGACCCAGATGCAAAACACCCTGGCGGATAATACGTGGACCGACCGGCAAAAGCTGGCGCTCACGTGTCGCATCCTGTTCGAGAACGGCCACGACTCCGGCCTGGCCGGGCAGATCACCGCGCGCGGGCCGGAACAGGGCACCTATTACACCCAGCAACTGGGCCTGGGGTTTGACGAGATCACCGCCAGCAACCTGTTGCTGGTGAACGAGGATCTTGAGGTGCTGGAAGGCCACGGCATTCCCAACCCGGCCAACCGTTTTCACAGCTGGGTGTACCGTGGGCGGCCGGATGTGAACTGCATCATCCACACGCACCCCACGCACATCGCCGCGCTGTCGATGCTGGAAGTCCCGTTGCAGGTGTCCCATATGGATCTCTGCCCGCTGTACGAAGACTGCGCGTTCCTGGAGACCTGGCCGGGTGTGCCGGTGGGCAACGAAGAAGGTGAAATCATCACCACGGCTTTGGGTGACAAACGCGCGATCCTGCTCTCGCACCACGGCCAGTTGTCCACCGGGGCGAGCATCGAGGAAGCCTGTGTGATCGCGCAGTTGATCGAGCGCGCGGCCAAGTTGCAGTTGCTGGCGATGGCGGCCGGCACCATCAAGCCGATCCTGCCGGCGCTGGGTCGCGAGGCCCATGCCTGGATTTCCCGGCCCAAGCGCCATGGCGCCGCGTTCAACTACTACGCACGGCAGAACCTGCGCCAACACGCCGATTGCCTGAACTGATCTGCCCTTTTTCGACCGGAGACTTTCCATGTCCAGCCCAACCATCCACGGCATCATCGGCTACACCATCACCCCGTTCAGCGCCGACGGCCAACGCATCGACCTCGACGCCCTGGGCCGTTCCATCGACCGCCTGATCGCCAGCGGCGTACACGCCATCGCGCCGTTGGGCAGCACCGGCGAAGGCGCCTACTTGAGTGATGCCGAGTGGGATGAAGTCAGCGCCTACAGCCTGGCCAAGATTGCCCGGCGCGTACCGACCATCGTCAGCGTGTCCGACCTGACCACCGCCAAGGCCGTGCGCCGCGCGCGCTACGCCGAGGCCAATGGCGCCGATGCGGTGATGGTGCTGCCGGCGTCTTACTGGAAGCTCAGCGAAGCGGAAATCCTCGCCCACTACGCCGCGATCGGCGACAGCATCGGCGTGCCGATCATGCTCTACAACAACCCGGCCACCAGTGGCACGGACATGTCGGTGGACTTGATCCTGCGCATCATCAAGCAAGTGGCCAACGTGACCATGGTCAAGGAGAGCACCGGGGATATCCAGCGCATGCACCAGTTGCATCGCCACAGCGACGTGCCGTTCTACAACGGCTGCAACCCGCTGGCGCTGGAGGCCTTCGTGGCGGGCGCCAAGGGTTGGTGTACGGCGGCGCCGAACCTGATCCCACAGCTCAACCTGGACTTGTACGATGCGGTATTGAGCAATGATCTGACCCAGGCCCAGGCGCTGTTTTACCGCCAGTTGCCATTGCTGGAGTTCATCCTCAAGGGCGGGTTACCGGCGACAATCAAGGCCGGGCTGCGGTTGACCGGGCTGGAAGCGGGTGATCCACGGTTGCCGGTGTTCCCATTGGCTGAAACAGCACGCAATCAATTGAAGGCGCTGCTGGACGTCGCCTGAAAAAACGCCCCGGTTCTTGCGAGCCGGGGCATTTTGGTTTTCGCGACACTTTCAAGTCTTGTCTTTGATCGTGGTCGTCGGGCCATTGGCCTTTACGCTTGCAATGCCATTGTCCCGTGCCGCTGTCGAGGAATACTGCTCGCTGGTACCAATCACTTGGTGATTGGCAGCCTTGAGGTTAAAAAACGGCTGGCCATTGCTGGCCACTTTTTTCTCATAGCGCTCGTCATGCGGGCTGTTGGTCTGCACGGAAACAATACCGTTTTCGGCTGCGTTGCGGGTGACGTAAAGCTCGCTGGTCAAAATGGTTTCTGCGTTCGCCGCCTTCAACTCGAAACGGAACTGCCCGTTGCCGCTTTTGCTCAACTCATACCATCCAGCCATGACTCTCTCCTTATTAAGTGGGATTTTGTTCACCTGCTTGTAGGATTAAAGGTCATACCCGGCTGATTACCAGCCATGGACTCAGTGAACTGTCATTTATCCGAATGACAAATGACAATAGTTCTCGATATCATTCACGACTTTTCCACGTCGTGCTTCGTCAAGAAGGATATCCATGTCTCGTCCCAAGCCCGACCCGTTGTCGGCCGATGCCTTTCGCGGGTTTTATACAGACATCCTGTATTTCCTGCGCAAACGCACGGGCAACGCCAGCGACGCGGCGGACATGACCCAGGATGTCTTCACACAGTGGCTGGACTACCGCGACCGGGCCAAGGTCGAGCAGCCACGGGCATTTCTGTTCCAGATGGCGCGCAACATGCTGCGTGATCACTGGCGCAAACAGAAGGTACGGCACACCGTCCACTCTGATCAGGCCGAAATGGATGCGGAGCCTGTCACCGACGAGCAAAACGACCCCATGGCCGCCGCGCAACGGTTGCAACGCCTGGAACAGTTGAAAGAAGTCCTCGCCGAACTCTCGCCCCGCAGGCGAGAAGCCCTTATGCTGCACCGCTTCGAAGGCCTGAGCCAGGCGCAGATCGCCGAGCGCATGGGCATTTCGACCAGCATGGTGGAAAAGCACATCGCTTTTGCCCTGCTGCATTGCAAGCGACGCCTTCAACACGAACCCGGCACGGAGCAGCCAGAATGAACCGCCTGAGCGACACTGACGTGCAGGACATCGAAGACAGCGACGCCATCGATGCCCAAGCCGCCAGCTGGTTTGCGCGCAACCGCAATGGCGTGGGGCGTGCCGAGCGAAAAGCCTTTGCCGCCTGGCAGGCCGAGCCCGCCCATGCCCGCGCCTATGCCGAATTCGAGCAACTATGGGCAGACCTGGCCCAATTGCAGCAACTGAACAAACCCATGGCGCTGCCCAAGCGCAAACCGTCGGTGTGGCGCCCTGCCCTGGCCGTGGCCGCCGCGTTGCTGTGCGCGGTGTTGGCTACCCCTATCGGCGCCCCCCGCGAGCTGTATCACACCCAGGTCGCGGCCCATGCCAAAGGCATGCGCACCCTCAACCTGCCCGATGGCAGCACCTTGTATGTGAATGCCAACACCCGCGTACGCGTGGATTTCACCGCGCACCAGCGCATCCTGCACCTGGACAAGGGCCAGCTGTACATCGAAGTGGCCGCCGACAAGGAACGGCCGCTGTTCGTGCAAGCCGGCGAGGCCAATGTGCGCGTGGTCGGTACCGGCTTCGATGTGCGCCGCAGCCAGCAGCAACTGGTGGTCAGCGTCGCCCATGGCCAGGTCGCCTTCGAGCCGGACGCGAAAAGCCCCATCACCCTGCTGGGCGCCCGGCAACGTGCGATCTTCAGCTACGCCAAGGGCACATTGCAGCAGCAGACCCTCGCCCCCGAAGAGGTCGCCGACTGGCGCAGTGGTCACCTGGCGTTTCGCAACCGCGAGCTGGCCAGCCTGGTCGATGAGTTGAGCCTGTATCGCCCCCAGGCGCCACTGCAGGTCAGTAACACCGTGGCGCATCTGAAAGTCTCGGGCAATCTGGATGTGAATGATCCCGACGCCCTGCTCAACGCCCTGCCCGCCTTGCTGCCGGTGAAAACGGTGATGTCGACCGACGGCATCGTGAGGATCGAACCGAGCAAATAACCCCACTGAATTCTTATTTGAGAATATTTTGCATTCGCAGGTGTGGATTTTTTCAGCTGCACCGTCTTCCTCCGGTCTGAGTTCGATACGCACACCTTTTCGGCCAGTTGGCCATACCGGGGGATTTCATGTTTCGCGCGCCTTGCCACGCTTCGCACCTGTTTCTTCGACCGACCCTCTTCGCCAGCTGCCTGGTATTGAGCCTCAGTGCCCAGGCCGAGGCATTCACGCTGCCAGCCCAGGCGCTGGCCACATCCCTGAGCCAGGTGGCGCAGCAGGCTCAGCTCCAGTTGCTGTTCGACGAAGAGCTGCTCAAGAACGTGCAGGCGCCCGCGCTCAACGGCGACTTTACGCCGGAAGTGGCGATTCGCACCCTGCTGAAAAACGGCGAGTTCACCCTGATCAAGGTTGGCAGCACTTATGTCGTGCGCCCCGATGAGGGCAAGACCACCAACAGCGGCGCAATCCAACTGGACGCCTTGAGCGTGATAGGCACTGGTACCGAGGTCGACTCCAGCACCGTCGGCCGCTCGACCCTGAGCCAGGAAGACATCGACCGCTACCAGTCCAACAACATCCCCAGCCTGCTGCAGACCCTGCCCGGCGTGAGCCAGGGCGGTTCGCTGAAGCCTGGCGGCCAGACCATCAACATCCGTGGTTTTGGCGATGCCGAAGACGTGCCGCTGACCGTCGATGGCGCCACCAAGAGCGGCTTTGAGCGCTATCAACAAGGCACCGTATTCATCGAGCCCGAGCTGATCAAAAGCATTGAGGTGGAGAAAGGCCCCAACTCGCCATTCACTGGCAACGGCGGTTTCGGCGGCACGGTCAACATGACCACCAAGGACGCCCCCGACCTGCTCAAGGACGGCCGCAACAGCGGTGCGATGCTCAAATACGGTTACTCCAGCAACGACCACGAGCAGGTCTACAGCAGCGCCGTGTATGGTCGCACCGACGACGGACGCTTTGATGCCCTGGCTTACCTGACCCAACGCGACGGCGACGACATGAAGGTGGCCGCCAAATTACCCAACGAGAACAACCAATACCCGATCAACCCCCAGCGCCTGCCGAACTCCGCCCAGAACGTCGACGGCAAGCTATTCAAGGTCAACGCCCACTTCACCGAAGAGCACGCCGTTGGCTTGTCCTACTCGCGTTCACACAGCGACCGTTGGACACCGTTTTCTGCCGCCAGCTATCCCACGCCGCCCACCCAGGCGAATATTGACCGCTATGGCTACGAAGCGGCACTCAAGCGATTTCTGGCCCACCGCGACACCGTCGACACCACCTGGTCCGGCAAATATGAATACACCCCGCTGGACAACCCGCTGGTGGACCTGACCGTCAAGTACTCCCAGTCCAACACCGACCAGACCGACGAACGCGACGCCACGGCGTTTTTCCAACTGGCCACCGGCGGGCGCAAGATGGACACCGCCTACACCGACAAGAACCTCGACATACGCAACGTCAGCCTGTTTGATACAGGTCCCTTGCAGCATGCCGTCACGGTCGGCGGCCAAATCCGCAAGCACATCCGCGAAACCGAGATGTGGATGCCGGGTACCACGTACAACACCCCACGCTATAACTATGGGCATTTCCAGCCAGGCTTCATGCCCCATGGCAAGGTCGATACCAACAGTTTCTTCGTACAGGATGCCGTCACGCTGGGCGACGTCACCATCACGCCATCGATGCGCTACGACCATGTCCGCAACCGTGGCGAAGCCAACGATGCGCCGTACTACAGCAATCCCGACCCGTCCTTCGGCCACGATTACAGCGACCGCACCTACACCGGCTGGTCGCCGCGCCTGGCGGTGTTCTGGACCGTCAACCCGAACCTGGGGCTATTCGCCAACTGGAGCAAGACCTGGCGTGCGCCGGTGATCGACGAGCAGTACGAAGTTCAAGGCCTGGGCAACCGCACCGCCACCAGCGTCGACCTCGACCCGGAACGCATCACCTCGATCAGCGTGGGCAGCGTCAGCAGCTTCGACAACCTGATCGCTCATGACGACAACCTGCAGCTGCGCACCACCTTCTTCCACAACAAAGTCGAAGACGAGATTTTCAAGGCCACGGGTGTCGGCTGCCAGAACCAGGCCATCAATGGCGGGACCATCTCCACCGCCTGCCCGCCGGGGGCCATGTCCAACTACCGCAACATCGGCGGGCTGACCATCAAGGGCTTCGAGCTCGAATCGTTCTACAACTCCACCTACCTGTTCGGCTCGGTATCGTTCGCTTATGCCAAGGGTGACCACGAAGGTGCGTACACCAACCCGTGGGGCCCGGACGTGGCCGCGCGCGATATTCCGCCGACCAAATGGGTGCTGGTGGTGGGCACCAATATTCCGGCGTGGGATGCCCAGGTCGGCTGGACGGGCCAGTTCATCGGGGCAACCACACGTTTGCCCAGTGATAAATACTCCGGCGGCCCTGGCAGTAGCGTGGGGGATCTGTTCTACGACCAGTACGGCAACAAGCGCTACAACACCCAGGGCCTGTTCGCCAAATGGAAACCCCAACAGGCTTATCTGAAAGGCACCGAGGTGAACTTCACCGTGGACAACCTGTTCAACAACAACTTCCGCCCGGCACTGAGCGGCGACCGCGCCTACACCAAGGGCCGTGATGCCAAGGTCAGCATCACCCGCTTCTTCTGAAAAACTGTACGGATAAATCCGCACTCAGCTGTAGGCCCGCAACCGGCGGGGGATGTGGCTAGATGGGCTTCCCTTGAAGCCCTCTCGTTTTGGTTGCCCCATGAGTTCGCGCGAAAATACCGGCATGGCCCTCGGCCTGCTGGGCGTCATCATCTTCAGCCTAACCCTGCCCTTCACCCGCATCGTGGTGCAGGAAATCCACCCGTTGCTCAACGGCCTGGGCCGAGCGTTGTTTGCGGCGATCCCGGCGGCGGCGCTGTTGCTGTGGCGCCGCGAACGCTGGCCGACCTGGCGCCAGGTGCGCGGGCTGTGCCTGGTGATCGCGGGGGTGATCCTCGGTTTCCCGGTGCTGTCAGCCTGGGCCATGCAGACCTTGCCGGCGTCCCACGGCGCATTGGTCAACGGCCTGCAACCACTGTGCGTGGCGCTGTATGCGGCGTGGCTGTCCCATGAGCGGCCATCGAAAGCTTTCTGGGCCTGCGCAGCGCTGGGCAGTGGATTGGTGTTGAGTTACGCGCTGATTACCGGCGCCGGTAGCATCCAGGCCGGTGATTTGCTGATGCTCGGTGCGATTGCGGTGGGCGGCCTGGGGTATGCAGAAGGCGGTCGATTGGCCAAGGAAATGGGCGGCTGGCAGGTGATCTGCTGGGCGCTGGTGCTGTCGACGCCGGTGCTGATCGGCCCGGTGTGGTACCTGGCGGCGCAGCATCAAGGCGCGATTTCGATGCGCGCGTGGTGGGCGTTTGGCTATGTGTCGCTGTTCTCGCAGTTCCTGGGGTTCTTTGCCTGGTACGCCGGGTTGGCCATGGGCGGGATTGCGCGGGTCAGCCAGATCCAGCTGTTGCAGATCTTCTTCACCATCGCGTTTTCGGCGCTGTTTTTTGGTGAACACATCGAGCCGATAACCTGGCTGTTTGCGTGTGGGGTGATCGTGACGGTGATGCTGGGGCGCAAGACGGCGGTGCGACCTGCGCCCGTAGCATTGGCCGATCAGGCCAGGTAACCCTCCGCGCGCAGCAGGGTTTCCAGGCAGTGTTCGGTGATGTGGTAGAACGCCTTGAGTTGCTGGATCTTCTCCAGCAACTGCGCGTTGTCCAGTGGCTCTGAGCGCTTTACGGCCAGGATCATCTTGTTCTTGTTGGTGTGCTCCAACGAGATGAACTCGAACACCTTGGTCTCATAACCGCAGGCTTCGAGGAACAACGCCCGCAAACTGTCGGTGACCATTTCGGCCTGCTGGCCCAGGTGCAGGCCGTATTGCAGCATCGGCTTGAGCAGCACCGGGCTCTGGATCTGCAGGCGGATCTGCTTGTGGCAGCACGGCGAGCACATGATGATCGACGCGCCGGAACGGATGCCGGTGTGGATCGCGTAGTCGGTGGCAATGTCGCAGGCATGCAGGGCGATCATCACCTCCAGTTCGCTGGGGGCCACGCTACGCACGTCGCCACACTTGAACACCAGCCCAGGGTGCTCAAGGCGGGCGGCGGCGGTGTTGCACAGGGCCACCATGTCTTCGCGCAATTCGACGCCGGTCACTTCGCCCTCGGCCTTGAGGGTGTTGCGCAGGTAGTCGTGGATGGCGAACGTCAGGTAGCCCTTGCCCGAGCCGAAGTCGGCAACGCGCACCGGCTGGTCCAGCTTCAGCGGTGACGAGGTCAGCGCATGGCTGAACACTTCGATGAACTTGTTGATCTGCTTCCATTTGCGCGACATCGACGGGATCAGCGCCTGCCGGGCATCAGTCACCCCCAGGTCGGCGAGGAACGGCCGGCTCAGGTCAAGGAAGCGGTTTTTCTCGCGGTTATGCTCAGCCGATGGCGCTTCGCGCAGTTGCTGCGGCTTGCTTCTGAACAGCGAGCTTTTGTTCTTCTTGCTGTATTCCAGCTGGGCTTCGTCGGTCAGCGACAGCAGGTGCGCGTTCTTGAACGGGGCCGGCAGCAACTCGGCAATCGCTGCCACACCCTCGGCCACCGGGAAGTTCTTGGTGATATCGCGGGTCTTGTAGCGGTAGACGAAGGACAGGCACGGCTGCTCCTTGACCGTTACCGGCTTGATGATCAGCCGTTGCAACTCGGCTTCATCGCCGACGTACTTGGCCAGCACCAGCTTGATAAAGGCATTCTGCGCGAGGCTTGCGCTCAGCAGTTCGATGAACTGGGCATGATGATCCGGTTGAGCAGTGACAGACATGAACAAAAACGCCTCGGGCAGGGAATGCCGGGCATTTTAGGGGGGATAGTGATTCAGGGCACGGGGTTATTTGATCAGTGGTCATTGGATGGAACACCACAGAACCCAATGTGGGAGGGGGCAAGTCGAACCGTCGCACCGCCCCTCCCACATTTTTTTGCCCAACACTGAGTTTTATTCGAGTACGACCAGGCGATTGGGCAGTTCATTGCGGGTTTGCGTCACCGGTACATGCACCTTCAACAACTCGCCACAGGCCTCGATGCACGCCACAAACCCCGCCAGCGTCTGCCCCTGCTTCACCTGCTGGGTAAACGCCTTGACGATCCCATCCCAGTTGCTGTCATCCAGGCGACTGGAAATGCCGTCATCCACCAGGATCTCCACGTACCGCTCGGCCTCGCTGACAAAAATCAGCACACCGGTGCTGCCCAGGGTGTGATGCAGGTTCTGCTCGAGGAACTGGCGTCGCGCCAGGTTGGAGGCGCGCCAGTGGCGCACCGAACGCGGGATCAACCGTGTCGTCACCTTGGGCAGGCGGAACACCAGGCACAGCACGATGAAGGTCGCCCATTGCGCCAGCAGCAAGGTGTACATGGTCAGGTAGCCCGACAGGTAATGCACCACTCCCGGCACCACCAACGCGATCAGGCTGGCCCACAGCAGCGGGATGTAGGCGTAGTCATCGGCGCGAGCGGCCAGCACGGTCACCAGCTCCGCGTCGGTGGTCTTTTCCACGCGGGCGATCGCCTCAGCGACTTGGCGCTGCTCGTGTTCAGTCAGTAATGCCATGGTTGTGCTTGCTCTCTCATTATTATCATCACCAGCCGCCTGAAGCCCCGCCACCGCCAAAGCCGCCACCGCCGCCGCGGAAACCACCGCCGCCGCCCCCGCCACCACCGCCGCGTCCGCTGCTGCTGAGAATCGCCAGCAGGATCGCGCCCACCGGCAGGCCCAGGCGATTGCACAGCCACAACACGCCGATCAGCAGGATAAACAGGCCGATGGAAAACCCGGGATTATCCTTGGCAAAGTTGGCGTCCGCCACATGGGCCGGCACGGCCAGCGGTTCGCCGCTCACCACCTGCACCATCGCCGCCACACCGTCGCTGATGCCCTGGCTGAAGTTGCCGGCCTTGAACTTGGGTGCAATCACCTGGTTGATGATCACCCACGACTGCGCATCGGTGAGCACACCTTCCAGGCCGTAGCCGACTTCGATGCGCAATTTGCGCTCATCGCGGGCGACAATCAACAGCGCGCCGTTGTCCTTGCCCTTTTGGCCGATGCCCCACTGGCGGCCCAGTTGATAACCGAAGTCCTCAATCGGCACACCCTGCAGGTCGGGTACGGTGACCACCACGATCTGGTCGCCGGACGTCTGCTCCAGCGCCTGCAATTGCTGGGTCAGTTGCGCACGCGTGGCCGGGTCGATCATCTGGGCGTTGTCCACCACCCGCCCGGTCAGCGCCGGGAAAGTCAGCGCAGCCTGGGCCACGCCCACGCAGGCCAGAAGCCACAGCGCCAGGCCTATCCGTAATAAACGCATCGACACCTCAGCGCAGCCTTATTTGAACTTCACTTGCGGCGCTTTATCGGCATCGGCACTGGTGGCTTCAAACGTGGCGCGGACCGGCAAGTCGCTGTACATCACGCTGTGCCACAGGCGGCCAGGGAAGGTGCGGATCTCGGTGTTGTAGGCCTGCACCGCCTGGATGAAATCGCGACGGGCCACGGCGATACGGTTTTCGGTGCCTTCAAGCTGGGATTGCAAGGCCAGGAAGTTCTGGTTGGCCTTCAGGTCCGGGTAGCGCTCGGACACCACCATCAAACGACTGAGCGCGCCGCTCAAGCCGTCCTGGGCCTGCTGGAACTGCTTGAGTTTTTCCGGGTTGTCGAGGGTGCTGGCATCCACCTGGATCGAGGTGGCCTTGGCCCGCGCTTCGATCACGGCGGTGAGGGTGTCCTGCTCATGGGCGGCATAGCCCTTGACCACTTCCACCAGGTTGGGGATCAGGTCGGCGCGGCGTTGGTACTGGTTCTGCACCTGGCCCCAGGCGGCCTTGGCCTGTTCGTCCAGGGTCGGGATGTTGTTGATGCCGCAACCGCTGAGCACCGTACCGATCAATAGCAAAACCGCGGCTTTCAAGCCCCAGCGGTAACCTTGTGCTGCTTGCATGGTGTTTCTCCTGGCGAACCTTGATGGAATTGGGCACCGGTAAGGCATAATCCGCTGCCACGACTGGATTGCATCGAATCAATCAGCTAAAAAGATGCCCACCGCTAATAAGAGTTCCGAAGTGTGCGGCATTTGTCGGTATAACACTCGAACAACAACATTACGTTCCCCACATTTTGGCAGAACAGCGCATTTTCGCTGTGCAGTGAGCCGAAAAAGGATATTCATGAAGAAGCTGTGTTTGCTCGGCCTTGTTGCCACGCTGGCCACCCACCCCGCCTGGGCAGAAACAAAGCCTGCTGCGCTCAAGGACAAGGACGCCTTCGTCAGCGACCTGCTCAAGCAGATGACCCTCGATGAGAAGATAGGCCAATTGCGCCTGATCAGCATCGGCCCCGAAATGCCCCGCGAGCTGATCCGCAAGGAAATCGCCGCCGGCCGCATCGGTGGCACGTTCAACTCCATCACCCGCCCGGAAAACCGTCCGATGCAGGACGCGGCCATGCGCAGCCGCTTGAAGATCCCGATGTTCTTCGCCTACGACGTGATCCACGGCCATCGCACCATCTTCCCGATCAGCCTGGCCCTGGCCTCCAGCTGGGACATGGACGCCATCGGCCGCTCCGGGCGCATCGCCGCCCAGGAAGCCGCCGCCGACAGCCTCGACATCACCTTCGCGCCGATGGTCGACATCTCCCGCGACCCGCGCTGGGGGCGTACCTCCGAAGGCTTCGGTGAAGACACCTATCTCGTTTCGCGCATTGCCGAAGTGATGGTCAAGGCCTTCCAGGGCGTCAGCCCCGCGAACGCCGACAGCATCATGGCCAGCGTCAAGCACTTCGCCCTGTATGGCGCGGTGGAAGGCGGCCGCGACTACAACGTGGTCGACATGAGCCCGGTCAAGATGTACCAGGACTACCTGCCGCCGTACCACGCGGCGATCAAGGCCGGTTCCGGCGGCGTAATGGTGGCGCTGAACTCGATCAACGGCGTGCCCGCCACCGCCAATACCTGGCTGATGAACGACCTGCTGCGCAAGGACTGGGGCTTCAAGGGCCTGGCCGTGAGCGACCATGGCGCGATCTTCGAGTTGATCAAGCATGGCGTGGCCAAGGATGGGCGTGAAGCCGCCAAGCTGGCGATCAAGGCCGGCATCGACATGAGCATGAACGACACGCTGTACGGCAAGGAACTGCCCGGCCTGCTCAAGTCCGGCGAGATCGAACAACGTGACATCGACAACGCCGTGCGCGAAGTGCTCGGCGCCAAGTACGACATGGGCCTGTTCAAGGACCCGTACCTGCGCATCGGCAAGGCCGAGGATGACCCGGCCGACACCTACGCCGAAAGCCGCCTACACCGCAGCGAGGCCCGCGACATCGCGCGCCGTAGCCTGGTGTTGCTGAAAAACCGGGACAACACCCTGCCGCTGAAAAAATCCGCGACCATCGCCCTGGTCGGTCCGTTGGCCAAGGCGCCGATCGACATGATGGGCAGCTGGGCCGCCGCCGGCAAACCCGAGCAATCGGTGACCCTGCTCGACGGCATGAACGCGGTGATCGGCGAAAAAGGCAAGATCATCTATGCCCGTGGCGCCAACATCACCAACGACAAGGCGGTGGTCGACTACCTGAACTTCCTCAACTTCGATGCGCCGGAAGTGGTCGATGACACCCGACCTGCCCAAGTGATGATTGACGAAGCGGTCAAGACTGCCAAGGATGCCGATGTGGTGGTGGCCGCCGTGGGCGAGTCCCGTGGCATGTCCCACGAATCCTCCAGCCGCACCGACCTGAACATCCCGCAAAGCCAGCGCGACCTGATCAAAGCCCTCAAAGCCACCGGCAAGCCGCTGGTATTGGTGCTGATGAACGGTCGCCCGCTGTCGATTCTGGAAGAGAACCAACAGGCCGACGCCATCCTGGAAACCTGGTTCGCCGGCACCGAAGGCGGCAACGCCATTGCCGACGTGCTGTTCGGCGACTACAACCCGTCGGGCAAGCTGCCGATCACCTTCCCGCGTTCGGTGGGGCAGATCCCGACCTACTACAACCACCTGACCATCGGCCGACCATTCACCCCAGGCAAACCGGGCAACTACACTTCGCAGTACTTCGATGACACCACCGGGCCGCTGTTCCCGTTTGGATATGGCTTGAGCTACACCACATTCGGCCTGTCGGACATGGCGCTGTCGTCCACCACCCTGAACAAGACCGGCAAGCTCGACGCCAGCGTGACGGTGAAGAACACCGGCAAGGTCGATGGCGAAACCGTGGTGCAGCTGTATATCCAGGACGTGGCCGGTTCGATGATCCGCCCGATCAAGGAGCTGAAGAACTTCCAGAAGGTCATGCTCAAGGCTGGCGAAGAGCGCACCTTGCACTTCACCATCACCGAGGAAGACTTGAAGTTCTACAACACCCAGCTCAAGTACGCGGCGGAGCCAGGCGAGTTCAATGTGCAGATCGGGTTGGATTCCCAGGACGTACAACAGCAAACCTTCGAACTGCTGTAAACATGTGGGAGGGGGCTTGCCCCCGATAGCGGTGGTTCAGTCAATATTTTCAGTGACTGACACCCTGCAATCGGGGGCGAGCCCCCTCCCACATTTGCCTCCCAGTGAACTGGCTAGCCACGTCTATCCAGCAGGTTCACCACCAACCGATCAATCCACCCCCACACCCGCTGCTTCACCCGCCGCCACAACGGCCGCGACTTCCACGCCTCCAGGCTCACCGCCTGGCTCTGGGCAAAATCCCGCTCGAAACTGCCCGCCACCGCCCGCGTCAACTCAGGGTCCAACGCCTCCAGGTTGGCATCCAGGTTGAAGCGCAGGTTCCAGTGATCGAAGTTGCACGAGCCCACACTGACCCAGTCATCCACCAGCACCATCTTCAGGTGCAGGAAACACGGCTGATACTCAAAAATCTGCACGCCCGAACGCAGTAAACGTGGGTAATAACGATGCCCGGCATAGCGCACGGACGGGTGATCGGTACGCGGGCCGGTGAGCAGCAAACGCACTTCCACACCCCGCCCCGCCGCCCGGCGCAGAGCACGACGCACGCCCCAGGTCGGCAGGAAGTACGGAGTCGCCAACCAGATACGTGTCTTGCTGCTGTTCAAGGCACGGATCAACGATTGCAAAATGTCCCGGTGTTGGCGGGCATCGGCATAGGCCACACGACCCAGACCCGGTCCGGTGGCGGGCATCCTGGGTAAGCGTGGCAAGCCGAAATGGGTGGCGGGTTTCCAGGCGCGGCGCGCGTTGTTGGCGTGCCATTGGCGGTCGAACAGGGCTTGCCAGTCGAGCACCAGGGGGCCGCTGATTTGCACCATCACTTCGTGCCAGTCGGCACTGTCGTTGCCCGGCGTCCAGAATTCATCGGTCACGCCGGTGCCGCCGACAAAGGCGATGTCCTGGTCGATCAACAGCAGTTTGCGATGGTCGCGGTACAGGTTGCGCATCCAGCGGCGCCAGCGCAGGCGATTGTAGAAGCGCAGTTCCACACCGGCATCGGTCAAGCGCCTGCGCAGCCCGAGGGTAAACGCCAGGCTGCCGTAATCATCGAACAGGCAGCGCACCTGCACACCGCGTTCGGCGGCCAGCACCAGCGCCTGCACCATGGCTTCGGCGCAGGCGCCGGCTTCCACCAGGTACAACTCCAGCTCGACTTGCCGCTCGGCGCGGGCGATACCCACCAGCATCTGCGGGAAAAAACTCGGCCCGTCGATCAACAACTCGAAACGGTTGGCGCTGCGCCACGGGAACACCGCGCCACTCACGTCAGCGCGCCGTAAAGATCAGCACCGCACCCACCGGCACCGACAGACTGATCGACTTGAGCCCCGCCGCCTTGCGCAGTGCGGCCACACCCGGCGCCAGGTCGAAGTCCTCGGCATGCACCACCAGCGGCTCCAGGGTGACCACCTGGAAACGCCGGTCATCCAGGCGCGTGGCCAGCAGCTCGGCGCTGTAGGTCTGGGTCTTGCCGTGCAGCGTCACCGATAACGGCAGGCGCAATTCAAGCTGCGCGCCGGGGGCCAGGTCGTTGATGGGTTGCAGGTTGATTTGCGCGTTGACCAGCGCCTCGGGGAACGTCTTGATCTCGAACAGCTGATTGCGCATGCGCTCGTCGCGCAGCGGGATGCCGCTGTTGACGGACTCCAGCTCCACCTCAAGCTGCGCCGCGCCCTTGCTGTCGACCTTGCCATGCAACACCAGGAAGCGATGCACTTCGGCGATTTCGGTGTTCTTGGTGGTGACGAACGACAGCCGCGAGGACTCGTTATCCAGGTACCAGTCGGCATGGGCAGGCACGGCAGCGGCGGCCAACAGGGCGAAAGCCAGGGGTTTGATCACAGAAGCGTTGAACATTGAAGACTCGTGGGGCGAAAAACCTGGACGAACCTTAACCGGATCGCGAGGGTTACGCCAATGCGCGCTGCACTTCGCGCACCGTCTCCTCCAGACTGGCCATGTGCAGGTTCAACACCCGCTCAACCGGCGCCTGATGCATCGGCCAATGCAGCGCCATGCTCCCAACCAAGCGACCATTGGCGCGCACTGGCAAGGCCACGGCACGAATCAGAAACGGCAGGCGCACCGGATACTCCCAATACCCCTCGGTGCGCTGGCCGAAGCCCTGATGCTGGGTTTGTTCGCAGGCCTGGTACTGCTCGTCCGCCGCCACCCGGTCACGGCCCGCCAAACGTTGAACCTCTTCGGCCGGCAATTGGGTCAGGCAGGCCTTGCCCATCGCTGAATGAAACAGGCTGGCGTGCTGGCCGACGATCTGGCAATTGTTCGGGTAGAGCTTGCGCAACACACTGGGAATCGCGCTTTCCATGACCTCCAGGCGCTCGCCATCAAAACAGGACAAATCCACCACCAACCCGGTGCGCTCACTGAGCTCCAGCAGCCAAGGCGCTGCGCTTTCCACCACCTGGCGCTTGAAGCGTTGCTGGGTGTCGCCGAACAAACGTTGGGCACGCAGGCGGTAACGACGATCGCTCAAGCCGCGATAGACCCAACCCTGCTCCTGCAACGTCAGCAACATGCGCGACACTGTGGCCTTGGGCAGACGTGTGAGGTAATGCAACTCCTCCAGCCCCAGGGCCTGGTGCTCGCCCAGCAACTCGACGATTGCCAGTGCGCGCTCGACCGAGCGTACGGTGCCTGTCTCCATGTTCGATCTCCCTGTTGCCGATGGATGATCATTGTTCACAGCAAGATACAGGCCCGGTCGTGGCTCAACCCGTCGATTCAAGGCACGTCGGCGGTCGACGCTGCACCCATTGCGTCAGCTGTTCATGAGCATAGGCCAATTGCAACACCGCCCGATCCGCCTGGGCCGGGCCGATGATCTGCATGCCCATGGGCAGGCCCTGGGGGTTGAAGCCCACCGGGATGCTCATGCTCGGCAGCCCCGCCAGGGTCGGGCCGATTACCACTTCCATCCAGCGGTGATAGGTGTCCATCTCACGCCCGCCAACGTGGCGCGGCCAGGGTTGTTGTGCCTCGAAAGGGAACACTTGGGCAGTCGGTAACAGCAGGAAATCGTAGTGCTCGAACAGTTTGGCGAGGGCGCGATACCACGCGCTGCGGTCCACCGACGCCTGGTACACCTGCTGGGCCGTCAGATTCAGGCCGCCCTCGACTTCCCATTGCGCTTCGGGCTTGAGCCGCGCACGTTTCTGAGGGTTGGCGTAGGCCGCGCCGAGGTTGCCGTGCACCAGCCAGTGGCGATGCACCAACCAGCTGCGCCACAGCCGCGCCATGGAAAAGTCCGGCTGACAGCTTTCCACCGTGCACCCCAACGCGATGAAATCATCGAGGGCTGATTCGCACAGGCTCAGCACACCGTCGTCCATCGGCAGGTAGCCGTTGTAATCCCCCAGCCAACCCAGGCGTGCGCCCTTGAAATCACGCTGCAAGGGCTGGCTGAACACCGTCGGATCGTCCTTGGACGACAATGGCACCCGAGGGTCATAACCCGCCTGGATACCCAGCAACCGCGCTACATCCGTCACGCTGCGGCCCATCGGGCCTTCGGTGCCCAACTGTTGCACGAACACTTCAGGCATAGGCCCGTGAGGTACGCGGCCTTGTGACGGACGCAAGCCAAACACATTGTTGAACGCCGCCGGGTTGCGCAGCGAGCCCATCATGTCGCTGCCATCGGCCACCGGCAGCATGCGCAGCGCCACGGCCACGGCCGCCCCGCCGCTGCTACCGCCGGCTACCAGGCTGGGGTCGTAGGCATTGACAGTGGTGCCGAACAGCGTGTTGTAGGTCTGCGAACCCAGGCCGAACTCCGGCACGTTGCTCTTGCCGATGATGATCGCGCCACTGGCACGCACCCGAGCCACGCTGATGGCGTCTTCAGTGGGCACGTGCTCGGCGAACAAGGGCGAACCCAGCGTCGTACGCAAGCCTTTGGTAGCCGCCAGATCCTTGATCGCCTGGGGCATGCCGTGCATCCAGCCACGTGACTGGCCCTGGTCCAACTCGCGATCACGTTCCCGCGCCTCGGCCAACACGTCATCGGCATCGCGCAGCGACACCAGCGCATTCACCCTCGGATTGAAGCGCTGAATCTGCGCCAGATAGGCCTGCACCACCTCTACGCACGACACTTGTCGCGCGTGGATTGCCCGCGACAGTTCGGTGGCATCCCAATCAACAATACTCAAGGCTTCACCTCTTTGGAAAACGGCAGTGGTCGCTTGGCCCGCAGTGCCTCATGCATGCAGTAAGTGCCCAGCAGCGTCAGCACGCAAGCGAACAAGACATAGAAGGATGGCGCGACGGGCGTGCCCAGCACTTTGGTCAGCCACGTGACGATCAACGGTGCGAAACCGCCGAACACCATGACCGCCACGTTATAGGCGACCGATACACCGGTCGAGCGAACTTCGATGGGAAACTGCTCGGCCAATGCCGTCGGTGCCGGCCCGAAAAAACCACCGATGGCTGTGCACAGCAGCACCTGCATCGCCAGCAGCCGCTCGATGGACGGTGCGGCGGCGACCCACACGTACAGCGGATAAACCATGACGAAGAATGCGAGGGTGAATGCCATCAACACCGGCCGCCGCCCCAGGCGATCCGAGAGCAGCCCGGACAGTGGAATCACCACGGTCATCAGCGCCACCGCAAACATCTGCACCATCAATACTTGGTCCAGTGGCAGACCAAGGCTTTTGTGGGCGAAGGTCGGCATGTTCACCAGCACCACATAGAACGACACCGTCGCACCACAGGCCAGGCCCATGGAGACGAGGATGCTGCGTCTGTGCTCGCGCACCACCTGCACCAGGCTCGGCGCCGGGCCGCTCGCCTGTTTGCGTGCCTCGATGAACTCCTCTGGATCTTCCATGTGCCGACGAATCCACAGGCCCACCGGGCCAATCAGCAAACCGAACACGAACGGCAAGCGCCACCCCCACAGGTCGAGGGTTTGCGGCGAAAAGAAATGCGTGACCGCCGCCACCATCGCTGCGCCGCCGAACACGGCCAGGCATTGCCCCACCAATTGCCAGGAGCCATATAAGCCCTTGCGATGGGCCGGAGCGCTTTCCACCAGAAACGCCGTTGCGCTCGCGTATTCACCGCCGGTGGCAAACCCTTGAAGCATGCGTGCCACCACGATCAACAACGGCGCGCCCATGCCGATGGCGGCGTAATTGGGCGCGAACGCGATCAATGCGATGGACACGGTCATCAGCCGGATAATCAACTGCATCGCGGCCTTGCGGCCTTTGCGGTCGGAATAGATCCCCAGCAGGATGCCCCCCACCGGGCGCATGAAAAAGCCCACGCCAAAAGTGGCCAAGGCCATCAACAGCGACGCGTACTCGTCATCCGAAGGAAAAAACTGCCGGGCAATGATGCTCGCCAGAAAGCCGTAGACAATGAAGTCATACCATTCCAGCGCATTGCCGATTACGGCCGCCACCACTTGGCGGGTGCGGGACACACCTGGTTTTGCAGTCTGCATGAGGAACACTCCATTCAACCGATCGAGGGAAAGGGTCCAGCGGCAGAAAAAGAAGATCGTCAGACAGGCTTGAGCCAGCTCTCGGCCAGCGCGCCCCAATAGGCGGCACCCGTCAGCAGGATATCGTCGTTGAAGTCATAGGCGGGGTTATGCACCATCGGCCGCGACACGCCATTGCCGATGAACAGATAGCTGCCGGGGCAGCGTTGCAGCATCCAGGCGAAGTCTTCGCTGCCCATCAGCGTGCGGGTGTTGCCGTCCACCGCATCGGCGCCTAGCAAGGCGACGCCAACCTGGCGAGCGAACTCGGTTTCTTCGGCGTGATTGACCAGCACAGGATAGGCCGGGCGGTGTTCGATCTGCGCCGTGCAGCCAAAGCTGGCAGCCTGGGTGTGGATGATGGCGAGCACGCGCTCCAGCATCTGTTCGCGCACCTTGGGGTTGAGCGCGCGCAGGCTCAGACGCAACAGCGCCTCTTGGGGAATCACATTGGCTGCCTGGCCCGCTTGCAGCGCGCCCACCGTGACCACGGCCGCTTCCTGAGTGTCGATATTGCGCGCCACCACCGTCTGCAACGCCATGACCAGGCTCGCCGCCGCTACCAACGGGTCCACCGTCAGATGTGGCATGGAGCCATGGCCGCCAACGCCTTCGAGGGTCACCGTGAGCAAGTCCTGCGACGCCATCATCGGCCCGACGCGCAACCCCAGATGCCCCGCCGGCAGCCCCGGCATGTTGTGCATGCCAAACAATCCATCGCAGGGGAAGCGCTCCAGCAAACCATCGGCCAACATGGCTTCGGCACCACCCTGGCCCTCTTCGGCAGGCTGGAAAATCAGGTTCAACGTGCCGTCGAATTGCCGCGTCGCCGCCAGGTAACGCGCGGCGCCAAGCAGCATGGTGGTGTGGCCGTCATGCCCGCAGGCATGCATGCAACCGGCGTGCTGGCTGGTGTAGGCCGCGCCGGTAGTTTCGATGATGGGCAACGCATCCATGTCAGCGCGGATGCCCAGGGTGCGCGAGCTGCTGCCATTGCGCAGCACGCCCACCACGCCGGTCTTGCCGATGCCGGTGTGCACCTCATAGCCCCATTCCCTCAGGCACTGCGCCACGAGGGCCGAGGTGCGGTTCTCTTCGAAACCGAGTTCAGGATGGGCGTGAATGTCGTGGCGCACGGCGCGCAAGTCGCCGGCAACGTCGCTGAGCCAATCCAGGATGTGCTGGTGTGGGCGCATGGTGATTCTCCTCACAGGCGGGTGTTCCCGTTCTTGTTTGCTGCACATCGCCAGATAACCGCGAAGTGCGCATGAGGACAATCAAAGGTGGTTCCACCCTGTGGAACCTCAGGGCTCCAGGCGACACCCCTGGCGGTCGCCCAGCCACCTCGCCGTGTGCGTGCGCCCCAACCCGCTCGCCGCTACCTCACTGCGCTCCGGGTTATCACTGAACGCACTGGTCGGCACGTACTGCTTCACATACCCCCGGCAATACGCTGCCGGATTGTTCTGCACATACCGGCACGAACAGTATTCCTTGGCCGTATACGCCGCGATGATGTCGGGGAAGGCTTGCAGGTTGACGCGTTCGTGCCAGCCCCACCCCAGCAAGGCGAGCAACAGCAACAGCAACAGGCTGGTAAACGGCCGACGACGAATCATGGTTGCACCGCCGCCAGCACGCGCTTGAGCAGTTCGTTATGGCGATAGCTGCCGTCGCGGTCATCGCCGTAGCGCACGATCACCAGGTGTTCATCGGGCATCACGTATAACGCCTGGCCCCAGTGGCCGAGGGCGGCGAAGGTGTCGGCGGGGGCGTCAGGCCAGGGTCTCGACGCGCCGGTATTGAGCCACCAATGCCCACCCGGGACGGCTTCATCCTGGCCGACCTTGTATTTGTCGAAGGGCTGGCGATTGAAGGCGACCCAGTCTTTGGGCAGCAGTTGTTGATCGCCCCAACGCCCGTCCCGCGCCATCAGCAGGCCGACCCGTGCCAGGTCGCGGGCGGTGAGGTAGGCGTAGGACGAGGCGACGAAGGTTTCGTCGGCGTCGGTTTCCCAGGTGGCGTTGTGAATACCCAGCGGCTTGAACAGCGCATCCCACGGGTAACTCATATAGGCCTTGTGGCCGAGCATGCCCTTGAGGGTGGCGGACAGGATATTGGTGTCGCCGCTCGAATAACGGAACACCTGGCCCGGCTCAGCCGTCGCGTCGGTGTCAGCGGCAAAGTCGGCCATGTCACTGCGACCACGGGTGTAGAGCATCGCCACCACTGACGATTTCAGCGGGGCGTATTCGTAGTCTTCCTGCCAGTCCAGGCCCGAGGCCCAGTTCAGCAGGTCGGCCATGGTCACCTTGGGGTGTTGTTTCATCGGCGGGTAAAAGCGCGCGGCGGGATCGGAGAGTTTGAAGCGGTTCTCGCCGTAGGCCACGCCGAGCACCGTGGCCATCAGGCTTTTGCTGACCGACCAGGTCAGGTGCGGGGTGCTGGCGGTGGTGGGCGCGGCGTAGCGCTCATAGAGGATCACACCATCGCGGATCACCAACAGCGCATCGGTGCGGATGCCTTTGCGGGTGGTGTCGTCACGCGGCGGGAACGCGTAGGCATTTAGGGCATCGACAGCAGGGCCTTCGAGCGGCGTGGCCTTGAGCCAGTCCTTGTCAGGCCAGGTTTCGGCATGGGTGGCAACAGTGACAAACAGCAGGGCAACATACAACAGGCCTCTGACCATGGACGCAGACTCAAGGAACGATCAAACCCGGGAGGCTAGTCAATGCCAATGACCGTTTGAAGACACCGCTCTGTTCTTGAAGGCATACGCCACGTCAATAACCTTTGTTGGTGAAGGCCCTCCCCGCTTGCCCCAACGCTCCTCTCGCCCCTTAAACACCAAAGCGGCGTGACCGTTTGATTCAAAGACGCCCATCCGACCCTGGGCCAACTGCTCAGGCGGCACAGCCTCCACCTCGTCCCAAACACCTAGCCGCCTGAATGTATATTCAAGGCGGCCGCCGCTATTCAGCACGTGCATCGCCTCGGTAAAGCTCGCCGGGCCAGACTCCTGATACCGTTTGGCGCTGACCGCGAACATGAAATTGGCATACAACACCGTCATCGGATCTTCGCCTTTAAGCTGCGCAACAGCTGCGGCCTGTTTCAATTCGTCCTTCGTCAAGAACGTCGATTCCCCGTTTCTCAGCGTGACATGGTAGCCATCGGCCGTTTCACGCACCGATTTGAATACGTCCGTAGGACGCTTGCCAAATTGCATCATCACCGCCTTGATCGCCGCAACAGTCGAGCAATTTGCTTTGTTCCACTGACTGAAATCGCCCCAGATATTTCCGACTTTCCCTCCACCGGTGGACGCCGCAGGTTTGTAGTCAAATAGTTTCTCTCCCGAAACATTGGGCTTTTGACTCATCTTTTCGCCATAGGTACGACCATCTTTAACCCGTGTGCCGGTATGCCCTTCCAGAGGCGCAGGGACTGAAAAGGAAGTCGGCGGGAAGGCCGATGGTGTCGTGTCAGGACGCGGGGGAAACTGCGTAGCAACGGGATTTGGCATAGGTGAGCGCTCTGAAAAGCGGAGCCTGTCTGAAGCTCCTGACAGCTTGAAGGCCCAACTGCCTTCAAACCCGGCCACTGGGTGACCAATACCCCTCATTGGGTTCCCGCGGTCTTCTGCCCTGCGGCTTGCAAGGCGCTGTCATCCAAGCGTCACCATAACTTCATGGAGATGACACCGAGCCTACATAGCCTGACTTTGGACAAACAAGTCGACCGGCCGAAAGGTGGCTGGCACTCGGAGATTCGCCATGACTCAGATCGCCCGCATCAGCGACACCGGCAATGAACGCCGTCTGCAAGCCGAACGCCTGGTTGGCGCGCAGGCGTTGCAGGAAGCCCAGGCCCTGCGGTTCAACGTGTTCAGCGGCGAGTTCAACGCCAAGCTGAAAGGCGCGGAACTGGGCCTGGACATGGATGACTATGATGTTCACTGCAGCCACATCGGTGTGCGGGACTTGAACAGCGGTCGACTGGTGGCCACCACCCGTTTGCTGGACCATCAGGCGGCCAGCACCCTGGGCCGGTTCTACAGCGAAGAAGAATTCAGCCTGCATGGCCTGCTGCACCTGCAAGGCCCGATCCTGGAGATCGGCCGCACCTGCGTCGACCCCGCTTACCGCAACGGCGGCACCATCGCGGTGTTGTGGGGCGAATTGGCCGAAGTGCTCAACCAGGGCGGCTACAGCTACCTGATGGGTTGCGCGAGCATCCCGATGCACGACGGCGGCATCCAGGCCCACGCGATCATGCAGCGCCTGCGCGAACGCTACCTGTGCAACGAACACCTGCGCGCCGAACCGAAAAAACCGCTGCCGGCGCTGGACTTGCCGTCCAACGTGATCGCCGAGATGCCGCCGTTGCTCAAGGCTTACATGCGCCTGGGTGCGAAGATCTGCGGCGAGCCGTGCTGGGATGAAGATTTCCAGGTGGCCGACGTGTTCATCCTGCTCAAGCGCGATGAACTGTGCCCGCGTTACGCGCGCCACTTCAAGGCTGCAATGTGATGAGCCGCCTGCGGGTTTACGGGCGCATTGCCCGCGTGCTGGTGGTGGTGGCGCTGGGCCTGAGCATGGCCAGTGTGTTTGGGGTGTTCGAGCGCTTGGGGATCGCCAATTCGATGGTGCGGCGCCAGCGTTGGTCGCGGTTTTTCATGGCGCGCCTGACCAACGCCCTGCCCTTTCGCGTGACGGTGCACGGCGAATTGCCAACGCAGCCGATGCTATGGGTGAGCAATCACGTGTCCTGGACCGATATTCCGCTGCTCGGTGCCGTGGCGCCGATGTCATTCCTGTCCAAGGCCGAAGTGCGCACCTGGCCGGTGGCGGGCTGGTTGGCGGCCAAGGCTGGCAGCTTGTTTATCCGCCGGGGTTCGGGCGACAGCCAGTTGATCCGCAAGCAGATGACCCGCCACCTGGAGCAACAGCACCCGCTGTTGATGTTCCCGGAAGGCACCACCACCGATGGGCGCAGCCTGCGTACGTTCCACGGGCGCCTGCTGGCCAGTGCGATCGATGCGGATGTGTCGCTGCAACCCGTGGCGATCCGTTACCTGCGTGATGGGCAAGTGGACCCGCTGGCACCCTTTATTGGCGACGATGATTTGCTCTCGCACTTGATGCGCTTGTTTGCCAATGACCAGGGCGATGTGGAAATCCATGTGCTCACGCCGATTGCCTGTGCCGGGCAGGAACGTGCGGCGCTGGCGTATCAAGCGCAGCAGGCAGTGCAGAAGGCGTTGTTCGGGCCGGTGCCGGAAGCGGAACATGTGGATGCTCGACCAGCATTCGCTGCCTGAACTCAAGTGAACACCGTTCAAATGTGGGAGGGGGCTTGCCCCCGATTGGGGTGTGTCAGTCACTGCATGCTTTGACTGAACCATTGCTATCGGGGGCAAGCCCCCTCCCACATTCAGCTTTACCGTGTCAGTTGGATCTGTGCGAATGCTTGCAGCTCGGGGTAGAACCGTCGGAAATCTTCACTCAGCGGCTCGTACAACTCTCGCAACTCGTGCATGGCATGCCCCAGTTCCTCAGGTTGTGTCAGCCGCCGCGAAATCCCCCGCAACACCTGATCCATCACCGCAAACTCTCGGTACGAACCCAGCCAATCATCCGCCGCCATATACGGCGCAATCTGCGCCAGTCGCCCCGGCAATTGCGGTTCGGCGGCAAGCACGCGGTACACCTGCGAGGTGAAGTGTTCCAGTGGCTGGTCGGCATACAGCGCCCAATCCCGCGCCAGGCAGTGGTCGAAAAACACATCGAGGACGATTCCGGCATAACGCCTGCGGGTCAGGCTGAAGCGTGACAACGCCTCCCCCACCAGAGGGTGGCTGTCGGTGAAGCGGTCGATGGAACGATGCAGCTGGATCGCCGATTCGATTTGGGGGCTGAACTGGCCCTGCAGGCGGCCTTTGACAAAGTCGCCATAGAGGCTGCCCAGCAGTTGCGCAGGAAGTTGGCCGCCCAGGTGCAGATGTGCGAGATAATTCATGGCGCGCAGTCTACCACTGCCGTCAACGTATCGTTATAACCCGATATACCGAATGAGCCTAGGCTCAGACCAAAATCATATTGGTATATCGGGATAGACCGATTTAAAGTTCGCCTCATCGCGATATAACGCTGTACGCAACCGAGCACCTGCCATGTCCATCGACCTCGACGAAATAATAAAAGCCCTGGCACACCCAGTACGACGAGACATCCTCACCTGGCTGAAAGACCCGAAAGTGCAATTCCCCGAGCAACTGCACAACCACGAATACGGCATCTGCGCCGGGCAGATCGACCAGCGCTGCGGCTTGTCCCAGTCGACGGTATCGGCCCACCTGGCCACCCTGCAACGCGCCGGGTTGATCAGCAGCCAGAAGGCCGGCCAGTGGCACTTTTTCAAACGCAACGAGGACACCATCCAGGCCTTCCTCGCGGCGCTCACCACCGAACTCAGCGCGCACGACAGCGCCGCGTTGTAACAAGGAAACGCCAATGCCCCTCTCGCTCCTCATACTGGCCCTCAGCGCCTTCGCCATCGGCACCACCGAGTTCGTCATCATGGGCTTGTTGCCCGATGTGGCGACGGACCTGGGTGTGTCGATTCCCGGCGCCGGCTGGCTGGTCACCGGTTACGCCCTGGGCGTGGCCATCGGCGCGCCCTTCATGGCATTGGCCACCGCCAAATTGCCACGCAAGGCGGCGCTGGTAGCGTTGATGGGCATCTTCATTATCGGCAACCTGCTCTGCGCCCTGGCCAGCGACTACAACGTGCTGATGTTCGCCCGTGTGGTCACCGCGCTGTGCCACGGGGCGTTCTTCGGGATTGGTTCAGTGGTGGCGGCCAACCTGGTGCCGGCCAACAAGCGTGCTTCGGCCGTGGCCCTGATGTTCACCGGCCTGACCCTGGCCAATGTGCTCGGCGTGCCGCTGGGCACCGCGCTGGGCCAGGCAGCCGGCTGGCGCTCGACCTTCTGGGCGGTGACGGTGATTGGGGTGGTGGCGTTGATCGGCCTGATCCGCTTCCTGCCGACCAGGCGTGATGAAGAAAAACTCGACATGCGCGCCGAACTCGCCGCCCTCAAGGGCGCCGGCATCTGGCTGTCGCTGAGCATGACCGCGCTGTTTGCCGCGTCCATGTTCACCCTATTCACCTACGTCGCGCCGCTGCTCGGCGATGTCACCGGCGTGTCGCCCAAGGGCGTGACCTGGACCCTGCTGCTGATCGGCCTGGGCCTCACCGTGGGTAACATCATCGGCGGCAAGCTGGCGGACAAGCGCCTGGCGGCCACTCTGATCGGCGTGTTCATCAGCATGGCGGTGGTTTCCACGGCACTGACCTGGACCAGCGTCGCCGTGATCCCCACCGAAATCACCCTGTTCCTGTGGGCCACCGCCTCGTTTGCCGCCGTGCCTGCGTTGCAGATCAACGTGGTGACCTTCGGCAAGGCCGCACCGAACCTGGTGTCCACCCTGAACATCGGCGCGTTCAACATCGGCAACGCCCTGGGTGCCTGGGTAGGCGGCAGTGTGATCGCCCACGGTTTCGGCCTGACCAGCGTGCCCTTGGCCGCAGCGGCCCTGGCGATTCTCGCGCTGCTGGTGACGCTGATTACTTTCCGTCAGGGCGGCGATGCCGACCTGGCCCCCGCGACTCACTGATCAACCACTTAAAGAGAAAGGTGTTATCCCATGACGACTATTTTCGATCCGATCAAACTGGGCGACCTGGAACTGTCGAACCGCATCATCATGGCGCCGCTGACCCGCTGCCGTGCCGATGAAGGTCGCGTGCCCAACGCGCTGATGGCCGAGTACTACGTGCAACGCGCTTCCGCCGGGCTGATCCTCAGCGAAGCTACTTCCGTGACGCCGATGGGCGTGGGCTACCCGGACACCCCAGGCATCTGGTCCAACGACCAGGTGCGCGGCTGGGCCAACGTGACCAAGGCCGTGCACGGCGCGGGCGGCAAGATCTTCCTGCAACTGTGGCACGTGGGCCGTATCTCCCATGAGTCGTACCTGAACGGCGAAAGCCCGGTAGCCCCGAGCGCGATCCAGCCTAAAGGCCACGTCAGCCTGGTGCGTCCACTGGCGGACTACCCGACCCCACGCGCCCTGGAAACCGCGGAAATCGCCGACATCGTCGATGCCTACCGCACCGGTGCCGAGAACGCCAAGGCCGCGGGCTTCGACGGCGTGGAAATCCACGGCGCCAACGGTTACCTGCTCGACCAGTTCCTGCAAAGCAGCACCAACAAGCGCACCGACCAGTACGGCGGCTCCCTGGAAAATCGTGCACGCCTGCTGCTGGAAGTGACCGACGCCGCCATCGAAGTCTGGGGCGCTGGCCGCGTGGGTGTGCACCTGGCACCACGCGCCGACTCCCATGACATGGGCGATGACAACCTGGCGGAAACCTTTACCTACGTTGCCAGCGAACTGGGCAAGCGTGGCATCGCGTTTATCTGCTCCCGTGAGAAAGAAGGTGCGGACAGCCTTGGCCCACAACTGAAGAAAGCCTTTGGCGGCACCTACATCGCCAACGAGCGCTTCACCAAGGACAGCGCCAATGCCTGGCTGGCCTCGGGCAAGGCGGATGCGGTGGCCTTCGGTGTGCCATTCATTGCCAACCCGGACCTGCCGGCGCGCTTGAAAGCCGATGCACCGCTGAACGAAGCGCATCCGGAAACCTTCTATGCCAAAGGCCCGGTCGGCTACATCGACTACCCGACGCTGGCGCTCTGATGTAATCCGCTGTTTGAGAGAGTCACGGCTTCAATGCCGTGGCACTCTTACTCCACCCTGCGTGCAGCCTCGTATACACAACTCTCCAACGGCCTTGCGCCTTCTTCAGACAGGTAATATCGAACATATCCCCGCACACGCGGATCTGACTTACACGCAGCGCGCACTTCATTATTCAGACTGGCATCCGCCTCGTAATTAAATGAAGGTTCGCTGCGGATGCTGAATATAAAAAGTCGCCCTCCTGCTTCACAAAAGACAAAAAAGCCGTCACCAGCCTTGAGCGTAGCCAACATCCTGGCCATGCTGGCAATTGTGTCGTTGATGCCGATTCAAGCTCAGGCTTATGCCGAACAGGGCCGCCTGAATGACGCCGCCAGTTGGCGCAGCGATGAGTTCAAGCTGAACTGGGGACTCGGCGCGATTGGGGCGGACTATGCTTACGCCCGTGGGTTAAGTGGCAGCGGCGTGCGCTTGGGTGTTTTTGACACCGGAACCGACTTGCGCCATGGCGAGTTTTCGGGGAAAGAGCATTACGGCTTACGCCTTTCCGAGCGAGGCTGTACCAGCGAGACGGCCTCTCGCATTGGTGATGGTTGCTATTTTACCGAAGGCGATCGCGCTCAAGTCCTGTACTTGGACAGTGCTGTCAGATACGAAGACCACGGCACTCATGTGGCTGGAACGATGGTTGCCAATCGAGACGGCAACGGCACGCACGGTGTGGCCTACGCAAGTGATTTGAGCGCAATACGGCTAACCATGAATCTATTCTATGTCGGGGGAGAGTTCCTGGGCGGACGTGAGGTGCAATCCGCCCAGATACACGCTGCCTATGCGCAACTACGCGAACAGAATGCAAGGGTTGTCAACCACAGCTGGAGCTCAGGTTCGCCGCTGACTGAAGCTGAACTTGATGAAGAGCTGGCTCAGGTATACAACGCTGGTAACGATCTCGGCCAGGGTTCCAGGGACTTTGGAATCCTGCAAATCTGGGCAGCGGGCAATACCAATATTGCGAACGTATCACCTGAGAACGCGCCGCTTGCCAGCACCGAGGCCAGCCTGCCGAGGATACTGCCGGAATTGGAGCGGTACTGGCTGAGTGTGGTCAATCTGCGTCAGGACCTCACTCTGGATCTCAGCTCCAATCGTTGTGGATTCAGCAAAGAGTGGTGCCTGGCTGCCCCCGGCACAGACATCACCTCCACGACAGTCAGCGGTGACATACAGACAACATTGAGCTACGGAGCAGATGGCAAACCAAACGAACTGAAAGTCACAGGAGATCGCCCAGACTTTGATTACGCAGAGGGTACCGGTACCTCGTTCGCCGCCCCGCAGGTCAGCGGCGGCCTCGCCCTGCTGATAGAGCGTTTCCCCTACCTAGACAACCCACAAATCCGTGACGTGTTGCTCACCACCGCCACCGACCTGGGCGCGCCCGGTGTCGACGACGTGTACGGCTGGGGCTTGATGAACCTGAAAAAAGCCATCGATGGCCCCGGCCAGTTGCGGGTCGACACCGACGTGAATATGGACCGTTACGCTGGTGGTACAAAAGTCTGGCAAGGCAGCGCCTGGGACGATTGGCGTAACGACATCGGCGGCCCTGGCCGTCTTGGCAAGTCCGGTGTGGGCTGGTTGCGTCTGAGCGGTGAAAACAGCTTTGCCGGGGCTACGCTCACGCAGGGTATTCTGGAGCTGGACGGCGTCAATCGCTTGAGCAGTGACGTCAAGGTAGAAGGCGGCGCGCTCATCCTCAACGGCACTCTGCACAACACTGACCTTAACGTCAGCGCGGGTCTTGCCCAGATCAACGGCAGCCAAACCGGTGCCAATACGCTGGTCGGCGCAAAAGGCACGCTAATGGGTGCCGGCACGCTGGCCAGCACTCGGGTTGAAGGCACGATCATGCCAGGTAGTGATCGCCAGGCCTTGAACATCAATGGTGATTATCAACAAGTCACCGGCTCGACGCTGGTTGCCTTGTCCCACGCGAACCCAGAGCAACCGGCGCTAAGCGTGACCGGCCAAGCCCGAGTCGACGGCGGCACGCTGCGCATGGTGCGCCAGGACGGCGCCCTGCCCTTGGGCCAGCGCTATACCATCCTGTATGCCGACAACGGTGTGAACGGTGGGTTTACGTCAATTGATCACAGCACACTTTCACCCTTCCTCAGCTTCAACCAACTACTGGACGCCAACAACCTGTGGGTCGATGTCGGGCGTGGCCGCTCACTGGCGTCGGCCGCCAACACGGCAAACCAGCGTGCCGTGGCGGATGCCGCTGACCGTGAGGCGATATCCGGGCCCTTGCCTCAGCGCCTCACTGCGCTGTTTGCTGAGCAAGCGCCGCACGCCCTGGATCAACTCAGCGGCGAATTGCATGCCAGCAGCCAGGCGGTGTTGATCGACAACAGCCGTATCGTGCGCGACGCGGCCTTGGATCGGGCCCGCAGCACGCCCGGTATGCGCAGTCGCGAGCCGCAGGCGCAACGGTCGAGCGCGTGGGTACAACTGCCTCGTCAATCAGGCGCAGCCGGCGGCGACGGCAACACAGCCCGAACAGCGCACACCACGACCGCCCTGCTGGTGGGTGTGGATCACGCCTTGGAACAAGGCACGAGGATGGGCGTGGTGCTCGGCAGTGACAATACAGACGTGAAAGCGGGCTCTCGAGGCAAGGCAAGTATTGACAGCTACCAGATCGGCCTGCACGTGGGCCATGCCTGGGACGCGTTCGGGCTGTATGCCGGCACGGCCTACGGCCAGCATGCGATTCAGACCAGACGGCGGGTCAACTTCCCCGGCATCAACGAACGCCTTTCGGCCGACTACAGTGCCCGCACCCTGCAACTGTTCACAGAAGCCAACTATCGTTTCGACCAAGGTGCCTGGGACTGGCAGCCGTATGTGCAACTGGCTCAGGTGCGCCAGCGCAGTGACGGTTTCAGTGAGCGCGGTGGCGTCAGCGCACTCAAAGGCAAAGGCTCAAAAGAAACCGTCAACCTGACCACCGGTGGCATGCGGTTCAACATTGACTTGGACAAAACGCAAATCGGCCCGTCATGGCTGAGCCTGCACGGTGGCGCAGCCTACACCCTGGCCAGCGGCGACCTGCAACCCACCACCGAGGCAGCCTGGGCCGGCGGGGCAAATCTGCAAGTGGGCGGTGCGCCGCTCAATCGCCGTACCACCCACCTCGAACTGGGCGCCACCGCCAGCCTGACCCGCGACAGCTCGCTGGAGCTGCGTTTGAGCCAGGAACGGGGCGAACGCTTGCGCGATCAAAACATCACTGCGCGGTACTCATTCAATTTTTAAGCAGCACGACTGCGCTCTAGAGTCTCAGGTCACGGTCAACGTCGCAAAATGCTGAAACGAAAAAGCCCCGGCTCGCAGGAACCGGGGCTTTTTCATGGGGCCTAGGAAACACTCCTTCACAGCCCTGCAACAAAATCGCTACAAAATACTTAGGCGGCTACCTATCAACCGCCCGCCAGCCCGTATATAAAGTCACCCCACCCATCAGGCAGAAGGACGATTGACAGTCCTTGGGCTTTACTGTTGACACAACCTGATGCAATTACGCATTTTGTCTCAATTGCGCAGGCTGGGGCTCCAGCGCAGCATGTCCAGCCCGGCGTCCACCCAGCGTTCGGCTTCCTGATGCAGTTGGAAGCTGTCGGGTACCAGCAGCCACTGGCCGATCAGCCCGTTGATGTAGGCGTGGATGCACACCGCGCCACGGGTGGTATCGAGGTTTTCCGGAAGTTGCCCGCGATGGACCGCATTACGCAATGTCAGGCCGATGCGCAGGTTGCATTCCTGGCTGTGGGTCTGGCGCTGGCGACGCATGTCGCACATTTCATCGGTGAATTCGCACTTATGGAACAAGATCTCGTTGATGCGCCGGGTTTTCGGGTCCAGGGCCACTTGATGGAACAAATGAATCAACAACTTGCGCATACAGCCCAGCGGGTCGAGTTCATCCTCGCTTTCACTGGCCCTGGCCAACTCGTCCAGCGGCTCATGCAGCGTGTCGAGCAGCGCCTGGAGCAAATCGGATTTATTGCTGAAATGCCAGTAGATAGCGCCCCGCGTCACACCGGCCAGCGCGGCGATATCCGCCAGCGTGGTCCGCGCAACGCCACGTTCATAGAAGGCTTGCTCGGCGGCCTGGAGAATCTGGCTGCGCGTTTCCTGAGCTTCCTCTTTGGTGCGACGAACCATGGCAGTAAAACCTCAATCGGGACACGGTGGGTGGTGGTTGGCCACCGTCTGAATCATTGTGGGACGACACCGTCATGGGCGCCGAACGTACTAAAATCGAGGCTTTGGGCGTTGCTTTGTCAACATTCCGCGAAGCCTGTCAAGAGTTTACAAACAACCATGAACGTAAGTATATTGCGTAGCAAGCTACTTATCTACTCACAGCTTGTTTTTTACCCTTCCACACTTCTTGTGCGCACCTTGCGCGCCTGACCCGAGGATCTTCATGCAACTTAAGCCAGCTGTTACCGCTCTGGTCACTGCCGTCGCCCTGGCATCGCTGCTCAGCGGATGTAAAAAGGAAGAAGCGGCTCCGCCCGCCCAAACCCCTCAGGTCGGCGTGGTCACCATTCAACCGCAAGCCTATACCCTGACGACCGAGCTGCCAGGCCGCACCACCGCCTACCGCATCGCGGAAGTTCGCCCACAGGTCAACGGCATCATTCTCAAGCGCCTGTTCAAGGAAGGTGGCGACGTGAAGGAAGGGCAACAGCTCTACCAGATCGACCCGTCGGTGTATGACGCCACCCTGAAAAGCGCACAGGCCAGCCTGACCCAGACCAAGTCCATCTCCGACCGCTACAAGCAGTTGGTCGATGAGCAGGCCGTCAGCCGTCAGGAATACGACACCGCCGTCGCCAACCGCATGACCGCGGAAGCCAACGTTCAAACCGCCCAGATCAACGTGCGCTATACCAAAGTGTTCGCGCCGATCTCCGGGCGTATCGGCCGTTCTTCGGTAACCGAAGGCGCGCTGGTCAGCAACGGCCAGGCCGATGCCATGGCCGTCATCCAGCAACTGGACCCGATCTACGTCGACGTCACGCAGTCTTCGGCCGAAATGCTGAAACTGCGCCGCGACCTGGAAAGCGGCCAGCTGGAAAAAGCCGGCGCCAACGCGGCCAAGGTCAAGCTGACCCTGGAAGACGGCACTGCCTATGGCCAGGACGGCAAGCTGGAGTTCTCCGAAGTATCGGTCGACCAGACCACCGGCTCCGTGACCCTGCGCGCCGTGTTCCCCAACCCTGACCACACCCTGCTGCCGGGCATGTTCGTGCACGCCCAGTTGCAAGCAGGCGTGAACAGCAAGGCCATCCTGGCACCGCAACAAGGCGTGACCCGTGATATCAAAGGTATCCCGACCGCCATGGTGGTGAACAAGGACAACAAGGTCGAGCAGCGTCAACTGGTGGCCAACCGCACTGCCGGCGCCTACTGGCTGGTGGAAAAAGGCCTGGACGCCGGTGACCGCGTGATCACCGAAGGCCTGCAATTCATCAAGCCGGGCATCGAAGTCAAGGTCAAGGACGCCGACAACGCCAAGCCTGCCGGTTCTGCTCCCGCTCCTGCCGCCGCTGCTGGCCAGGGGGAGTAACCCATGTCGAAATTTTTTATCGACCGTCCCATTTTCGCCTGGGTAATTGCCCTGGTGATCATGCTGGTCGGGGCATTGTCGATCCTGAAGTTGCCCATCAACCAATACCCGGCCATCGCGCCAACCGCCATCGACATCCAAGTGACCTACCCAGGCGCGTCCGCACAAACCGTGCAGGACACCGTGGTGCAGGTGATCGAGCAACAGCTCAACGGTATCGACAACCTGCGTTATGTCGCCTCGGACAGTAACTCCGACGGCAGCATGACCATCACCGCGACGTTCAACCAGGGTACCAACCCGGACATCGCCCAGGTCCAGGTGCAAAACAAGCTGAACCTGGCGACCCCGCTGCTGCCGCAAGAAGTGCAGCAGCAGGGTATCCGCGTGACCAAGTCGGTGAAGAACTTCCTGATGGTGATCGGTCTGGTGTCGGAAGACGGCAGCATGACCAAGGACGACCTGTCCAACTACATCGTGTCCAACATCCAGGACCCGATCTCGCGGACGGCAGGTGTAGGTGACTTCCAGGTGTTCGGTTCGCAGTACGCCATGCGTATCTGGCTCGACCCGGCCAAGTTGAACAACTACCAGTTGACCCCGGTCGACGTCAGCACCGCCATCGCGGCGCAGAACGTCCAGGTGGCCACCGGCCAATTGGGCGGCCTGCCTGCCCTGCCCGGTACCCAGCTGAACGCAACCATCATCGGCAAGACCCGCCTGCAGACCGCTGAAGAGTTCGGCAAGATCCTGATGAAGGTCAATACCGACGGTTCCCAGGTTCGCCTGCGTGACATCGCACGGATCGAACTGGGTGGCCAGAACTACAGCATCAGCGCACAGTTCAACGGCAAGCCGGCGTCGGGTATGGCGATCAAGCTCGCCTCGGGCGCCAACGCCCTGGACACCGCCAAGGCCATCCGTGCCACCGTGGCGTCCCTGGAACCGTTCTTCCCGCCAGGCATGAAGGCAGTGGTGCCGTATGACACCACGCCGGTAGTGACCGAATCGATCTCCGGTGTAGTCCATACCCTGGTCGAAGCGATCGTGCTGGTGTTCCTGGTGATGTTCCTGTTCCTGCAGAACTTCCGCGCCACCATCATCACCACCATGACCGTACCGGTGGTATTGCTGGGTACCTTCGGGATCCTGGCCGCGTTCGGTTTCACCATCAACACCCTGACCATGTTCGGCATGATCCTGGCCATCGGCCTGCTGGTGGACGATGCCATCGTCGTGGTGGAAAACGTCGAGCGGGTAATGGCCGAGGAACACCTGTCGCCCAAGGAGGCGACGGTCAAGTCCATGGGCCAGATCCAGGGTGCCCTGGTCGGTATTGCCCTGGTCCTGTCGGCGGTACTGTTGCCGATGGCATTCTTCGGTGGCTCCACCGGTGTGATCTACAAACAGTTCTCCATCACCATCGTTTCGGCCATGGCGTTGTCGGTACTGGTTGCCCTGATCTTCACCCCGGCCTTGTGCGCCACCATGCTCAAGCCGATCGACCCTGAGAAGCACGGCCAACCCAAGCGGGGTTTCTTCGGCTGGTTCAACCGCACCTTCGACCGTGGCGTACTGAGCTACGAGCGCGGCGTGGGCAACATGATCAAGCACAAGTTTCCAGCATTCTTCGTGTACCTGATCATCTTCGCCGGCATGATCTGGCTGTTCACCCGCATCCCGAGCGCGTTCCTGCCGGAAGAAGACCAGGGCGTGATCTTTGCCCAGGTGCAGACCCCGGTCGGTTCTTCGGCCGAACGTACGCAGAAAGTCATCGACGACATGCGTGCCTTCCTGCTCAACGACAAGGAAGGCGAGCCGGGCGAAGGCAAGGCGGTGAAGTCGGTATTCACCGTAAACGGCTTCAACTTCGCCGGTCGTGGCCAGAGTTCGGGCCTGGCGTTCGTGATGCTCAAGCCGTGGGATGAACGGGATGCGTCCACCTCGGTATTCGAAGTGGCCAAGCGTGCCCAGGGTTACTTCTTCGGAGCGTTCAAGGACGCCATGGTGTTCGCCATCGTGCCGCCTTCGGTACTGGAATTGGGTAATGCCACCGGTTTCGACGTGTTCCTGCAAGACCAGGGCGGCGTTGGCCACCAGAAGCTGATGGATGCACGCAACCAGTTCCTCGGGGCCGCCGCGCAAAGCAAGATCCTGGCGGGTGTGCGCCCCAACGGCGTGAACGATGAGCCGCAGTACGAGCTCACCGTCGACGACGAGAAGGCCAGTGCCCAGGGTATTTCGCTGTCGAGCATCAACCAGACCCTGGCGATCGCCCTGGGTGGCAGCTACGTCAACGACTTCATCGACCGTGGTCGGGTGAAGAAGGTGTACGTGCAGGGTGAAGCCGCTGGCCGCATGTCCCCAGAAGACCTGGACAAATGGTACGTGCGCAGCGACTCCGGGAAGATGGTGCCGATGTCGGCGATTTCCTCGGGCAAATGGATCTACGGTTCGCCCAAGCTCTCGCGCTACAACGGTGTAGCGGCAATGGAAATCCTCGGTACCCCGGCCCCGGGCTACAGTACCGGCGACGCCATGGCCGAAGTCGAACGTATCGCCAAGGAACTGCCGGCCGGTATCGGCTACGCGTGGACCGGGCTGTCGTACGAAGAACGTCTGTCCGGCTCCCAGGCGCCTGCGCTGTACGCGTTGTCGCTGCTGGTGGTGTTCCTGTGCCTCGCGGCCCTGTACGAAAGCTGGTCGATCCCGATTGCCGTGGTGCTGGTCGTGCCGCTGGGTGTGGTAGGTGCGTTGATCGCCACCAGCATGCGCGGGTTGTCCAACGACGTGTTCTTCCAGGTGGGCCTGTTGGTGACGGTGGGCCTGGCGGCGAAAAACGCCATCCTGATCGTGGAGTTCGCCAAAGAACTTCACGAACAAGGCAAGGGCATCGTCGAGTCGGCCATCGAAGCCTCGCGGATGCGTCTGCGCCCGATCATCATGACCTCCATGGCGTTCATCCTCGGCGTATTGCCGCTGGCGATCTCCTCGGGCGCAGGTTCGGGCAGCCAGCATGCCATCGGTACCGGTGTAATCGGCGGTATGATCACGGCCACCGTGCTGGCGATCTTCTGGGTGCCGCTGTTCTTCGCAACCGTATCCGCCGCTGGCGAACGTAAAAAGACTGACACAACTGAAACCCCTAAAGAGGCTGGCCAATGAGCAAGTCGCTACTTTCCCTAGCCGTCACCGCATTCGTGCTCAGTGGCTGCTCGCTGATACCTGACTATCAGCGCCCCGAAGCGCCGGTGGCCGCACAGTTCCCGCAGGGGCCGGCGTATTCGTCGGCCCAGGCGCCGAGCCAGGCCGCTGTCGAGCAGGGCTGGAAGCAGTTTTTCCATGATCCTGCCCTGCAACAGCTGATCCAGACCGCGCTGGTGAACAACCGTGACTTGCGTGTCGCGGCCCTGAACATAGACGCCTATGCCGCGCAGTACCAGATCCAGCGCGCCGACCTGTTCCCGGCCGTATCGGCCACGGGCAGCGGCAGCCGTTCGCGTACCCCGGCCCGCTTGTCGCAGACCGGCGAATCGACCATCAGCAGCCAATACTCGGCCGGTCTCGGGATCAGCTCGTATGAGCTGGACCTGTTCGGTCGCGTACGCAGCCTGAGCGAAGAAGCCCTGCAGAAGTACTTCGCCACCGAAGAAGCACGGCGCAGTACCCAGATCAGCCTGGTGGCCAGCGTGGCCAACGCCTACCTGACCTGGCAGGCCGACAAGGAACTGCTCAAGCTGACCCAGGACACCCTGGACGCGTACGAGCAAAGCTTCAAGCTCACCTCGCGCAGCAACGAAGTCGGCGTGGCCTCGGCCCTCGACCTGAGCCAATCGCGTACCTCGGTGGAAAACGCCCGGGTTGCCCTGGCGCGTTATACCCGCCAGGTGGCCCAGGACGAAAACAGCCTGACCCTGCTGCTGGGCACCGGCCTGCCGGCGAATATCGTCAGCAAGCCGCTGTCGGATAACCTGCTCAGCGAAGTGCCGGCCGGCTTGCCATCGGACCTGCTGCAACGTCGTCCCGACATCATGCAAGCCGAGTACAACCTCAAGGCCGCCAACGCCAACATCGGTGCGGCCCGTGCCGCGTTCTTCCCGAGCATCAGCCTGACCGCCAGCGCCGGTACCGCGAGCCCTAACCTCGGCGGCCTGTTCAAAGGCGGTTCGGGCACCTGGTCGTTCGCCCCGCAGATCAACATCCCGATCTTCAACGCCGGTAGCCTGCGCGCCAGCCTGGACTACTCGAAGATCCAGAAAGAGATCAACGTGGCCAACTACGAGAAGGCGATCCAGACCGGCTTCCAGGAAGTCTCCGACGGCCTTGCCGCACGTGAGACCTACAAGCAGCAACTGGACGCCCAGCGCGGCTTCGTCGCGGCCAACCAGGATTACTACCGCCTGGCCGAGCGTCGCTACCGCATTGGTGTCGACAGCAACCTGACGTTCCTCGATGCCCAGCGCCAACTGTTCAGTGCCCAGCAATCGCTGATCACCGACCGCCTGGCGCAACTCACCAGCGAGGTCAACCTGTACAAGGCCCTCGGCGGTGGCTGGAGCGAGCAGACCGCGAAGAACGAGCCGTTGAAAGAAGAAGCACCGCCACTGAAGTTGTTCTGATAACACCCGCGTCAACGAAGCCCACCTTTTGGTGGGCTTTTTGCTTTTCTGCACCGGACAACTTGCGTTCGATCATCGCCCACAACCCGCTCTCCCCCACTTTCATCGCCCCCGCGCAGCCGCGCACCATGGCCGCCACCTGCATAAACCCAATAACAACAGGTCCTTACGCCATGAGCACTTTCCACCCGCGCCAGCTTTTGCTGGCAACCGCTGTCGCCAGTCTTTCCCTGCCCGCCCTCGCCGAGGAACACGGCTTCCTGGAAGACGCCAGCGCCAACCTCAACCTGCGCAATTTCTTCTTCAACCGCAATTTCACCAACCCCACCAAGACCCAGGGCGGCGCGCAGGAGTGGACGCAGAGTTTCATCCTCGACGCCAAGTCCGGCTTTACCCAGGGCACGGTGGGTTTCGGCGTGGATGTGTTGGGGCTGTACTCGTTGAAGCTCGATGGCGGGCGTGGCACCGGGGGGACCCAACTGCTGCCGCTGGACCACGACGGCCGCCCGGCGGATGAATTCGGGCGTCTGGGCGTGGCGTTCAAGGCACGTATTTCCAAGACGGAAGTGAAAGTTGGCGAATGGATGCCGGTGCTGCCGATCCTGCGCTCGGACGATGGCCGTTCCCTGCCGCAAACCCTGCGCGGTGGCCAGATCACCTCCAAGGAGATCGACGGCCTGACGCTCTACGGTGGCCAGTTCCGCGCCAACAGCCCGCGTGACGACAGCAGCATGAGCGACCTGTCGATGTTCGGTAAAACCGCATTCACATCGGACCGCTTCAACTTCCAGGGCGGCGAATACCTGTTCAACGACAAACGCACCCAGATCGGCCTGTGGAATGCCCAGCTCAAGGACATCTACAGCCAGCAGTTCGTCAACCTGACCCACAGCCAGCCGTTGGGCGACTGGACCCTGGGCGCCAACCTCGGCTTCTTCTATGGCAAAGACGATGGCAGCGCCCGCGCCGGCGAGCTGGACAACAAGACCTGGTCCGGCCTGCTCTCCGCCAGATACGGCGGCAACACCTTCTACGTCGGCCTGCAAAAGCTCACCGGCAACAGCGCCTGGATGCGGGTCAACGGCACCAGCGGCGGCACCCTGGCCAACGATAGTTACAACAGCAGCTACGACAATGCCCAGGAGAAATCCTGGCAGGTGCGCCACGACTATAACTTCGCCGCCCTCGGCGTGCCCGGCCTGACCCTGATGAACCGCTATCTCAGCGGCAGCAACGTGCACACCGGCACCATCACCGATGGCAAGGAATGGGGCCGCGAAAGCGAATTGGGCTACACCGTGCAGAGCGGCAGCCTGAAGAACCTGACCGTGCGCTGGCGCAATTCCAGCATGCGTCGCGACTACAGTAACAACGAGTTCGATGAGAACCGGTTGATCGTCAGTTACCCGATCAGCCTGCTGTAAAGCCGCATAACATTTATCCTGGGAACGATCTGAAGCGTCCGGACAACTTCATGAGACAGGGCCAGCGCTGGCTCTCTCATAGGGATTACACATGGACACTTCAAATCGCATTGCATGCCCCCAGATCTTCAGCAACAGCCACTACACACCCGACCCACCGCCTCAACTGGCGTTCACGTCCGACAGCCCGGTTCAAGCTCATCGGCATCCCTTTCTGGATGACGGCAATTTGAAGGCCTGCGGGCAATCAGTCTGGGAGCACGACCATGGCGAAAGCATCAGCAACAGCCTGATCCTTGAAACCGGTGACAACGCGGACCAGGTCCACATCAGCCAGACCCTGCCAGGCCAGTTGGACGTGAAGGTCAATGGCCGGCTGTATCGCTTTGACAGCCACGATAAAAACGGCGAGCCACTGACCTTTCACCTCAAGACCCACGGCGGTAACGACAACATCCGCATTGACGCCAACGTGACCCAACCCATCACGGTGGATGCCGGGGACGGCAATGATCGGGTGCGCGCCGGCAGTGGCTACACCCGCCTGTTCGGCGGTCCTGGCAACGACGTACTTCACCTCGGCAGCGGCCTTGGCTACGCCGAAGGCAACGACGGCGATGACATGATCTTTGGCGGCAGCGGCGACAACGTGATCTATGGCAACAACGGCAATGACCGCCTTTACGCTGGTACCGGGCCAAAAAGCAAAACCAGCTACCTGGACGGCGGCAATGGCAATGACCGCCTGTATGCCGGCAACGGCCATACGGTGCTGCATGGCGGCGCCGATAATGACCGCTTGATCGGCCACGACCGTAGTACGTTCTATACCGGCAGCGGTCGCGACGCAGTGGTTGCCAATCACCCCGGCGACCTGATCTACGCTCAATCCGGCGATACGATCCGGCACCTCAACGACTCGATATTAACCACCGTCACACCTGACCACGCGCCGCTTGAAGGGCTTGTCATAAAAGGCTCGGCCGACTTTATCCAACGGGTCGAAGACGATCTGGCCTTGCTGCGCAGCTCCCCCCAGGGCAAACAGATGCTTGCCGAAATGAACGCGATAGCCAGGCGCAACGGCGCACCGGTGACCGTGGTGGAGGACCAGTTCGACACGGGAAGCGGCTACACCTATGGCAGCCAGGAACTTAAAACCTTGTTGCAAAACGAACGCCCGCCGGTGGTCGGCGACGATCCCAAGTGGGGTTTCATGGTGGACGGCATACCGGGGTCGCGGGCGGACCGGGCTGAAATCGTCTATAACCGCTCAGCCTTGGAAGTACTGTCCCGCAGGACATACTCACCTATCACCGTTCTCTATCACGAAATGGTCCACGCCTATAACGCCGGAAACGGCACCGCGTTGACGGGCTCGACCGTAGAGGTGGTCAACGGGGAGTCAGTTGATGTCTCCAACAGCGAACGTCAAGCCGTGGGGCTGCCGACCACCCCAGAGTCCCCCCCCAACCCCAAGCCCTTCACTGAAAATGCCTTGAACGAAGAAATGGGCAAGCCGCTGCGTACCCACTATTTCGACTGAGCCTGAACACCGCTCGTTGGTCAGACGGTAACTCAACACCCGCCATCTTGCTGTATCGTGCGCGCCTGCCGCTGCTGATCCACCCAGCAGTGGCCTCCTATTCGAGCCCGCGCCCATCATGAAACCCTTCGCCATCGCATCCGCCGTGCTTGCCCTGGCCCTGAGCCTCAGCGGCTGTATTGGCGCACCTGTCGCCCTGACACCCCAGACCGAGCAACGCCTGCAAGGCCAGGCGCCGATCCGTTTTCTGCTGACCTTCGATGACGGCCCCAGCGCATCGGGCTACAACAACCCGAGCCGCTCAGTGGTGGCTGACCTGGCACAAAACCCGGTACTGCCGGGGATCAAGGCGGTGTTCTTCCTGCAAACCGAAGCCTCACGCTCCGGGGGCAGCTCACGAGGCCGCAAGACCATGCAGCGCGAGTATGCGGCGGGTCACATCCTCGCCTTCCACACCGCTACGGCGTTTCATACCAACCATCGCTGGCTGAACGACGCCGAACTGGAACGCACCCTTACCCAAGGTGCCGCTGACATTGCGTCGATCACCGGCAACCCGCCGGTGCTGGTCCGCCCGCCGTTCTGGAATTACGACCGCCGCACCTTCGCCGCCTACCAGCGTCACGGCATGCAGGTGCTGCTCACGGATTTGAGTGCCAATGACGGCAAGATCTGGGGCTTCAACGGCAGCCCACGGCGCCGGGCCAATTTGTATCGGCAACTGTCGGTGGTGCGCGAACACATTGCGTTGGGCGAGTTGCCGACGGTGGATGGCGTGATCCCTGTGGTGGTGACCTTCCACGACATCAACCGCTACACCGCGCGGCATATGCAGGAGTACTTGCAGATCCTGCTGGACAGTGCACGGATGACCGGTATGAAGACCGCCGCTGAACCGTTCTACACCGACACGGCCGCCCTGCAACGTGCGGCGCTGGCACGCACGGTGAAGGACGTGAATGAACCGGTGCGTCTGCCGGGCGTGTGGAATTGGGTGTGGGATGCCGATTCCCACTGACCCCTATTCCCGCGACTCAACCCCCAACTCATCCCACACCGACTCGGCCAGATGAAAAGTGGCGTTCGCCGCCGGAATCCCGCAGTAGATCGCGCTCTGCATCAGCACTTCCTTGATCTCGGCGCGGGTCACGCCATTGCTGGCGGCGGCACGCAGGTGCAGCTTGAGTTCTTCACTGCGGTTCATGCCGATCAGCATCGCGATGGTGATCAGGCTGCGGGTATGCCGTGGCAGGCCGGGGCGGGTCCAGATATCACCCCAGGCGTGGCGGGTGATCATTTCCTGGAACTCGCTGTTGAACTCGGTCAGGGCATTGAGGCTGCGGTCGACATGGGCATCGCCCAGCACTTCGCGGCGCACTTGCAGGCCTTCGGCGTAACGTTGTTTCTCGTCCACAAACAGCTCCTCAGCGGGCCAGCAGGAATTCGATTACGCAGTCGCTGAACGCAGCGCCGGCCTGCACATTGGACAGGTGCGCCGCATAGAACTCGGCGTACTCGGCGCCCCGCACATGGTTCTGGATAAAGTGACCGCCAGCCGGTGGGGTGACCGCATCGTCGGTGCCGGCAATCACTAACGTCGGCACCTTGATCAAGGCCAGTTGCTCACGAAAATCCGCATCGCGCACCGCCGCGCAATTGGCGGCGTAACCTTCAGGCGAGGTCGCCGCGAGCATGTCGGTAATCTGCTTGGCCTGGTGCGGGTTGGCGGCTGCGAAATCAGCCGTGAACCAGCGTGCGATGGACGCATCGCGCAGCGCCACCATCGCCGCTGCGCCGTCACGCAACACCATCTCGATGCGAGGGTTCCACACCTCGGGCGTGCCGATCCTGGCGGCGGTGTTGCATACCACCAGGCGGTTCAGGCGCTCGCCCGTGTTGATCCCCAGCCATTGGCCGATCAGGCCGCCCATGGACAAACCGCAGAAATGCGCGCGTTGGATATCCAGCGCATCCAGCAGCGCGATCACGTCGCGGCCGAGCTGTTCGATGCTGTACGGCCCCGGGGTGACCAGGGATTTGCCATGGCCACGGGTGTCGAAACGCAGCACGCGAAAGTGCTGGGTGAAGGCCGCGATCTGGATGTCCCACATATGCAGGTCGGTGCCCAGTGAGTTGGACAACACCAGCACAGGCGCATCCACAGGCCCGTCCAGTTGGTAATGCAGGTCGCCTTCGGCGAGTTGTACAAATGCCACGGTGGTCTCCTCAAGCAAAGTGTTCGGCTACGGCGCGGGCGACCCAGGTGCAGGCCTGGCCCAGGTAGTGGGCCGGGTCGAGCAGGCGGTCCAGTTCGGCCGCCGACAGCTCGGCGGTGACTTGCGGCTCATCCGCCAGTACCGCACGCAAATGCCGTTGCTCGGTAACGGCACGCTTGCAGCAGTGTTCCAGCAAGTGGTGCGCCGTTTCCCGGCCCAGGCGTTGGGCGAGCACGCTGCTGACGGCTTCGGCCAGCACCAGGCCTTGGGTCAGGTCGAGGTTTTTGCCCATGCGCTCGGGGTCGACTTCCAACCCTTCGCTCACCAGCAGCGCCTGTTGCAGCGCGCCGGAAACCAGGCGGCAAATCTCGGGCAGGGTTTCCCATTCGGCATGCCACAGGCCCAGGCTGCGTTCGTGCTCCTGGGGCATGGCGCTGAACATCGTCGATACCAGGCCCGGCACGCGGGTGGCGGCGCCGATCAGCACGGCCGCGCCCACCGGGTTGCGCTTGTGCGGCATGGTGGACGAGCCACCCTTGCCCGGTGCCGACGGCTCGAACACCTCCGCCGCTTCGGTCTGCATCAACAGGCTGATATCGCGGCCCAGTTTGCCCAGGCTGCCGGCGATCAGGCCAAGCACGGCGGCGAACTCTACCAGTCGATCCCGCTGAGTGTGCCAGGGTTGTTCGGGCAGGGTCAGTTGCAGCTCGTCTGCCAAAGCTTCAGCCACCGGCATCGCCTGTTCGCCCAGTGCGGCCAGGGTTCCGGAGGCACCGCCGAACTGAAGCACCAGCAAGCGCGGCTTCAACTGCGCCAACCGTTGTCGACTGCGAGTCACCGCCCCCAGCCAACCGGCGATCTTCATCCCCAGGGTGACCGGCGTCGCATGTTGCAACCAGGTGCGGCCGGCCAAGGGCACGGCTGCGTAACGCTGGGCCTGGGCGGCCAGGATGTCGCCCAGGCGCGCCAGGTCGCTTTCGATCAACGCCAGCGCCCGGCGCAGTTGCAACACCAGGCCAGTGTCCATCACGTCCTGGCTGGTCGCGCCCAAATGCACATAACGTTCGGCCCCGGCGTCTTCACTGGCAATCAGCTTGCCCAGCGCCTTCACCAACGGGATCGCCGAATTCCCCGCCGTGGCAATCGCCACGCCGAGGGCATCCACGTCGTACAGCGACGCCAGGCAGGCCTGGGCAATCGGTGCGACAGCGGCCTGGGGAATCAACCCGACCCGGGCCTGGGCCCGGGCCAATCCGGCTTCGAAATCCAGCATGCCCTGCAGGCGTCCGCTGTCGCAGAACACCTCGGCCATGCTGTCCGCCGTGAAGTAAGCGTCGAACAATTGATTGCTCGTGCGCAGTGTCATAACGCGTCCCTTATAGATCGTGGTGCAGGTACGCCGCCTGTTTCGGCAGACGCAGGCTGAACAGGAAAGCGATGGACATCATCGCCGTCACATACCAATAGAAACTGTTCTCCATGCCGATGGATTTCAGGCTCAGGGCGACGAATTCCGCCGAGCCGCCGAAAATCGCATTGGCCACCGCATAGGCCAGGCCCACGCCCAAGGCACGCACCTGAGGCGGGAACATCTCCGCTTTGACCAGGCCACTGATGGAGGTGTAGAAGCTGACAATTGCCAAAGCCAGGGTAATCAGCACAAAGGCCAGGAAAGGGCTGCTGACGGTTTTCAGGGTGAGCAGGATGGGCACGGTGAACAGCGTGCCGAGGCCCGCAAACCACAACATCGAGTTACGCCGGCCGATCTTGTCCGCCAACATGCCGAACACCGGCTGCATGCACATGTAGAGGAACAACGCACCGGTCATGATGTAGCTGGACGTCTTGGCGTGCATGCCCACCGTGTTCACCAGGTACTTCTGCATGTAGGTGGTGAAGGTATAGAAAATCAGCGAGCCGCCGGCGGTGTAACCCAGCACCGTGATGAACGCGGCCTTGTGATCGCGAAACAGCGCGGCAATGCTGCCGGCGTCCTTGTCTTCGCGGGTTTCCTTGCTGGTGGTTTCCTTCAACGTGCGCCGCAGCAACAGGGAGATCACCGCCGCAATGGCGCCGATCACGAACGGAATCCGCCAGCCCCAGGCGCGCAGTTCTTCTTCGGTAAGAAACTGCTGCAGGATCACCACCACCAGCACCGCCAGCAACTGGCCGCCGATGAGGGTCACGTACTGGAAGGACGCAAAGAACCCGCGCTGGCCCTTGAGAGCCACCTCACTCATGTAAGTCGCGGTAGTGCCGTACTCGCCACCCACGGACAAGCCTTGGAACAGTCGCGCAATCAGCAGCAGGATCGGCGCCCAGACGCCGATGTCGTTGTAGGTCGGCAAAAAGGCGATGACCAGGGAGCCGGCGCACATCATCAGCACCGAAATCATCATTGAGTTCTTACGGCCATGCTTGTCAGCCACCCGGCCAAACAGCCAGCCGCCGATGGGGCGCATCAGGAAACCGGCGGCGAATACCCCCGCCGTATTGACCAACTGGACGGTAGGGTTGTCCGACGGAAAAAACGCCGGGGCAAAGTAAATGGCACAGAAGGCGTAGACGTAGAAGTCGAACCATTCGACGAGGTTGCCGGAGGATGCCCCGACAATCGCAAAAATCCGTTTGCTGCGTTCTTCTCCGGTGTAGTGACTCGTTGTTGTTGTCATGTGGTTTCACTCAGTGGGAACGGTTATAGCCTAGACATACTTTGCAACAACCATGTTCCGCAAGAAGACTTTTGGGTAGGTGGTGCCTGAACCGGCCCCATCGGGGGCAAGCCCCCTCCCACATGTTGACCGCACCGCCTATCAAATGTGGGAGGGGGCTTGCCCCCGATGGGGCCCGGAAAAACCACTCAATAATCGAAGAACACCGTTTCCTTATCCGTCCCCTGCAAAATCACATTCCACTGATACACCCCCGCCGCATCCTGCCGGGCGATCAAGGTGCCACGACGCTCCGAGGGCACACACGCCAGCAACGGGTCCTGCCCATTCAGCGCCTCGCCCTCGAAATAAATCCGCGTGAGCAAGTGCTTCACCAACCCACGGGCAAACACCAGCACCACCAGGTGCGGCGCCTGGGTGGTGCCCTTCAGTCCCGGTACGGCGCCCGGCTTGATGGTGGTAAAGCGGAACCGCCCTTCGGCATCCACCGGCACCCGGCCGAACCCTTCGAAGTTCGGGTCCAGTGCCTTGTCCTGATCATCCTCCGGGTGATCGTACTTGCCGGCGGCATTGGCCTGCCAGACTTCGAGCATGGCGTCGTTGACGACATCACCATTGCCATCCACCACCTGCCCGCTGATCGCCACGCGCTCGCCAAGGGTGGCAGCCACGGTGAGGTCTTCACGGTTCAGCCAGGTCAGGCCGATGTGGTAATACGGCCCGACGGTGTGGGACGTGGTCGCATTGAGTGTCATCTCATTTCTCCATCGGCGTGGCGTCGCGGCCGCGCAGGACGATGTCCCAGCGGTAGCCGAGGGCATAGGAAGGAATGGTTTTTTCCAGGTCGAAACGGGCGATCAAGCGTTCCTTGGCCGAGGTGTCCGGCACGCAGTTGTAGATCGGGTCGTATTCCAGCAGCGGGTCTCCAGGGAAATACATCTGCGTGACCAGGCGCGTCAGCACGCTAGGGCCGAACAGCGAAAAGTGGACATGCGCCGGGCGCCACGCGTTGTGGTGGTTGCCCCAGGGATACGCGCCGGGCTTGATGGTCTGGAACTGGTACCAGCCGTCGGCGTCGGTGACCGTGCGGCCGGTGCCGGTGAAGTTCGGGTCCAGCGGTGCGTCGTGCAGGTCGCGCTTATGGTTGTAGCGGCCGGCGGCGTTGGCCTGCCAGATTTCCACGAGGATGCCCGGCACCGGCAGGCCGTTTTCGTCGAGCACGCGGCCGTGAATGATGATGCGTTCGCCTTGGGGCTCGCCTTCATGCTGGGCGGTAAGGTCGTTGTCCTTCGGGTTGACCCGCCCGGCGCCGATGGTCGGGCCGGTGATTTCCGACAAGGAATGGGGCAGGAACACCAAGGGCTGCGACGGCGAACGCAGGTTCGTCGACTGGTAGGCCGGGTGCAGGTAATCCGGTTGAGTGCCCGCTTGCGGGCGCCGGTATCCGGGCTTGTCACTCATGGAGCAATCCTCTCTTGTTAGATGCGTTCAATCGCCAGGGCCAGGCCTTGGCCGACGCCCACGCACATGGTCGCCAGGCCTTTGCGGCCGCCGGTTTTTTCAAGCTGATGCAGCGCCGTCAGCACCAGCCGCGCGCCGCTCATGCCCAGCGGATGGCCAAGGGCAATGGCGCCGCCGTTCGGGTTGACCTGGGGTGCGTCGTCGGCAATGCCCAGCTCACGCAAGACGGCCAGGCCTTGGCTGGCGAAGGCCTCGTTGAGTTCGATCACGTCAAAGTCGGTGACGGCCAAGCCAAGGCGCTCGACCAGTTTGCGCACGGCCGGCACCGGGCCGATGCCCATCACCCGTGGCGCGACACCAGCGCTGGCCATCCCCAATACGCGAGCGCGAGCGGTCAGGCCATGTTTCTTGACCGCTTCGGCGGAAGCCAGGATCAGCGCCGCCGCACCGTCATTCACACCCGATGCATTGCCGGCGGTAACGGTCTTGTCGGGGCCATTGACTGGCTTGAGTTTGGCCAGGGCTTCCAGGGTGGTGTCCCGTGGATGCTCGTCCTGCTCTACCACGGTTTCGCCTTTTTTATGGGCGACCCGCACCGGCACGATTTCTTCGGCGAAGAAACCGGCGGCTTGCGCGGCGGCAGTGCGTTGCTGGCTGCGCAGGGCAAAGGCGTCCTGGTCGGCACGGGACACCTTGTAATCGTCGGCGACGTTATCGGCGGTCTGTGGCATCGCATCCACGCCGTACTGCTCTTTCATCAACGGGTTGATAAAACGCCAGCCGATGGTGGTGTCTTCCAGCTTCATGTTGCGCGAGAACGCCGCGTCGGCCTTGCCCATCACGAACGGCGCGCGGGACATCGACTCGACGCCGCCGGCAATCGCCAGCTCCATTTCGCCGCTGGCAATTGCACGGAAAGCGGTGCCAATCGCGTCCATCCCCGAGGCGCACAAACGGTTGAGGGTCACGCCCGGAATGCTTTCCGGCAAGCCCGCCAGCAACAGCGCCATGCGCGCCACGTTGCGGTTGTCTTCACCGGCCTGGTTGGCGCAGCCGAGGAAGACCTCATCGACTGCCGTCCAATCCACCGACGGGTTGCGCTCGATCAAGGCCTTGATCGGCAGCGCCGCCAGGTCATCAGCCCGCACGGTGGACAGGCCACCGCCAAAACGGCCGATGGGGGTACGAATGGCGTCACAGATAAATACATCGCGCATCAGGCTTCTCCCGGTGCTTGGCCATGGGCGGCCGCGGTGCGTGCTTCAAGGTCACGCAGGGCGGTCAGCTCTACATCAGTGGGTTCGGCGGTGGTGTCGACCTGCTCGGCAAACCGAATCGCCCAACCGGTGGCGGCCACCACTTGCTCGCGGGTCACGCCCGGATGCAGCGCGGTGACTACGAACTCATTTGTACCGGCTTCCGGCTCCATGATGCACAGGTCGGTAATGATCCCTACAGGCCCTGCGCCCGGCAGGCCCAGGCGCTTGCGCGAGTCGCCGCCTTCGCCGTGGCCGACCGAGGTGATGAAGTCCAGCTGGTCGACAAACGAACGCGCCGACTGCTTGAGGATGATCAGCACGCTCTTGGCCGAACCGGCGATCTCCGGCGCGCCACCGGCACCCGGCAGGCGCACTTTGGGCTGGTGGTAGTCACCCACCACGGTGGTGTTGATGTTGCCGAAGCGGTCGACCTGGGCGGCGCCAAGGAAGCCCACGTCGATGCGCCCGCCCTGCAGCCAGTAGCGGAAGATCTCGCCGGTCGGCACCACGGTGTCGGCGGTTTCCGCCAGTTCGCCATCACCGATGGACAGTGGCAGTACCGATGGCTTGGCGCCAATCGGGCCGGACTCGTAGATCAGCACCACATCTGGCGACGACGTCAGGCGCGCCAGGTTGGCCGCCTTGGACGGCAAGCCGATGCCAACGAAGCACACGGAGCCGTTCTTGAGGCGGCGCGCGGCGGCAACGGTCATCATTTCATTGGTCGAGTAAGCCATTACTTGGCCTCCTGCGCGGTGGCCAGCCTGGCCTGGAATTCGGTGAAATCGGCGGTGCCGTGGATGTATTCGTTGATCCAAGCGGTAAAGGTCCCGCGGTCGCGGGCGATCGGGTCCCACGCCTGGTAGAAGCGGTTATCGCGCTCGTTGTAACCATGCGCGTAGGACGGGTGCGCGCCACCAGGTACATGGCACACCGCCGTCAGGGCCCAGGTCGGCAAGACGCAGTTGTTCATCGGTGCATTCAGGTCATCGACGATTTCTTCGACGGTGACGATGCAGCGCTTGGCCGCCAGGGCCGCTTCCTTCTGCACACCGAGGATGCCCCACAGCAGCACATTGCCCTTGCGGTCGGCTTTTTGCGCGTGGATCACGGTGACGTCCGGTCGCACCGACGGCACCGCCGCCAGCACTTCGCCGGTGAATGGGCAGGTCACGGTCTTGATCAGCGGGTTGACCTTGGGCAGGTCGGAACCGGCGTAGGCACGCAACACCGCAAATGGCAGGCCCGACGCACCGGCGACGTAGGCATTGGCCAGGTCGGCGTGGCTGTGTTCTTCGATTTCCAGCGGTTGCGGCCATTGCTTCTCGACCGCGTCGCGCAAGCGATGCAGGGAACCCACGCCGGGGTTGCCGCCCCAGGAGAAAATCAACTTGCGGGCACAGCCGGCGCCGATCAACTGGTCGTAGATCAGGTCAGGCGTCATACGCACCAGCGTCAGGTCTTTCTTGCCCTGACGAATGATTTCATGACCCGCTGCCGTAGGGATCAGATGGGTAAAGCCTTCGAGGGCGACGGTGTCGCCGTCGTTCACAAATTGCTTCACCGCGTCACGCAGCGCGAGGATTTCAGCCATGGGGTTCGGGCTCCCGGTGTGGATCGAAAAAGGCGCTGAGGTGGCGCCGAAGTGCTTGAAGATTAAGCCGGGGAAATGGGCCAAACAATCCGATAATCGACTCAGCGTTCGATTATCGAACGGATTGTTGCTTGGCTAAGCATTAGGCAAAACTCGATAACTGTGGGAGTGGGCTTGCCCCCTCCCACAGGCCTCAGGTGGCGTCGGCATGGCTGACCATGCCTTTGATCACCACGGCCGTGGTGGCCAATGCGGCGGGGATCACCAGAGCGGTGAGCACTTGCTCGAAGTTCCAGCCCAGGCCCAGCAAGGTCGCGCCCATCCACGCGCCGAGGATCGCGCCGAAACGGCCGATGCCGAGCATCCACGACACACCCGTGGCACGGCCTTGAGTGGGGTAGAAACGTGCGGCCAGGGACGGCATCGCCGATTGCGCACCGTTGACACACATCCCGGCAATCAGCACCAGGGTCGCCAGTAAGGTGATATTCCCCAGGCTCTGCCCTACCGCGTAGGCAAACACCCCGGCCAGCAGATAGAACGTGCCGATGACCTTGTGTGGATTGAACCGGTCCATCGCCCAGCCCACGCCCACCGCGCTCAACACACCACCGAACTGGAACAACGCGCCGATAAACGCGGCCTGCTCCATGCTCGCGCCGCTGTCGCGCATCAGGGTCGGCAGCCAACTGGTGAGCAGGTACACGATCACCAGGCCCATGAAGTAGGTGAGCCACAGCAACAACGTACCGGCGCTGTAGGTGCCGGAGAAGATCACCGCAAACACGTTGCGTGCCTTGACGGTTTTTTGCTCGGGCACACTGAAACTGCTGGCTTGGGCGACGATGTTCGGCTCAATGGGCGACAAGGTTTTGCGCACCTTGTCCGTACCCCGATTGCGCACCACCAGGTAGCGCGCCGATTCCGGCAGCCATACCAGCAACACCAGCGCCAGGATCAACGGCAGGATGCCGCCGATCAGCAGCAGGCTGTGCCAACCGAACGCCGGGATCAGCTTGGCCGAGATAAACCCGCCACCGGCCATGCCCAGGTTGAAGCCACAGAACATGCTGGTCACCAGCAACGACTTGTGGCGCTCAGGGGTGTATTCGGACAGCAGCGTGGTGGCATTCGGCATGCCGGCGCCCAGGCCGAGCCCGGTCAGGAAGCGCAGCACCAGCAGTTGATCGACGTTGCTGCTGTAGGCCGACGCCAGGCTGAACGCACCAAACACCAGCACCGCGCCTACCAGCACCACTTTGCGCCCGAAGCGATCCGCCAGCGGGCCGGAGCCGAGTGCGCCGAAGACCATGCCGATCAACGCGGCGCTCATCACCGGACCGAGGCTGGCGCGGTCGATGCCCCAATCCTGGGACAGCGCCGGCGCGATAAAGCCCATGGCGGCAGTGTCGAGGCCATCCAGGAAAACAATCAGGAAACACAGGATCACCACGCGCCACTGGTAACGGGACAGTGGCTGGGTGTTGATAAAGGACTGCACGTCCAAGGAAGTACCGACAGAGGGCTGATTCATTGTTTTTATTTCCACACCGATGGCGGGCTGACGACCTTGGGTCGTCGTTATTATTGAGCGCTCCCTGGAGCGCTGTCGCACAGTAATAAGCCAGGGAAAACAGCGCAATCGACCCAACCGGGATCTGTGCGGTCACCGAACAGCTTAGGCAAACAGCTGCGCACTCAACTCGCGGCTGGCACTGAGCATGCTCGGCAGGAAGCGCTGCTCCAGCTCGCTGCGGCTGACACGGCCGGCGTGGGTGCTGACGTTCAGCGCGGCCAGCACCTGGCCCGAGGCGTCATACACCGGCACCGCGATGGAGCGCAGGCCCTGCTCCAGTTCCTGGTCGACAATGCACCAGCCTTGCTGACGCACCTGTTGCAGGCAGTCGAACAGCGCGGCGGGCGTGGTCAGGGTGCGGCTGGTCTTGGTCTGCAGGTCGGCGTGGTCGAGATAATCCTGCAGCGAGGCGTCATCCAGCGCCGCGAGCAAGATGCGGCCCATGGAGGTGCAGTAGGCCGGCAGCCGTCCGCCCACCGACAGGTCCACCGAAATCAGGCGCTGGGTGGTGGCCGAACGGGCGATGTAGAGAATGTCGTCGCCTTCGAGGGTCGCCATGTTGCAGGCTTCGTGGAGTTGCTCGCTCATGCGGTCCAGATAAGGCTGGGCGGACACCGCCAGTGGCGTGGACGACAGATAGGCATGGCCCAGGGTCAGGACTTTGGGCAACAGCGAATAGGTACGCCCATCGGTAGTCGCGTAGCCGAGCTTGATCAAGGTGTGCAGGCAACGGCGCACGGCGGCGCGAGGGATTTCGGTGCGGTGGCTGATCTGGGCGATGGTGAGGTGGCGCTTGCGCTCCTGGAACGCCTGCACCACGGCCAGGCCACGGGCCAGGGAGGTCATGAAGTCCGGATCACCGGTAAACGCCTGGATACGCTTGGCCGGGGACGCAACGATCGGCGGCGCCACTGACGCGAAAGAGTTGCGCAATTGATCGTTCATGTCGAGATCCTTTGTCTTATTGTCAACCGCAGGGGAGGATTGGCCACTATTACAATCTGCGTCAGCCGAGATGTACAAGGCAGGGCCGACAACATTGTGCGATTATCGGACGATCATTCGATTATCGCAATTTGCTCGCAACCTCCCCCTTCACCCACGACGGATTGAAAAAAAACCAGAGGCCTCTTATTAAGGTTTGAAGTTTGGATGGATTCATGACACCCGAATGTGTGCAATTACCAATAGGCGCGTGTAACAAAACACTCATACAAAGTTGACGGTTTTTAACTTTATACCGATAGTGTTATTCAAATGCGCCGCTATAATGCACCCTGTGTACTGGTCCACCCGGTTTCATTATCGGCAACGGAGCTGGCCGCATGATGCACAGGCCGTGCATCGTCGATAGCAACTACCTGCCTTGAATGACGGCACTAGCAGTGTTCACCCATGTCTGTTTCAAACTTGAACGCTATGGCGGTTCGACTTGAAACACCCTGAGGGCGCATTCCGGCATAACGCTGCAACGTATTGACACTCAACTCAATTAGGTAACGATGTGACGAAAGATGAACTGCGCGCGGAACTTGAGCGCCAGGAGCAACGTTACAAGGACGTTTACGGCGGGGAAGTCACCACCTACGCCGCCCAGCCTGAACCTGAGCGCAAACCATGGCGCAAGCGCGCCAGCCTGCTTGACCAGGCCTTTGCACAGGAAATCCAAAAGATTGAACAGGAACTCAAAACCGAAAAGCCCTAGGCGATTCGGTTTGAGCCTCAAGGTCATGGCTCAGGTTGATGGCACTCAGCCATCATCCAGAAATCTTGCACCCTACCAAGAACGGTAAAATTTCATACAAATGTTTCAGTCGTGACGTTTTTGTGACAATCCCCCGCTTCTGGCGCCCTCTGCCATATAAATCAAAGACTTGCCCAAGCCCCGAAAACCCTGGGATGCACGCCCTTTCCGGGATTTTTTTCAGGGAAGATTGATACCGATGAGCAGCTAGTGCATCGATTACTGAGGTTTTCTGGCATAATCGCGCCCCCTTACGACCGGGTCAGAAAACCTTCATGATCGATTTATTCAGCGGACTGGATGCTTGGGTTCTCGTGAGCCTGTTGCTCGCCCTGGCCTTTGTCCTCGCCTTCGAGTTCATCAATGGCTTTCATGACACCGCTAACGCGGTGGCCACAGTCATCTATACCAAAGCCATGCCGCCGCACCTGGCCGTGTTCTTCTCCGGGGTGTTCAACTTCCTCGGCGTGTTGCTCGGTGGTGTCGGTATCGCCTACGCCATCGTGCACTTGCTGCCGGTGGAGTTGCTGATCAATGTGAACACCGGCCATGGCCTGGCGATGGTCTTCTCTTTATTGGCGGCGGCGATCACCTGGAACCTGGGCACCTGGTACTTCGGTATCCCGGCCTCCAGCTCCCACACCCTGATCGGCTCGATCCTCGGGGTCGGCCTGGCCAACGCCCTGATCAACGACATTCCCCTGGCTGACGGTGTGAACTGGCAGAAAGCCGTGGATATCGGCGCTTCGCTGGTGTTCTCGCCGATGGCCGGCTTCCTGGTTGCAGCCCTGGTGCTGATCGGCCTGAAGTGGTGGCGTCCGCTGTCCAAGATGCACAAGACCCCGGACCAGCGCCGCAAGCTCGATGACAAGAAACACCCGCCGTTCTGGAACCGCCTGGTGCTGGTGATTTCCGCCATGGCCGTGAGTTTCGTGCACGGCTCCAACGACGGCCAGAAGGGTATCGGCCTGATCATGCTGGTGCTGATCGGTATCGTGCCGGCGCAGTTCGTGCTCGACCTGGGCAGCACCACCTACCAGATCGAACGGACCCGCGACGCCACCGTGCATTTGAGCCAGTTCTACCAGCGTAACAACGCCACGCTCGGCGAGTTCCTGGCCCTGGGCAAAAGCGTGCAGAACGACCTGCCTGGCAAGTTCCAGTGCAATCCACAGCAGACCGAGCCGACCATCAACGCGCTGGTCGACACACTCAAAGGCGTGTCCGACTATCACGCGCTGACGGCGGACCAGCGTATTGAAGTGCGCCGCTATCTGCTCTGCCTGGACGACACCGCGAAGAAAGTCGGCAAGCTGCCAGGCCTGGATGCCCGTGAGAAATCCGACCTCGACAAACTGCGCAAAGACCTGACCGCCACTACCGAATACGCCCCGTTCTGGGTGATCCTTGCCGTCGCACTGGCCTTGGGCCTGGGCACCATGGTGGGCTGGAAGCGTGTGGTACTGACCATCGGCGAGAAGATCGGCAAGCAAGGCATGACCTATGCCCAGGGCATGTCGGCACAGATCACCACCGCGACCATGATTGGCTTTGCCAACATCTTCGCGCTGCCGGTGTCGACTACCCACGTGCTGTCGTCGGGCGTGGCCGGTACCATGGTCGCCAACAAAAGCGGCCTGCAGGGCGGCACCGTGAAGACCATCCTGATGGCCTGGGTACTGACCCTGCCGGCAACCGTGGCCCTGTCGGCCGGGTTGTTCTGGTTGGCTTCCAAGGCGCTGGGCAGCTGATAAGCCGCCTGCGATAAAAAAGGTGCGATCCGCGAGGGTCGCACCTTTTTTATGATCACTATTGCGTTAATTCAGGCGCAAAAAAAGGGCGACCGAAGTCGCCCAAAATGCCTTGCGTGCTCATGTAACCTGGAAAAACTATGGTTTTTTCCGCTTGTTCGCGTCTTTCCAGATAAAAATTCCAAATCCTACAAAAAACATCACCATCAGGCTTACCGTCAGCACTCCGGCGAACACCACATTATCGATAAACATGACCGGCCTCCTGCGCTTGCCCTGTTGCGATAGGGCTAAGTTAATGGAGAAGGCGGATTGGAAAATTGACGGGGATCAATGTCGCCCGCGACGGGGCGTAAAGAAGAGCAATAACTGACCTGCATCAATGGATGCAGGTACTTTCAACGCTTTTTTGGCTTGTTCTTCGATTTCTTTTTAACTTTGCCGAGTGGCATTGCCTGTTCAAATGCCTGGCGGACTTCATTCAGGCGTTTGTCATTGAGGTCGTGAACGCGCTTGGCGCGCTCGGCATTCAGGTCGATCAGCTTGTCGTCTTCACTCATGGCTTGGCTTACGTCGTGGAGGGAATGACCCAATAATGCGGCCTCCCCCGCTCAACGGCAAATCAGCGGGCGACAAAAGGCAGGTCATCGCACAAAATCGCTGTTTTCCCGAACAGGAGATTCACCCAGGTGGCACTGCACAAGGACCTTCCGCCGCTGCTGGCGCTGCGCGCCTTCGAAGCTGTGGCGCGGCACTTGAGTTTTATCAAGGCCGCCAGCGAGTTGTCAGTGACCCAGAGCGCGCTGAGCCATCAGGTGCAAAAGCTTGAGCAGCACCTGGGCAAACCCTTGTTTATCCGACGCACCCGTGCGATCGATCTGACCACCGACGGCCAACAGTACTACGACGAAATCCGCCCAGCCCTCGATGCCATCGCCGCCGCCACACGCGCCCAACGGGTCACCCCCAGCGCCACCGTGCTGCGCATCGGCTTGCTGGCCTCCTTTGCGACCCTGTGGCTGGCGCCCCGCCTGGCAGGCTTCCTCAATCGCTACCCACATATCCAGGTGGAATTGTTGCCGGCCATTCAACTGGCAGACGTGGCAGGTGCGGAGGTCGACCTGGCCATCCGTTATGGCAAAGGCGACTGGCCCGATGTGCAGGCCACGCGACTGATGCCGGAAATCATCTCGCCGGTGTGCAGCCCGACGTTCAAGGCAACGCAAGACAGCCCATTGCTGATGGCCACTTCGCACCGCCCCTTTGAATGGACCGACTGGTCCGAGCACTATCAGGTCGACCTCGGTCACCACCCCCGCGTGATGCTGCACGACTACAACATCGTGGTCGAAGCCGCCGTGGCCGGCCAGGGCATCGCCATGGGCCGTCATCGCCTGATCGAGCGCAGGCTGCAGGACGGCAGCCTGGTGGAAGCCTTCGATTGGCCGCCCTATCACAGCGACATCGGCTACTGGTTGATCGCACCTCAAGGCACCACCAGCGAAGCCGCCGCGTGTTTCAGCCAATGGCTGAAGGAAGCCTGCACCGATACGTGAGTTTTTTCGATACATCGCGTGAGATCTATCCGTTTGTCGCGCCTCGATACAGCCAACATGCTGAAGCCTCCCGACCCAAGAGGATTCATCATGAGCGACTCCCTCCGCCAACGCGTGCAAGCCCTTGGCCTCACGCTGCCAACCCCCAGCCAGCCGATCGCCAACTACATCAACCACGTGGTCAGCCAGAATCACCTGTTCGTCTCCGGGCAAATCCCACTGGTGGATGGTAAACCCGCCTATGTGGGCCGGTTGGGCGAGTCGCTCAGCGATGCAGAAGGTGCTCAAGCAGCGGAACTCGCTGCGCTGGGCCTGCTGGGGCAGTTGAGCAATGCCCTCGGCGATGACCTGTCGCGCCTGGTGCGCACCGTGCGCCTGGGAGTATTCATCGCCAGCAGCGGCGACTTCACGCAACAGAGCGTGGTGGCCAACGGTGCCTCCAACCTGCTGGTCAATGCGCTTGGCGAAAAAGGCCGACATGTGCGCACCGCCGTTGGCGTGTCCAGCCTGCCCGCCGGTGTGGCCGTGGAGGTTGATGCGATTTTCGAGCTGCACCCATGAGCCCGCTTGAAGTCCAGCACCTGCGGGATGACACGCCCGGCTGCCAGTCCGGCATCGTGCACTTCAACCATGCCGGCGCCTCGCTGCCCAGCCAGGCAACCCTCGACGCGATCTTCGAACAACTGCAACGGGAGGCTCGCGACGGCCCGATGGAAGCCGGCGAACATGGCGCCGTGCTGGTGGAAAGAGCTCGCCGCGCCGCCGCACAACTGCTCAACGCTCCTGCCTCATCCATCGCGTTTGCCAGCAGTGGTTCGACCGCCTGGAGCCTGGCGTTCCAGGCCCTGGGCCCCTGGCAACCCGGCGACCGCATTCTGGTAGGCCGTCACGAATGGGGCGGCAACCTGGCCAGCATGGAACTGGCGGTGCAAGCGGGTGCCCGCGTGGAAGTCATCCCCTGCGATGCAAGCGGCGCGGTCTGCCCGGTGGCGTTGGAGTCGATGCTCGATGCCAGGGTAAAGCTGATCGACCTTACGTGGCTCCCGGCCAACGGCGGCCTGATCAACCCCGCCCAGGCCATCGGTGACCTGGCCAGGCGTCACGCCATCCCCTACTTCATCGACGCCGGCCAGGCCGTCGGCCAGGTGCCGGTGGACGTACAAGCATTGCAGTGCGATGTGCTCAAGTCCGCCGGAAGAAAGCATCTGCGCGGTCCACGCGGGACGGCGCTGTTGTATGTGCGGCCGGATTTCCTCGGGCGCCTGAACCCGGCCCAACGCGATGTGTTTTCGGCGCCCTGGACCGCCCAGGGTTTCGACCTGCGCAATGACGCACGGCGCTTTGAAACCAGCGAGGCATCCTTCGCCTTGCTGGCCGGGCTGGGCAATGCGCTGCAGGAGATGAATCGGCTGGGGGTCGAGCGCGCCTGGGAGAGGGTTTCGCAGACCAGCGCGCAAATCCGTGAAGCGTTGCGTGGGATTGCGGGCATTACCCTGCATGACCTGGGCACTTGCCAATCCGGCTTGATCGCCTTCAACCTCGCCGGCTGGGATGCCTTTGAACTCAAGCGGCGCCTGGGCTTGAAACGCATCAATATCGGCGCCAACGGCGTGGCCTACACCCCGCTGGATATGCAGGCGCGTGGCCTGGAGAGCGTGGCGCGGATCTCGGTGAGCCCGCTCAACAACGAGCATGATATCGAGCTGCTGATAGCGGCTCTGCGTGAGTTGCGCGACTAAACCTCGACGTCCACCCAAAGGCCCTGGCGCGGTGCATCTTCGATCAGCGGCGCCACTGGCACGGTGTTGTCGGCATTCAACAAATCGCCCGGAATGGCCAGGTGCTGCTCCGGGTCTTCATCGGCTTCACGCCGGCGTCTCTGCTGTTCCTGCTGGCGGCGCTGTTCTTCGCGCAGCAAAAAGGTCGACGTCTCGGCATCGCCTTTTTTCAGGTCGATGGTGCTCTCGTTGGAGCCCGGCTGGACGGGCACCACGGGCGGTATGTCCGGCTTCTGGCGCACCGGATCGAGTTGTGACGTGACCGGCACAACGCTGACGGGCAGCATGGGTGGAAGCATAGTGATTATTCTCCTGATCAACAGGCTGTCGGCGGGTTGCAGGGTGACTTGAGCACAGGCTCGCCAACCTGTGACCCAGTCGACACTCCCAAGTGCCCGCCACCCGTCGATTCGGTTTCCGGCCCCCCACGCAAACGGAGTAGTTTTTGTCAGAGTCCTTGGGCGTGGGGGCTTGTTCCGTTAAGATAGTCGGCTTTTTCACGGCGGGAGTCAGGCAGCATGGCGCAGCAGTATCAACCGGGGCAACGCTGGATTAGTGACAGCGAAGCAGAGCTGGGGTTAGGCACCGTTCTGGCACAGGACGGGCGCTTGTTGACCGTGCTCTATCCGGCCACTGGCGACACTCGTCAGTATGCGCTACGGAATGCGCCCCTCACCCGCGTGAGGTTCTCGCCGGGCGACAGCATCACCCATTTCGAAGGCTGGAAAATGACCGTGCAGGAAGTCGACGACGTCGACGGCCTGCTGGTGTACCACGGCCTCAATGGGCAGAACGAGCAGGTCACCCTGCCGGAAACCCAACTCTCCAACTTCATCCAGTTCCGCCTGGCCAGCGACCGTCTGTTCGCCGGGCAGATCGACCCGCTGGCCTGGTTCTCGCTGCGCTATCACACCCTGGAACACACCAGCCGCCAGTTGCAGTCCTCGTTGTGGGGCCTGGGTGGCGTGCGTGCGCAGCCTATCGCGCACCAACTGCACATCGCCCGTGAAGTCGCCGACCGTATCGCGCCACGGGTTTTGCTGGCGGACGAAGTGGGCCTGGGCAAGACCATCGAAGCCGGCCTGGTGATCCATCGCCAACTGTTGTCGGGCCGCGCCAACCGCGTGTTGATCCTGGTTCCGGAAAACCTGCAGCACCAATGGCTGGTGGAAATGCGCCGCCGTTTCAACCTGCAGGTGGCGCTGTTCGACGAAGAACGTTTTATCGAAAGCGATGCCACCAACCCGTTCGAAGACACCCAGCTTGCGTTGGTCGCCCTGGAGTGGCTGGTCGACGACGAGAAGGCCCAGGACGCGCTATTTGCCGCCGGCTGGGACCTGCTGGTGGTCGACGAAGCCCACCACCTGGTGTGGCATGAAGACAAGGCCAGCCCCGAGTACGCACTGGTCGAGCAACTGGCCGAAGTGATTCCCGGCGTGCTGCTGCTCACCGCCACCCCGGAGCAATTGGGCCAGGACAGCCACTTCGCGCGCCTGCGCCTGCTCGACCCGAACCGCTTCCATGACCTCGCCGCCTTCCGCGCCGAGAGCGAGAACTATCGCCCGGTGGCCGAAGCCGTGCAGGAGCTGCTGGACAAGGGTCGCCTGTCCCCTGCCGCACACAAGACCATCCAGGGTTTCCTCGGCGACGAAGGTGAAGCCCTGCTCACCGCCGTCAACGATGGCGACACCGAAGCCAGCGCGCGCCTGGTGCGTGAGCTGCTCGACCGCCACGGCACCGGCCGTGTGCTGTTCCGCAACACCCGCGCCGCCGTGCAGGGTTTCCCGGAGCGCAAGCTGCATGCCTACCCGCTGCCGAACCCGGACGAATACCTGGAGCTGCCGCTGGGCGAACACGCCGAGCTGTACCCCGAAGTCAGCTTCCAGGCGCAGCCGGACGTCGAAGAAGAAAATCGCTGGTGGCGCTTCGACCCTCGGGTCGAATGGCTGATCGACCAGCTGAAAATGCTCAAGCGCACCAAGGTCCTGGTGATCTGCGCCCACGCCGAAACTGCCATGGACCTGGAAGACGCCCTGCGCGTACGCTCCGGCATTCCGGCCACGGTGTTCCACGAGGGCATGAACATCCTCGAGCGTGACCGCGCCGCCGCCTACTTCGCCGATGAAGAGTTTGGCGCCCAGGTATTGATCTGCTCGGAAATCGGCAGTGAAGGCCGCAACTTCCAGTTCTCCCATCACCTGGTGCTGTTCGACCTGCCGTCCCACCCCGACCTGCTGGAACAGCGCATCGGCCGCCTGGACCGGATCGGCCAGAAACACGTGATCGAACTGCACGTGCCGTACCTGGAAACCAGCCCGCAAGAGCGCCTGTTCCAGTGGTACCACGAAGCGCTGAACGCGTTCCTCAACACCTGCCCGACCGGCAACGCCTTGCAGCATCAGTTCGGCCCGCGCCTGCTGCCGCTGCTGGAAAACGCCGACGACGGCGAGTGGCAAGCCCTGATCGACGAGGCCCGTGCCGAGCGCGAGCGCCTGGAAGAAGAGCTGCACACCGGTCGCGACCGCCTGCTGGAACTCAATTCCGGCGGCGCAGGTGAAGGTGATGCCCTGGTCGAAGACATCCTCGAGCAAGACGACCAGTTCGCCCTGCCGATCTACATGGAAACCCTGTTCGACGCGTTCGGTATCGACAGCGAAGACCATTCGGAAAACGCGCTGATCCTCAAGCCCAGCGAAAAAATGCTCGACGCCAGCTTCCCCCTGGGCGACGACGAAGGGGTGACCATCACCTACGACCGTAACCAGGCACTGTCCCGTGAAGACATGCAGTTCATCACCTGGGAACACCCGATGGTGCAGGGCGGCATGGACCTGGTGCTGTCCGGCTCCATGGGCAACACCGCCGTGGCGCTGATCAAGAACAAGGCGCTCAAGCCGGGCACCGTGTTGCTGGAACTGCTCTACGTCAGCGAAGTGGTTGCCCCGCGCTCCCTGCAACTGGGCCGTTACCTGCCGCCGGCCGCCCTGCGCTGCCTGTTGGATGCGAACGGCAACGACCTGTCCAGCCGCGTGTCGTTCGAAACCCTCAACGACCAGTTGGAAAGCGTGCCACGCGCCAGCGCCAACAAGTTCGTGCAGGCCCAGCGCGATCAACTCACGCCACGGATCAATGCCGGTGAAGAGAAGATCACTCCGCGCCACGCCGAGCGTGTGGCCGAAGCCAAGCGTCGCCTGGCGGCGGACACCGACGAAGAACTGGCGCGCCTGACGGCGTTGCAGGCGGTCAACCCGACCGTGCGTGACAGTGAGCTGGTGGCCCTGCGCAATCAGCGCGAGCAAGGTTTGGCCATGCTGGACAAGGCGGCGCTGCGGTTGGAAGCGATTCGGGTGTTGGTGGCGGGTTGATCACCGCCCTGCCCTGTTAAATGAAAAAGACCCGCGCAATGCGGGTCTTTTTCATTGGCCTTGGAGGCCCCATCGGGGGCAAGCCCCCTCCCACAACTGATCGGTGATCGACATGACAGCACCGTCAAATGTGGGAGGGTTCTACACCCCGATGGCGTCACCTCACTATCAGGCCGTTGCAGCAGCAGCCGGCACCTCAACCGCCCCCAACCCATCCTTCATCCGCTTGGAATCGCGCACAAAACTGCGCGACGCCTGGAACAGGAACAGCATGGTCAGGAACAACGCCACCGGAATCAGGTACATGGCATCGTGCAATCCCACCGCCTTGTAAGCCTCGGTCATCTGCTGCGCCCCCGCTGCATACATCGCCGAATGGGCAAAGTAGTCAGATAAGCCACCCACCACGATCGGCCCCATCCCGCCGCCCAGCAAATACAAGCCTGCGAAGAACAGCGCCATCGCCGTGGCCCGCAGGCGCGGCTCGACCACGTCCTGGATCGCTGTGTACACGCAGGTGTAGAAGTTGTAGGCAAACAACCAGCCCACGCTGAACAGCGCCACGAACACACCAATCTCGATGCGCCCGGCGTGCAATGCCCACGCGGTGGTCACGGTAGAGATGATCAGACTGAACGCCGCAAACAAGAGACGGCCATTGGCGACCCGCTGATGGATCTTGTCGGCAACCCAGCCGCCCAGGGTCAGGCCCACCAGGCCGGTCAGGCCGACGATCACCCCGGTGGCGACCGCAGCGTCCTGCAAGGGCATCAGGAAGTAACGCTGCAACATCGGCACCAGGAACGAATTGCAGGCGTAGGTGGCGAAGTTGAAGCACAACCCCGCCAACACCAGCCACAGGAAGGTCGGCACCGCCAGCACGCGACGGATCGGGCGGTCGACACGCTCCTGGGAAACTTGCACGGTTTCTGCCGCGCCGCGCTTGGGCTCCTTGATATAGAACATGAACACCGCCAGGATCAACCCCGGCACAGCGGCGATAAAGAACGGAGCGCGCCAGCTGTCGAACGCCTTGACCATCCAGCCGATGGTGAAGAATGCCAGCAGCAACCCCAACGGCAGGCCCAGCATGAAAATCCCCATGGCCCGCGCACGGCGGTGTGCCGGGAACAGATCGCCAATCAGCGAGTTGGCGGCCGGCGCATAGCTGGCCTCACCAATACCGATGCCCATGCGCACCAGCAGAAACGTCCAGAAACTGCCGACCAGGCCATTGACCGCCGTCAGCCCGCTCCAAGCGAACAGGCCCCAGCCCATCAGTTTGCTGCGTGAGCCGGTGTCGGCCAGCCGCCCGAGCGGTAGCCCGGCAATCGCGTAGACGATGGTGAAGGCGGTGCCGATAATCCCGAGCTGAAAGTCGCTCAGGTGCCATTCCATGCGGATTGGCTCGATGATGATCGCCGGAATGGTGCGGTCGAAGAAGTTGAACAGGTTGGCGAGGAACAGCAGGAACAGAATGCGCCAGGCATTCGCCGCTTGGGTCGAGTTCTGCATGGGTCCGTCTCTTTTATTGTTATGAGAGCTGCGATGCCCGATGCATCCTGCCCGGTACCAGCAACATAGTCAGGCAGGGCCCGGTTGTCTGTAATGATTCGTAAAGCTGATAGGGCATGATTTCGCCCGGCAACACGGGACTTTCCCCACAAAAATATAAGTGCGCGCCCCCCTTCCCAACGGCCATGGCACGGATAGAATGGCGAGCCTTCCGTAGCATCCCCAACCTACTTTTCTTATTGATGACGCCCATGTCCGAAGCCAGTCCGTGTCTGAATTGCGGTGCCTGCTGTTCACACTTTCGTGTGTCTTTCTTCTGGGGTGAGTGCGCCTCGTCGGGGGGCACGGTGCCCGATGACCTGGTGGTGCAGATCAACCCGACCCGCGTTGCAATGATCGGCACCGACCAGAAACCCGCGCGCTGCTGCAGCCTTGAGGGCGAAGTGGGCCAGGGCACCCGTTGCACGATCTACGAACAGCGCTCAAGCGTGTGCCGCGAGTTCGAGTCCTCGTGGTACGAGGGCGTGCACAACGCCGATTGTGATGCAGCCCGTGCCGCCTTTGGCCTGGCACCGCTGGAACAGCCTTTGGAACTGGCGTTGCCGATCAGCGCTTAGCATCAAACGCTATGGACGGCATGCCAAAATCGTAGCAAAGCAAAATGCCATTATTCCTTGCGCATTCTCCTATGCTTCTATACTCGACCTCATAGGTCATCGCCTCAGGCAGTGACGTGACTCTATGACGGGACATGCTATGGAATGGCTAGGTCTGCATTTTTTTACCGAGCTTCCAGAGAGCGGGCACTTATTACTCAATTGCAGTCATAACCCCTTCCTGGTGCTGCTCGCCTATCTGGTTGCTTGCGCGGCCGGCTTCGGTACGCTGGACATGGCCGAACGTGTCGGCCATGTCGAGGACGCTACCGCCAGACGTCATTGGCGCTGGCTCGGCGCCGGTTGCCTGGCAGGCGGGATCTGGTCCACCCATTTCATCAGCATGCTGGCCTTCCAGGCCCCCATCGCAATCCACTACGAATTATTGATGACGTTTGCTTCGCTGTTGATTGCGTTGGTCGCCTCGTTGTTCGCCATGCAAACCCTCAGTCATTCCAACCTGCGTTTCCACCAGTACCTGCTGGCGTCGGTGTGGATGGGCATCGGCATCGCATTGATGCACTACGTCGGCATGTCTGCCATGCGCTCACAGGCCCAGGTCTATTTCGAGTCCGGACTGTTCATGGCCTCGGTGGGCATCGCCATCGGTGCCAGCCTGTCTGCGCTGTTGCTGTCGAGCTACCTGCGTACCGGCGCCGGTGTGTTCCATCAACTGCTCAAGTACGCTGCCAGCCTGGTACTCGGCGCCGGGATCCTGAGCATGCACTTTACCGGCATGGCGGCCATGCGACTCATCGTTCCCACCGGGGCCGACCTTTCGTTACCCCTGGATAACAACCCCATTCAACTGGGCCTGTCGGTGGCCGTTATCACCCTGCTGGTGATCGGCAGCAGCATCAGCGCCGCCCTGGCGGACAAGAAACTGCAGCACAAGGAACGCGACCTGCGGCGGGTCAACGCCCTGCTCAGCGAACTGGACCAGGCCCGAGCATCGCTGCAACAGGTGGCGCATTACGACGCCCTCACCAGCCTGCTCAATCGCCGCGGCTTCAACCAGATCTTTGCGGAGAAGCTCGCCGAAAAAACCGCGTCCAACGGCATGATGGCGGTGATCTTCCTCGATATCGACCACTTCAAGCGCATCAATGACAGCCTCGGGCATGACGCCGGCGACCAGTTGCTCACCGTGCTGGCCGGGCATATCAAGGGCTCGGTACGCAGCCACGCGGATGTGGTGGCGCGCTTTGGCGGCGATGAATTCTGCATCCTGATCAGCATCCACCACCGCGACGAAGCGCGGCACCTGGCCCAACGCATCATGCAGCAGATGAAAGAACCCATCGAACTGGCCGGCCGGCGCATGGTGATGACCACCAGTATTGGCATCAGCCTGTTCCCCGACGATGGCCTGACCTGCGAAGAGCTGCTGAAAACCGCCGACCTGGCGCTGTACCAGTCCAAGGACGCCGGGCGTAACAACCTGAATTTCTTCAGTTCCAACCTGAAGACCCGCGCGTTCCTCGAACTGCAACTGGAGGAAGAACTGCGCAGCGCCCTGCGCACCCGCAACCAACTGGTGTTGTTCTATCAACCGATCTTTGACATGAAACTCGGCAAGGTCACACGCCTGGAAGCCTTGGTGCGCTGGCAACATCCCCAGCATGGGTTGCTGGCGCCGGACCGGTTTATCGGTATCGCAGAAAGCAACGGGCTGATTGCCGAACTGGACCACTGGGTATTGCGCCAGGCCTGTCATGACCTGAGCCTGCTGTCTGACCGGGGCTACACCGATCTGACCATGGCGGTGAACTGCTCGGCCCTGAACCTGGCCCGTGACGAGCTGGCGGACGAAATCGAAGACGCCTTGCGCTTCAGTGGCATCGGCGCGAACCGCCTGGAACTGGAAGTCACCGAAAATGCACTGATGGGCAACATCAGCAGTACCCTGGCGTTACTGCGGCAAATCCGCGCGCTGGGCGTATCGCTGGCCATCGACGACTTTGGTACCGGCTACTCTTCCCTTGCCTACCTCAAGCGCCTGCCACTCAACACGTTGAAGATCGACCGCTCGTTTATCCAGGATATTCCCAGGTCCACCGCCGATATCGAGATTGTCCAGGCGGTTATCGGCATGGCCCATACCCTGCACCTGGAAGTCGTGACCGAAGGCGTGGAAACCCAGGCCCAGTTCGAGGTGCTGCTCAAGCATGGCTGCGATTTCGTCCAGGGTTACCTGCTGAGCCCGGCGGTGCCGGCCAGTGACATCGTTGGTGTGATGCAAGGCATCAACATGCGTAACCCGCTACACACAACCAGTACGCTGGCCGCCAAAGACATCAGTGCACCAAAGGAACCTGCCCCGGGTCGCGGTGGGTCCACGTCCATCGTCAGGCCAATTCGCTGACGCCGAATCTTTGGCATTTCGCCATCATTTGCCTAAAGAACCCCGACGAACGGCCGATTCACCAGAGTCCGGCCGTGTTTTCCCTGAAATCACAGGGGTAAAACCCAATCGTCCAGGACAAGGACGCACTGCAAAGTCGCGAACACCCATTCCGTGATGGCCCCTTGATCTGTTTCAGCCATCCGCCCAGGCACATGGCGCACAATGACTTCTAAAAATAACTCTGCCACCGTGGTATCCGACGTATTGCTCCCAGCTCCTGCGGACACACCCCCAGGTTCAAAGTCATTGAGCACCGCCCGCCCGCTGGCCACCCAGCAATACCTGTACTTCACCGAAACCAATACCGACCGCATCCTCGACAACCTCGACGGCCTGCGCGACATGGTGTTCCCGCGCCCGCCCCACCTGGAAGGCGACAGCGACCCGCGCAACGAACAGGAATTCCCCTCGGTATGCCTGATCGGCCTGGGCCGCTGCGGTTCGAACATCGCGCTGGACGTAGCGGAACTGGTGTACAACGCGCGCAAGTTCTACCTGAACGAATTCAGCAATGAAGATAAGTCACAGGACAAGGGTTACAGCCCGGCCCAGTGGATCCGCAACAACCTGCGCCTGGGCAGCGGCAAGGCCAGCAAACCGGTATTCCTGGTCGAGCCGCTGGTGATGCTGGGCGACCTGGACAAGGACATCGCCGGACGTATCCGCTTCTCGCGCAAGGGCGAGAAAAGCGGTTTCCTGCGCGACTACAGCAAGATGAAAATCATGGACCTGTCGGAAGTCCATGCTGGCGGCGCCGGTAACGCGCCAATCCTCGGCCAGTACCTGGCCAAGATCATCCTGAACAAAGACACCCAGCGTTTTTCCAGCCCCGACTGGAAGATGATCCACTCGTACCTGATCGACTCCTGCGGTATCAAGGCCAACCAGTCGCGCCTGTACTTCTCGATCTTCAGCGCCGGCGGCGGCACGGGTTCAGGCATGGCCTCGGAATTCGGCCTGGCCCAGCAACACTCGTACATGAACAAGACCTTCGACACCAAGCCCGCCGATGAGCACGACAGCAAGAGCGGTCACGCCTTTGTGTTCGAGCCGATCTTCACCAGCGGTATCTGCGTGCTGCCGAACATTTCCGACCACCGCAGCGAAATGTCCGAGGCGCTGCACATCAACGCCGGGCGACTGCTGTGCAAATACCTGTCGGAAGAATGGGATTTCTCGTACAACTTCGCCAATGAAGACAGCAGCGAAGCCAGCGTGAAGGGACGGATCCGGCCGTGGAACGCGATGATGCTGATCTCCAATGACATCATGCGTTATGCCGAAGAAAGCGATGACGGCAATATCCAGAACATTGACGTCAATGCCATGGAAAAACACGCCAACCAGTATATTTCCCAGCAGATCTTCAACATCCTCACCGCCCAGGCCGTGACCACCGACTACGACCAGAACTACTTCCGGCGCGCTGGCATCGACATCGGCGAAACCATTCGCCTGGATGCCAACGACCTGTTCATGAGCCTGGCCGGCCCGGTGGCGATTGCCTACGCCGAGTCCGTGGTCCCGGAAACCCCGGCGCCGTCGAACGACAAGTTCAAGGTGTTCGAGAAAGAGCCGCAGCGCCTGAACATCGACGATCTGTTCTTCCGTTCCATCGACCTGCCGCACTTCAACAAGGTCACCCAGGCCATCGAAGGCATCAGCCTGTTGCCGATCGAATCCAAGCGCTACAAGGCGTCCCTGGAACAGTACAAGAACTCTGGCTACGACGCCGCCGCGCTGCATGACCTGCACTTCTTCAAGAACTGCTCGTCGGTGGTCTCGATTGTGTCGCTGCCCAAGGACTACAAGCTGTCCTACATGGACCTGAATCGGCTCAAGACCCACCTCAACAGCCTGTTCCCCAACACCACGCTCAAGCGCTACGCCCTGGTGATCGGCGCCTCGGCCAACCTGTCGCTGACCACCCTGATCGCCAAGAGCCCGTGCCTGTCGGATGACTTCCTCACATTGATCGTGGCCTTCATCAAACGCTGTTTTGCGCGCAACCCGTACCGCTTCGATGACACGCTGGATAACTCGATCCTGGACTTCATCATCCACGAGGACTTCGACGAAGATCGTATCGACGAGTTGCTCAACGAGTTCGAGAACCCGGCGAAGATCCTCGATACCAACTGGTACGCGATCAAGCCGATGTATGAGAAGAAGTACCGCGAGCTGATCAACGACAAGGAGAAGTTCGTGTCGATCAATGACATTCGCCTGTCACGGGATTGCGTGAAGAAGGCGATCAAGTACCTGCGTGAGATCTACCGCCACCGAATTGGCAAGACCAAAGTTATCTCCTTGAACAACCATACCGGCAAGACGGCTTAGACCGAGGCGCGCCCATCGCAGGCAAGCCAGCTCCCACACTTGGAATGCATTTCAAATGTGGGAGCTGGCTTGCCTGCGATGACGGCCTGTATTGCAAAAAAATGTATAGCCTTGCCACACCACGAAACAATTCTGCAGCCGTTTAGCCACCCGCCCAACTGTTCCCGTGACGCGCACGTCACCCTCGGCTGTGACCTTTCTCTACGGCAAGATGCCATCACCGCCTCAGCGGTTACTCCGCTACACACTTACCGCGGCAAAAAAGACGCACCTTTTTCGTGCGGGCTTTTATTGCGCCGCCCTTTCCTGGATCAGAATCCACGGCGAAACCACCACCGCCCACAGGCTCGGATCGCGCTCCACCAGGTCCAGCGCCCGCGTCGCAGACACTTCGCCAAGGCTCCCCGCAGCCAGCCACCCGGCGACTTTGTCGCGGTTATCCTCGGCCATGCCTTCGGCCGCTTCGATCAAATCCAGGCCAGCGTCGACCCACAATAGGGCACCCTTGGCAAAGAACGGCTCAAGCTCCTTCCAGGAAATTTCGGCAGTTTCACCGAGCAGCTTGGCATAGAGGGTGCTAGGTTCTTGCGTCATGGGAGTTCACCTGAATAAAAAATCGGCGCAATCATAACGTCGAGCGTCAGGCAGAAAAACCCAGTTGCAAATGCGTCATCGATTGAAAGGGTCAGGAAAGCCAAGGATTGCCCGGAACTCTGGCATCACCCCGCCGCAATTCTGTCTTTTTCTTTCATTTAAGCGACATACCCGGGTTTTGCCCCCAGCAGCCAGCTTTTCAAGCGATCAACCGGCGCTCTACACTGTACCGGTACAGTTGCCAGGGCACTGCCGGGGGGATATCCGAGATATCTGATCCGGTTCTGCAGCTCACAAGGCCGCTAGAACTATAAAAAATACAACAGTAAGAGTGGAGCACTATGAATAAGGCTACTAAGCAGATTTCCAAACTGTTTGCCGCTATGGTCCTGGCTGGGGTTGCCGGCCATTCGTTCGCAGCCGACACCATCAAGATCGGTATCGCAGGTCCTAAAACCGGTCCTGTGACGCAATACGGCGACATGCAATTCATGGGTGCCAAGCAAGCCATCGCCGACATCAACGCCAAGGGCGGCGTCGACGGCAAAATGCTTGAAGCCAAGGAGTACGACGACGCTTGCGATCCTAAACAAGCCGTTGCCGTGGCCAACAAAGTGGTCAACGACGGCGTCAAGTTCGTGGTCGGCCACCTCTGCTCCAGCTCCACTCAGCCAGCCTCCGACATCTATGAAGACGAAGGCGTGATCATGATCACCCCGGCTGCCACCAGCCCGGAAATCACTTCCCGTGGTTACAAACTGGTCTTCCGCACCATCGGCCTGGACAGCGCCCAAGGCCCTGCGGCCGGTAACTACATCGCCGACCACGTGAAGCCAAAAGTCGTTGCGGTCATTCACGACAAACAGCAGTACGGTGAAGGCATCGCCACCGCCGTTAAACAGACCCTCGAGAAGAAAGGCGTGAAAGTTGCCCTATTCGAAGGCATCAACGCCGGCGACAAAGACTTCGGTTCGCTCATTCAGAAGCTCAAGCAAGCCAACGTCGACTTCGTCTACTACGGCGGCTACCACCCTGAGCTGGGCCTGATCCTGCGCCAAGCCAAGGAAAAAGGCGTGAACGCCAAGTTCATGGGCCCGGAAGGTGTCGGCAACGACTCCATCTCGCAAATCGCCCAGAACGCTTCCGAGGGCCTGCTGGTTACCCTGCCGAAGTCGTTCGACACCGATCCGGCCAACAAGGCCATCGTTGAAGAGTTCACCAAGAACAAGCAGGACCCTACCGGTCCGTTCGTGTTCCCGGCCTACTCGGCTGTTGAAGTCATCGCCGGCGGTATCGCTGCCGCGAAGTCCGAAGACACCGCCAAAGTGGCTGCGGCCATCCACGCAGGCACCTTCAAGACCCCAACCGGCGACCTGAGCTTCGACGCCAAGGGCGACCTGAAGGACTTCAAGTTCGTGGTCTACGAATGGCACTTCGGTAAACCAAAAACCGAAGTTTCCCCTCAGTAAGCCAGGCGTTACTGGTCCAACAAGCCCACTGTGAGAGCAGTGGGCTTTGTTTTACGAGGTTTATGGGCCTGACACCCGCGATCCGGGCGCTGGCTCACCTGAAAATCTTAAAACCGTCACCAGCGGTTCGCTGGCAAACGCTTTGTGCAAATGTGCTCACAGAACACAGCACGGGGCCGGAACATGACTCCACCAGTGAAATGCGTATCGGGTTTTTAGGAGCGCTGTAATGCCTGAGATCTATCATTTTTTCCAAACGCTGGTTAACGGCATGACCGTTGGCAGCACCTATGCCTTGATAGCCATTGGCTACACAATGGTTTACGGCATCATTGGAATGATTAACTTCGCCCATGGCGAGGTGTACATGATTGGCTCCTACGTGGCCTTCATCGCCCTTGCCGGGCTGGCCATGCTGGGTATCCACTCCCTGCCGCTGTTGATGACCGCTGCGTTCCTTGCATCGATCGTCGTGACCAGTGCCTATGGCTACAGTATCGAGCGTGTTGCCTACCGTCCCTTGCGTGGCAGCAACCGTTTGATCCCGCTGATTTCCGCCATCGGCATGTCGATTTTCCTGCAGAACACTGTACTGCTGTCCCAGGACTCCAAGGACAAGTCCATTCCCAACCTGATTCCGGGGAGCTTCTCCTTCGGCCCGGGTGGCGCACAAGAAGTGCTGGTTTCGTACATGCAGGTCCTGGTCTTCGTCGTCACCCTGGTGGCGATGCTGGGCCTGACCCTGTTCATCTCCCGCTCCCGTCTGGGGCGTGCCTGCCGGGCCTGCGCCGAAGACATCAAGATGGCCAACCTGTTGGGCATCAACACCAACAACATCATTGCCCTGACCTTCGTGATCGGTGCTGCGCTGGCCGCCGTCGCGGCGGTGCTGCTGAGCATGCAGTACGGCGTGATCAACCCCAACGCCGGTTTCCTGGTAGGCCTAAAGGCTTTCACCGCGGCGGTATTGGGCGGCATCGGCAGTATCCCGGGCGCGATGCTCGGTGGCCTGGTGCTGGGTGTGGCTGAAGCCTTTGGTGCCGATATCTTCGGTGACCAATACAAGGACGTCGTGGCGTTCGGCCTGTTGGTTCTGGTGCTGTTGTTCCGTCCGACCGGCATCCTGGGCCGTCCGGAGGTTGAGAAAGTATGAGCAGATATCTTAAATCGGCGTTTTTCAGCGCCTTGCTGGTATGGGCCGTGGCCTTCCCGGTACTCGGCCTCAAGCTGAGCATTGTCGGCATCAACCTTGAAGTGCATGGCACAGGGCCCGTCACCCTGACCGTCATCGCCCTGTGTTCGGTGCTGATGTTCCTGCGCGTGTTGTTCAGCGATCAGTTCAATGCCTTGCTCAAGAGCAACCGTGGTCCGTTGGTATCGCCCAAGGTCAGCCAATTCCTGACCCTGCCGCGCACCCAACGCTACATCATCATTGCCCTGATCATCGCCGCGTTGATCTGGCCGTTCTTCGGCTCGCGCGGTGCGGTCGACATCGCCACCCTGATCCTTATCTACGTGTTGCTGGGCCTGGGCCTGAACATCGTGGTGGGCCTGGCCGGCCTGCTCGACCTGGGTTACGTGGGCTTCTATGCCGTGGGTGCCTACACCTATGCGCTGCTCTCACATTACCTGGGCTGGAGCTTCTGGATCTGCCTGCCACTGGCTGGCATGGCGGCGGCGACGTTCGGCTTCCTGCTGGGCTTTCCGGTGCTGCGCCTGCGCGGTGACTACCTGGCGATCGTGACCCTGGGCTTCGGTGAAATCATCCGCCTGTTCCTGCGTAACCTCACCGATATCACCGGTGGCCCCAACGGCATCAGCAGCATCCCCAAGCCAACGTTCTTCGGGCTGTCGTTCGACCGTTCCGCCGCTGAAGGCATGCAGACGTTCCACGAGTACTTCGGGATCGACTACAACCCGGTGAGCAAAGTGGTGTTCCTGTACCTGGTGGCGCTGCTGCTGGCACTGGCCGCCCTGTTCGTGATCAACCGCCTGCTGCGCATGCCCATCGGCCGTGCATGGGAAGCGCTGCGCGAAGATGAGATCGCCTGCCGCGCACTGGGCCTGAACCCGACCATCATCAAGCTCTCCGCCTTTACCCTGGGCGCTGCGTTCGCCGGTTTCGCCGGCAGCTTCTTCGCCGCGCGCCAAGGCCTGGTGACCCCGGAGTCGTTCACCTTTATCGAGTCGGCGATCATCCTCGCCATCGTGGTACTGGGGGGCATGGGCTCGCAACTGGGCGTGATCCTCGCGGCGATCGTGATGATCCTGCTACCGGAAATGATGCGTGAGTTCAGCGAATACCGCATGTTGATGTTCGGCGCCATGATGGTGCTGATGATGATCTGGCGTCCTCAAGGTTTGCTCCCGATGCAACGCCCACACATGGAGCTGCGCAAATGAGCCGCGAGATCCTGAAAGTTGAAAACTTGAGCATGCGCTTCGGCGGCTTGCTGGCGGTCAACGGCGTGGCCCTGACCGTGAAAGAGAAACAAGTGGTCGCGCTCATCGGCCCCAACGGGGCCGGCAAGACCACGGTGTTCAACTGCCTCACCGGCTTCTACAAGCCGAGCGGTGGCAGCATCCTGCTGGACGGTCAGCCGATCCAGGGCCTGGCCGGTCACGAGATCGCCCGCAAGGGCGTGGTGCGGACCTTCCAGAACGTGCGCTTGTTCAAGGACATGACGGCGGTCGAGAACCTGTTGATCGCCCAGCACCGTCACCTGAACACCAACTTCTTTGCGGGACTGTTCAAGACCCCGGCGTTCCGCAAGAGCGAGCGCGAGGCCATGGAATACGCCGAGTACTGGCTGGACAAGGTCAACCTCACCGAGTTTGCCAACCGCCCTGCTGGCACCCTGGCCTACGGTCAGCAACGTCGCCTGGAAATCGCCCGCTGCATGATGACCCGTCCGCGGATCCTGATGCTCGACGAACCGGCCGCCGGCCTGAACCCCAAGGAAACCGAAGACCTCAAGGCGCTGATCAGCGTGTTGCGTGAAGAAAACAACGCCACGGTGTTGTTGATCGAACACGACATGAAGCTGGTCATGAGCATTTCCGACCACATCGTGGTGATCAACCAGGGCACGCCTTTGGCCGACGGGACACCGGAGCAGATCCGCGACAATCCTGAAGTGATCAAAGCCTATTTGGGGGAAGCGTAAAATGCTGCAATTCGAAAACGTTTCCACTTTCTACGGCAAGATCCAGGCCCTGCACAGCGTCAACGTGGAAGTGCGCCAAGGTGAGATCGTCACGCTGATCGGTGCCAACGGCGCCGGCAAGTCGACCTTGCTGATGACCTTGTGCGGATCGCCCCAGGCCCATAGCGGCAGCATCCGCTACATGGGTGAAGAGCTGGTGGGGCAGCAGTCGTCCCACATCATGCGCAAAAGCATTGCGGTAGTGCCGGAAGGCCGCCGCGTGTTCTCGCGCCTGACGGTCGAAGAAAACCTCGCCATGGGCGGCTTCTTCACCGACAAGGGCGACTACCAGGAGCAGATGGACAAGGTGCTGCACCTGTTCCCTCGGCTCAAGGAACGCTTCAGCCAGCGCGGCGGCACCATGTCCGGCGGCGAGCAGCAAATGCTCGCCATCGGCCGGGCGCTGATGAGCAAGCCCAAGCTGTTGCTGCTGGACGAACCTTCCCTGGGCCTGGCGCCGATCATCATCCAGCAGATCTTCGACATCATCGAACAACTGCGCAAGGACGGTGTGACGGTGTTCCTGGTGGAACAGAACGCCAACCAGGCCTTGAAGATTGCTGACCGCGCCTATGTGCTGGAAAACGGCCGGGTGGTGATGCAGGGCACGGGCGAGCAGTTGCTGACCGATCCGAAGGTACGTGAAGCGTACTTGGGCGGGTAATCGTTCTGCTCCTGAAAACGGCCTTTACAGGCCGTTTTTTTATGGGTGCTAGAACGGTCATCTCGACACAACAGTTCAATTTCCTACAAAAATAAAAGAAATTTCAAAACCGTCTGTAACGTACGAATCTCGACGTTCTCTAGTAGGTTAAGCATGCATCATCGCTTCCTTGACTCACCTTATCAAACTGGAGAAACACCATGAAAACTTCGAACCGTTCCCTGTCTGCAGCTTCCCTGATCCTGGCCTTGGGTTCTGCCCTGAGCCTATCCACTCTGACCACCACCGCCCATGCTGCCGACGACATGCAAAAATGCTACGGCGTCGCTGAAGCCGGCAAGAACGATTGCGCTGCAGGCGCCGGCACTTCCTGCGCCGGTACTTCGAAAGTCAAAGACCAGGCCAACGCCTGGAAGCTGGTTCCTGCCGGCACTTGCCTCAAAACCCCGAGCTCCACCTCGCCGACCGGTTACGGCCAGGAAGCGGCATTCACCGCCAAATCCTGATCCCTCGCAAAACCTGAGTACTGATGATGACTCTTTCATCCCTGCCAGCCGTCTCCCAGGCTCAGGCGCCCGGCCTTCCCGGCCGGGCCGGACTGGGGCTCAAGCATGAGCACTTCATTGAAGTGCTCGAGACCTCACCCGATATCGGTTTTTTTGAAGTGCACGCCGAAAACTACATGGTGGCCGGCGGCCCGTTTCATCATTACCTGGGGTTGATCCGCGCACAGTACCCACTGTCCTTGCACGGTGTGGGCCTGTCCATCGGTGGCGAAGCCCCACCGGACCGTGAGCACCTGGCACGGTTGGCGGCACTGATCGAGCGCTATCAACCTCATTCCTTTTCCGAACACCTGGCCTGGTCCAGCCACGGCCCGGTGTTTCTCAATGACCTGCTGCCCCTGGCTTACGACAACGCCACCCTGCAACGGGTGTGCGAACACGTAGACCAGGTGCAAAGCACGCTCAAGCGCACGATGCTGCTGGAAAACCCGTCGACCTACCTGCAATTCCAACGTTCCACCCTGGACGAAACCGACTTCATCAGTGAAATCATTCGCCGTACCGGCTGTGGCTTGCTGCTGGATGTGAATAACGTGTACGTGTCGTGCATCAATCATCAACGTGATCCGCAGTCCTACATCGATGCCTTGCCGTTGCACACGGTGGGAGAGATTCATCTGGCCGGGTTTGCCGAAGACACCGACAGCCTGGGTGATCGCTTGTTGATCGATGACCACGGCGCCTCTATCGATAACGCCGTGTGGCAACTCTACGAGTCGGTACTGGCACGCATCGGTCCAGTGGCAACGCTGATCGAGCGGGATAACCAGTTGCCCGCGTTCAGCGTGCTGCAAGCCGAGGCCCGACAAGCCGAATGGCATCTTTCACAGGTGACGCCATGAGCCGGCATGACGCTTTTACCGCCGCCTTGTTGGCACCCGAACTGCCTTGCCCCGATGGCCTTTACAGCAGTAACGGCGCCGATCCGGCCAGCCGCTTCGCGGTGTACCGCAACAATGTGCACAGCTCACTGATCAACGCCTTGGCGGCGGCTTATCCCGTGACATTGCAACTGGTGGGCGACGCGTTTTTCCGCGCCATGGCCGGCCTTTATGCACAGGCGCACCCGCCCACCAGCCCATTGATGAGCGAGTACGGTAGCGCGTTCGCCTGCTTCATCGAGACGTTCGAACCGGCAGCCAGCGTGCCTTACCTCGCAGACATGGCCCGGTTGGAGCGCTTGCGGGTACAGGCCTACCACGCGGCGGACGAGCATCCCCTGGATCAGCAGACCGTACTGCAAGCGCTGCAAGGACAAGCGGAACTGGGCGAGCTGCGCCTGCAATGGCACCCCTCCCTGGCCACGCTGGATTCAGCCTATGGCGTAGTAGCGCTGTGGGCGGCGCACCAGACCGAGGGAGGTCTGGAAAACCTGGATCCCTGGCAGGCACAGAGTGCCCTGGTGTTGCGCCAGGGTCTGGAAGTCAAGGTATTCGCCGTCAGCCCTGCTGCAGTGGCGTTCATCAACAGCCTGGCCCGGGGCGCGACCTTGGAAAACGCCGTGGAGCGCGCGCTTGAGGCTGACGCCCAGTTTGACTTGCACCAATGCCTGGCGCTGCTGATCAGCCACAACGCCATTACTCATCTGCATCCAGAACAAGAGGTATCGCCATGAACACTCACCCTTCGGGTCTGATCAATCAGGTCATCGCGCTTTTCGAGCAAATTCCCTACAGCCTGATCGCCTTTCTCGCGCGCTTTTCGATTGCCGCGGTGTTCTGGAAATCCGGGCAAACCAAAGTCGAAGGCTTTGCCGTGGACCTGATCAACGGCACCTTCCAATTCGGTGGACTGCGCCTCGCGGCCTCGACGCTGCCGCTGTTTCGCAGCGAATACCATGTGCCGTTGCTATCGCCGGAAGTCGCAGCGCACTTGGCTGCGTTTGCCGAGCACTTTTTCCCGGTGCTGATCCTTGTCGGGTTCGCCACGCGCTTCTCGGCCCTGGCTCTGATCGGCATGACTCTGACCATTCAATTGTTTGTCTACCCGGATGCTTACCCAACCCATGGCACCTGGCTCGCGTTATTGCTGTTGCTGGTCGCGAAAGGCCCGGGTCGCTTGTCGATCGATCACCTCATCGCTCGCCGCTACCGTTAAAGGCGGTCCAGGGCTTCGCCGCTACGCTTGAACCACTCCACCAGGTAGTCGGCCAACACCTGGGTGCGACGCGGCAAGCCGCCCTGATACGGATGCACCAGGTACATCGGCATGCTGCGCGTCTGATAATCGCGCAGGAGCCAACGCAATCGGCCTTCCGCCAATTCCGTCGGCAACACGTAGGACGGCAGCCGTGCAATGCCCGCTCCCACCAGCGCAGCCTTTTTCAGCAGGTTGTAGTGGTTGGACGCAAAGGTGCCGCTGACGCGTACTCGCAGTAATTCGTGCTGCTGGTGGTACAACCACTCTTCACGGCCGCTGTAGTGGCTGTTGAGCAGGCAAGCATGGTTGGCCAGGTCGGCCGGCGTCTCAGGTTCGCCGTGTTGCTCAAGGTAAGCCGGGCTGGCGCAGGTCATCTCACGCCAGGCCAGCAACGGCTTGACCACCAGGCGCTCGCTCTCAATGGAACCTGAGCGTACCCCCAGGTCGAACCCATCTCGCGCCAGGTCTCGATAGTTGTTATTGAGCTCCAGCTCAATTTGCACCTGCGGGTATTGCTTGGAAAACTCCAGCAGCAGCCCATCAAAAAAGGTTTCCCCCAAGGACACTGGCACCGTCATGCGCACTGGCCCGGCAAGATCGTCCTTGAGCCGGGCCAATGCCTGACGTGCACGATCCACCTGCACCACCAGGGCCTGGGCCTGGGGCAACAAGGCCGCACCGGCTGCCGTCAGGCTGAGCCTGCGCGTGGTGCGGTGCAGCAACACCACAGAGAACCGCGCTTCCATCTGGCTGATACGCTTGGACAATTGCCCTTTGCTACAGCTCAGTTGCTCGGCGGCGACGGTAAAACTGCCGGCTTCGATCAGCACGGCAAAGGCTGCCAAGTCATCCATCTCGCTCATGGATTGTTTCCAAAAGAAAACCAAAGGTTGCCTATTAGCGCGTTTATCCAGCAAAAAAGCCACTCTAGACTGAACCTTCACTTACTCCCGGAGGAACAGCACCATGAAAATCCTATTGATTGGCGCCAGCGGCACCGTCGGCTCGGCGGTCAAGGCGGAACTGGCTCAGCGTCACGAGGTGATCAGCATCGGCCGCAGCAGCGGTGACTTCCAGGTGGATATCAGCGACAGCGCGTCGATCCGCAAGCTGTTCGAACAGACCGGTAAATTCGACGCCCTGGTCTGCGCAGCAGGCAGCGTGAACTTCGTGGCATTGGGCGAAATGAGCGAGAGCGATTTCGAGCTGGGCTTGCGTGACAAGCTGATGGGCCAGGTCAATCTGCTGCTGATCGGCCGTGAGTTCGCCAACGATGGTGCCTCGTTCACCTTCACCAGCGGCATCCTCAACCGCGACCCGATCCGCACCGGCGCCTCGGCTGCATTGGTCAATGGCGCCATCGATGCCTTCGTCAAAGCGGCCGCCATCGAGCTGCCACGAGGCCTGCGCGTAAATGCTGTCAGCCCGACGGTGCTGGTGGAAGCCATGGGCAGCTATGCACCGTATTTTCGTGGTTTCAAACCCGCGGCAGGTGCTGACGTGGCGTTGGCCTACGCGAAGAGTGTCGAGGGTTTGCAGACCGGGCAGACTTACATCGTCGGTTGAGCGGCAACTGTCTCAGGTAATAACTGAGACATCCACTCAACCACCAGCGCACGCGGGGCTATAAGTCTGAGCGCCCCGCCCAGTTGGCTGTGAACCCGGCCCGTACTTAACTGATACCCGTCTACATAAAATGTGACGTACTTTAGGTAGGCCAGCAACGTGATGGATTTTGTCCTTGCTGTCGCCTCTGGGCTCAGTGAAACATTCACTTCGACATAACCCGGCACAGGGTGCTCACTTCCCTTGAGTATCACCGAAATATCCGTGAAATCGGTGGCTGACGAGTAGGAGAGCTGGGCGGGCTCGCCTGAGAAGGCTGCATTGGCCCAAAGCATGAGCACACAGATACACCATTTGATATTCATTGCTGCTCCCACTCAAAAGAGCTCGACGCTCTCACGCCTCTCCAAACCCAAGTGTAGGAAACGCCTGATCGGCGGCGCTACTTTTCCCATCCGTTCCGGGCCGACGGTTCAAACCATGTCACGGGCTTGTGATGCGGCGCCGGCCTGAGTAACGTGACGGCACTTGCCTGGAGACCCGATAATGCGTGCCGCCCATACCCTGTTCCTGTTTGCCCTGCTTCCCTTGTTCGCTGCCTGCCAAATGTTCGAGAGTGATCCTGCCAAGCCGTCGCTGGCCGGGCTGACGCGCATGCAGGGTGAACTGACTGCGGTTGGCGGCAAACTGCTGTTCCAGCCGTGCAACGACAAACGCAACTACGTGGTCAACGACACCGGTGGCACCAGCATCCTGCAGGAAGCGGCCTCCCTGGCCGGTCAGCAAGGCGCGTTGTTTGCCGACCTGCGCGGCAAGTTCTCCGGGGTTGCCAGCGGCACCGAGGGCAGCGTCGACCTGCAACAACTCTACCGCGTCGAGCGCTCGACCTCGGCCTGCGGCGACCCGGACTTCAAGCGCATGATCCTGCGCGCCAACGGCCACAAGCCGACCTGGGTGATGAACGTGACCGCCAAGGGCCTGGTGCTGGAACGCGAGGGCCAGCCACCACTGGCGGTGCCCTATGTGGAAGAGCAAATCGGTGACGGTCGCTTTAACCTGATGACCGAGGCCAACAATCAGCACGTGGAATTGTGGGTGGCGCCGCAGCGTTGTGTCGACCCGGTCAGCGGTAGTTTGCAACACATGACCGCCGAGTTGCGCGTCAATGGCCAGGTCCAGCGCGGTTGCGCATCGTTCGGCGGCTCGCGCGACGACTGACGCGACGCCATGCTGTTTTAACATGACGGGAAACGGTCATTGGGGCTTATAATCGCCGGTTTGCAAAACAGCCGGCCTCTCTGCCCGCCGCCTACCGGATCCCGTCATGTTACGAATCACCGAACTCAAGCTGCCCATCGACCATCCCGAAGAAGACCTGCGGCCTGCCATCGTGCAGCGCCTGGGCATCGCCAGTGATGACCTGCTCGATTTCACCCTGTTCAAACGCAGCTACGATGCGCGCAAGAAGTCGTCGGAACTGTGCTTCATCTACACCATCGACCTGAACGTAAAGGGCGAAGCCGCCCTGCTGCTCAAATTCGCCGACGACCGCAACGTCAACCCGGCGCCGGATGTCAGCTACAAGGTCGTAGGCCAGGCACCGCAAGGCCTGACCGAACGCCCGATCGTCGTCGGCTTTGGCCCCTGTGGAATCTTCGCCGGGCTGCTGCTGGCGCAGATGGGCTTCAAGCCGATCATCCTCGAGCGCGGCAAGGAAGTGCGCCAGCGCACCAAGGACACCTGGGGCCTGTGGCGCAAAAGCGTGCTCAACCCCGAGTCCAACGTGCAGTTCGGTGAAGGCGGCGCCGGGACCTTTTCCGACGGCAAGCTGTACAGCCAGATCAAGGACCCGAAATTCCACGGCCGCAAAGTGCTGCACGAGTTCGTCAAGGCCGGTGCGCCGGAAGAAATCCTCTACGTCAGCAAACCGCACATCGGCACGTTCCGCCTGACCGGCGTGGTGGAAAACATGCGCGAGCAGATCATCGCGCTGGGCGGTGAAGTGCGCTTCGAGCAGCGGGTGACCGATGTGCTGATCGAAGACGGCCAGTTGAATGGGGTTGTCATCGATGGCGGCGAACAGATCCTGTCCAAACATGTGATCCTGGCCTTGGGCCATAGCGCCCGTGACACCTTCCGCATGCTCCACTCCCGTGGCGTGTACATGGAAGCCAAGCCGTTCTCGGTGGGTTTCCGTATCGAACATCCGCAGTCGCTGATCGACGCCGCGCGCCTGGGCAAATACGCCGGGCACCCGAAACTCGGCGCCGCCGACTACAAGCTGGTGCACCACGCCAAGAACGGCCGCTCGGTGTACAGCTTCTGCATGTGCCCGGGCGGCACCGTGGTGGCGGCGACTTCCGAGCCGAACCGCGTGGTCACCAACGGCATGAGCCAGTACTCGCGCAACGAGCGCAACGCCAACTCCGGCATCGTGGTCGGTATCACCCCAGAGGTGGACTACCCAGGCGGCCCGCTGGCCGGTATCGAGTTGCAGGAACGCCTGGAGTCCCACGCCTATGTCCTCGGCGGCAGCAACTACGAGGCTCCCGCACAACTGGTAGGTGATTTCATCGCTGGCAAGCCGTCCACCGCGATTGGCAGCGTGGAGCCTTCCTACAAACCTGGCGTGTCTCTTGGCGATTTGGCCCTGGCCTTGCCCGACTTCGCCATTGAAGCGATCCGCGAAGCGTTGCCAGCGTTCGAGAAGCAGATCAAGGGCTACTCGCTGCACGACGCGGTGTTGACGGGTATCGAGACGCGCACCTCATCACCGTTGCGGATCACCCGTAACGAATCGATGCAGAGCTTGAACGTGAAAGGGCTGTTCCCTGCCGGTGAAGGCGCTGGTTACGCCGGTGGGATTCTATCGGCGGGCGTGGATGGGATTCGGATTGCCGAGGCGTTGGCGCGGGATATGCTGGGGCTGCACGGCTGACACATAACCTGTAGGAGCCCGGCAAGCCGGGCTCCTACAGATTCAGATATTGGCGCGCAAGATGCTGTCCGGCAACGGCTCGCCCCGTTCGACACTGGCAGCAACAGCCGCAATCAAACCGTCCAATTCATAACCCTGCCCCGCCAGCCAGGCCTGATCGTAGTACGTCGTCGCATACCGCTCACCACCGTCACACAATATCGCCACGATCGACCCCGACTCCCCCTCCGCTTTCATCTGCTGCGCCGCCACCAGGGCACCAATCAGGTTGGTCCCGCTGGAGCCACCGACCCGTCGTCCCAGCCGGTCGGCCAGGTAATGCATGGCCGCCAGCGACAGGGCATCCGGTACCTTGACCATCGCATCGATGACCTTGGGCAAAAACGATGCCTCGACCCGTGGTCGGCCAATGCCTTCAATCCGCGAACCGCAGTCCAGGCGCAAACTGGCATCACCACTCTGGTAGAAATCAAAGAACACCGAACGCTGCGCATCGGCACACAACACGCGGGTGCAATGCTGGCGATAACGCACATAACGACCGAGCGTAGCGGTGGTGCCGCCGGTGCCGGGGCTGGAGATCAACCAGCTCGGCTCCGGATGCTGCTCGAAACGCATTTGCTGGAAGATCGACTCGGCAATGTTGTTGTTCGCCCGCCAGTCGGTGGCACGTTCGGCGTAGGTGAACTGGTCCATGAAATGACCACCGCTTTCCCGCGCCAGGCGTTCGGATTCGGCGTAGATCTGCGTGGGGTCCTGTACCAGGTGGCTCTTGCCGCCGTAGAAGGCAATCTGTGCGATTTTTTCCTGGGACGTGGTGGCTGGCATTACCGCAATAAACGGCAAACCCAGCAGACGCGCAAAGTAGGCTTCGGAAATCGCCGTCGAGCCACTGGATGCTTCGATCACCGGCGCACCAGGCTTGAGCCATCCATTACACAATGCGTACAGGAACAACGAGCGTGCCAGCCGATGCTTCAGGCTGCCGGTGGGATGGCTGGACTCGTCCTTGAAGTACAACTCGATACCCGGCAATCCTGGTAACGGCAAGGGAATCAGGTGCGTATCGGCACTACGCTGGAAGTCTGCTTCAATGATACGAATGGCTTCGCGGGCCCAGGGACGGTGGTCGCTCATGGAGAGTTTCTCTGAAGGTATCAGTCCTGATTTTAGGGGGTTTCCTACACGCCACACAGATACAGTACCGACTCAATCGGACACACAATTGCTAGGCTTGGCGGCAACATCGCCCCAGACAGCCTCTTATAACAAATAAGAATATAACTTTTGTTTTAACAACTAACGGTACGGGTTAGGGTACCCACCTATTGAACCTGGATTGGAGAGCATCCCTTGCCTCTGCGTAGCACTTTCACCCGTTTCTTCCAGCTGGAAGCCGCCAGCGGTCTGTTGTTGATCGCGGCTGCGGCCTTGGCGCTGATCATCAACAATTCACCTTTGTCGCACCTGTACAGCGCGTTTCTCGATGTGCCGGTGGTGGCGCAGATCGGCGCGCTGAAAATCGCCAAGCCCGCCCTGCTGTGGATCAATGATGGCCTGATGGCTCTGTTCTTCCTGCTGATCGGCCTGGAGGTCAAGCGCGAGTTGCTCGACGGCCACCTGTCCAAGCCCTCGCAAGTGGTGCTGCCTGGCGCCGCGGCCATCGGCGGCATGGTGGTGCCGGCGCTGATCTACTGGGCGATCAACAAGGACTACCCCGCCGCGCTTTCCGGTTGGGCGATTCCCATGGCCACCGACATTGCCTTCGCCCTCGGCGTACTGGCCTTGCTGGGCAAACGCGTGCCGGTGTCGCTGAAACTGTTCCTGATGACCCTGGCGATCATTGACGACCTCGGCGCGATCATCGTGATCGCCGTGTTCTATTCTGCCGATCTGTCCGGTGCCGCCCTGGCGGGTGCGGGCGCCTGCCTGATTGGGTTGATCGCGATGAACCGCCTGGGCGTGATCAAGCTCGGGCCGTACCTGATCGTCGGGCTGATCCTGTGGGTGTGCGTCCTAAAGAGTGGTGTGCACGCAACGCTGGCCGGTGTGACATTGGCGTTCTGCATCCCGATGCGCACCAAAAACGCCGAGCCCTCGCCGCTGCTCACGCTGGAACATGCCCTGCACCCCTGGGTGGCCTACGGCATCCTGCCGCTGTTCGCCTTTGCCAACGCCGGCGTGTCCTTGACCGGCGTAAGCCTGGAAAGCTTCACCCACCATGTGCCCATGGGCATCGCCGCGGGCCTGCTGATCGGCAAGACCATCGGTGTGTTCGGCCTTACCTGGCTGGCCATCAAGACCGGCCTGGCCGCCCTGCCCACCGGCGCGAACTGGGGCCAGGTATTTGGCGTGGCGATCCTGTGCGGTATCGGCTTTACCATGAGCCTGTTTGTTGGCTCCCTGGCATTCGTACCGGGGGCCAGTGAGTTTGCCGGGGAAGACCGGATGGGGATTTTGACCGGGTCGATACTGGCGGCGTGTATCGGGTATGCGGTGACGGCAATGGCGAGTCGTAAAAAGGCCGCACCTCAGGTTTGAATTTGACAGCCTCGAAAACCAAAAACCCCAACCAGTCACCCGGTTGGGGTTTTGTGTTTCTACAACCGACGGTTAGCGAGTAACGCGGCTGGTACCGTCAACGGTCATGATGCGTACGCGGTCGCCGATGCGGAAGATTTCATTCTCCTGCACGGCCTGCACGTAGGCACGCATGCTGCCGTCGTCTTCGCGCACGGTGATTTCCACACCTTGGGTACGGGTCAGGCCTTCTTCGGTGGCCGAACCCAGCAGGCCGCCAGCAACAGCGCCGATCACCGCGGTCACGATACTGCCACGGCCACCGCCGATGGCACTGCCGCCAACACCGCCGATAACGGCGCCGGCAGCGCCGCCGATTGGGGTCTTGGTGCCTTCGATTTTCACCGGACGCAGGGATTCGATGGTCCCCATGCGCACGGTCTGGACACGACGCGCCTCGTCACGGGAGTACGAGTCGCCGGTCAGACTCGAGGCGCAGCCACCCAGCAGCAACGACAGGGTAGTAAAGCAGGCAACCAGTAAAACAGACTTACGCATAGCATCAACTCCAAAGGACAGGTGGTCATTAAACGCTGCAGCTTGACGCCTGTCACGGCAAGCACCGCAGAAAATTGCTTTCATTCAGCCTTAGTACAGACTGCCCACACCAGAAAAACAGACGAACGGTAGCGCTGCTCTCTCAACCGGGATCTTCATGGATTACTTCATCATTGTAGTCACAACCCTTGCGGGACTGTATTTCCATGCCTGGTTGTACCTGCGCATCAGGCGTTGGATAGACCGTGACCTGGCACTGTCGCTGGCGGGTAATGATCTGCACAAGCGCACCTTCATGCTGCAACAGCTGCAAGAGGCTCGCCGCTTGAAGATCAAACGGTCCCACTTGCCTCACTGGCTGAAGAACGCGGCGCAGCAGTACACGCCCGAAGCCTCTTCAATAGAGACGTCGGGGTGACAGGCATCATTCAAGCGGAGTGACGAAAGGTGCAGCTCAGGGTGCCAGGCGTTCGCGGGTCCAGTCGGCCCCTTGCAGGCGATAGTTCAGGCGGTCATGCAAGCGGCTGGCGCGGCCTTGCCAGAACTCGATGCGCTCGGGTAACAGGCGATAACCACCCCAGTGCTCCGGGCAGTCAGGCTGGGTATCGCTGAAACGCTGCTCGGTAGCCTTGAGCAGGTCCTGCAGCTCTTCCCGGTCACGGATGACCTGGCTTTGCGGAGACGCCCATGCCCCCAGGCGGCTGCCCAAGGGACGAACCTGATAATAAGCATCCGACTCTTCAGGCGTGACCTTCACCACTCGACCCTCAATGCGCACTTGGCGCTCCAGGGTCGGCCAGAAAAACGTCATGGCTGCAAACGGCCGCGCCGCAAGCTGTTGGCCCTTGGCGCTCTGATAATTGGTGAAGAAGGTAAAGCCCTGCGCATCCAGGCCCTTGAGCAACAGGATGCGGCAGTGCGGGCGACCGTCCTGGTCGACCGTGGCCAAGGTCATTGCATTGGCCTCAACCGGTGGCTGCTCGGTTTTCACCGCGTCGGCAAACCACTGGTGGAACAAGGCAAACGGCTCGCTCGGGGCCTGGGCCTCGCTCAAGCCATCCCGTGTGTAGTCACGGCGCATATCGGCCAGTGCCTGGGTCATGCGGCTTTATCCTTCTGGTTCAGCAGATCAGTTTTTCGCCTGGTCGTTTGCCGGTGCAGCAGCCTTGGCTTTGGCGGGTGCCGCTTTTTTCGCCGCTGGCTTGGCCGGGGCTTTCTTGGCCGCTGGCTTGGCAGCCGCTTTCTTGGCGGTCGAAGCCTTCTTGGCCGGGGCCTTGGCGGCTGGAGCCGGGGCTGGAACGTCCTGCACCGCCACCATTTCGGCGACAGGCGGGGTCTTGCCCGACTGATACTTGCTCAGCAGCGCCAACATGGTAGTGCGCTGGGTGAACATGATTTCCATGCGACGGTTCAAGGCGCGGCCCTGGCTGCTGTCGTTGGCGGCACGTGGCATCAGGTCGCCCATGCCGCGCAGCATCAGGCGGTCCTGCTTCAAACCGCTGAGGCTGAAGATCGAGGCGATGGACTGTGCACGCTCCTTGGTCAGCGCCTGGCTGGCCGGGGCGGTGCCGGTGGCATCGACGTGACCCAGTACCAGCACGGCAGTCTTCGGATCGGCTTCAACGGCCTTGGCAACCCGGGTGAACGGACCGAGGGTGACCGGCAGCAGCATGGCCGGGCGTTTCGGGTTGTAGGAACCATCAACCGGGGCAATCACCACGAGCACGTTGTCGCGACGCTCGAGTTGCAGGTTGCTGTCCTTGATAGCCGCGCGCAGACGCGGCTCATAGTCGTCCAGCCAGGCTTGGGTGATTTTCGGGTCGGGCATCGGCACGTTGGTCACGTCGACCTTGGCCAATGGCTTGGGTTTGCTTTCGAACGGCCACCACCAGTGGGTTTCGGTGTCGGTCTTGGCGACTGCTGGGGCTGGATCAGCGGCCTTCAGGTCGGCTTTCAGGTCGGCCTTCGCATCGGCTGCCTTCTCATCGGCGCTCTTGGAGGAAAACGGCCACCAGCTGGAACCGGTGTCCGCCTTGGCGGCGGGAGCTGGAGCCGAAGCTGGTGCTGCGGCGGCGGCAGCTACCGGTGCTGCAGGCTTGGCGCCTGCAGCCGGCTTGGCGTCTGGCTTGGCTTCCGGCTTGGTGTCGGCCTGGGTCACTGCGTCCTTGGTCGAGGCCTTATCGGATCCAAATGACCACCAATGCCCGCCCTCGGCATCATTTTGTGGAGTTTGTGCGCAACCGGTAATAGTGAGACATAGCGCAAGAGCCAAGGACTTGTTCGATAACATGAGATATCCACAAAATGAGAAAAAACCAGGGATCTAGATGATCCGTTAAACAGACGCTTGCAGAAGAATAAAGTTACAACTTTTCCTACAGCGTCTTCTTATAGTTGCCTTTGTAACAAAAAAATGTGAAACAGCAAGGGTTTTACAGACAACCGGCCAATATTCTGACCAACTTCTGTGCCCGCGGGTCCATAAGTACATAAGGTCCGAGTGTATTAGTCACGAACCCGAACGCAACATCATGTTCAGGATCGGCAAACCCCACCGAACCACCAGCGCCCGGATGCCCGAATGCACGTGGGCCAAGGCCGAAGGTGGCATTGGCCAACTGCGGCTGATCCAACATGCAGCCCAGGCCGAAACGGGTTTGTGTCAATAATGTTTTATCCGGACCGATGCTGTGCTCGCGAGTCAATTGTTCGAGCATGTCGGCCTCCAGCAAACTACCGTCCAACAGTCCACTATAAAAACCCGCCAGGCTGCGCGCATTGCCGTGACCATTTGCCGCCGGCTGCTGCATACGGCGCCATTCGGGTTTATTAGTGCTGGTCAGAATAGACGGTGGATTGGCAAATGCACGCGTGGTCATCGCCGTCGGTTCGCGCATCATTACTTGCAGTAGACGTTGCGCGGCTTCATCGCCCATATTGCCTTTGCTGCGCGCTATATGGGCCACGCGATAAAATTCTTCGTCCGCCAGGCCCACATGGAAGTCCAAGCCCAATGGCCGTGCGACCCGCGCCACGATGGACTCTCCCGGCCCGCGCCCATCGGCACGCCGCAGTAGCTCACCGACCAGCCAGCCGTAGGTGATCGCCTCGTAGCCATGGCCCTGGCCCGGCGTCCACCACGGGGCCTCGGCCGCCAGGGTGTCGACCATCAGTTGCCAGTCGTACAGGGCTTCGGTGGGGAGCATCTCGCGGATCGCCGGCAACCCGGCCTGATGGCACAACAACTGGCGCAGGGTGATGGTTTCTTTCCCGGCCGCGGCAAACTCCGGCCAGACGTTGGCGACCGGCGCATCCAGTTGCAACTTGCCTTCGGCCACCAATTGCAGGGCCGTGACGGCGGTAAAAGTCTTGGTACAGGAGAACAGGTTGACGATGGTGTCGCTGTGCCAGGCCTCGGCGCCGTCCTTGTCGGCGGTGCCGGCCCACAGGTCGACGACCGTTTCGCCGCCGATCTGGATGCAGAGCCCGGCACCACGCTCCTGCGGGTCATCGAACAACGCGGCGAACGCTTCACGTACCGCTTCGAACTGGAGTTCGTAATGACCCTGGATCTGCACCTGAGCGCCCTCGGAAAACATCGAAAAAAGTGGCCGACATTGTTCCAGCCCTGGTGGGTTTTGTGAACCCGTCAGCACTCAATCAATGACCGTTCCCGGAGTGACCGCCTGCATGCCCGGCGCCCTGCCCCGGGCCTTTGCCTTCATGCCCGGCCCTGCCACCTTCGCTTTCACGCGTGGCGCCTGCCGCCTTGGCCTTTTGCGCTTCCTTGCCCAGTTGGTCGACCGCCGCCAGGTTGCTTTTGCGCACACTCTCCACAAAACCCTGGAACGGTACGTCGGTGATACCGACCAGGCCAAAGTGACCGTTTTCACCGTCCAGCAGACGTCCGGTCACCGGCTGGTCCAGGTACTGGAACCAATGCACGCCGACAATCGACGGCTCGGCCATGGCCTGCTTGAGGAAGTTGCCATACGCCGCGCCACGATCTTCTTCCCTGGCCAACTGTGTCACGCCGCCCCAGAACGGCCCACGGTCGGCCGAGCCGAAATTGAATTCGGTGATCAGCACCGGCTTGTCCAACGCCCGCAACGCGGCGAAGTCGTAGCCGTCCTGAGGCTTGAGGGTGTACATGTTGAAACTCAACACATCGCAGTACTGCGCGCAGGAGGCCACGGCTTCCGGCGTGCTGACCGCATAACGGCCACCCAGCAGCAGTTGATGGGGCGCGTGCCATTTCAGCGAGTCGGAAATGGTCTTGAAGTAGGCATCGGCGAAGGTCTTCTGGAAGTATTTGAAGTCCGCCTCGATTTCCGGGTGCTCGGGATTCGGCATCGGCGGTTCGAAACCCGGGTCCTCCATCAGCTCCCAGCCCTTCAATTCGATACCCCAGGCTTTCGACAAACCTTCTTCGTTGCGGTACTTGTCGCGCAGTTGCTTGAGGAACGCGCGCTTGGCCGGTACGTCGGTGGTCATGCGCAACGTGCCGTACGCCAAGGCGTAGCGGGATTTCGGATCATCGCCAGGGCCGGCCCAGGCCAACTCGTTGTCGGCAAAAAAGCCGATCAACCACGGGTCATCGCGGTGGTCACGGGCGGCAATCGCCACGGCGCGCTCGGTGGCCATGGCGAAACGCGGGTCGAACGGGTCGGGCATGCCGCCCCACCAGTCGGTGCCGGTGCTGATGCTGGCGTAATCGCCGACGATCGACAGCGGCAAGGTGTAGGGAACCCGGCCGGCGGTGGCCAGGCTCTCGTCGCTCCAGTTGCCGACGGTGTTGAAACCCCAGGCCTGCAAGCGGTCGAGGGTGTGAGTGACCCAACGTTTCTGGTCGAAGCCGTCACCGCCATAGGTACGCTGCAAGTTGGCGCCGTAAAAGTCATACCAACGCCCGGCACCGAAGCCACGGCCTTCCCCCGCGCCATTGCCGGTGCGGTTGTCGCCGCTGCCGTAATACTTGTCGAAGGGTTCGCCGCCCTTGGGCAGCGCGGCGAACATCCATTCACGGCCGGCCACATAGGTCTGGCTGTTGTCCGGGGCCACGGTATTGACGCCCAGGGAGTAGAACGGATGTCCTTGCGGTGTCACCAGGTACCAGCGTCCGTCGCGCTTCTCGGTACGGAAAAACCCGCTGGCGTCGAATGCCGGGCCTTTGTTCCAGCCACCGTATTGGTCCAGCGCGGATTTATCCCGCGTGGCCAGCCAACCCTGGAGCTGCTGTTGCTCCTTGGCGGCAGCGGCTTTGAGTTGCTCGTCGCTGCTGACTTTTTCCGGCCACCGCGCACGGGTGGATTGACCATAGGCATCCACCAGCTCGCTGTAGGCCGCCTTCAGCACCGGCTCGCTGTCCTGCACGCCGAAGCGCTCCAGCAGGATGCTCTGGGCGGCGTTGGGTTTGAGCATCGACAGCGTCACCGAAACCACCTGGCTGCGGTCGATCTCGCCAGCGCTACTGGCCAGCAACACACGCTGGCCGTCCACGGTGATCGGCATCGGTGGGCCGGCCTTCATGCCCTGGCTCAGCGGCGAATTGGCCTGCAGCGGAACCAGCAAGGTCTGAGCCGGGCCGGCGGGCAGGTCGATGCGGCTGACCAGGGTCTTGCCATCCGCGCTCTGCACCTTGACGTAGAGGGTCAACGCCCAGTCCATCGCACTCTGGATGCGCAGGCTCATGGCACCCGACCGGGACCAGTCCCAGGCGCCGGTCTGCGGGCTCAGCACCAGGCTCGGTTCGGCGGCCGGGTTGAACGTGATGCGGCGCAGCACTTCGCCTTCGGGGGTTTGTTCGGCGTTGTATTGCGGCAGGCTGGCGTCCTGGGTCGCCACCTTGACCACATCGGCAGGCCGGACGAAGTTGAACAAAGTCTGTTGCCCCGCAGGCGCAGCCATCAAGGGCGCGGCGAGCAGCAAGGCAAAAAGAGCGGGCAACGTGCGAATCATACGAACAAGGTTCTCCCAGACGGCCGATGAATGGCCTGATGAAATACAGTGAGATAGACCACGAAGTGGGCGAAACCGCCCACAGTGGCTTAAGAAATTTCGCGCCTGAAAGGCGGCAAGGCATTCAGGATAGCCTTGCCATAGCGCTGGGTGACCAGACGCCGATCAAGCAAGGTGATGGTGCCCCGGTCCTCTTCGGTACGCAGCAGGCGACCGCAGGCCTGGACCAGCTTCAAGGAAGCATCCGGCACCGAGATCTCCATGAACGGATTACCGCCCCGCGCCTCGATCCACTCGGCCAAAGCCGCCTCGACCGGATCGTCCGGCACCGAGAACGGGATCTTGGCAATCACCACGTGTTCGCAATAGGCACCCGGCAAGTCCACCCCTTCGGCGAAGCTGGCCAGGCCGAACAGCACGCTGGAGTCGCCGCCGTCTACACGCGCCTTGTGTTTGTTCAGGGTCTCCTGCTTGGACAGGTTGCCCTGGATAAACACTTGCTTGCGCCAATCACGGTCGAGGCCGTCGAACACGTCCTGCATCTGTTTGCGTGACGAGAACAGCACCAGCGTTCCGCGCGAACCTTCGACCAGCTCCGGCAGGTCGCGGATGATCGCGGCGGTGTGGGCCGCTGCGTCCCGTGGGTCGGCCTTGAGGTCCGGCACCCGCAGCACGCCCGCATCGGCGTGATGGAACGGGCTCGGCACCACGGCGGTGACGGCTTTTTTCGGCAGGCCGGCGCGCATGCGGAAGCGGTCGAAGGTGCCCAGCGCGGTCAGCGTGGCGGAGGTCACCAGGCAGCCATAGGCCACGTTCCACAGGTTGCGGCGCAGCATTTCGGCGGCCAGGATCGGGCTGGCGTTGACCTCGATATCGAACAGCGCACCGCTTTCCGACAAGGTCAGCCAGCGCGCCATGGGCGGGTTGTCTTCCGGGTCTTCGACGGTGAAGGCGGTCCACAGCTCCCAGTTGCCCTGGGAACGGGACAGCAGGCTGCCGAACAGCGGATACCATTCCTCGGCCTGGTTGCTGGCGATGCCGATATTGACCTCGCCGTCCATGCCTTCCTTGAGCAAATCCGTAAGACGGGTGAACAGATCGGTCAGGCGTGAAAAGCCTTTCTTCAGCTCGATGCCCATTTCGCGCATGTGCTCGGGGATCAGCCCACCGACAAAACGATGGCGGGGACGCTCACGACCCTCCACATCTTCACCGGGCTTGAAGTCGGCCACCTGCTCGCAGGCACTGAACATGAATTGCTGCTGGGTCTTGATCTCGCGCGCCAGCTCCGGCACCTGTTCGATCAGCTTGCCCAGGTCGCCCGGAAGCGGGTGCTGGGCCAGCAGTTTGGTGAGGTTCTTCGCGGTGGTTTCGAGCCAGTCGGCGGTGGAGCGCAGGCGCGTGTAATGGGCGAAATGGCCGATGGCCTTGTCGGGCAGGTGGTGGCCTTCGTCAAACACATAGAGGGTGTCGCGCGGGTCCGGCAACACCGCACCGCCGCCCAGGGCCAGGTCGGCCAGCACCATGTCGTGGTTGGTGACGATCACATCGACCTTGCCCATGCCTTCGCGAGCCTTGTAGAAGGCGCACTGGCCGAAGTTGGGGCAATGGCGGTTGGTGCACTGGCTGTGGTCGGTGGTCAGGCGCGCCCAATCGGAATCCTCCAGGGCGGTGGGCCAGCTGTCGCGGTCACCGTCCCATTTATTGCCGGCCAGTTTCTCGATCATGCTGGTAAACAGCTTCTGGCTGGCCTCATCGACTTCGATCTTGAAGCCTTCTTCTTCGAACAGCTGGGCGGTGGCGGTTTGCGCGTGACCTTCCTGCAACAGCACGTCGAGCTTGGACAGGCACATGTAGCGGCCACGGCCCTTGGCCAGGGCGAAGGTGAAGCTCAGGCCACTGTTGCGCATCAGGTCGGGCAGGTCCTTGTAGACGATCTGCTCCTGCAGGGCGACGGTGGCGGTGGCGATCACCAGGCGCTTGCCGGCGGCCTTGGCGGTCGGGATCGCGGCCAGGCTGTAGGCCACGGTCTTGCCGGTACCGGTGCCGGCCTCGACGGCCACGACCGCGGGCTCACCCTCGCGGCGGCCTTCGTCGTCGGTGTCGATATCCCCGAGGACCTTGGCCACTTCGGCGATCATCAGGCGTTGGCCGTAGCGCGGTTTCAAGCTCTTGGCTTCGAGAAAACGCGAATAGGCACCCTGGATCGTGGTTTTGAGTTCAGTGCTGATCATGGATAGTCGGGCGCAAAAAACGCTGGATAAATTTTCAGTGGTTCGGATCGGCGGCTATCATACCCCGCTAATGAATCCCGCGCAGAACGGAGTACCACAATGACCGCGTTTAGCCTCGCTTACACCCTGCATGTATTGGCCGCCCTGGTATGGGTCGGCGGTATGTTTTTCGCCTGGATGATCCTGCGCCCCGCCGCTGTGGCGGCACTTGAAGGCCCTGCCCGGCTCAAATTATGGGCAAATGTGTTTCAACGTTTTTTCGTATGGGTGTGGATCGCCGTGGCGGTTTTGCCGATCAGCGGCATTGGCCTGCTGCACTTGCGCTTCAACGGGTTTGAGACGGCACCGCGTTATGTGCAGGTGATGATGGGTTTGTATCTGGTGATGACGGCGCTGTTTATCCGCATCCAGGCGCTGAAGTTCCCGGAGTTGCGCAAGGCAGTGGCGGCTGAGGATTGGCCGGCGGGTGCGGCGGTGCTGGGGCAGATTCGCCGATTGGTGGGCATTAACCTGATTGTGGGGTTGGTGGTGGTGGCGATTGCTTCGGCTCGGCCGATGTTCTGAGGCAGGCTTTAGTCCGCTATCGGGGGCAAGCCCCCTCCCACAGTTGGAATGCAGTCCAATTGTGGGAGGGGGCTTGCCCCGATGGCGTCAGAGCAGGCAATTCAAAGCCGCTGGATGGTCACAGTCCCCGCAGGCCCGGCCGGCCCCGGCTGGCCTTCCAAGCCTGGACGGCCTTTCTCGCCGCCATCGGCGCGGTACACCAGGCAGCCTTTGGACTGGCCGCCCTTGCCCGGCTTGCCCGCCGTGCCGGCCAATCCACCGGGACCGCCATCGACCCAGACCTTTATATGGTCAGCCGGAAATTCCTGCGGCAACTCGACCCGCACCTGCGCGCCCGACGCGCCAGGCAAGCCATCACCGCCGTTATCCCCGTTGGCACCGCGACCGGCCGAGCCCCAGGTGCACCCTGGGTCTTCGCCGTTGGCGCCATCCAGCCCGGCATAACCCTGGGCGCCGGCACCGCCACGGGCGTCCACCGAGAGTTCTTCTGCCGCCAGGGAGTTGATACGCAAGGTCAGGTCACGCCCGGCCTTGGCCGGTTTTTCGTGGGTGCCGGGAGCGCCGCGGGAGGTGATCTGGCTACCGTGGTCCAATTGCGCATGGCGCACCTGCAATTGCAGAGCGGTGTTGCCGGGCACAATGGCGATACGGGCGTCGCGGCCCAGGTGCAGCTCATCCACGGAGACCTGGCTGATGTTGGCGGGAATCAGCAAGGTGCCGTAGTCCGCCACCTCCAGGCGCTCCAATTGCAACACGCTGGTGCTGTTGGGCAGGCGCATCAACGAGTTGGGTTCAACACTGACACTCTGGGCCAGGGCAACGGGGCTGACCAACAGGGCCAACAGAAAAACCTTACGCATCATGGAGCTCCCCTGATTTTTTTCAAAAAATATTTCTAGTTTTTCTTTGGACGCACAGTAACGACTTCCGCAGGCGCTTTGCCAGTGAAGGATCAAAAAAGTTGATAAAGGGGGAGGATTGGCAGCAATGCCCCTGTGTATCCCACAGGGGCAAGGGCCGTCAGCGGTTGATCTGGATTTCCGTACGACGGTTCAAGGCACGGCCTTCAGCGGTTTTGTTGTCGGCTACCGGATGGCTCTCGCCTGCACCGGTCACCGATACAAAACTGCTGCGCGGCACGCCGGACTTGATCAGGTACTCGACCACCGAATGCGCGCGTTTTTCCGAGAGTTTCTGATTGTAGGCCTCTTTGCCGACGCTGTCGGTGTGGCCACTGACACGCAACTGGGCGCGTGGGGCTTCCTGTTTCAGGCGGGCGGCGACGGTGTCGAGCTTGGCGGTATCCGCCGCCGTCAACTTCGCCGAGTCGAACTGGAAGTGCACGTCACGGATCACGATGGTTTCCTCCTTGACCACGACCACTTCCTCAACCACGACCGGTGGCGGTACGGGCGGGCAACCATTGGCATCCACCGGCACACCTTTTGGCGTGCCCGGGCACTTGTCGCGGCTGTCCGGCACGCCATCGCCATCTTCGTCACCGTCGCCATGCACCCAGCAATAGGCGCCGGCCATACCGCCGATCAACAACGCGCCATAGCCTGCATAGGCCGAGCTTTCAGTGGCACCGATCGCCGCACCGGTCACACCGCCAACGGCGGCGCAGGTGGGCCAGTCGGTTTTTTGCAAACCTGCGCAACCTGTCAATACTCCGGTTAGCAGAACCAAGGGTAGAGCTGTCCGCATGATGCTCATCTGATTTCTCCTGAGGGGATCGGCGGGGGCCGATGAGTGGAGTAAAGACGGCTCTTTTCATCTGCGCCACTACGCCGCGCCCCCGTATTCATTGAGGATCGTCGCCCTCGTAGGACTTTTCGCCACCACCCGCTCTAGGCCCGCACGCTCAGCCGCGCTAGTCTCTACGGTCCTGATGTGAGGATCTCTGATGACCGCCGGTATTTCTGACCGTACACCCCAGCAGGCCCTGGCCGCCTTGCTCGACCTGCACCAGCCCAAACGCCTGTTGCTGTTGGGCGCCAGCCATTTCCCGGCGCTGGAGGCTTTTCAAGCAGCACACCCCGGCACCCAGGTTGCTGTTGCCCCACCCGGCCCCCTGCCGGCGGAGCTGGCCGCGCAGCGTTTTGACCTGGCGCTGGTGGTGGATTGCCTGGAGCACCTGTCAAAACCGCAAGGCCTGACCCTGCTGGGCGGTATCCGCAACCTCAACGCCAGCCGCATTGCGGTGCTGGTTGACCTGGGGGCCTGCGACTGGAAGGACACCGACTTCTTCTCCCTGGCCCTGCAGGCCGGCGAGCGTTTCCAGCGTGACGAACAGGTTCTGACGCTGTTTACCTATGATCTGCTTGACTATAAACAGGTACCGGACTGGCTCAATGCCCGCTTCTGGGCCAACCCGGAAAACTTCGGAAAGTATTGGTGGTAACCCGATGAGTACATCCATTTGCCCCTGCGGCAGTGGCAACCTGCTGGATGCCTGCTGCGGCCATTATCACGCCGGGCACCCCGCGCCCTGCGCGACCGCGTTGATGCGCTCGCGCTACAGCGCCTACGTACTGGGCCTGGTGGACTATCTGGTTGCCACCACGCTGCCCGCGCAACAGCCCGGCCTGGACCGTGCCGCCATCGCCGCGTGGAGCGCCCAGAGCACCTGGCTCGGCCTTGAAGTGGAAAGCTCCGAGGTATTCGGCGGCCAGCCGGAACACGCGTTCGTGACCTTCACCGCGCGCTGGCATGACAGCACCGGCGAACATAGTCACCGCGAGCAGTCTTCTTTCGTACAGAATGACGGGCGCTGGTACTTCATCGACCCGACCGTGGAAGTGAAGACCGGACGTAACGATGCCTGCCTGTGCGGCAGCGGGCAAAAATTCAAGAAGTGTTGTTCCAGCTATCTATAGCCACCACAGGACTCACGCCATGCTCCGGATCTACAGCTTGATGCTGGCGTTAACCCTTGGCCTGACCGGCTGCGCGTCGTGGTTCGAGGACGACGCGCCGCCGCCCCACATCTCCCTGGTGAAGGTCGAAGTGGTGCGAGCCAAGCTGCTGGAGCAGAAATTCAAGCTGTACTTTCGCGTGGACAATCGCGACGACGCCGACCTGACCGTGCGTGGCCTGATCTACAAAGTGACGCTGGATGACTTTGTGCTGACCGAAGGCGAGTCCAACCAATGGCTTACCGTGCCGCCGCGCGGCCATGCCTTTTTCAAGGTGTCGGTGCGCACCAACCTCTGGCCACAGATCCGCGATGTGGTGCAGATGCTGAAAAAACCCGACCGCCCCGTGCCCTATCGCCTCGAAGGCGAGCTGAAAACCGGATTATTCATCGGTTATGACGTGCAGGTGAATCACAATGGCGAGATAATCCCCGGCGATTTTATTCCGGAGCGACATCGATGACTCAGCAACCCCATGTCCATGGTCCTGACTGCAACCATGATCACGATCACCATGATCACGACCACGGCCATGTCCACGGCCCGAACTGCGGCCACGCTCACCAGGAGCCGGTGCGCAATGCCCTGAAGGACGTGGGCCGCAACGATCCTTGCCCGTGCGGCAGCGAGAAGAAATTCAAGAAGTGCCACGGGGCGTAAAGCCACGCTGAAGATTTAAATGTGGGAGGGGGCTTGCCCCCGATAGCGGTATACCAGTCTCCTATTCAGTGCCTGACAGCCAGCAATCGGGGGCAAGCCCCCTCCCACATTCAGTTGCGTTCCACATTCAGGATTTGCGTTGAAACACCAGTTCCACCTCAAGCCCTCCGCCGTCCCGGTTGCGCAACGCCAAACGCCCGTCATGCGCCTTGGCGATGGTGTGGGCAATGCTCAATCCCAGGCCATACCCGCCGGTCTCGGCATTGCGTGAACCTTCCACGCGATAGAACGGCTCCATCACCTGCTCCAACTGTTCCCGGGGAATCCCGGGGCCACGGTCACTGATGACGATCTTCAAGCTGTCCGCCTGGTCCTCGACCCGCACCACCACATCACGGCCATAACGCACAGCGTTCTCCAGCAGGTTCTGCACGCAACGTTTAAGGCTGCGGGCATACCCCGGCAATGGCTGCTTCGCCCGGCCTTCGATCACCACCTGCTCGCCAACGTCCTGCAAGTCCGCCTGCAGGCTTTGCAGCAAGGCGTTGATATCGATGTTCTGCCGCGTCTCGTTGATTTCGCCGCTGCTGACAAAATCCAGCGTGCTGGACACCATGTGCTCCATTTCTTCCAGATCGCTGCGAAAACGCTCCTTGGTGCGATTGTCCTCAAGCATCTCGGTGCGCAGGCGCAGTCGTGTGATCGGTGAACGCAAATCGTGGGAAATCGCCGCAAGGAAACGCGTGCGCTCGGCGATGTTGGCGATCAGCCGCTGTTGCATCGCATTAAATGCCTGGGCGGCGCGGCGAACTTCAGTGGGACCGTCCACCGACAGCGGCGGGCGCTGGATATCCCGGCCCAACGCCTCGGCGGCCTTGGCCAGGGTGTTGAGCGGGCGAATCGCCAGGCGTACCGCGACCAGCGCGATCACCACCAACACCAGCACCCGCAACAGGTAGATGCGCATCACGTAATCGAACAGCAGGTCCAGCGGCGAGGTACTGGTCCAGCCCTGCTCTTCACTGGCATCCACCTGCAACCAGCGCCCGTCGGGCAGGCGCAGGTCGATCAAAAATTGTCCCACCACCGGTTGGGAACCGAGCAAGGTCGACAGGCCGGCGGTCTGCCCGTCGCCATCGATCAGAGACAGGCGCAACAGGATCAGGGTTTGGGCGTAACCGGTTTTTTCCGACAGCACCTTCTTGATCAATCGCTCGGTGGGCCGGTCACTTTCGTGCAGGGTGCTCGGGGTGTTGCTGGCCTGGTCGCTGAGGGTCAGGCGGAAGTTTGGCGTGTCGAGCAGCTTGATCAGCACATCCGCTTGCTGCGGATCGCTGTGCACCAGGCGCACCACGTCCGCCAGGCGCGTGGCGATCAACCGCGCCGGGATTTCCAGCACCTGCCCATGGCGTCGGTCGTACCAGATGCTGCTGGTCAGGGCCTGCGCGGCGAGCATGCCGCTGACGAGAATCAGCACCAGCCGGCCGAACAGCGAACGCGGCAGCAGTCTCACGACTCCAACACCACGTCATCGGCGGTGAGCATGTAGCCCTCGTTGCGCACGGTCTTGATCAACCCTGCCGGCAATTGCGAGCGCAGGCGGCTGACGCACACATCGATGGAGCGGTCGAACGGCGTGCTGTCCTTGTCGAACACATGGTTGAGCAGAAAGTCGCGGTTCAACGGGCGATTGGGGTGCTGCAACAGCAGGCGCAACACGCGGTAATCCGAGTTGCCCAGGCTGACCACCACGCCCTGTGGCGACAGCAATTGCCGCGCCCGCGTGTCGAGTTGCCAGCCTGCGAAACGAATGCTCGGCGCTTCATCCAGGCGGGCGCGGTCGGGAAAGCTCTGTACCCGGCGCAGCACCACTTTTATCCGCACCAGCAACTCACGTGGGTCGAAGGGTTTGGGCAAGTAATCGTCGGCGCCGATTTCCAGGCCGACGATACGATCGATCAACGAGCCCTTGGCGGTGAGCATCACCACCGGCGTGTTGGAGTTAACCCGCAGTTCGCGGCAAAGGCTCAGGCCGTCTTCGCCGGGCAGCATCAGGTCGAGCACGATCAAGTCGATCACATTCAGCGCCAGGCGGCGGCGCATTTCCTTGCCGTCGGCGGCGGTGGACACCTGGAAGCCGGCGTCGCTCAGGTAGTCGCAGAGCAGTTGGCGGATTTGCGGGTCGTCGTCAACGATCAGCAGGTGGTCTTGCTTGGCCATGGGCAGTCAATCCGAAAAACGATGAAACGCAGCAAATAGCCGAAAGTTCAGCCGGCAGCGCAGGCAAATGTAATGGAATGTTGTGGGAAACCCTAATCACGCATCAGCGATACAAACCTGGGGTATGGCAGGAGGAATCGCTCTTTAGACTACCGAACCTAAATGAGAGTAATTGTAATTTAGACTCGGACGCTACCATGTCATTGCCCCTATCATTGCCCACGCCTCACCGCCACACGCGGCACACCCTGGCACCGATGTTCGGTTTGCTGGCTGCCGGCAGCGTCGCACCGGTGGCCCTGGCTGGCGCCCCAACCGCCACGTCCAGCGATTCGGTGTTGAGCCTGCCGGAAATCAAGATCGACGGCGAAGCCACTTCCACCTTCAAGGTGGACCGCGTCACCTCGGCCAAGATCAGCCAGCCGCTGCTGGACGCACCGCAAAGCGTGACCATCGTGCCGCAACAGGTGCTCAAGGAGCAGAACGCGCAGACCTTGCAGGAAGTGTTGCGCAATGTCCCAGGCATTACCTTTATGTCCGGCGAGGGCAACCTGGGCTGGGGCGACCTGTTTTCGATCCGCGGTTTTTCTTCCGAGCAGAGCCTGACCGTCGACGGTGTGCGCGATGCCGGCATGTCCACGCGCACCGACACCTTCAACCTGCAGCAGGCCGAAGTGTTCAAGGGCACCGGTTCCATCGAGTCCGGGGTCTCGGCCGTGGGCGGCAGCGTCAACCTGGTCAGCAAGGAAGCGCATCTGGGCGATGCCAACAAAGTCTCGGCCGGGATCGGCACCGACAGCTACCGCCGCCTCACTGCCGACCTGAATAAACAGCTGAACGACACCAGCGCCGTGCGCATCAACCTGATGAAGCACTACAACCAGGTGGCCGAACGCGACGATGTGGACTACGACCGCTGGGGCATTGCCACCTCGTTCGGCTTCGGCCTGGGCACCGACACGCGGTTGTTCATCGACACCTTCTACCAGAAAGACACCAACACCCCGGACGGCGGTGTGCCGATCCAGCGCGGCACCAACGGCGACCGCATGCCGGGCGTGAAACGCTCCAACTGGTACGGCGACTCCCACCTCTACACCCAAGAGAACAAAACCACCTCGCTCACGGCGCGCTTTGAGCATGACTTCGCCTGGAACGACGCCAACCTGCGAAACCAGACGCGCTGGGAACGCAGCGACAACTTCGCCGTGCTCTCGCCGGCGCGCTTCTTCGCCGCCAACGCCAGCGGCCAGAAGACCTGCACCGGCACCCGCTGTGCGACTTTGGGCTACACCGGCGTAGGCCCGATCAGCCAAGTGCCGGGCAGCACGGTGAATGCCTACACCGACTACGTAAACAACAGCAACACCGCCTACGGCATCCTGCGCGGCAGCGACTTTGGTTTGTCCAAGCGCTACACCATCCTGGACAACCAGACCGACTTCAATTTCAACCTCACCACCGGCAGCCTGCAGCACGCGGTGGTCAGCGGCCTGGAGTTCTATCACGAGACCTACGGCGGCCTGAAACGCAACGCCGAAGTGCCGGCAGGCAACATGCTGTTTGATATGCACGACCCCAGCCACAGCTTCGCCAGCACCTACGTGACCAAAGGCGAAGGCGACCCGCGCTCGGTGATCGACAACGCCGGTCTCTACCTGGGCGACACCCTCACCCTCAACGAGCAGTGGCAAGTACTCGGCTCGTTGCGCTACGACAACTGGCGCGCCGAAACCCGCCAGCGCGGCCAGGCGACGATCAGCAGTACCGACGGTGCCGTCAGCGGTCGGGTTGGCGCCGTGTTCAAACCGTTGCCCAATGGCAGCATCTATGTGTCCTACAGCGAGGCGGCGCAGCCCTCGGCGCTGGGCGCGTCCACCAACAACCAGATCTACGGCGCGGCCAGCACCCGTCGTTACAGCCCGGCCAAATCCAAGACCTATGAACTGGGCACCAAGTGGGACATCGCCCATGACATGCTCAACGTTACGGCGGCGATCTTCCGCACCGAACTGGACAACGCCTGGGAATACCAGGACGGCGAATCCGCCCCGGTACGCGCCCTGCCCGCCAAGCGCGTCGACGGCATCGAGCTGGGCCTGCAAGGCAATATCACCCCACGCTGGACCGCCTATAGCGGTTTCTCGGCCCTCAAGAGCACCCAGACCAAAGGCATCAACAAAGGCGCCGAAGCCAAGAACGTCCCGGACCTGACCGCCAACCTGTGGACCACCTACGCCGTCACCGACGCCCTGAGCCTCAGCTACGGCGAGCAATACGTGGGCCGGCGCCGCTACACCGACAACAAATACGTCGGGGGGTTGAACAACAACAGCAGCTACGCCAACGGCCCGTCCGGGGTCTACGCGATCTACACCCGCGACCACGAAAAAGCCCCCGGCTACTGGCTGAGCAACCTGGCCGCGCAATACAAGGTGAACAGGGACACCACGGTCAACCTCAACCTAAACAACGTGTTCAACACCTTCTATTACAGCCAGGTCGGCGCGTCCCTCGATGGCTTCCAGCGCTACGGCATTCCGGGCGCCGGGCGCACCCTCACTGCCAGCGTCGACTATGAGTTCTGAACCGTGCTGGTCGAGATCCCGGCACTGCTCAACGCCTGCGAAGTCGACACCTGCCTGGCCGCCTTGCCTCACAACCCCTTGCGGCGCTGGAGCGATACCTGATGCGCCGCCTTCACCTGGAGTTCCTGCCATGTTGAAACCCCGTAATGTCCTCAAGCTGTGCGTGCTGTTCGCCGCGCTGGTCCTCGGCCATGCCGAAACCGCTGCCGCCCATGAAGTCACCGATGTGCTGGGGCGCAAGGTCGACGTGGCGGACAACGTCAAGCGCGTGGTCCTCGGTGAAGGCCGCTTGATTTCGGCGTTTGCCCTGCTGGACCGCGATGCGCCGTTCCAGCGCATCGTCGGTTGGCAGAACGATTTGAAGCTGCTGGACCAGCACACCTATAACGCCTACGTGGCGAAATTTCCCAGCGTGAAAGACATCCCGCTGATCGGCCAGGCGTCGGAACAAAGCGTCAGCGCCGAGGAAATCCTCTCGCTCAAGCCCGACCTGGCAGTGTTCAGCATTTCCGGCCACGGCCCGACCGAACACAGCCCGGTCGCCGATGTGCTGGCCAAGGCGGGCATCCCGGTGCTGTTCGTCGACTTTCGCATCAACCCGGTGCAAGGCACCCACACCAGCATGAACGCGCTGGGCCAGGCGCTGGGGCGCGAAGCCCAGACCAAGGCCTTCCTGGACTTCTATGACCAGCACCTCAAGGTCATCACCGACGCGGTCGCCACCTTGCCGGCCGGCCCGCGTCCGAGCGTGTTCCTCGAACTGCTGGCCGGCGCCTGGCAAGCGCCGGGGCACACCACGGGCAAGAGCGGCATGGGGGAAGTGATCAAGCTGGTGGGCGGGCGCAACATCGCCGCCGATGTGGTACCGGGGGCACTGGGGGATATCAGCGTGGAATACGCCTTGAAAGCGGACCCGGATATTTATGTCGCCACCGGTAACCACAAGCCGGGGCTGATCCTGGGTGCCGGCGTGAGCCATGACGAGGCGCGTGAAGCCTTTGACCGCGTATTGGCGCGCCCCGAGTTCGCCAACCTGCGTGCCATCCGCACAGGCAATGCCCACGGCCTGTGGCATGACTTCTACAACTCGCCGTACAACCTGCTGGCGATTGAGTCGCTGGCCAAGTGGGTGCATCCGCACTTGTTCGCCAAGCTGGACCCGCAGGCGACCATGGAACAGATCAACCAGCAATTCCTGGGGATGCCGTTGCAGGGTGCCTATTGGATCGACACCTCTAAATGACCACGCAAACCCTCGACCTCGCCTCAGCCACCCACGGCTATCGCCGCCTGCTGGCGCGGCGTGCCTGGCTATTGGCGCTACTGGGCATGGCGCTGGTGTGCGCCATGCTGGTGGACCTGGCCAGCGGCCCGTCCGGCATGGGCCTGCTGGCCTTGCTTGACGGGATTGCGCACCCGTCCCACCTCAGCGCCACCGACCAGGTGATCATCTGGAACGTGCGCCTGCCCTACGCGTTGATGGCGGTGCTGGTGGGCTGTGCGTTGTCGCTGGCCGGGGCGGAGATGCAGGCGATCTTGAACAACCCGCTGGCCAGCCCGTTTACCTTGGGCGTGTCGTCGGCGGCGGCGCTGGGGGCATCCCTGGTGATTGTGTTCCCGGTGACGACCTTGTGGGTGTCGGCCAATACGGCGATTTCCATTTCGGCGTTCATCTTCGCCGCCGCCTCGGTGTTTTTGCTGCAAGCCATGTCGCGCTTGCGGGGCGCCGGCGTAGAGAGCCTGGTGCTGTTCGGCATCGCCCTGGTATTCAGTTGCAACGCGGTGGTGGCTTTGTTGCAACTGGTGGCCACCGAGGATGTGCTGCAACAACTGGTGTTCTGGACCCTGGGCAGCGTGACCCGGGCCAACTGGGACAAGCTCGGTATCCTGGCCCTGGTGGTCGCGGTGGTGTTGCCGTTTTCCTTCGCCGCCGCACCGCGCCTGACCTTGCTGCGCATGGGCGAAGACCGCGCGCAAAGCTTCGGCGTGGACGTCAAACGCCTGCGGTTTTTCTCGTTGCTGCGCATCAGCCTGTTGTCGGCTACCGCCGTGGCGTTCGTCGGCACCATCGGCTTTATCGGCCTGGTGGGTCCGCATATCGCGCGGATCCTGGTCGGTGAAGACCAGCGCTTCCTGCTGCCGGCCAGCGCCCTGACCGGCGCGCTGTTGCTGGCGCTGTCGTCGATTGCCAGCAAGCTGATCATGCCCGGTATGAGCGTGCCGGTGGGCATCGTCACGGCGTTGGTGGGCGTGCCGATTTTCGTGATGCTGGTGTTCAAGCGCGGGAGGCACTTATGAGCGAAGGGTTAAGCGTACGCAACGCCAATGTGAGTTATGGCCGCCGGCAGATCGTGCATGACCTGAGCCTGCCGACCTTGCCCCACGGCAGCCTGACCGCCCTGATCGGCCCCAACGGCGCCGGTAAGTCCACTTTGCTGCGCGCCGTGGCCGGGCTGGAAAAGATGCACGGTGTCGTACGACTGGGTGACCTCGACCTGTCAGCCATGTCCGTGGCCGAGCGCGCCAGGCGTGTGACCTACATGCCGCAGAACCTGCCACCGGGCCTGAGCCTCAGCGTAATGGAGAGCGTGATTGCTGCGTTGCGCGTCACCTCTGTGGACGGCCTTCCATTGTCCAACGACGCCTGTCTGCGCGAAGCCTTCGAGGCATTGCAGCGCATTGGCATCGCGCACCTGGCCGATCAGTGGTTAAACACGCTGTCGGGCGGCCAACGCCAACTGGTCAGCCTCGCACAACTGATTGCACGGCGCCCCCAAGTGATGCTGCTGGACGAACCCACCAGCGCCCTCGACCTCAATTACCAATTGAAAGTCATGGAGTGCGTGCGTGGGCTGGTGCGCGAACACAACCTGATCGCCGTGGTGGTGTTGCACGACATCAACCTTGCCGCACGTTTTGCCGACCATATTGCCGTGCTGCGCCAAGGTCGCTTGTACGCCAGTGGCGCAGCAAACGAGGTGCTTAATCCGCTGTTGTTTGCCGAGGTGTATCGCGTGCGGGCGCGCATCGAGCGCTGTTCAGAGCAGTCGCTGCAGGTGTTGGTGGATGGCGCTTTTTGATTTGCTTCTAAGGGTATGCGCAAATGTTTCATTGAATTTTCGCACGCCCAACATTACCTATACCTACAGGCATCCGTTCAAGCATCACCACTTTTGGAGAGCTTCATGATCGACCTGTATTACTGGACCACCCCCAACGGCCACAAAATATCGTTGTTCCTGGAAGAAGCCGGCCTGCCCTACAAGGTGCACCCGATCAACATCGGCCAGGGTGAACAGTTCAAGCCTGACTTCCTGAAGATCGCTCCCAACAACCGCATCCCGGCCATCGTCGACCAGACCCCGACCGACGGCGGTGCACCGATTTCCCTGTTTGAGTCCGGCGCGATCCTGTTGTACCTCGCGGAAAAAACCGGCCAGTTCATTCCAAAAGACCTGCGCGGTCGCCAGGAAGTACTGCAATGGCTGTTCTGGCAAATGGGCGGCTTGGGCCCGATGGCGGGGCAGAATCATCACTTCAGCCAGTTCGCCCCGGAGAAAATCCCCTACGCGATCAAACGCTACGTGGATGAAACCGCACGCCTCTACGGGGTGCTCGACCGGCGCCTGGCGGACCGTGCGTTCGTCGCGGGCGAGGACTACAGCATTGCCGACATGGCGATCTACCCCTGGATTGTTTCCCACAAATGGCAAAGCCAGCGCCTGGAAGATTTCCCACACCTGCATCGCTGGTTCAACAGCATCAAGGAACGGCCGGCGACGGTCCGGGCGTATGAGCTGGTGCAGAAAGTCAACCCGCCCAAGTCTTGATACGCAATTGCTGAAAATAAGGCATGGCTCCCGCTTGCGTCGTTTCGCCGCGCTCACTAACGTAGCGCCTTTACTGACGCTACCCCCCCGCAGGAGCTTTGCCATGGCCTCGCCAGCCCTCTCACATTTTCTTCCCCGGTTCGGCGTTGCCGCGGCAGTGGCCAGCGCGTTAAGCCTGGCCGGTTGCCAGCTCCAGAGCACCCAGGACACCCTGCCGCCGGTTGCCGGCGTACAGCCGATCAAAGGCCTCGCGCAGAATGTATCGGTACGCCGCAATGCCCAGGGCATGCCGCTGATCGAAAGCAACACCTTCCATGACGCGCTGTTCAGCCTCGGTTACGTGCATGCCAGTGATCGCATCACCCAGATGGTCACCCTGCGCCTGCTGGCCCAGGGCCGCCTGGCGGAAATGTCCGGGCCTGAAGTGCTGGATGTCGACCGCTTCATGCGCGCGGTCAACCTGAAGAAAAGCGCCGGCGAGCTGTACAACGCCTCCAGCCCGCGTCTCAAGCGCTTCTTTGAAGTGTATGCGCGTGGCGTCAACGCCTACCTGTTCCGCTACCGCGACAAGCTGCCGCCGGACCTGGCCCAGACCGGCTACAAGCCCGAGTACTGGAAGCCGGAAGATTCGGCGCTGCTGTTCTGCCTGCTGAATTTCAGCGAGTCGGCCAACCTGCAGGAAGAGATTTCGTCGCTGGTGCTGGCGCAGAAAGTCGGCGTCGACAAACTCGCCTGGCTCACCCCAAGCGCGCCGGATGAAGCGATCCCGCTGGCCGAGGCCGAAAAACTCAAGGGCGTGAACCTGGGCCAGATCACCGGCCTGGCCGGGCTGGACGCGGTCAGCCAGCAACTGAGCAGCCTCAACGCCCTGGCGGTCACCACCTCAAGCAACTGGGCGATCGGCCCACAGCGCAGCCGCAGCGGTAAAAGCCTGCTGGCGGGCGACCTCGCCGCCCAGCCGCAGGCACCGTCGCCGTGGAGCTACGTGCAGATCCGCGCACCGAAATACCAGGCCGCCGGCGCTTCGATTGCCGGCCTGCCGACGCTGCTGTCCGGCTTCAACGGCAAAGTCGCGTGGAGCATGAGCACGGTCAAGGGCGACACCCAAGACCTGTTCCTCGAAAAAGTCAGACGCCAGGGCAGTGCGCTGTATTACGAGAACAACGGCAAATGGCTGCCGGCGGGCGTGCGTAACGAAACCTACTTCGTCAAAGGCCAGCGCTCGATCCGCGAAGTGGTGTACGAAACCCGTCACGGCGCCCTGCTCAACAGCAGCCAGGCGCTGACAACCGGTCTGGGCCTGGCCCTGCAAACCGCCGATTTCAAGGACGACAAGAGCCTGGATGCGTTCTTCGACCTATCCCGCGCGCAAACCATCGGCAAGGCCTCGGACGCAACCCGGGAAATCCGTGCCATCGCGTTGAACATGATCTTCGCCGACGCCGGCAGCATTGGCTGGGAAGTCACCGGCCGTTTCCCCAACCGCCGCGAAGGCGAAGGTTTGCTGCCGTCGCCGGGCTGGGACACGCGGTTTGACTGGGATGGCTACGCCGACGCCATGCTGCATCCCTATGACCAGGACCCGGCCCAAGGCTGGATCGGCACCGCCAACCAGCGCACCGCGCCGCGTGGCTATGGCATGCAACTGTCCAATTCCTGGGATGCCCCGGAGCGCAGCGAGCGCCTGGCGCAACTGGCCAATGCCGGCAAGCACGACAGCCGCAGCCTGATCGCCATGCAGTACGACCAGACCACCACCTTCGCCGCCAAACTCAAGAGCATGTTCCAGGCGCCGGGCATGGCCCAGCCGCTGAAACAGGCGATTGACGCACTGCCGGCGGCGGAACAGGCCAAGGCCCGTGAAGCGCTGGGTCGCCTGATGGCCTTCGACGGTCGCCTGGTGTCGACCTCCGCCGACGCTGCGCTCTATGAACTGTTCCTGCAGGAAAGCACCAAACAGATCTTCCTCGACGAGCTGGGTCCGGAAAACAGCGCCAGCTGGAAAGCCTTTGTCAGCAACGCCAGCCTGTCCTATGCCGCCCAGGCGGATCACTTGCTGGGCCGCGAACACAGCCCGTTCTGGGATGACGTGCGTACGCCGCAGAAAGAAGACAAACCGGCGATTCTCGCCCGCAGCCTGGCCGCCGCGATCAGCGCCGGCGACAGTCAGCTGGGCGCCGACCACAAGGCCTGGCAGTGGGGCAAACTGCACACCACCACCTGGAAAAACGCCAATGGCCAGGTGATTCGTGGCCCACTGGCCTCCGGTGGCGACCACAACACCTTGAACCCGGCGCCCTACAACTGGGGACAGGACTTCGCCACGACCCAGGTGCCCGCGCTGCGCCTGATCGTCGATTTCGGCCAGGTGGAACCGATGATGGGCCAGGGTGGCATCGGCCAGTCCGGCAACCCGGCCAGCCCGAACTATGCCAATGGCATCGACCCGTCGCTCAAGGCGCAATACCTGAGCTTCCCGATGCAGCCGCAGAACTTCGAGAAGGTGTACGGGAAGGCCAGGTTGACCCTGACACCCGGCAAGTAACCCGACTTTCCTGAAAAACCTGGATCTAATGTGAGAGGGGGCTTGCCCCCGATTGCGGTGGGTCAGTTGCACCTTGGCTAGCTGATACACCGCTATCGGGGGCAAGCCCCCTCCCACATTTGGACTGCATGCATTCAGATAGAACTTCCCAGCCCACACCCGCCTCATAAGTAACAAGCCCACCTCCTCCGGTCACCCCATGGACCTTGTCATCGCCCGCCCCGAAGGCCTCTACTGCCCCGCCGGAGATTTCTATATCGACCCCTGGCGGCCGGTGGAACGCTCAGTCATCACCCACGCCCATGGCGACCACGCCCGCACCGGCAACCAGCACTACCTGGCGGCGGCCCCCGGCGAAGGCATCCTGCGCTCCAGGCTGGGCCAGGACATCAACCTGCAGACCCTGGCCTACGGCGAGCCACTGGTGCACCACGGCGTCACCTTGAGTTTCCACCCGGCCGGGCATGTGCTCGGCTCGGCTCAGGTGCGCCTGGAATACCAGGGCGAAGTCTGGGTCGCGTCCGGTGACTACAAGGTCGAGCCCGACGGCACTTGCGCGCCGTTCGAGCCGGTGCGCTGCCACACCTTTATCACTGAATCCACCTTCGGCCTGCCGATCTACCGCTGGCAGCCCCAGGCGCAGATCTTCGCCGGGATCAACGACTGGTGGCAGGCCAACATCGCCGCCGGCAAGGCCAGCGTGTTGTTCTGTTATTCGTTCGGCAAGGCCCAGCGTATCCTGCATGGCATTGACGCCAGCATCGGGCCCATCCTCAGCCACGGCGCGGTCGAACCGTTGAACCGGGTGTACCGCGAGGCCGGCATCCATATCCCCGAAACCCTCTACGCCGGCGACTTCAACAAGACCGACCCATTGCTGCGCCAAGCCTTGATCATCGCCCCACCCTCCGCTGGCGGCAGCAGTTGGATCAAACGCTTCGGCGACTACAGCGACGCCTTCGCCAGTGGCTGGATGCGCCTGCGCGGCACCCGGCGGCGGCGTGGAGTCGACCGGGGCTTTGTGCTCTCGGACCACGCCGATTGGCCCGGCCTGTTGTGGGCCATCGAGCAGACCGGCGCCGAGCGGGTGATGGTCACCCACGGTTCTGTCGGCGTATTGGTGCGCCATCTGCGGGAAAAAGGCCTGGATGCCCAGGGCTTCACCACCGAATACGGCGATGACGAAGAAGAGGCCGGCGCATGAAGGCCTTTGCCGAGCTGTACGCGAATCTCGACGCTACCACTTCCAGCAACGCCAAGCTGGCTGCGTTGCAAGCCTACTTCCGGGATGCCGCGCCAGAAGATGCCGCCTGGGCCGTGTATTTCCTGTCCGGCGGACGGCCACGGCAACTGGTGCCGACGCGCCTGCTGCGGGACATGGCCACAGAAGCGTCCGGCATCGAGCCGTGGCTGTTCGAGGAAAGCTACCAGTCAGTGGGTGACCTGGCGGAGACCATTTCCCTGCTGCTACCCGAATCTACCTACACCTCGGAGGACGGCCTGGCCGTATGGCTGGAGGAAAAACTCCTGCCATTGCGCGGCTTGCCTCCCCTGGAATTGGCTGAGCGCCTGCCGGCGTTGTGGGCGCAACTGGATCAACCCAGCTTGATGGTGTGCATCAAATTGATCACCGGCAGCTTTCGCGTCGGCGTGTCCAAGTTGCTGGTTACCCGTGCCCTCGCCGCCATGGCCGACCTCGACAGCAAGCGTGTGGCGCAGCGGTTGGTGGGCTACACCGACCTGTCCAATCGTCCGACCGCTGAGGGCTACCTCAAGCTGATCGCTGCCGAATCGTCCGACGAGCATGCACAACGGGGCGGCCAGCCTTATCCGTTTTTCCTGGCTCATGGCTTGGCGCAACCGGTGGAGCAATTCGACGCGCTGCTCGGTGCCCCCACCGACTGGCAGGTGGAATGGAAATGGGATGGTATCCGCGCACAACTGGTCAAGCGCGACGGGCGCCTGTGGATCTGGTCCCGTGGCGAAGAGCTGGTCACCGAACGTTTTCCCGAACTTCACAGCCTGGTGAGTGGGTTACCGGACGGCACGGTGATCGACGGCGAGATCGTGGTGTGGAAGGACGCAGTGCAACCCTTCGCCCTGCTGCAACAGCGGATCGGCCGCAAGACCTTGAGCAAGAAAGTGCTGGAGGATGCGCCGGTGGCAATCCTGGCCTACGACCTGCTGGAACATCGGGGCGACGACTGGCGCAACCATACCCAGGCCGAACGCCGCGCCCAGCTTGAGCAGGTGGTCACCCAGTGCAACCAACCGGTATTGCTCGCCTCACCGTTGCTGAACGCAACCACCTGGCAAGCGCTGGCCGAACAACGCGAAGCTTCGCGCAGCCTGGGCGTGGAAGGCATGATGCTCAAGGCCCGCGATGGCCTGTACGGCGTCGGCCGCACCAAGGACATGGGCGTGTGGTGGAAGTGGAAGGTCGACCCGTTCAGCGTCGACGCGGTGTTGATCTACGCCCAGCGCGGCCACGGTCGGCGCGCCAGCCTCTACAGCGACTACACCTTCGCGGTGTGGGACGGCCCGCCCGGCAGCGAACGCACGCTGGTGCCCTTTGCCAAGGCCTACTCCGGGCTGACCGATGAAGAAATGCGCAAGGTCGACGCGATTGTGCGCAAAACCACCGTAGAGAAGTTCGGCCCGGTGAGCAGTGTCACGCCCAGCATGGTGTTTGAGCTGGGGTTCGAGGGCATTGCCTTGTCCAAACGGCACAAGAGCGGGATTGCGGTGCGATTTCCGCGGATGTTGCGCTGGCGGCAGGATAAGGCGGTGGATGAGGCCGACAGCCTTGCCACTCTGCAAGACCTGCTGGCCTGACGCCGATCAACTGGTGGGAGGGGGCAAGCCCCCTCCAACATCTGAATTCCTTTACGACCCGAAATGGTGCACCCAGTTTTCAGCGCCCATTTTCGGGCATCTCCTACACTCAGATCTCCCATGTCCCACCTTTTAAAACGCTCATTCGGAACTATGGTGCAGAAATTGCTACTTGTGATCCGTCTGACACCGTTCAGTAACAGTCCTAAACGCGCCACAAGCGCTTATCTTGGTTTCCAGGGATTACATAATGAAAAAAGCATTGCTGACCCTTTCTGCACTGGCTCTGTGCATGGCCGCAGGTTCCGCCTTGGCCAAGGAATACAAGGAACTGCGTTTTGGTGTCGATCCGTCCTACGCGCCATTCGAATCCAAGGCAGCGGACGGCAGCCTGGTGGGCTTCGATATCGACCTGGGCAATGCGATCTGCGCCGAGCTGAAAGTGAAGTGCAAGTGGGTCGAAAGCGATTTCGACGGCATGATTCCAGGCCTGAAAGCCAACAAGTTCGACGGCGTGATTTCGTCCATGACCGTGACCCCGGTGCGTGAAAAGGCCATCGACTTCTCCAGCGAACTGTTCTCTGGCCCGACCTCGCTGGTGTTCAAGAAAGGCGCGGGCTACTCGACACCTGAGTCTCTCAAGGGCAAGTCCGTAGGCTACGAGCAGGGCACCATCCAGGAAGCCTACGCCAAGGCCGTGCTGGATAAAGCCGGTGTGACCACCAAGGCCTACGCCAACCAGGACCAGGTGTACGCCGACCTGACCTCCGGCCGTCTCGACGCCTCCGTGCAGGACATGCTGCAAGCCGAACTGGGCTTTCTGAAGTCGCCGGCCGGTGCCGGTTACGAAGTCAGCGCGGCCATCGACGACCCTTTGCTGCCGTCGAAAACCGCCATCGGTATCAAAAAAGGTAACACTGAACTGAAGGCGCTTTTGGATAAAGGTATCAAAGCGTTACACGATGATGGCACCTACGCCACCATCCAGAAGAAACACTTTGGCGATCTGAACCTGTACAGCGGCAAATAATGCCTGGAGCGCCCTTCCCAGGGAGGGGCGCTTTTTTATCGCCATAGGTCCTGATTTATGTTCGAAGAACTGTTGCAAACCCTCGGGTTGAGCGCGCTCAGCCTGAAGGGTTTCGGCCCGCTGTTGCTGCAAGGCACCTGGATGACCATCAAGTTGTCGGTGCTGTCCCTGGCCGTCAGCGTGGTGCTGGGCCTGCTCGGCGCCAGCGCCAAACTTTCCAGCCTGCCCTTCCTGCGCATCCCCGCCCAGCTCTACACCACCCTGATTCGCGGCGTGCCCGACCTGGTGCTGATGCTGCTGATTTTCTACAGCCTGCAAACCTGGCTTACCGGCCTGACCGACTTCATGGAATGGGAATACATCGAGATCGACCCGTTCAGCGCCGGGGTGATCACCCTGGGCTTTATCTACGGGGCGTATTTCACCGAGACTTTTCGCGGCGCGATCCTCGCGGTGCCCCGTGGCCAGCTGGAAGCCGCTACCGCCTATGGGCTCAAGCGCGGGCAGCGGTTTCGCTACGTGACCTTCCCGCAAATGATGCGCTTTGCCCTGCCGGGTATCGGCAATAACTGGATGGTGATGCTCAAGGCCACGGCCCTGGTGTCGATCATCGGCCTGGCCGACCTGGTCAAGGCCGCCCAGGATGCCGGCAAGAGCACCTACCAACTGTTCTACTTCCTGGTCCTCGCCGCGTTGATCTACCTGTTGATCACCAGCGCGTCCAACTTCGTCTTGCGCCGCCTTGAACGTCGCTACTCCGCTGGCGCCCGGGAGGCCGTGCGATGATCGAACTCTTGCAGGAATACTGGCGCCCCTTCCTTTATAGCGACGGCCAGCACATCACCGGCCTGGCCATGACGATGTGGTTGCTCAGCGCCGCCCTGGTCATCGGCTTCCTGGTGTCAATCCCGCTGTCCATTGCCCGCGTGTCGCGCAAGCGCCTGATTCGCTGGCCGGTGCAGTTCTATACCTACCTGTTCCGGGGCACGCCGCTCTATATCCAGTTGCTGATCTGCTACACCGGCATCTACAGCCTCGCCGCCGTGCGCGAACAACCGTTGCTGGATGCGTTCTTTCGCGACGCGATGAACTGCACCATCCTGGCCTTCGCCCTCAACACCTGCGCCTACACCACGGAGATTTTCGCCGGGGCGATCCGCAGCATGGCCCATGGCGAAGTCGAGGCGGCCAAAGCCTACGGCCTCAGCGGCTGGAAGCTCTATGCCTACGTGATCATGCCGTCGGCGTTGCGTCGCTCGCTGCCCTACTACAGTAATGAAGTGATTTTGATGCTGCACTCGACCACGGTGGCCTTCACCGCAACGATTCCAGACATCCTCAAAGTGGCGCGGGATGCCAACTCGGCCACCTTCATGACCTTTCAATCATTCGGTATCGCTGCGCTGATCTACCTGACCGTGACCTTTGCCCTGGTCGGTCTGTTTCGTCTGGCGGAGCGCCGTTGGCTGGCCTTTCTCGGGCCGAGCCATTAAGGAGCGTTCATGCGGCATCAGATTCATGAGTTGATCGCGCCGGTGCCCGGCACGGCGCGGCAGATTCACAGTTTTCACTTCGGCCCGGAGCAGGCCGAGGGCAAGATTTACATCCAGTCGTCGCTGCATGCCGATGAACTGCCGGGCATGCTGGTGGCCTGGCACCTCAAGGTGCAGTTGGCGAAATTGGCCGCCGCCGGTCGCCTGCGCAGTGAAATCGTGCTGGTGCCCATCGCCAACCCGGTCGGCCTGGAACAGGTGTTGATGGACATTCCGCTGGGCCGCTACGAACTGGAAAGCGGGCAGAACTTCAATCGCCGGTTTGTCGACCTCGGTGAAGCGGTGGGTGACCAGGTCGAGGAGTTACTCGGGGATGATCCCCGGCACAACGTCGAACGGATCCGCAGCGCGCTGTCCACCGCCCTCGCAGAGCAAAGCGCCGACACCCAACTGCAGTCCCAGCGCCTGGTACTGCAACGCCTGGCCTGCGACGCCGATATGGTGCTGGACCTGCATTGCGACTTCGAAGCCGTGGCACACCTGTACACCACGCCCGAGGCCTGGCCGCAGGTGGAACCCTTGGCGCGCTATATCGGCTCGGAGGCGAATCTGCTCGCCACCGACTCCGGCGGGCAATCCTTCGACGAGTGCTTCACCCTGGTGTGGTGGCAGTTGCAGCAACGCTTCGGCGAGCGCTTCCCGATCCCCATGGGCAGCTTGTCGGTGACCGTCGAGCTGCGCGGCCAAGGTGACGTCAACCATGGCCTGGCGGCGCTCGACTGCCAGGCGATCATCGATTACCTGGTTCACTTCGGCGCCATTGCCGGCGATGTCGCACCACTGCCGGACCTGCCCTACCCCGCCACGCCGCTGGCCGGCGTTGAACCGGTGGCGACGCCGGTGGGCGGCCTGCTGGTGTTCAGCGCCCTGCCCGGTGAATACCTGGAAGCCGGGCAACTGATCGCCGAAATCATCGACCCCATTACCGACCGCGTAACGCCCGTGCACTGCCAGAAGGCCGGCCTGCTTTACGCCCGTTCGCTGCGCCGCATGGCCACTGCCGGGATGGTCATCGGCCATGTCGCAGGCTTAGAGGCCTACCGCAGCGGCTACCTACTTTCGCCTTGAGGATGCACGCCCCATGTACAAATTGACCGTTGAAGGCCTGCATAAAAGCTATGGCGACAATGAGGTGCTCAAAGGTGTGTCGCTCAAGGCCAGGACCGGTGACGTGATCAGCCTGATCGGCGCCAGTGGCTCGGGCAAGAGCACTTTTTTGCGCTGCATCAACTTCCTGGAAACCCCCAACGACGGCGCGATGACCCTCGACGGCCAGCCGATCCGCATGGTCAGCGACCGCCAGGGCATGCGCGTGGCCGATGACGCCGAATTGCAGCGCCTGCGTACACGCCTGGCCATGGTGTTCCAGCACTTTAACCTGTGGAGCCACATGAGCGTGCTGGAAAACATCACCATGGCTCCGCGCCGGGTGCTGGGTTGCAGCAAGAAGGACGCCGAAGACCGTGCCCGTCGCTACCTGGACAAGGTCGGCCTGCCGGCACGCGTGGCCGATCAATACCCGGCGTTCCTGTCCGGCGGCCAGCAGCAACGCGTCGCCATCGCCCGCGCCCTGGCGATGGAGCCGGAGGTGATGCTGTTCGACGAGCCTACCTCGGCCCTCGACCCGGAGCTGGTGGGCGAAGTGTTGAAGGTGATCCAGGGCCTGGCCGAGGAAGGTCGCACCATGATCATGGTGACCCACGAGATGAGTTTTGCGCGCAAGGTGTCGAGCCAGGTGCTGTTCCTGCACAAGGGCCTGGTGGAAGAGCAAGGCGCGCCGGAGGATGTGCTGGGCAATCCGAAGAGCGAGCGTTTACAGCAGTTCCTGAGTGGCAATTTGAAGTAAACCTTTGCGCGCTCTGGAAGGTCTGTGGAATAGACCTTCCAGAGTTCCGCCGCCCCATGGCAAAACCCATCGACTTCGCCAACCAGTGGTTTGCCGCCAAAGGCTGGAAGCCGTTCGCTTTTCAGAAAGAGGTGTGGGCGGCGGTCAAGGGCGGCCAGTCGGGGTTGCTGCATGCCAGCACCGGCGCCGGCAAGACCTACGCGCTGTGGTTTGCGGCGCTCAATCGCTTTGCCATCACTCGCCCGCCTGTTGTGGGTAAACGTAAACCACCCGCTGAACCGCTGACGGTGCTGTGGATCACGCCCATGCGTGCCCTGGCGGCCGACACCGCCCGCGCCCTCGAAGCACCGCTTGCAGCCTTGCAGATTCCCTGGAGCATCGGCCTGCGCACCGGCGACACCAGCAGCAGCGAGCGCGCTCGCCAGACCCGTCGCCAGCCGACCGCGCTGGTGACCACCCCGGAAAGCCTGACCCTGATGCTGGCCCGCGCCGACAGCCAGGTGAGCCTGGCGCACCTGCGCATGGTGATCGTGGATGAATGGCATGAATTGATCGGCAACAAGCGCGGCGTGCAGTTGCAATTGGCACTGGCGCGGCTGCGGCGCTGGCATCCGGAACTGATAGTGTGGGGCATTTCGGCGACCTTGGGTAACCAATCCCATGCCTTGGAGGTGTTAGTCCCGCAAGGCGACGGGATCAATGTACAGGGGCAAACGGCCAAAGAGTTAAAGGTCGACACCTTGCTGCCGCCGGTCGCCGAGCGCTTTCCCTGGGCCGGGCACATCGGCTTGAAGATGTTGCCCCAGGTAGTGGCCGAGGTCGAAAGCAGCAGCAGTTGCCTGGTGTTTACCAATACCCGGGCCCAGTCGGAAATCTGGTACCAGGCGTTACTGGACGCCCGGCCCGACTGGGCTGGAGTGATTGCCTTGCACCATGGCTCGCTGTCTCGGGAAACCCGCGACTGGGTGGAACGGGCGTTGAAGGATGGCCAGCTCAAGGCCGTGGTGTGCACCTCCAGCCTGGACCTGGGGGTGGACTTCCTACCGGTGGAACGGGTGCTGCAGATCGGCTCGGCCAAAGGCGTCGCACGCCTGATGCAACGCGCCGGGCGCTCGGGGCACGCGCCGGGGCGGCCCTCGCGGGTGACGCTGGTGCCGACCCACAGCCTGGAACTGGTGGAAGCGGCGGCGGCCCAGGATGCGATTGCCCAGCGGCGCATCGAAGCGCGGGAATCGCCGCACAAACCGTTGGATGTACTCGTACAACATTTGGTGAGCATGGCGCTGGGCGGTGGCTTCACGCCAGATGCGCTGCTGGCGGAAGTGCGCGGGGCCTGGGCGTACCGTGACCTCACGGACGCAGACTGGGCATGGGCCCTGGGGTTTGTGCGCCATGGCGGCCTGTCGCTGACGGCCTATCCGGATTACCGTCGCGTGGAGCCGGACGAACAGGGCGTCTGGCGTGTCCCCGATGCCCGTCTGGCGCGCCGTCACCGCATGAGCGTGGGCACCATCGTCAGTGACGCGAGCATCCATTTGAAATACTGGAGCAAGGGCGGGGGCGGCAAGAACCTGGGCAGTGTCGAAGAAGGTTTTATTGCGCGGCTCAAGCCCGGGGATGGTTTCCTGTTCGCCGGGCGTCTGCTGGAGCTGGTGCGCGTGGAAAACATGACCGCCTACGTGCGCCGCAGCACCGCCAAAAAAGCCGCCGTGCCGCGCTGGAATGGCGGGCGCATGCCACTTTCCAACGAGCTGGCCCAGGCGGTGGTGGAGCGCTTTGATGCGGCGGCGCACGGGCATTTCAAGGGGCCGGAAATGCAAGCGGTGCAACCGTTGTTACAGACGCAGTTGCGTTGGTCGGGCCTGCCGACACGCGAGCATCTGCTGGCCGAAGCGCTGAAATCGCGGGAAGGCTGGCACCTGTTTCTTTATCCGTTCGCCGGGCGCCAGGTGCACCTGGGGCTGGCGAGTCTGTTGGCGTGGCGGGTGAGCCAGGGGCAGGCGGTGACGTTTTCGATTGCAGTGAATGACTACGGGCTGGAGTTGCTGAGCGCCACGCCTGTGGATTGGCCGGTGTTGTTGAATGACGCGCTGCTGAGCCCTGAGAACCTGCTGGAAGACGTGGCCGCCAGCCTGAATGCCGGGGAACTGGCCCTGCGCCGCTTTCGCGAAATCGCACGCATCGCCGGGCTGGTGTTCGCCGGCTACCCCGGTGCGCCGAAAAGTACGCGGCAGGTGCAGGCGTCCAGCGGTCTGTTCTTCGAGGTGTTCAAACAGTACGACCCGCAGAACCTGTTGCTGACTCAGGCTGGGGAAGAAGTCCTGCGCGATGAGTTGGATATTCGTCGGCTGGAAGTGACGTTGCGTCATCTGTCGGCGTTGAAGCTGGACCTGCACCGGATCGAACGGCCGACTCCCCTGGCCTTTCCGCTGCTGGTCGAGCGGATGCGCGAAAGCATGAGTTCGGAAAAACTCTCGGAGCGTATTGCAAGGATGGTCAAGGACCTGGAAAAAGTCGCGGATAACGGGAAGCGCTGATGGTCTGTTCGATAACGCTCGAGGGTGAGCAATTGTGGTTGCTGGCAGACAAGGCGATCTACTGGCCTGCGCGCGGGTGCCTGTTGATTGCCGATGCGCACTTTGGCAAGGCCTCGGCGTACCGCAGCCTGGGGCAGCCTGTGCCGCAAGGAACCACCACTGCCAATCTGGAGCGGCTGGACCGGCTGCTCGCGTCGCATGGGTGCGCGCAGGTGATCTTTCTTGGCGACTTCCTGCATGGTCCCGGCTCTCACGCCAGCGGCACCCTGGGCGCCTTGCGGGCCTGGCGCGAGCGTCATCCCGCGCTGGCCCTGACGCTGGTGCGCGGCAATCACGATAAACGCGCCGGTGACCCGCCGCTGGACCTGAGGATTGAAGTGGTTGCGGAACCACTGCTGATGGGCCCCTTTGCCTTGCAGCACGAACCTGACGCCCACCCCAGCCACCACGTGCTGGCGGGGCATGTGCATCCGGTGTACCGCTTGCGCGGCAAGGGCCGGCAAAGCCTACGGTTGCCCTGCTTTCAGATCGGGACACGGGTCAGCTTGTTGCCGGCGTTCGGTGCGTTTACCGGTGGCTTTGCGGTGGAACAGGCCAATGACCACCGACTCTATGTGGTCGGTGATCAGCAGGTGTGGCCAGTGGGCTAGGTATCAGGCGACAGGTGCGGGTGGTGGCTCGTCCGGCAGGGTCGGCTCACCGGGTTCGGTGGGTTGTGGGTAGTCCGGCTCGGGTTGGCCGGGGATGCCGCCCCCGTATGCGGGGTCGGCCATCAGGGACCAGGCCAGAACGCCAATCTGGTTGGGTTCAAGCCGGGCAAGTTCTGCGCTGATTCGCGGGTCGAGCTTCATAAGGTACTCCTCAAGCGTGGCCCGGCACGTTTTACACGCGCCGAGGCAGTACACCTAGATAGAGTCACTTTCTGCAGACTAATTCCCTTAGCATGTAAGACCTTTCGATCAAGCGCGTGGGAGGGTGACGCCGCGCTGGCCCTGGTACTTGCCGGCACGGTCTTTGTAGGACACTTCACAGGCCTCGTCGGACTGCAGGAACAGCATCTGCGCCACACCTTCGTTGGCGTAGATCTTCGCCGGCAAGGTGGTGGTGTTGGAGAACTCGAGGGTTACGTGGCCTTCCCACTCCGGCTCAAGCGGCGTCACGTTGACGATGATGCCGCAGCGCGCGTAGGTGCTTTTACCCAGGCAGATGGTCAGCACGTCACGCGGGATACGGAAGAACTCCACGGTGCGCGCCAGGGCGAAGGAGTTGGGCGGGATGATGCACACGTCGCTCTTGATGTCGACGAAGCTCTTTTCGTCGAAGTTCTTCGGATCGACGATCGCCGAGTTGATATTGGTGAACACCTTGAACTCATCGGCGCAGCGCACATCGTAGCCGTAGCTGGAAACACCGTAGGAAATCACCGGGGCATCGCCTTGGCCACGGATCTGACGCTCGACGAACGGTTCGATCATGCCGTGCTCTTGCGCCATGCGGCGAATCCACTTGTCCGATTTGATGCTCATGGCGGGTGTCCTGAATAGCGAGGTGGAAAAATTCTGTGGGGCATCTTACCGGGGCCGGCGTTGGGGTTCAAAGGCCACGCGGCTTTTCTTGATGAACGCGCCTGCTGCTATGAGCCGCAGCCAGCGGGGCCGGGACCCGCATTGACGTGCAGGGTGACCGGAAATACCACCGCCAGTCACGAAAATGGAGAAACCTTCGGAAATACCATTGGCACGTTCCGGAAAAAGGGTTAAGGTGGCGCCACTGTGCTGCTTGTGTCACTGAGAATCTCTACACGATATGTTGAATTTCGATCCAACCATCTCCAAGAATTTTTCCTGCTCTTTGCACTCAGTCTCGGCCAGGGCTTTTCCTGAGTCGCAGTTAACTTTGTCCAAGGAGATACACCATGTCTAATCGCCAAACTGGTACCGTTAAGTGGTTCAACGATGAAAAAGGCTTCGGCTTCATCACTCCACAATCCGGTGACGACCTGTTCGTTCACTTCAAAGCTATCCAATCCGACGGCTTCAAAAGCCTGAAAGAAGGCCAACAGGTTTCTTTCATCGCTACCCGCGGTCAGAAAGGCATGCAAGCTGAAGAAGTTCAAGTTATCTAACTTGTACTGACTCAGTCAAAAAGACCCCGCCCTTAAAAGCGGGGTTTTTTTATGCCTGGGATTTGACCCTATGCCCCCTATGAGACTCTGCATAAAACCAATGTGGGAGGGGGCTTGCCCCCGATTGCGGTGTGTCAGTCAATAAAGATTTGACTGAGTCACCGCTATCGGGGGCAAGCCCCCTCCCACATTCAAGCATTAAAGCTGGGTCGTTACTGAAACAACGACTCACTCGACAAGCCATTCTTCTCCAGGATCTCGCGCAAGCGCTTGAGCCCTTCTACCTGGATCTGCCGTACCCGCTCACGGGTCAGGCCGATCTCCAGGCCTACGTCTTCCAGGGTGCTGCTCTCATGGCCACGCAGGCCGAAGCGGCGAATCACCACCTCGCGCTGTTTGTCCGTGAGCTCCGACAACCACTGGTCAATGCTTTGGGACAGATCATCGTCCTGCAACAGCTCGCAAGGATCCGTAGGACGATCATCGGTCAGGGTGTCCAGCAGGGTTTTATCCGAATCCGGACCCAGCGAGACGTCGACCGAAGACACACGCTCGTTGAGGCCCAGCATGCGCTTGACCTCCCCTACCGGTTTTTCCAGCAGGTTGGCGATTTCTTCGGGCGAAGGTTCATGATCGAGTTTTTGAGTAAGCTCACGCGCTGCCCGCAGGTAGACGTTGAGCTCCTTGACCACATGGATCGGCAACCGGATCGTGCGGGTCTGATTCATGATCGCCCGTTCGATGGTCTGGCGAATCCACCAGGTGGCATAGGTCGAAAAGCGGAAACCCCGCTCAGGGTCGAACTTCTCCACCGCCCGGATCAGACCCAGGTTGCCTTCCTCGATCAGGTCCAACAGGGACAGCCCACGATTGACATAGCGTCGGGCGATTTTCACCACCAGGCGCAGGTTACTTTCAATCATGCGCTTGCGCCCAGCCGGATCGCCCTTTTGCGACAAGCGCGCAAAATGGACTTCTTCTTCGGGGGTCAGCAGAGGGGAAAAGCCGATTTCATTGAGATACAGCTGGGTCGCATCGAGCGCCCGTGTGTAGTCGATGTACTTGTGTTGCTTTAACGCGGTGGAGTTCTTGGATTTGGTGCGAACTGAAGGTACAGCAGGTCCCTCATTCGACATCGATTCCGTAGCGATACCGGTCTCCATCAGGAGAACCTCATCGTCGATGTCAAACTCCGGCGCTTCTTTACTGAGAGCCATTGTTATAGTCCTTTGGTGAGTTCGACCTCAAGCTCAAGCGGCGCCTTTATCCTTGGCAACGCTGGAGCCTGTTCCTTCTACGTGAGGGAACAGGCTGTGCAACATATCAACGACGGGGTAGGAATTGCAGTGGATCTACAGGCTTCCCTTGACGGCGAATCTCAAAGTGCAGTTTCACCCGGTCTGTACCAGTTGACCCCATTTCGGCAATTGTCTGTCCGACTTTGACCTGCTGCCCCTCCCGAACCAACAGCCTGCGGTTGTGACCGTAAGCACTGACGTAGGTATCGCTGTGTTTGATGATGACCAGCTCGCCGTAGCCCCGTAAACCACTCCCGGCGTACACCACTGTCCCATCAGACGCAGCTAAAACAGGCTGTCCCAAATCTCCGGCGATATCAATGCCTTTATTCAAACTACCGTTTGAAGAGAATTTTCCAATCAGCACTCCGTTTGAGGGCCATCCCCAACCGGTCGGTGCAGGCCCGGCAGGTGGCAACGGCGCGGGTGCCGGCTTGCTTGCAGGAGCGGGCGCCGCGGTGCCTGCAGGCCGGGTAATGATGGTGGTTTTGCTGGAGGACGACGGCGAAGATCCGGTGTTTGTCACAACTGCCGTAGGCGCAGAACCGGTGCGGCCGTCGAAACGAATCGTCTGACCGGGATGTATCGTGTAGGGCACGGGAATATTGTTACGGGCTGCGAGCGCCTTGTAGTCCCAGCCATACCGGAAGGCAATCGAGAACAATGTATCGCCTTTGCGCACCACGTATTGCCCGGTGGTCACCGTCGGCTTTTGCGGGACGGCATTGTTACGGTCAACCACCCGTGCGCCGCTGCTTGGCGAGCTGGAGCAGCCGACCAGCACGGAACTGAAGACGAGGCCAAGCACCAGTCGATGAAAGCTTGTTTTACTCATACGCTGCGCAAGACCTGTGAGACTCACCCGCCGCTCCCTTTGTGGTGGCTGAACATGAATGCCTGTATCAGGCTTGAAATATGACGCAAGTATAACTGGGCATTGGAGTTTTACCGGCACACGACGGAAACGAAACATTCATCGCGTTTAATTCCGACTCCCGATCATGTTGACTCGATAGACCCCGCCGTAAGACACATCCCCGCCAACAGAATTCACTGCCCGCGAACAAATGTTCAGGCCAGCGGCCCATTGAGCAAAGGCACAAAACGCACGGCCCCCAGCACATGCCGGGAAAAGCCTTCATCCTCACGGATAATGAGCATCAATTGTTGCACTTCGCCGGAGCCTACCGGGATCACCAGGCGTCCGCCGGGGGCAAGTTGATCGAGCAACGCTTGCGGAACATCGGTGGCCACGGCGGTCACGATGATGCCGTTGTAAGGCGCCAGCGCCGGCCAGCCTTCCCAGCCGTCCCCCCAGCGGAACACCACGTTGCGCAGGTTCAACTCCACCAGGCGCTCCTTGGCCCGGTCTTGCAGCACCTTGATGCGCTCGACCGAGAACACCCGCTCCACCAGTTGCGCCAGCACGGCAGTCTGGTAGCCGGAGCCGGTGCCGATTTCAAGGACCTTGTCCAACGGCCCCGCCGCCAGCAGCAACTCGCTCATGCGCGCCACCATGTACGGCTGGGAGATAGTCTGGTTGTGGCCGATGGGCAGCGCCGTATCTTCATAGGCACGGTGGGCCAGGGCTTCATCGACAAACAGATGGCGAGGCGTGCGCCGGATCACTTCCAGCACCTGGGCGTTGGACAAACCTTCTTCGTACAGGCGTTGGATCAGGCGTTCGCGGGTTCGCTGGGACGTCATTCCGATGCCCCGGCGCAGCAAGTCGTCTTGTTCACGGCCCATCAGCGCAGCCCCTCCAGCCAGCCATCGAGACCACTGAAGGCGTCGCTGAAGGTGCGATCAAATTGCAATGGGGTAATCGACACATAGCCTTGCATCACCGCATGAAAGTCCGTGCCTTCACCGCCATCTTCAGCATCACCTGCCGCTGCGATCCAATAGCCTTCCTTGCCACGCGGGTCGACAACCTTCAGCGGCGCCGCCGCACGGGCACGATGGCCCAGGCGCGTCAGCTTGATGCCGCGAATATGGTCGAGGGGCAGGTTGGGAATATTGACGTTTAGCACCGTACGCGGTGGCAGGTCCAGAGAGCCATGGGCCTCCACCAGCTTGCGCGCGAAATGCGCGGCGGTTGCCAGGTTATCCAGTTGCCGCGAGGCAAACGAAAAGGCGAACCCGGTACGGCCCAGGAAGCGCCCCTCAAGGGCCGCCGCCACGGTCCCGGAATACAGCACATCATCCCCCAGGTTTGCACCCAGGTTGATGCCCGACACCACCAGGTCCGGCGCCTGCTCCAGCAGACTGTTGATTGCCAGGTGGACGCAGTCGGTAGGCGTGCCGTTCACACTGATAAAGCCATTGGCCAGGACTTGCGGGTGCAGCGGACGGTCGAGCGTCAACGAACTGCTGGCGCCACTCTTGTCCTGGTCGGGGGCAACCACCACGCACTCGGCATAATCCTGCAGCGCAGCATAAAGCGCGGCAAGACCGGGTGCGGTGGCACCGTCATCGTTTGATATCAGAATACGCATGGGTTGTCCGTCTGCCCCACCGGCACCAGATCAACAAGCTCGCGCACCAACACAGTGGCGAAGCATCCGGCCGGCAGGACGAATTCCAATTGCAGAATGTCCAGCGAGGGATAATGCCACGTCAAACCGCCAATGGGCAGTCGAAGAATGCGACGTTCCTGGCTCATACCGGCATTCACCAGCCAATCTCGCAGGTCGGCTTCACCAGCGGCAACCGCCTGTTCCAGCTCGAAGGTTGCACCACTGGCCGGCGAGTCGCCCTCGCCCCACTGCGGCCCGGTCGGGTGCAGGTCTAGAATAGCCAGGCGCGGGTCGCTACATTCCGCTTCGCCAGCCGGGAAAAAACTGCGGCTGTCGGTAAACGCCAGCAGGTCGCCGACCTGGGCACGTTGCCACGAACCATCGGCCACCCGCGCGGCCAGCACTTTGTTGAACAAAAAGCTGCGGGCGGTGGACAGCAACCGCGAACGCACATTGCGCTGCTCCGGCAAGGCTTTGCGGGCGGCCCACTCGCGAGCGTCCACGACATTGCCGCCATTGTGGCCAAAGCGCTGGGCACCGAAATAGTTGGGAATGCCGTGTTGGGCAATCTGTTGCAACCGAGCATCGATGGCGGCGGTATCACCGGCCAACTGCGTCAGGCGCAAAGTGAACCCATTGGCCGAATGCGCACCGCGCTGCAGCTTGCGCTTGTGGCGACCGGTCTTGAGAATCTTGAGCGTGTCGTTTTCTGCCGCGCTCATGTCCGGGTCGGCCTTGCCCGGCAGTTGCACGCTGAACCATTGGCGGGTCAACGCCTGGCGATCCTTGAGCCCGGCATAACTGACGGTACGCAACGGCACGCCGGCCGCCTTGGCGATACGCCGCGCAGCTTCTTCGGTATTGAGGCCGCGTTTTTCCACCCACAACCACAGGTGTTCGCCTTCACCGGTCAGCGGAATGTCCAGCACCTCGTCGACCTGGAAGTCTTCAGCCGTCGCCTTCAGTACCGCGCTGCCCAAGGCATCGCCATAGGCTCGCGGGCCCAGCAGTTGCAGGTCATTCATGCGCGCAGCAACAAGGCAACGGAGTGCACGGCAATGCCCTCTTCACGGCCGGTGAACCCGAGCTTTTCGGTGGTGGTGGCTTTCACGTTGACTTGATCCAATTCAATTTGCAGGTCGGCGGCAATCAGCGCGCGCATCGACTCGATATGCGGGGCCATTTTTGGCGCCTGGGCCACGATGGTGTTGTCGACGTTGCCGACCTTCCAGCCCTTGCCGTGGATCAGGCCGACCACATGGCGCAGCAGTACGCGGCTGTCCGCGCCCTTGAAGGTCGGGTCAGTGTCCGGAAAGTGCTTGCCGATATCGCCCAACGCCGCCGCGCCGAGCAAGGCGTCGCTCAAGGCGTGCAACACGACGTCGCCGTCGGAATGAGCCAGCAAACCATGGTGGTGCGCAATGCGCACGCCGCCCAGGGTGATGAAATCGCCTTCAGCGAAACGGTGCACATCGTAGCCGTGGCCAATACGCATAAAAAAACGCCCCGATTTAATTCAGGGCGTGATTCTACCTACTTTTGCCTCACATTAACCGAGCAAAGCACGGCCATGGTGTCGCAAATGGTCTTCGATGAAGCTGGCGATAAAGAAGTAGCTGTGGTCGTAGCCGGGTTGCAGGCGCAGTTCCAGCGGATGGTTGGCTGCCTTGGCCGCTTGTTGAAGGGCTTCAGGCTTGAGTTGCACGGCGAGGAAATCGTCGCGGTCGCCCTGGTCAACCAGCAGTGGCAGCTTTTCCGTAGCTTCGCTGATCAGCACACAGGTGTCCCACTCGCGCCATTTTGAACGCTCTTCGCCCAAGTAGCGGGAGAAGGCTTTCTGGCCCCACGGGCAATCCATCGGGTTGTTGATCGGCGAAAACGCCGACACCGACAGGTAGCGCCCGGGGTTGCGCAAGGCACAGACCAGCGCACCGTGGCCACCCATGGAGTGGCCGCTGATGCCACGTTTATCCGAGGCAGGGAAATGCCCTTCGATCAACGCCGGCAATTCTTGCACGACGTAGTCATACATCCGGTAGTGCTTGGCCCAGGGTTCCTGGGTGGCATTCAGATAAAAGCCGGCACCGAGACCGAAATCCCAGGCGTTATCCGGGTCGTCCGGCACACCCGGACCTCGCGGGCTGGTGTCCGGCGCCACGATGATCAACCCCAGCTCGGCAGCCATGCGCTGCGCGCCCGCCTTCTGCATGAAGTTCTCATCGGTGCAAGTGAGACCGGACAGCCAGTACAGCACCGGCAATTTGCCGCCCTGCTCCGCTTGCGGCGGCAGGTAGACAGCGAAGGTCATGTCACAACCAAGCACATCGGAATGATGCTTGTAGCGTTTATGCCAGCCGCCGAAACTCTTCTGGCACGACAGGTTTTCCAGACTCATGGCGAACCTCAGAAGTGGATGACGGTACGAATGCTCTTGCCTTCATGCATCAGGTCAAACGCTTTGTTGATGTCTTCCAGGCCCATGGTGTGGGTGATGAAGGTGTCCAGCGGGATCTCGCCGGTCTGGGCCATTTCTACGTAGCTTGGCAGTTCTGAGCGACCACGCACGCCACCGAAGGCCGAACCGCGCCAGACGCGACCGGTCACCAACTGGAATGGACGGGTGGCGATTTCCTGGCCGGCACCGGCCACGCCGATGATCACCGACTCGCCCCAGCCTTTGTGGCAGCACTCGAGGGCGGCGCGCATCAGTTGCACGTTGCCGATACATTCGAAGGAGAAGTCCACGCCGCCGTCGGTGAGGTCGACGATCACGTCCTGGATCGGACGATCGTAGTCTTTCGGGTTGATGCAGTCGGTGGCGCCCAGTTGCTTGGCGATTTCAAACTTGGCCGGGTTGATATCGATGGCGATGATGCGACCCGCCTTGGCCTTGACCGCACCGATCACTGCCGACAGGCCGATACCGCCAAGGCCGAAGATGGCCACGGTATCGCCTGGCTTGACCTTAGCGGTGTTGATTACCGCGCCGATGCCCGTGGTGACGCCGCAACCGAGCAGGCAGACTTTTTCCAGCGGCGCCTCTTTAGGAATCCTGGCCACGGAGATTTCCGGCAGCACGGTGTACTCGGAGAACGTCGAAGTGCCCATGTAGTGGAAAATCGGTTGGCCTTTGTAGGAGAAACGCGTGGTGCCATCCGGCATCAGGCCTTTGCCCTGGGTGGAACGGATGGCCTGGCACAGGTTGGTCTTGCCCGACAGGCAGAACTTGCACTTGCCGCATTCCGGGGTGTACAGCGGGATCACATGATCGCCCACGGCCACCGACGTCACGCCTTCGCCGATCGCTTCAACCACGGCACCGCCTTCGTGACCGAGGATCGACGGGAAGATGCCTTCCGGGTCGGCGCCCGACAGGGTATAGGCGTCGGTATGGCACACGCCGGACGCGACCACGCGCAACAGCACTTCACCCGCCTTGGGCATGGCGACATCCACTTCGACGATCTCAAGGGGCTTCTTGGCTTCGAAGGCTACGGCGGCGCGGGACTTGATCATCCAGGTTTCTCCAGGAGGTTAAAAAACTGAGTGTGTGAGTGTAAAACATGCCTGACTGATGAATAATCCAGGCAAAAGCAAAACTTTATTGCTGTACAGGGATAATCGACGTGCTTGAAAACCGCTGGGAAGGTATCGACGAATTTGTCGCGGTGGCCGAATGCGGCCAATTCACAGCGGCGGCGGAACGGCTGGGGGTGTCGTCTTCCCATATCAGCCGGCAGGTGGCGCGTCTGGAAGAACGCCTGCAAACCCGCTTGCTATATCGCAGTACGCGCAAAGTGACGTTGACCGAAGCAGGCCAGACGTTCCTGCAACACTGCCAACGCCTGCAGGACGGGCGTGAAGAAGCCCTGCGCGCCGTAGGTGACCTCACCAGCGAGCCCAAGGGCATGTTGCGCATGACCTGCGCGGTGGCGTATGGCGAGCGCTTTATCGTGCCGCTGGTCACCCGGTTCATGGGGCTGTATCCGCAGTTGCGGGTGGATATCGAGCTGAGCAACCGCCAATTGGACCTGGTGCACGAAGGCCTCGACCTGGCGATCCGCCTGGGGCGTCTGCAGGATTCGCGCATGGTCGCCAGCCGACTGGCGCCGAGGCGCATGTACCTGTGTGCGTCGCCGTCCTACCTCGCTCGGTATGGTCGGCCACATAGCTTGTCGGAATTGAGCCGGCATAACTGCCTCATCGGCAGCTCGGATATCTGGCAACTGGCCCAGGACGGCCGGGAATTTTCCCAGCGCGTGCAGGGAAACTGGCGCTGCAACAGTGGGCAAGCGGTGTTGGATGCGGCGTTACAGGGCGTCGGGTTGTGCCAGTTGCCGGACTATTACGTGCTGGAGCATTTGCACAGTGGCGCGCTGGTGTCGTTGCTGGAGGCGCATCAACCGCCGAATACGGCGGTGTGGGCGCTGTATCCACAACAGAGGCATTTGTCGCCGAAGGTCAGGAAGTTGGTGGATTTCTTGAAGGAGGGGCTGGCTGAAAGGCCGGAGTACAGCAGTTGACTGTTGGTGGTTTGGACGGGCCTCATCGGGGGCAAGCCCCCCTCCCACACTTGGAATATATTTCAATGTGGGAGGGGGCTTGCCCCCGATGAGGTCGACACGGTATCGCGGATTACCTGCGGTTGACCCACCGCAGCCGTAGCCATTCCAGATCTTCGGGCCGGGTCACCTTGATATTGTCCGAGCGCCCTTCGATCAGGCGCGGTGCCTGGCCGGACCACTCCATGGCCGAAGCTTCATCGGTAATCACCGCATCCGCCACCAGACTGTCGGCCAAGGCACGATGCAAAGCCCCCAGGCGGAACATCTGCGGCGTATAAGCCTGCCAGATCAGGCTGCGATCGACGGTCTCGACCACACGGCCACGCTTGTCGACGCGCTTGAGGGTGTCGCGGGCCGGTACGGCCAACAGGCCGCCAACCGGGTCGTCCGCCAGTTCGGCGAGCAAGCTGTCCAGATCATCACGGCTCAGGTTCGGCCGTGCCGCATCATGCACCAACACCCAATCGTCATCACTGGCGCCCAGGGCATTGAGCTGAAGCAGCGCATTGAGCACAGACCCCGAACGCTCGTCGCCGCCGTCCGCACGCACGATGCGTGGGTCGTTGGCACAAGGCAGGTTGGGCCAGTAAGGATCATCGACAGCAAGACTGACCACCAACCCTTTAAGGTCTGGATGGTCAAGAAAACAGCCAAGGCTGTGTTCGAGAATAGTGCGCCCACCCAGTTGCAGATATTGCTTGGGACGGTCCGCGGCCATACGGGCACCGACGCCCGCAGCAGGAATCACGGCCCAGAAGGCCGGCAAACGGCTACTCATTGGGCCAACTGGTAGAGGGTTTCACCCTCCTTGACCATGCCCAATTCATGACGAGCCCGCTCTTCAACGGTCTCCGTACCTTTTTTCAACTCAAGCACTTCGGCATCGAGGACGCGGTTGCGCTCCAGCAGGCGTTCGTTTTCGGCGTGCTGGTCGGCAATTTGCTGGGTCAGGTCTTTTACCTGCGCAAAGCTGCCATTACCCACCCATAGGCGGTACTGCAGGCCAGCCAGCAACAGGAGCAAGACGAGGAACAACCAATTGGGACTGCGCATCGAATATCGGGTATCCAGTGAAAAAAGACCGCCATGCAAAACTTTTGCAGCAACTGATAGCACGAAGCCTGGAAAAACCAGGCTTGTGCTTGATAGCCATCAGATTAGCGTCGAAATCCACACTGTCGTGAGTTTTCCGACGCAATCCGCTGACTTTTTACCATGTTTCACCATCAACTAGCGATCAGCCGCGAAACTCGCCGCGACCGTTGTACTTGGCCTTGCCGGCCAGTTGCTCTTCGATACGCAGCAATTGGTTGTACTTGGAAACACGGTCGGAACGGCACAGGGAACCGGTCTTGATCTGGCCAGCCGAGGTGCCCACGGCCAGGTCGGCAATGGTCGAATCTTCGGTTTCGCCGGAGCGGTGCGAGATCACGGCGGTGTAGCCCGCAGCCTTGGCCATCTGGATGGCCTCCAGGGTTTCGGTCAGGGTGCCGATCTGGTTGAACTTGATCAGGATCGAGTTGGCGATCTTTTTATCGATGCCTTCTTTCAGGATCTTGGTGTTGGTCACGAACAGGTCGTCGCCCACCAGTTGGATTTTCTCGCCGATCTTGTCGGTGAGGATTTTCCAGCCGTCCCAATCGGACTCGTCCAGGCCGTCTTCGATCGAGATGATCGGGTAGCGCTGGGTCAGGCCCTTCAGGTATTCGGCGAAACCTTCGGAGTTGAACACCTGGCCTTCGCCGGACAGGTTGTACTTACCGTCCTCGTAGAACTCGCTGGCCGCGCAGTCCAGGGCCAGGGTCACGTCGGTGCCCAGCTTGTAGCCAGCGTTGGCCACGGCTTCGGAGATCACTTTCAGTGCATCTTCGTTGGACGCCAGGTTCGGTGCAAAACCGCCTTCGTCACCCACCGCAGTGCTCAGGCCACGGGCCTTCAGCACAGCCTTGAGGTGATGGAAAATCTCGGTGCCCATGCGCAGGCCTTCGGAGAAGGACTTGGCGCCGACCGGCTGTACCATGAACTCCTGGATGTCGACGTTGTTATCGGCATGCTCGCCACCGTTGATGATGTTCATCATCGGTACCGGCATCGAGTAGACGCCCGGGGTGCCATTCAGGTTGGCAATGTGCGCGTACAGCGGCAGGTCCTGGTCCTGTGCGGCGGCCTTGGCGGCAGCCAGGGACACGGCGAGGATGGCATTGGCGCCCAGGCTGCCTTTGTTTTCGGTGCCGTCGAGCTTGATCATCGCGTGGTCCAGGGCTTTCTGGTCCAGCGGGTCCTTGCCCAGCAACAGGTCACGGATCGGGCCGTTGATGTTGGCCACGGCTTTCAGTACACCTTTGCCCAGGTAACGGCCCTTGTCGCCATCACGCAGTTCCAGCGCTTCGCGCGAACCGGTAGAAGCACCGGACGGCGCGCAGGCGCTGCCGATGATGCCGTTATCGAGAAGCACGTCGGCTTCGACGGTGGGGTTGCCACGGGAGTCGAGAACTTCACGACCTTTGATGTCGACGATTTTTGCCATTGTTGTAAACACTCCAAAGTTGACGAAAACGACGCAGCTGAAGGGAATCTTTTGACCGACCGCAAGGGTGGAACAACGGGGCAGGCTTGCAGGCGACAAGGCTCAGGCCCGTAGGCCTGAGCGTAAAGCGTGGGAAAGTCTACCGGAGAAACGACGCTTACGCGGTCTCTACCGTCGGAAAACTCTTGACCAGTTCGTCCAACTGCTTGAGCTGGGCCAGGAACGGCTCCAGCTTGTCCAGGCGCAGGGCACATGGGCCGTCGCATTTGGCGTTGTCCGGGTCCGGGTGGGCTTCCAGGAACAGGCCAGCCAGGGACTGGCTGATGCCTGCCTTGGCCAGGTCCAGCACCTGGGCACGGCGCCCGCCCGCGGAATCGGCGCGACCACCGGGCATTTGCAGCGCGTGGGTCACGTCGAAGAACACTGGGTATTCGAACTGTTTCATGATGCCGAAACCAAGCATGTCCACCACGAGGTTGTTGTAGCCGAAGCTCGAACCCCGCTCGCAGAGGATCAGTTGGTCGTTACCCGCTTCCACGCACTTGTTCAGGATGTGTTTCATCTCCTGGGGTGCAAGGAACTGGGCTTTCTTGATATTGATCACAGCGCCGGTCCTGGCCATCGCGACGACCAGGTCGGTCTGGCGCGACAGGAAGGCCGGCAACTGGATGATATCGCACACCTCGGCGACCACGGCAGCCTGCTCAGGCTCGTGGACGTCGGTGATGATCGGCACGCCGAAGGCTTGCTTGATGTCCTGGAAGATCCGCATGCCTTCTTCAAGGCCCGGGCCGCGATAGGAGGTCACGGACGAACGGTTGGCCTTGTCGAAGCTGGCCTTGAATACGTAAGGGATACCGAGCTTCTCGGTGACCTTGACGTACTCTTCACAGACCTGCATCGCCATGTCACGGCTTTCCAGCACGTTCATGCCACCGAACAGCACCATGGGCTTGTCGTTGGCAATCTCGATGTCGCCTACGCGAATGATCTTCTGGGCCATCAGGGTTACGCCTTCTTCTGGTGTTGCGTCAGGGCTGCCTTGACGAAACCGCTGAACAACGGGTGACCGTCGCGCGGCGTCGAGGTGAACTCAGGGTGGAACTGGCACGCCACGAACCACGGATGATCCGGCGCCTCGACCACTTCAACCAGCGCGCCGTCACCGGAGCGACCGGAGATCTTCAGGCCGGCCTCTTTGATCTGCGGCAGCAGGTTGTTGTTCACTTCGTAGCGGTGACGGTGACGCTCGACAATCACGTCCTTGCCATAGCAGTCGTGAACCAGCGAGCCCGGCTCCAGCAGGCAGTCCTGCGCACCCAGGCGCATGGTGCCGCCCAGGTCGGAGGCTTCGGTGCGGACTTCGACGGCGCCGGTGGCATCTTCCCACTCGGTGATCAGGCCCACGACCGGGTGACCGCTCTTGCTGTCGAACTCGGTGGAGTTGGCGTCTTTCCAGCCCAGCACGTTACGGGCGAACTCGATGACAGCCACTTGCATGCCCAGGCAGATCCCCAGGTACGGCACCTTGTTTTCACGAGCGTACTGAACCGCGGTGATCTTGCCTTCCACGCCACGCAGGCCGAAACCGCCTGGCACGAGGATCGCGTCGACACCTTCGAGCAGCGCGGTGCCCTGATTCTCGATGTCTTCGGAGTCGATGTAGCGCAGGTTGACCTTGGTACGGTTGCTGATACCCGCGTGGCTCATCGCTTCGATCAGCGACTTGTACGCGTCCAGCAGCTCCATGTACTTGCCGACCATGGCGATGGTGACTTCGTGCTCAGGGTTGAGCTTGGCGTCGACCACGGCTTCCCACTCGGACAGGTCCGCGCCGTTGCATTGCAGGCCGAAGCGCTCGACCACAAAATCGTCCAGGCCTTGGGAGTGCAGGATGCCCGGGATCTTGTAGATGGTGTCGGCGTCTTCCAGCGCGATCACCGCACGTTCTTCAACGTTGGTGAATTGCGCGATCTTGCGACGCGAGGAAATGTCGATCGGGTGATCGGAGCGGCACACCAGCACGTCCGGCTGCAGGCCGATGGAACGCAGTTCCTTGACCGAGTGCTGGGTAGGCTTGGTTTTGGTCTCGCCGGCGGTGGCGATGTACGGCACCAGGGTCAGGTGCATCAGCATCGCGCGCTTGGCGCCGACTTCGAAACGCAACTGGCGGATGGCTTCGAGGAACGGTTGGGACTCGATGTCACCCACGGTGCCACCGATCTCGACCATCGCCACGTCGGCATCGCCGGCACCCTTGATGATGCGGCGCTTGATTTCGTCGGTGATGTGCGGGATCACCTGGATGGTTGCACCCAGGTAGTCACCACGGCGCTCCTTGCGCAGCACGTGCTCGTAGACACGGCCGGTGGTGAAGTTGTTGTTCTGGGTCATGGTCGTGCGGATGAACCGCTCGTAGTGGCCCAGGTCCAGGTCGGTTTCGGCGCCGTCGTGGGTGACGAACACTTCACCGTGCTGGAACGGGCTCATGGTGCCCGGGTCAACGTTGATGTAGGGGTCCAGCTTGAGCATGGTGACCTTAAGTCCCCGCGCCTCCAGGATGGCCGCCAATGAAGCGGAGGCAATGCCTTTCCCCAATGAAGAAACAACACCGCCCGTGACGAATATGTAGCGCGTCATGAAAAACCCTAGAAGTCTGCGTTAAAGCGGTCCGAGCCGCCGGGGAAAGCGAAGGAAGGCCGAAGCCCCCGATCACCTGCATTAATCACAGTGCACCTTTCAAAAAAACCGCCGCGTGGTGACAGACCAGCAATGAAACACCGGTACGTTGATCGCTACACATTTTTTGGAATCGCCCAGCAAAGACTGCTTGGTAATCGGCAACTGCTGCGATTCAGCCGAATCCACAGAAGTTGTATCAAGAAGGGAGCGTAGTCTACCGGAAAGGCGCTATCAGCTCAAACCTTGATCGCAGGTCTGTGGCATCCAATGTAATTGCCAGTCATCACTTGCCGCCGGCCACAGTCCCACAAGGCTGGGTGCACCCAGCAATTGCTGGCCGCGATACAGCAGCGGCAATCTGCCACGGACGAAACCCGGCAGGCCACTTTCGTTAAGCAGGCGCTTCAAATCACGCCGGCCTCGACCGGGTACGTCGAGGATTTCGCCGCCCTGGCGGTAGCGGACCTCCAGCGGGCCTGCGGGCACGCTGCCCGTGAGCGTCAACTGACCATTACCGGGTAACTCTAGTGGGTTTTGTGGATCGGACCAGCTCAGCGATGCGTCGGAAAATTCTGATCCTGCGCGAGGCAGCCACCAGATGCGCTCGCCACCGCGATGCAACTCACCGTCGGCCAGGCGCCATAGAGGTTGTGCGTCACCCCTGGCATCGCGCAGGGAATACCAGCCTGCCCAGTGGTCACTGTCGGGCAGGCGCGTCAGCGGCGTCAGCCAATGACGCAGGGCGTTGCGCTGACGGGCGTCGGAAAGCTCACGCAGCGGCGTAAGAGCCAAGGACGGCAAATTCAGCCAGGGAAAAGGGGAAGGTTGATCGGCGGCCTGCAGGTCCATCTGCGCCAGCTCATCGAGCAGGCCCTGGGCTTCACTCAGGTGTTCGGCGGTGCGCGCCAGGCTTGAGACGGCCTGAGGCCAGCGTTCCGTCAGTGCAGGAAGCACGCGGTGACGCAGGTAATTACGGGAGAAACGCAAATCTGCGTTTGAAGGGTCTTCGATCCATTTGAGCTGATACTGGCGTGCGTAGGCTTCCAACTCGTCCCTGGAGACACGCAACAATGGCCTTACCAGGTAGCCACTTGCCAATCGGCGCTGCACGGGCATCGCTGCCAACCCGCGCACCCCAGCCCCACGCAGCAGGCGGAACAACAGCGTTTCTGCCTGGTCTTCACGATGCTGGCCGGTGAGCATCACCTGCCCCGCCCCGATCACCTCGGTAAATGCCTGGTAGCGCGCATCACGGGCGGCACGCTCGAGGCTGGCGCCGGGTTGTACCTGCACGCCCATCACGCGCAAAGGCACGCCCAGGCTGTCACAGATCGACTGGCAATGAGCCGGCCACGCGTCGGCGGCAGCCTGCAGGCCGTGGTGGACATGGACAGCGCTGAGGGGTGGCAGGGTTTCGGTTTTCGCCAGGTTGGCCAGGAGGTGCAGCAGGACGGTGGAATCAAGGCCACCGGAGAGTGCGATGTGCCAGGCCGGGGCGTTGCGCCAAGGCGCTAGGATTTGCATGAGTTTGGCGGGCAGAGCCGGTTTCATGACAAGTTACCGCCTCTGGTCTGGAATACGCTCACCAAGCATACACAACGCAAATGTGGGAGGGGGCAAGCCCCCTCCCACATTTGGGTATTGCGTGGGTCTTAGAGACCGTAGCTCATCAGGCGCTCGTAACGACGAGCCAGCAGCGCTTCGTTATCCATCTTCTTGAGCATCGCCAGTTGCGAACCCAGTTCGGCACGGATGGTCGCAGCAGCAGCAGCCGGGTCACGGTGAGCGCCGCCCAATGGCTCGGCGATCACTTTGTCCACGATCCCAAGGCCTTTGAGGCGATCGGCGGTGATGCCCATGGCTTCGGCAGCGTCCGGTGCCTTTTCGGCGGTTTTCCATAGGATAGAGGCGCAACCTTCCGGCGAGATCACCGCGTAGGTCGAGTATTGCAGCATGTTCAACTGGTCGCAGACGCCGATGGCCAGTGCACCGCCGGAACCGCCTTCACCAATCACGGTGGCAATGATCGGGGTTTTCAGGCGGGCCATGACGCGCAGGTTCCAGGCGATAGCTTCGCTCTGGTTACGCTCTTCGGCGTCGATCCCCGGATAAGCGCCCGGGGTGTCGATGAAGGTCAGGATCGGCATCTTGAAGCGCTCGGCCATTTCCATCAGGCGGCACGCCTTGCGGTAGCCTTCTGGACGCGGCATGCCAAAGTTGCGGCGGACCTTCTCGCGCACTTCACGGCCTTTCTGGTGACCGATCACCATCACCGGCTGGTCGTCCAGGCGAGCGATACCGCCGACGATGGCCGCGTCGTCGGAGAAGTGGCGGTCGCCATGCAGCTCGTCGAACTCGGTGAAGATGTGCTGAATGTAGTCCAGGGTGTACGGACGGCGCGGGTGGCGAGCCAGGCGCGCAATCTGCCAGCTGGTAAGCTTGCCGAAGATGTCTTCGGTGAGCGTTTTGCTCTTGTCTTGCAGGCGGGAGATCTCATCGCCGATATTCAGCGAATTGTCATTGCCGACCAGGCGCAGCTCTTCGATCTTGGCTTGCAGGTCAGCGATCGGCTGTTCGAAATCAAGAAAATTCGGGTTCATAAGCGTCCGTCTTGGGTCGACGGCCAGGGCGTGCCTGGCCAGCCGGTTGTCTATTCGCGCCCTACCTTAAGGGAGAGGCGCGTTTAGGTCGAGATTAAATGTTTAGCCGAGGTCAGACATATCTGACCATCAACGGTATTGGAGGAAGACGTTGTCTCGCCCGAACTGGTCACGCAAAGCTTGAATCAAGCCATCAGCGGGATCGATTCGCCAGGTCTCGCCAAACTGCAACATGGCCTTGGCGTCATTGCCGGTGTACTCCATGGTCACCGGGCACGCGCCACGGTGGCGTTTGAGCAGGTCGCCCAACCAGCGTAGCTGATCGCCCTTGAGCGCTTCGGTTTTCACCTTCAAGCGCAGGCTCTCGGCCAGATTGGTGCGCGCATCTTCCATGCTCATCACCCGCTTGATCCGCAGGCGCAGGCCGCCGGAGAAGTCATCGTTGCTGACCTCCCCTTCGACGACCACCATGGCGTCGGTCTGCAACAACGACTGGGCGGAGTGGAACGCGTCGGCAAACAGCGACGCTTCGATGCGGCCCGAGCGGTCGTCGAGGGTGATAAACCCCATCTTGTCGCCCTTCTTGTTCTTCATCACCCGCAGGGCAATGATCATGCCAGCGACGGTCTGGGTGTCCCGCGCCGGTTTCAGGTCGATGATGCGCTGACGGGCGAAGCGACGGATTTCACCTTCGTATTCGTCAATCGGATGGCCGGTCAGGTACAAGCCCAAGGTATCTTTCTCACCCTTGAGGCGTTCCTTGAGGGTCAGTTCCTTGGCCTTGCGGTGGTTACCGTAGACATCCGCATCGTCTTCGACGAACAACCCGCCAAACAAGTCGGCATGGCCGCTGTCATGGGTACGTGCAGTCTGTTCGGCCGCCTTGATCGCTTCTTCCATGGCGGCGAGCAGCACCGCACGGTTACGGTCGATATTGGCCTGGTAGGCCTTCGGCTCGTCATGGAAATACGGGCCGAGACGGTCGAGCGCGCCGCTGCGGATCAGGCCATCGAGGGTTCGTTTGTTGATGCGCTTGAGGTCCACCCGTGCGCAGAAGTCGAACAGGTCCTTGAACGGACCGTCCTGGCGCGCTTCGGTAATGGCTTCCACCGGGCCTTCACCGACGCCTTTGATTGCGCCCAGGCCATAGATGATGCGGCCTTCGTCGTTTACCGTGAACTTGAACTCCGAGGCGTTCACATCCGGCGCATCAAGGCGCAGCTTCATGGTGCGCACTTCCTCGATCAAGGTCACGACCTTGTCGGTGTTGTGCATATCCGCCGAAAGTACCGCAGCCATGAACGGCGCCGGGTAGTGGGCTTTCAGCCAGGCAGTCTGGTACGACACTAGGCCGTAGGCGGCGGAGTGGGATTTGTTGAAGCCGTAACCGGCGAATTTCTCCACCAGGTCGAAGATGTTACCCGCGAGGTCGGCGTCGATATTGTTGGTCGCGCAACCTTCAATGAAACCGCCGCGCTGCTTGGCCATTTCCTCGGGTTTTTTCTTACCCATGGCTCGACGCAGCATGTCCGCGCCACCCAGGGTGTAACCGGCCATCACCTGGGCAATCTGCATCACCTGTTCCTGATACAGGATGATGCCGTAGGTCGGTGCCAATACCGGCTTGAGGCCTTCGTACTGGTAGTCCGAGTGCGGGTAGGCCAGCTCGGCGCGCCCGTGTTTACGGTTGATAAAGTCGTCCACCATGCCCGATTGCAGCGGGCCCGGACGGAACAGGGCCACCAGTGCGATCAAGTCTTCCAGGCAGTCGGGCTTGAGCTTTTTGATCAGCTCTTTCATGCCGCGCGATTCAAGCTGGAATACCGCCGTGGTTTCGGCTTTTTGCAGCAGGGTGTAGGTCGGCTTGTCGTCCAGCGGGATGAAAGCGATGTCCAGCGGTTCTTCGCCCACCTTGGCGCGGTCGCGGTTGATGGTCTTGAGCGCCCAGTCGATGATGGTCAGGGTCCGCAGGCCGAGGAAGTCGAACTTCACCAGGCCGGCCGCCTCCACATCATCCTTGTCGAACTGGGTGACCAGGCCGTCGCCTTCTTCATCGCAATAGATCGGCGAAAAGTCAGTCAACTTTGTCGGCGCGATGACCACGCCACCCGCGTGCTTACCGACGTTACGCACCACGCCTTCAAGCTTGCGGGCCATCTCCCAGATCTCGGCCGCTTCTTCATCGACCTTGATGAAGTCGCGCAGGATTTCCTCCTGCTCGTAGGCCTTTTCCAGGGTCATGCCGACTTCGAACGGGATCATCTTCGACAGGCGATCCGCCAGGCCGTAAGACTTGCCCTGCACCCGGGCCACGTCGCGGATTACCGCTTTGGCCGCCATGGAACCGAAGGTGATGATCTGGCTTACCGCGTTGCGGCCGTATTTCTCGGCCACGTATTCGATCACGCGGTCACGGCCATCCATGCAGAAGTCGACGTCGAAGTCGGGCATGGAAACCCGCTCCGGGTTCAGGAAACGTTCGAACAGCAGGTCATATTCCAACGGATCAAGGTCGGTGATCTTTTGCACATAGGCCACCAGCGAACCGGCACCTGACCCCCGGCCCGGACCAACCGGCACACCGTTGTTCTTGGCCCACTGGATAAAGTCCATCACGATCAGGAAGTAACCGGGGAATCCCATCTGGATGATGATATCCAGCTCGAAATTCAGCCGGTCCACATAAACCTGGCGCTTGGCCTCGTAATCTTCGGTGGTGTCCCTGGGCAGCAGAACGGCCAGCCGCTCTTCCAGCCCGTCGAACGAGACTTTGCGGAAGTACTCGTCGATGGTCATGCCATCCGGAATCGGGAAGTTGGGCAGGAAGTGCTTGCCCAGCTTGACCTCGATATTGCAGCGCTTGGCGATCTCGACGGAGTTTTCCAGCGCCTCGGGCAGGTCGCTGAACAGCTCGGCCATTTCCTCAGCGCTTTTGAGGTACTGCTCTTCGCTGTAGTTCTTCGAACGACGCGGGTCATCCAGGGCCCGGCCTTCACCGATGCACACGCGGGTTTCGTGGGCTTCGAAGTCTTCCTTCTTGATGAAGCGCACGTCGTTGGTCGCCACCAGTGGCGCGCCCAGCTTGTCGGCCAGGGCCACCGCAGCGTGCAGGTGCTCTTCATCGTTGGGGCGGTTGGTCCGCTGGACTTCCAGGTAAAAACGGTCGGGGAAGACCTGCATCCATTCCCTGGCCAGCACTTCGGCTTCTTGGGGGTTGCCGCCCAGCAGCGCGATACCGATTTCGCCCTCTTTGGCGGCCGACAGCATGATCAGGCCTTCGCTGGCCTCGGCGACCCATTCGCGCTCGATGATGATCGAGCCATTGCGCTGGCCGTCAATGAAACCACGGGAAATCAGTTCAGTGAGGTTGCGGTAACCCACGCCGTTCATCGCCAGCAGGCTGATGCGGCTCAGGGGGTTATCCGGGTCTTTGTTGGACAGCCACAGGTCGGCGCCGCAGATCGGCTTGATGCCGGCGCCCATGGCGTTCTTGTAGAACTTGACCAGGGAACACATGTTGTTCTGATCGGTGACCGCCACCGCAGGCATGTTCATGCCCACCAGGGTTTTGACCAGCGGTTTGATCCGTACCAGGCCGTCGACCAGGGAGTATTCAGTGTGCAGGCGTAGGTGAACGAATGAAGCCGGCATAGTGATCTCTTAACGTGGAAACAACAAGGCCCGGATTGTACCGGGCCTTGGCAAAAACATCAGCCTCGCGACTACACCTCGCTGAGACTCTCCCGCGCCTCGCAAGCCTGGCGCACCGGAGCGAACGAGCGGCGATGGATCGGTGTCGGGCCAAGACGTGCGAGGGCTTCCAGATGAACGGGCGTCGGGTAGCCTTTATGACCGCCGATGCCATAGCCGGGGTAGATCAGCTCGAAAGCCGCCATTTCACGATCACGACTGACCTTTGCCAGGATGGAGGCCGCCGCAATCGCCGGCACCTTGCTATCGCCCTTCACCACCGCTTCCGATGGCATGGCCAGTCTGGGGCAGCGGTTGCCATCGATCATCGCCAGTTTGGGCGTAATGTGCAGGCCCTCCACTGCACGCTGCATGGCGAGCATGGTGGCGTGGAGGATGTTCAGTTCGTCGATTTCCTCAACTTCGGCCCGGGCGATGTGCCAGCTCAGGGCTTTCTCGCAAATCTCGTCGTAGAGCTTTTCACGGCGCGCTTCGGTGAGTTTTTTCGAGTCGTTGAGGCCGAGGATCGGACGGTTCGGATCAAGAATCACCGCCGCCGTGACGACCGCACCGCACAAAGGTCCGCGCCCGACCTCGTCAACACCGGCTACCAGTTCGTGGGCTTGGGCAACCAGGCTGAAATCCAGGCCCATTTGCGTACTCATAACGCCTCCTGCTTCTGGCCGATCAGAGTCAACACGGCGTCTGCCGCCTGGTTCGAGGCGTCACGGCGCAGTATGCGATGGATGTCGTCGAAACCACGGGTCTGTTCTTCGCCACCCTCGATCAAGGGGAGCAAGGTTTGCGCGAGCGCCTCAGGCGTTGCATCGTCCTGCAACAACTCCGGCACCAACAGGCGCTGGGCCAGCAGGTTGGGCAGGGAGATGTAAGGACTTTTGACCATGCGCTTGAGAATCCAGAACGTCAGCGGCGCCAGGCGGTAGGCCACGACCATCGGGCGCTTGTACAGCAAGGCCTCCAGCGTGGCCGTCCCCGAAGCGATCAATACCGCATCGCAGGCCGCCAGGGCCAGGTGCGATTGACCATCGAGCAGGGTCAACGGCAGGTTGCGCCCTTCCAGCAATGTCTCGATCTGCGCACGCCGTTGCGGGCTTGCGCAGGGCAACACGAAACGTACGCCCGGCTTCAAGACCTGCAGACGCTCTGCGGCGTCGAAAAATACCGAGGCCAGGCGGCCGACTTCGCCGCCCCGGCTGCCCGGCATCAGCGCAACCAATGGGCCGTCGGGCAAGCCCAACTCGGCACGCGCGGCCGCGCGATCCGCCTGCAAGGGAATAGTGTCGGCCAGGGTGTGCCCGACAAACCGCACCGGCACGCCCTTTTCTTCATAGAACCGCGCTTCGAACGGCAGTAAGGTCAGCATCAGGTCGCAGCCTTCGCGGATCTTGAGCACGCGCTTCTGCCGCCATGCCCAGACGGACGGGCTGACATAGTGCACCGTCTTGATGCCGGCCTGGCGCAACTTGAGTTCGATATTGAGGGTGAAGTCCGGCGCGTCGATTCCGATAAAGACGTCCGGCTTTTCTTCGATCAGGGTCTGGATCAGCAGCTTGCGGCGGGCCAGCAGCTCGCGCAGGCGGCCCAGCACCTCGACCAGCCCCATGACAGACAAACGCTCCATGGGGAAGTAGGACGTAAGCCCCTCAGCCTGCATCAGCGGGCCGCCGACGCCGATGAACTCTACCGCTGGATGCTGGGCCTTGAGGGCCCGCATAAGACCTGCACCCAGAATGTCGCCGGAAGCTTCCCCGGCCACCAGCGCGATACGCAGATTAGCCATGATCAGCGGGTGATGCCGCGAGTCGACGCCTGGATCGAGTCACGGAACACCGCGACTTCCGGGAACAACGCTGCCGGCTCGGTCAGTTGGGTCAACGCCTGGTCCACCGTGAGCCCCTGGCGGTAAACCACCTTGTAGGCGCGGCGCAGGGCGTGGATGGCTTCTTCGCTGAAACCCCGACGACGCATGCCTTCGAAGTTCATGCTACGGGCTTCGGCGGGGTTACCGAATACCGTGACGAATGCCGGAACATCCTTGCCAATGGCGGTACCCATGCCGGAAAAGCTGTGAGCACCGATATGGCAGTACTGATGCACCAGGGTGAAACCGGACAGGATTGCCCAATCGTCAACATGCACATGGCCGGCCAACGCGGTGTTATTGACCAGGATGCAATGGTTGCCGATCACGCTGTCGTGGCCGATATGGGCGTAGGCCATGACCAGGTTGTGGTCACCCAGCGTGGTCTCGGCCCGATCCTGCACGGTGCCACGGTGAATGGTCACGCCTTCACGGATGATGTTGTGATCACCGATTACCAGGCGGGTCTCTTCACCCTTGTACTTCATGTCCGGGGTGTCTTCGCCTACCGAGGAGAACTGGTAGATGCGATTGTACTTGCCAATGCGGGTCGGACCTTTGAGGATCACGTGCGGCCCGATGACAGTCCCCTCGCCGATTTCCACACCTGCGCCGATGATCGACCAGGGGCCGACCTCAACGTCGGCGGCCAGAACGGCCGACGGATCGATGATTGCGCGAGGGTCAATCAAACTCATAGTTTGCGTTCCGCACAGATGATCTCGGCAGAGCACACCGGCTTGCCATCCACCGAGGCCTGGCATTCGAACTTCCAGATCTGGCGCTTGCAGCTGATGAACTTGGCTTCCAGGATCAACTGGTCACCCGGGGTAACCGGATTGCGGAAACGCAACTTGTCGGAGCCCACGAAATAGTAAAGCGTGCCATCGGCAGGCTTGAGGTCGAGCATTTTGAAACCAAGGATACCGGCAGCCTGGGCCATCGCCTCGATGATCAACACACCCGGCATGATCGGATGCGCAGGAAAGTGACCATTGAAGAACGGTTCGTTGATGCTGACATTCTTGTAGGCACGAATGCGCTTTTCCTCGACATTGAGGTCCACTACGCGATCCACCAACAGGAACGGGTAACGGTGAGGCAGGTATTCGCGAATCTCGTTGATGTCCATCATTTCGGGGGGAAGCCTGTAATAAAGATTGGGGGCGGGCGAACTAAAAGCACGCCCCGCTAGCAAATCAAGGAGGCAGTCTAGCGGCTGTGCACACTTGATATGGAAATGGTATCAGCCTTCTGATGAAGCATTACCGCCAGGGGTCACGTCCCCAACACGCTTTTCCAGCTGTTTGAGACGTCGAGCCATGTCGTCGAGCTGCCTCAACCGTGCTGCACTCTTGCGCCATTCAGCCGCAGGCTGCATGGCGGTACCGGAAGAATAAGCACCCGGTTCGGTAATCGAGTGGGTGACCATGGTCATGCCGGTGATGAAGACGTTGTCGCAAATATCGATGTGCCCCACCAGCCCGACGCCACCGGCCAGCATGCAATGCTTGCCGATCCGGGTGCTGCCGGAGATACCCACGCATGCTGCCATGGCGGTGTGATCGCCAATCTGCACGTTGTGGGCGATCTGGATCTGGTTGTCGAGCTTTACGCCGTTGCCGATCACGGTATCGGCCAGGGCCCCGCGATCAACAGCTGTGTTCACGCCAATTTCCACGTCGTCGCCGATCAATACGCCGCCGACCTGGGCAATCTTGTTCCAGATGCCCTTGGAATTGGCAAAGCCAAAGCCTTCACCACCGATCACGGCACCTGACTGGATGACCACACGCTCACCGATACGCACGTCGTGGTACAGGGTTACGCGGGGTGCCAGCCAACCGCCTGCGCCGATTTCGCAGCGCGCACCGATAAAACAATGGGCACCAATGGTCACGCCCGCCGCAATGCGTGCACCGCTCTCGATCACCGCAAAGGCACCGACGCTGGCAGCAGGGTCAACCTGGGCATCATCGGCGATCACCGCAGACGGGTGAATACCGCTGGCGGCCTTGGGTTTCGGATCGAACAGGTGCGACACCCGCGCATACGCCAGGTAAGGGTCGGCTACCACCAGCGCATCCCCGGCAAACCCTTCGGCATCAGCGGCCTTCAGCAACACGGCTGCGGCTTGGCTGTCGACCAGGTATTTACGGTATTGGGGGTTTGCGAGGAAGCTCAACTGAGCTGGGCCAGCCTCCTGCAAGGTGGCTAGCCCAGTGATTTCCTTCTCCGGGGAGCCACGCAAGGTGGCCCCCAGGAACTCGGCCAACTCGCCGAGCTTGATAGTCGCGGTCATGGCTTACTTCAGCTGGTTCATGCGCTCGATCACCTGACGGGTGATGTCGTATTGAGGCTTGACGTCGATCACAGCGCCACGCTCGAACACCAGGTCAAAGGCACCTTTCTTGATGACTTCTTCCACAGCGCTGTCGAGTTTCGGCTTCAGCTGTTTCAGCATTTCACGGTCAGCAACAGCCTTGGCTTCGTTCAGTTCTTTGGACTGGAACTGGTAGTCACGGGCCTTTTGCTTGAATTCAAGCTCCAGACGCTCGCGCTCGCCTTGCTGCATCTTGTCACCACCGGCTACCAGACGATCCTGGATGCCCTTGGCGCTGCTTTCCAGGGTCTTGAGCTTGGTCAGTTGCGGACCGAATTTTTTCTCGGCATCCACGGCGTATTTCTTGGCCGCATCGGATTCCAGCAGGGCCATCTGATAGTTCAGGACGGCGATTTTCATTTCGGCGAAGGCCGGGGTGGTTACCAGCACGGTTGCCAGCAGCACCAATTGAGTCAACTTGCGCACGATGTACTCCTACAGAATCCGTTGTCGTTATCTTGGGTCAGACGCTTAGAACGTCTGGCCGAGGGAGAATTGGAAAATCTGGGTTTCAGCGTTATCCGGTTTCTTGATCGGCATGGCCAGAGCAAAGCTCAATGGGCCAAGCGCAGTCACCCAGGTCACACCCACGCCCACGGAGCTTGCCAGATTACTCAGGCTCACGTCGTTACACTGAGTGTTGGACTTCACGCCGCTCGGGTTACGGATCTGCTCGCACTTGGAATCGAACACGTTACCCACATCCCAGAATACCGAAGTACGCAGGGAGCGCTGATCTTTCACGAACGGCAGCGGGAACAGGATTTCCGCACCACCCTGGATCAGGACGTTACCACCGAACGGCAGTGGGTCGTTGTCGGAATCCACTACGGTGCCCTGGTTACCGGTTACACCAACACCACGGCTCGGAGTACCACGCGGGCCCAGGGTGCTGTCTTTGAAACCACGTACGGAGTTGAAGCCACCCGCATAGTAGTTCTCGTAGAACGGTAGACCATTGGTGGAGCCATAACCATCGCCATAACCCAGCTCAGTGTGCAGGCGCATGGTGTAGTTGTCGCTCAACGGCTGGAACAGCTGGCCGCGGTAGTCGAGCTTGAAGAACGACAGGTCGCTGCCCGGCGTGGTGGTTTCCAGGGTCAGGCTCTGGGAATGACCACGGGTCGCCAGTACACCTTTGTTCAGGGTGGACTCGGACCAGCCGGCGGACGCCTTGAAGTTCAGGAACTTGTCACCTTCACGACGGGTGAAGTCGAAGATTTCGTCCACGGTGTACACACCGGTCTTGATCTCATCCTGCTGCGCAGTCAAGCCGAACGTCAGGCGCGAGGTCTCGCTGATCGGGTAACCAACGTTCACGCCAGCACCAAGACTATCGATTGCATAGCTGGCTACGTCAACGTCGAGGTCTTTGTAGTCAGTGGTGCGATAAAAGGCGTTGTAGCCCAGGCTCACACCGTCAGCAGTCCAGTAGGGGTCGGTATAACCGAAGTTATATCGGCTCTGGTATTCGCTTCGGGTCAGGCCGATGGAAACTCGGTTACCGGTACCCAGGAAGTTGTTCTGGGTGATCGAACCACCGAGGATCAGGCCGGCGCTCTGTGCGAAGCCAACACTGGCGGTGATGGAGCCCGATGCCTGTTCTTCTACGGCGTAGTTCACGTCAACCTGGTCATCCACACCCGGTACGGCCGGGGTTTCGACGTTGACTTCCTTGAAGAAGCCCAGACGCTCAAGACGGGTCTTGGACTGGTCGATCAGGTAAGTCGACGCCCAGCCACCTTCCATCTGACGCATTTCACGACGCAGCACTTCGTCCGCAGACTTGGTGTTGCCACGGAAATTGATACGGTTTACGTAGGCGCGCTTGCCTGGATCGACCACGAAGGTGATGTCCACGGTGTGGTCATCATCATGGGGCGTCGGCACGCCGTTGACGTTGGCGAAGGTGTAGCCTTCGTTGCCCAGGCGACGGGTGATCAGTTCGGACGTGGTGGTCATCAGCTTGCGCGAGAACACCTGGTCTTTCTGCACCAGCAACAGCGCCTTGACCTGGTCTTCAGGCACCTTCAGGTCGCCGCTCAGCTTGACGTCGCGAACCTTGTACTTCTCGCCTTCGTTGACGTTGACGGTGATGTAGACGTGCTTCTTGTCCGGGGTGATGGACACCTGGGTCGAAGCGATATCCATATTGATGTAGCCACGGTCCAGGTAGTAGGAGCGCAGGCGCTCCAGGTCACCGGACAGTTTTTCGCGGGCATACTTGTCATCGTTCTTGAAGAACGACAGCCAGTTGGTGGTCTTGAGTTCGAACAGGTCGATCAGGTCGTCATCAGAGAACTTGGTATTGCCTACCACGTTGATGTGCTGGATCGCCGCCACAGTGCCTTCGTTGATGTTGACCTTGAGGCCGACACGGTTACGCGGCTGCGGCACCACTTCCGTTTCCACGGTCGCGGAGTAGCGGCCCTGCGCAACGTACTGGCGTTGCAGCTCGTTACGCACACCTTCGAGGGTGGCGCGCTGGAAGATCTCGCCTTCGGCCAGGCCGGATTGCTTCAGACCCTTCATCAGGTCTTCAGTCGAGATCGCCTTGTTGCCTTCGATCTCGATACTGGCGACGGAAGGTCGCTCGACCACGGTGATGACCAGGACGTTGCCTTCGCGACCCAGTTGGATGTCTTGAAAGAAACCGGTTTTGAACAGCGCACGAGTGGATTCCACCAGGCGACGGTCATCAGCCTGTTCCCCAACGTTCAACGGCAAGGCACCAAAGACGCTACCCGCGGAAACCCGCTGGAGGCCGTTGACGCGAATATCGGAGATGGTGAAGGACTCGGCGTGAACTTCGGCGATCATCAATACGGTGAGAACCGCAGTTAGCAGCAGACGTTTCATGAAGTCCTTTCTTATTCCAACTGGCAATAAACAAACTGCCGCAAAATGCGGCAGATTCGCAATTCAGCGAAGCGTTACAGTCGACCCAGATCGTTGACCAGGGCTAACAACATCACCCCGACCACCAAACTGATACCGATCTGTATCCCCCAACCCTGCACCCGATCCGACAAGGGGCGACCACGCACCCACTCGACCAGATAAAACAACAGATGCCCCCCATCCAATACTGGAATGGGCAGCAAATTCAGAACCCCCAGGCTAATACTCAGATAAGCCAGGAAATTCAGGAAATCCGCGACACCCGACTGGGCAGAAGCGCCCGCCACTTTAGCAATGGTTATCGGTCCACTCAAGTTTTTTACCGAGAGCTCGCCGAACAACATTTTCTTGAGCGATTCCAGGGTCAGCACACTCATGGTCCAGGTGCGTTTCGCACCCTCGCCAATTGCCGCCAACGGCCCGAAACTCACCTCACGCACCATCGATGGCGGCCAATCGACACCCTTGACTCCAGCACCCAGGTAACCCCCGGCCGCCTTGGCTTCCCCGCGAACCGACAAGGTCACAGGGACGTCGATTTGAGCACCGTCGCGTTCAACTTTCAGCACAATTTTAGTATCAGGACGTACACGAACCAGATCGACCACCTGCTGCCAGTCACCCAATGGCTGACCATCGAGGGCCAACAGGCGATCGCCGGTTTTCAGGCCAGCAGCCTGGGCCGGACCTTTCGGATCCAGCTCGGCAAGCACCGGCGGCAAGGCCGGACGCCATGGACGTATGCCCAGGGATTTGATCGGATCAGGCTCATCTGCGCCCTTGAGCCAGTGGTCGAGAGCCAGTTCACGCGGGCTTTCGGCGGTGGAGCCCTGCTCGCGCACCACTACATTCACAATCCCGCTTTCGCCCAGGCGACGCACCAACTGCAAATTGACTGCGCCCCAACCCGTGGTGGGTTCGCCATCAATGGAAACAATTTCCTGCCCAGCGACCAGCCCGGCCTTGGCGGCGATGCTGTCCGATTCAACCGCACCGATCACCGGACGCACCTGCTGGCTGCCCAGCATGGCCAACACCCAGAAGAACACCATCGCCAACAGGAAGTTGGCGATCGGACCCGCGGCAACAATGGCGATACGCTGACGAACGGTCTTGCGATTGAAGGATTGATCCAACTGGTCTGCAGGCACTTCGCCTTCGCGCTCATCGAGCATCTTGACGTAGCCACCCAACGGGATGGCCGCAATCACAAACTCGGTGCCACGACGGTCATGCCAGCGCAGCAGCGGCATGCCGAAGCCGACGGAAAAGCGCAATACCTTGACGCCGCAACGACGCGCCACCCAGAAGTGGCCGAATTCGTGGAAGGTGACCAGCACGCCCAGAGCAACCAGGGTGCCGACAATCATGTAAAGCGCACTCATCTAATTTCTCCGCATTCCAATCCAGTGCCTGAAGGCTCGAACCCATCCGCCCACAGGCTAACGCGTGTTGCGGCTCAACCATTGCTCTGCCAGGGCTCGAGCCTTGGTATCGGCTTCGAATACCGCCGCCAGGTCACTCACCGCCACGACAGGCTCAAGCGCCAGGACGTCCTCGATGATACTCGCGATCTGCGGAAAGCGGATGCGCCGTTCGAGAAACGCCGCCACAGCCACTTCGTTGGCCGCATTCAGCATTGCTGGCGCGCTGTTCCCCACCTCGGCCGCTTGCCGGGCCAGGCGCAGGCAAGGAAAGCGCTGCTCGTCTGGCGCTTCAAAGTCCAGGCGGGCCACTGCAAACAGATCCAGCGGGGCGACACCGGAATCAATCCGCTCCGGCCAGGCCAAGGCATTGGCAATCGGCGTGCGCATATCGGGGTTACCCAACTGCGCAAGTACCGAACCGTCGACGTAATCGACCAGGGAATGAATCACACTTTGCGGGTGAATTACCACTTCGACCTGATCCGGCCGTGCATCGAACAGCCAGCACGCCTCGATCAGTTCCAGCCCCTTGTTCATCATGCTCGCCGAATCCACCGAGATCTTACGCCCCATGGACCAGTTCGGATGAGCGCATGCCTGGTCGGGCGAAACATGCTCAAGCTCGGCCAGCGGGGTTTGCCGGAACGGACCACCGGAGGCGGTCAGCAGAATCCGACGCACGCCAACCTGACCCAAACCACGCGCATAGTCGCCAGGCATGCATTGGAAGATCGCGTTGTGCTCGCTGTCGAGCGGCAGCAGCACCGCGCCGCTTTTACGCACTGCCTGCATGAAGAGCGCGCCAGACATGACCAGCGCTTCTTTGTTGGCCAGCAGGATCTTCTTGCCGGCATCTACAGCGGCGAGGGTTGGACGCAGGCCGGCGGCACCGACGATAGCGGCGACTACCGTATCCACCTCAGCGTCAGCCGAGACCTGACACAACCCCTCCTCGCCCACCAGCACTCGAGTCGCCAACCCGGCAGCCCGCAGATCATCCTGCAAGCCACGCGCCGCTCCTGCCTCAGGGACTACCACGAAGCGCGGTGCGTGGCGCACACACAAAGCCAACAGCTCGCTCAGACGGCTGAACCCAGTCAGGGCAAAGACCTGATAGCGATCAGGATGACGCGCAATCACATCCAGGGTGCTCAGCCCCACCGAGCCGGTTGCACCCAGCACGGTCACTTGTTGAAGGCGGCTCACGAAGCAGTCATCCATAGCAACACAGCGAAGATCGGAATAGCCGCCGTCAGGCTGTCGATACGGTCCAACACACCACCGTGCCCGGGCAGCAGGTTACTGCTGTCCTTGATACCGGCCTGACGCTTGAACATGCTTTCGGTGAGGTCACCCACCACAGAAACAAACACGACAATGGCTGTGGCCAGCAGCGCCAGGAAGATTTCCTTCACCGCCCAGCCACGCACGACACCAACCACCAGCGCAATCACCAGTGTCAACGCCAAACCACCATAGACCCCCTCCCAGCTCTTGCCCGGACTGACCGCCGGCGCCAACTTGCGCTTGCCGAAGGCCCGACCGGAGAAGTAGGCACCGATATCAGCCCCCCATACCAGCACCATGACTGCCAGGATCAACCAGTTACCCATTGGATAACGCTTGATCTCCACCAGCCCTTGCCAAGCCGGCAAGAGGATCAGCAAACCAATCACCAGCTTGCAGGCAACGCTGGACCATTGGCCGCTGGTGCGCGGATAGGTCAGCACCAGGAACGTCGCCAGCGCCCACCACAGCACCGCCGCCCCCAACACCCAGGGCGCGAGGTCCGGCAGGATGTACAAGAGGAACGCCAGCGCGGCCACGACGGCGGCATACACCACGCGCGGCAACTGCGCGCCGAACCCGGCCAGGCGCGCCCATTCCCAGGCGCCCAGGGTGACGACCAGGCCAATGAACAGCGCAAAGCCGGAACCCTCGAGCAGGAAAAACCCGCACAAGGCGATCGGCAACAGGATCAGTGCAGTGATGATTCGTTGTTTAAGCATTTAAACCCGGGCTCCAGCTTCGATCTGCTCACTCGTTTTACCGAAGCGACGCTGACGGGAAGCGAAATCGGCCAGTGCATTACGCATGGCATCGTGTTTGAAGTCCGGCCAGAACAGGTCGGAGAAGTACAGCTCGGTATAGGCCAGCTGCCACAGCAGGAAATTACTGATGCGGTGCTCACCACCGGTCCGGATGCACAGGTCCGGCAACGGCAGGTCACCGGTCACCAGGCAGGTTTGCAACAGTTCGGGCGTGATGTCGTCGGGCCGCAGGTGCCCGGCCTGCACTTCGCGAGCCAGCCGCTGCGCTGCCTGGGCGATATCCCACTGGCCGCCGTAGTTGGCTGCGATCTGTAGCACAAAACGGTTGGCACCAGCGGTGATTGCCTCAGCCTCGCGCATGGCAGCCTGAAGTTCCGGGTGGAAGCGCGAGCGGTCGCCAATGATGCGCAGGCTGATGTTGTTGTCGTTAAGGCGCTTGGCCTCACGACGCAAGGCCTTGAAGAACAGATCCATCAAGGCACTGACTTCTTCGGCGGGCCGCTGCCAGTTCTCACTGGAGAACGCAAACAGGGTCAACACTTCGACCTTGGCCTCGGCACACACCTCGATCACAGCCCTTACCGCATCGACACCGGCTTTATGCCCGGCGACACCCGGCATAAAGCGCTTCTTCGCCCAGCGATTATTCCCATCCATGATGATCGCGACATGGCGCGGCACCACGGAGGGTACAGTCTGCTTGGTCTTTTCCATGAAGGCGTCCTGACCCCTTATACGGCCATCAGGTCCTTTTCTTTTTCTTCCGTGGCCTTGGTGATCTGGGCCTCGGCATCCTTGGTCAATTTGTCGATATCGGCGGTGGCACGACGCTCTTCGTCTTCGCTGATTTCCTTGTCCTTGACCAGCTTCTTCAGGTCACCCAAGGCATCGCGACGGATATTACGTACGGCAACACGCGCGTCTTCTGCAGCGCTGCGAGCCTGCTTGGTGAAGCCTTTGCGGGTCTCTTCAGTCAGGGCCGGCATGGAGATCAGCAGCAACTCACCCAGGTTGGTCGGGTTGAGGTTCAAACCGGCGCTCTGGATGGCCTTGTCGACAGCACCCAGCATGTTGCGCTCAAACGCTACGACTTGCAGGGTGCGCGAGTCTTTAACGGTAATGTTGGCGACGCTGCTGATAGGGGTATCGGAGCCGTAGTAAGGCACCATCACGCTGCCCAGGATGCTCGGGTGCGCCTTGCCGGTACGAATCTGGCCGAATGCATGGCTCAGAGACTCCAGGGATTTCTGCATACGCGCTTGGGCGTCTTTCTTGATTTCGTTGATCATTGTTGGCCTTCCTCGATCAGAGTCCCTTCTGCGCCGCCGTGTACGATGTTCAGCAGGGCGCCGGGCTTGTTCATGTTAAATACGCGCAGTGGCATCTTGTGGTCGCGGCACAGGCAGATAGCCGTCAGATCCATTACGCCCAGCTTGCGATCCAGTACTTCATCGTAGGTCAGATGATCGAACTTCTCGGCATGCGGGTCTTTGAATGGATCTGCGGTGTACACGCCGTCTACCTTGGTCGCCTTGAGCACCACGTCCGCATCGATCTCGATGGCGCGCAGGCAGGCTGCCGAATCGGTGGTAAAGAACGGGTTACCCGTGCCGGCCGCGAAGATCACCACTTCCTTGGAATTCAGGTGGCGCATGGCTTTGCGGCGGTCATAGTGATCGGTTACGCCGACCATGGAAATAGCCGACATCACGATAGCCGAGATATTGGCGCGCTCCAAGGCGTCACGCATGGCCAGGGCATTCATCACAGTGGCCAGCATGCCCATATGGTCGCCGGTGACCCGGTCCATGCCAGCAGCACTCAGGGCCGCGCCACGGAACAGGTTGCCACCACCGATCACCAGGCCAACCTGCACGCCGATACCGACCAGTTGGCCGACTTCCAGCGCCATGCGGTCGAGCACCTTGGGATCGATCCCGAACTCTTCCGAGCCCATCAGGGCCTCGCCGCTAAGCTTGAGTAGAATGCGTTTATAGCGAGCCTGATAACCACTGCCCTGCTGAGCCATTGCGAATCTCTCCTGCGGCGTATTTTTTAAAAAATTCTTGGCGAGCCGTTTTACGGCTTGCGTTCACTCTAGCTGGACGCTGTAACAGCGCCATCGGAACACGGCTTTGTAAGCCAGTTCCGGAGGGATGCCAATTAAAATCGGCCTTCCCATTTGAAAAGAGGCTGCGCGCGTGAGCGGGCAGCCTCTTTCGGGCGACAGTTGAAAGCTGTCTTATTGCTTGGCGGCAGCCAGCTGGGCAGCAACTTCTTCAGCGAAGTTGTCGACCGGCTTCTCGATGCCTTCGCCTACTTTGTAGTAAGTGAAGGAAACGATTTCAGCACCGGCTTTCTTGGCCAGTTCGCCAACCTTGATTTCAGGGTTCTTGACGAACGCCTGCTCAACCAGGCTCGCTTCAGCCAGGAACTTGCTGATACGGCCTTTGATCATGTTTTCCACGATGTTTTCTGGCTTGCCGGCGATCTTGTCGGCGTTCAGGCTCAGGAACACCGCTTTTTCACGCTCGATCGCTTCGGCAGACACTTCCGAAGGCAGCAGGAACTCAGGGTTGCTGGCAGCAACGTGCATAGCGATGTCTTTGGCCAGCTCAACGTCGCCGCCTTTCAGAACAACAGCTACACCGATCTTGTTGCCGTGCAGGTAACCACCGACGACATCACCTTCAACGCGAGTCAGGCGACGGATGTTGACGTTTTCGCCAACTTTGCCGACCAGTACCAGGCGATCAGCTTCTTGGGCTTCGATCAGAGGCTCAACGGTGGTCAGCTTCTCATCGAATGCCTTCTTGACGCTGGCAGCAACGAATGCCTTGAAGTCGTCTTGCAGGGCCAGGAAGTCGGTCTGCGAGTTCACTTCCAGCAGAACGGCGGCTTTACCGTCTTCAACCAGGGCGATAGCGCCTTCAGCAGCGACGTTGCCGGCTTTCTTGGCGGCCTTGATGGCGCCGGAAGCGCGCATGTCGTCGATGGCTTTTTCGATGTCGCCGCCAGCCTTGGTCAAGGCCTTTTTGCAATCCATCATGCCTTCGCCGGTACGCTCACGCAGTTCTTTAACCAACGCTGCAGTAATCTCTGCCATTTCAAAATCCTCTTGGATAGGTTTTCAACCATTCCACCCGATCAGACGGGCGATCAATTCTTCCCGAATCTCCCTTGTAGGCCGCTGCACGTTACAGATGATGTAGCCGCGCTGCCGACAAATGGTTTTCGAGGTGGCAAAAAGGGGGCCAAGCCCCCTTTTTGCTTACTGAGTCAACGCCAGGGCGCTAATTACTCAGCGGCAGCTACCGGAGCTTCTTCAACGAACTGCTCGGTACCGCCAGCAACGTGGTTGCGACCACGGATGACAGCGTCAGCCATCGAACCCATGTACAACTGGATAGCGCGGATTGCGTCATCGTTGCCTGGGATGATGTAGTCAACGCCTTCCGGGCTGCTGTTGGTATCGACTACGCCGATAACAGGGATGCCCAGCTTGTTGGCTTCGGTGATCGCGATGCGCTCGTGATCAACGTCGATAACGAACAGTGCGTCAGGCAGACCGCCCATGTCCTTGATACCACCCAGGGAACGATCGAGCTTTTCCAGGTCACGGGAGCGCATCAGCGCTTCTTTCTTGGTCAGCTTGGCGAAAGTACCGTCTTCGGCTTGCACTTCAAGGTCACGCAGACGCTTGATGGAAGCACGGATGGTTTTGAAGTTGGTCAGCATGCCGCCCAACCAGCGGTGATCGACGTACGGCGAACCGCAACGTGCTGCTTCTTCAGCAACGATCTTGCCAGCGGAACGCTTGGTGCCGACGAACAGAATCTTGTTTTTGCCCTGGGCCAGGCGCTCTACGAAAGTCAGCGCTTCGTTGAACATTGGCAGGGTTTTTTCAAGGTTGATGATGTGGATCTTGTTACGCGCGCCGAAAATGTACTTACCCATTTTCGGGTTCCAGTAACGGGTCTGGTGGCCGAAGTGCACACCGGCCTTCAGCATATCGCGCATGTTGACTTGGGACATGATAGTTCCTTAATAAGTCGGGTTTGGCCTCCACGTATCCCAATGACCAACCAGCGGCATCAAGGCCTCCGGCACCCAGGTCATCGTGTCGACACGTGTGTGGATTTAAGCTTTGCGGGGTATCCCCGGAAAGCGGCGCATTTTATACCACAGCATCGGCAAAAACGGAACACGCAATCACATTTGCCGTCGGGCGCGTTCGTGTAACCCCTTGAATAGAGCTGACATAGCCCTACCTTATAGACAGAAGCGATCATCAGAGGCTCATGATTTGACGCCATGGTCTGTTAGAATCGCGTTTTCTGTGGCTTGTGCGAATTTTGCAACCTTTTGTCGCACGCCCGTAAACCGTATTGATTTCAGCGCGTCGCGCTAGAGAGAGCCTGTATGACCGTTAGTTTGAAAACCGCCGAAGACATCGCTGGCATGCGCATCGCCGGCAAACTGGCCGCCGACGTGCTGGAAATGATTGCCGAACACGTCAAGCCCGGCGTCACCACCGAGACCCTCAACCAGATCTGCCACGACTATATCGTCAACGTGCAGGGCGCCATCCCTGCGCCGCTGAACTACAAGGGCTTCCCCAAGTCGATCTGCACCTCGGTCAACCACGTGGTTTGCCACGGAATTCCGGGCGACAAGCCGCTGAAGGACGGCGACACCCTGAACATCGACGTCACCGTGATCAAGGACCGCTACTTCGGCGACACCAGCCGCATGTTCCACGTCGGCAACGTACCGGTCTGGGCCGAACGCCTGTCCCAGGTCACCCAGGAATGCATGTACAAGGCCATCGAGATCGTCAAGCCTGGCTGCCGCCTGGGCGACATCGGCGAAGTGATCCAGAAGCATGCGGAAAAGAACGGTTTCTCGGTGGTACGCGAGTTCTGCGGCCACGGTATCGGCACGGTCTTCCACGAAGAGCCACAGATCCTGCACTACGGCCGCGCCGGCACCGGCATGGAGCTGAAGGCAGGCATGACCTTCACCATCGAGCCGATGATCAACCAGGGCAAGGCCGACACCAAGGTGTTGGGCGACGGCTGGACTGCCATCACCAAGGACCGCAAGCTTTCGGCCCAGTGGGAACACACTTTGCTGGTCACCGAGACCGGCTACGAGATTTTCACGCTGCGCGCCGATGACACGATCCCGCGCACCTCGGGTACAACGTCGGCATAAACGTTGCTCAGGTTTTCCCCCACTGTGTTGTGACTGACTGACTGAATAGATTGAAAGGAAAGCCGATCGATGCCCCAGGTGGATCCCGAACTCTTCGACCGTGGCCAGTTCCAGGCCGAACTGGCCCTGAAGGCGAGCCCCATCGCCGCGTTCAAGAAGGCGATCCGCCAGGCCCGCGAGGTGCTCGACGAGCGCTTTCGCAGGGGGCGGGACATCCGCCGGCTGATCGAGGACCGAGCCTGGTTCGTCGATAACATCCTGCAAAAAGCCTGGGAACAGTTCAGTTGGAGCGAAGACGCCGACATCGCCCTGGTGGCGGTCGGCGGCTACGGTCGCGGTGAGCTGCACCCTTACTCCGACATCGACCTGCTGATCCTGCTGGACAGCGCCGACCATGAGATCTTTCGCGATTCCATCGAGCGCTTTCTCACATTGTTGTGGGACATCGGCCTGGAAGTCGGCCAAAGCGTACGCTCGGTGGACGAATGCGCCGAAGAAGCCCGCGCCGACCTCACCGTCATCACCAACCTCATGGAAAGCCGTACCATCGCCGGCCCCGAGCGCCTGCGCCAGCGTATGCTTGAAGTCACCAGCACCGCGCACATGTGGCCGAGCAAGGACTTCTTCCTGGCCAAGCGCGCCGAGCAAAAGGCCCGGCACCACAAGTACAACGACACCGAATACAACCTGGAACCCAACGTCAAAGGCTCGCCGGGCGGGCTGCGGGATATCCAGACGATTCTGTGGGTTGCGCGTCGCCAGTACGGCACCCTGAACCTGCGCGCCCTGGCCGGTGAAGGCTTCCTGGTGGAAAGCGAAAACGCCCTGCTGGCCTCCTCCCAGGAATTCCTCTGGAAAGTGCGCTACGCCTTGCACATGCTGGCCGGGCGTTCCGAAGACCGCCTGCTCTTCGACCACCAGCGCTCCATCGCCACCCTGCTGGGCTTTGAAGGTGAAGACGCGAAGACCAGCATCGAAAGCTTCATGCAGCAGTACTACCGGGTGGTCATGAGCATTGCCCAGCTCAGCGACCTGATCATCCAGCATTTTGAAGAAGTGATCCTGGCCCCCGAAGACGAGGCGCCGCCGCAACCGATCAATGCGCGTTTCCAACTGCACGATGGCTATATCGAGGCGCGCAACGACAACGTGTTCCGCCGCACACCGTTTGCCATGCTGGAAATCTTCGTGCTGATGGCCCAGCAGCCGGAAATCAAAGGCGTGCGCGCCGATACCATTCGCCTGTTGCGGGAAAACCGGCACCTGATCGACGACGATTTCCGCAACGATATCCGCAACACCAGCCTGTTCATCGAGCTGTTCAAGTGCAAGATCGGCATCCACCGCAACCTGCGGCGCATGAACCGTTACGGCATCCTCGGGCGCTACCTGCCGGAGTTCGGTTTTATCGTCGGGCAGATGCAACACGATCTGTTCCACATCTATACCGTGGACGCCCACACCCTGAACCTGATCAAGCACCTGCGTAAGCTGCAGTACACCCAGGTGTCGGAGAAATTCCCGCTGGCCAGCAAATTGATGGCCAAGCTACCCAAGCCAGAGCTGATCTACCTGGCCGGCCTGTACCACGACATCGGCAAGGGCCGGCATGGCGATCACTCCGAGGTCGGTGCGGTTGATGCCGAGGCCTTCTGCCAGCGCCACCAGTTGCCGCTGTGGGACAGCCGCCTGATCGTCTGGCTGGTGCAGAACCACCTGGTGATGTCGACCACCGCCCAGCGCAAGGACTTGTCCGACCCGCAGGTGATCCACGACTTTGCGCAGATCGTCGGCGATGAAACCCGCCTCGACTACCTGTACGTGCTGACCGTCTCGGATATCAACGCGACCAACCCGACGCTGTGGAACTCGTGGCGCGCCAGTCTGCTGCGCCAACTGTACACCGAGACCAAGCGCGCCCTGCGCCGTGGCCTGGAAAACCCGGTAGACCGCGAAGAGCAGATCCGCCGCACCCAAAGCGCCGCCCTGGATATCCTGGTGCGCGGCGGCAACGACCCGGACGATGTGGAACAACTGTGGTCGCAACTGGGCGACGATTACTTCCTGCGCCACACCGCCGGTGATGTGGCCTGGCACACCGACGCGATCCTGCAGCAACCGGCCGACGGCGGCCCACTGGTGCTGATCAAGGAAACCACCCAGCGCGAATTCGAAGGCGGCACGCAGATTTTCATCTACGCGCCGGACCAGCACGACTTCTTCGCCGTGACCGTAGCGGCCATGGACCAGTTGAACCTGAACATCCATGACGCACGGGTAATCACCTCCAGCAGCCAGTTCACCCTCGACACCTATATCGTGCTCGACACCGATGGCGACTCGATCGGCGACAATCCAGCGCGAGTGAAGAAGATCCGCGAAGGCCTGACCGAAGCCCTGCGCAACCCTGACGACTACCCGACCATCATCCAGCGTCGAGTGCCGCGCCAACTCAAACACTTTGCGTTTGCGCCCCAGGTGACCATTTCCAACGACGCCCAGCGCCCGGTGACGGTGCTCGAACTGAGCGCCCCGGACCGCCCAGGCCTGCTGGCGCGTATCGGTGGGATTTTCCTGGAGTTCGACCTGTCGTTGCAGAACGCCAAGATTGCGACCCTCGGCGAACGCGTGGAAGACGTGTTCTTCATCACCGATGCCGACAACCAGCCGTTGTCCGACCCGGAGCTGTGCCTGCGGTTGCAGGAAGCGATCGTCCAGCAATTGAGCGTGACCCAGGAACCCGGCGTCGAGCTGACACGCCTGACTCTCTAAAAAACAAACAGGGCCCGTGTGGGAGGGGGCTTGCCCCCGATAGCGGTGGATCAGATAAAAATGCTTTGGCTGGCACACTGCAATCGGGGGCGAGCCCCCTCCCACATTTAGATGGCTTCGCCCAGCAGACCGCATGCTTTAAACCGAATTGAACGAGATGCCCATGAACAACGCCCTGAACCAACTGCAACCCTACCCGTTCGAGAAACTGCGCGCCCTGCTCGGCAGCGTCACGCCAAACCCGGACAAGCGCCCGATTGCGCTGTCCATCGGCGAGCCGAAGCACAAGTCTCCCACGTTCGTGGCCGAAGCGTTGAGCAACAACCTCGACCAGATGGCCGTGTACCCGACCACCCTGGGTATCCCGGCGCTGCGCGAAGCCATCGGTGCCTGGTGCGAACGTCGCTTCAACGTGCCCAAGGGCTGGCTCGACCCGGCGCGCAATATCTTGCCGGTCAACGGCACCCGTGAAGCGCTGTTCGCCTTCACCCAGACCGTGGTCAACCGTGGCGAGGATGCGCTGGTGGTGAGCCCGAACCCGTTCTACCAGATCTACGAAGGCGCCGCGTTCCTGGCCGGGGCCAAGCCACACTACCTGCCGTGCCTGGACGCCAATGGCTTCAACCCGGACTTCGACGCCGTGACGCCGGACATCTGGAAACGCTGCCAGATCCTGTTCCTGTGCTCGCCCGGCAACCCGACCGGCGCGCTGATCCCGGTCGACACCCTGAAAAAACTCATCGCCCTGGCCGACGAATACGACTTCGTCATCGCCGCCGACGAGTGCTACAGCGAACTGTACTTCGACGAACAAACCCCGCCGCCCGGCCTGCTGAGCGCCTGTGTCGAACTGGGTCGCCAGGACTTCAAGCGCTGCGTGGTGTTCCACAGCCTGTCCAAGCGCTCTAACCTGCCGGGCCTGCGCTCCGGTTTCGTGGCCGGCGATGCCGACATCCTCAAGGCGTTCCTGCTGTACCGCACCTACCACGGCTGCGCGATGCCGGTGCAGACCCAGCTGGCGAGCATTGCTGCCTGGCAGGATGAAGCCCACGTGCACGCCAACCGTGACCTGTATCGCGAGAAATTCGACGCGGTGCTGGCGATTCTCAAGCCGGTGCTGGATGTGCAGAGCCCGGATGGCGGCTTCTATCTGTGGCCGAATGTGAATGGCGACGATGCCGCATTCTGCCGCGATCTGTTCGTGGAAGAACATGTGACCGTGGTGCCGGGTTCGTACCTGTCCCGTGAAGTGAACGGCGCCAACCCCGGCGCTGGGCGAGTGCGTATGGCGTTGGTCGCGCCGTTGGCCGAGTGTGTGGAAGCGGCTGAGCGCATTCGCGATTTTATTCAGCGTCGCCGCTAACGGGCTTGAGGGTCATTTCACCTGACCCAGATTCGCCTCACTCATATCCAGATCCGCCAACACCTCCCTCAGCACGTCATCACCAATCTGGTGATGACGACTCAGGCTGTATAACTCCAGGCGCTGTGCCCGCAGCGCCTTGAGGCGCAATTTGCGCTCGAGCAGGTCCATCTGCCGTGCCAGCGCCTGGGCTTCGGCCGAGTCGTTGAACACCTCCAATTGATGGCGATATTCCGACATCAGCCGTGCCTTGAGTTCGGTGGCGAGCGCAGCCTGGGCGGCGTCCTGGGTTTCAGGCTCAACGGGCTCTTCCGTTTCCAGCGCATGGATCGCAGCGACGGCCGTTTTTTTCCAAGCCTCGCGGACCTCTTTATGGCGTTTCTCGTCCGGGCTCTTTTCAATGCCGCGTAACAACAACGGCAAGGCGATACAGGCGGCGATCAGCGACAGGAGGATCACGCCTGCCGCGATGAAGATCAGCAGGTCGCGCTCGGGAAAGTCCTGGCCCGGCGCCAGCAGTAACGGCACCGACATCACACCGGCCAACGTCACCGCACCGCGCACACCACCCACGGTCAACAACCAGCAAGAGCGGGCGGTCGGCACCAGCGTCAGCTCGCTTTTCCCACGAATCCGGCGTAACAGGCCTGACAGCCGCCAGATGCTCTGCACCCAGATAAAACGCAGCACTACCAACACCAGGAAGATCGCAATCACATCCAGGCAGCGATAAAACAGGGTCGGCCACAGTGTCGGCTCATGGCTGACCACGGCCTTGATGATGTCCGGCAGTTGCAGGCCCAGCAGCAGGAAGATCAGGCCATTGAAGGCAAACTCCAGCAGCGACCAGACGCTGCGGTTGAGCAAGCGCGTGCTGGTCTGGCGCGGTAGCAGATCAAGCCAGCTTTGCATCATGCCTGCCGCGACCGCCGACAAGATGCCCGAGGCCCCCAGGCGCTCGGCCAGCACATAGGCGGCAAAGGGCAGCAACAACATGAACACCACGTGGGTTGCCGGGTCATCCCAGCCACGGGCGATCATCCAGGCGCGCAGTCGGCCGACCAGCCAGCTCAGGGCCACGCCAACGGCCAGGCCACCGACGGCGACCAACACGAAGGTCAGGCTGGCATCCGCCAGGGAAAACACCCCGGTCAACGCCGCCGCCAGGGCAAACTTGAACGTTACCAGGCCCGATGCGTCGTTCATCAAGGCCTCGCCCTGCAACATGTGCATCAGTGGCGTAGGTAAACGATTCTGGGAAATGGCCGACACCGCCACGGCATCCGTCGGCGACAAAACCGCCGCCAGGGCGAAGGCCACCGGCAACGGGATCGTAGGCAATATCCAGTGAATGAAATAACCAGCACCGACCACCGTGAACAACACCAGCCCCACCGCAAGCGTCAGGATCGGCCCACGCAACCGCCACAACTCACGCTTGGGCATACGCCAGCCATCCGAAAACAGCAACGGTGGCAGGAACAGAAACAAGAACAGCTCCGGGTCCAGCGCCACATGCAGGCCCAGCGTCGGCCAGGCCAGCAAGGCACCGGCGGCGATCTGCACCAGGGGCAACGGCAGAGGAATGACACGCCCAACCAGACGCGAAACGCTGACCAGCATCAGCAGGATAAGAACGGTGTAGGCGGTTTGCATAACGCGGGTTTCCCGGACAATCGACTTGCAACGACACACATGAGGCAACAACTGGCCGCTGAAGTGCCATATTACCCAGCTATGTTAACCGCCTATGCTGCCTGCCGGCCTTTGCACATAAGTCGCACGCCGCATGACGAGGGGCACCCGCCCGCTGGTCGTGGCATAATCCGTGACCTTTAATTTTCACTTGGTCCAAAGGGGGGCAATTCCTTGACCGCTTCAAGCAAAACGTTGCACCTTTTCGGCATCAAAGCCTGCGACACCATGAAAAAAGCGCGCACCTGGCTCGATGAGCACGGCGTGGGCTATGAGTTCCACGACTACAAAACGGCCGGTATCGACCGCGAACACTTGACCCAATGGTGCAACGAGCACGGTTGGCAGGTGGTGTTGAACCGTGCGGGCACCACCTTTCGCAAACTCGAAGACGAACGCAAAGCCGATCTCGATCAGTCGAAAGCCATTGAATTGATGCTCGCACAACCCTCGATGATCAAGCGCCCGGTGCTCGATCTCGGTGACAGAACCCTGATTGGCTTCAAGCCAGATAGTTATTCGGCGGCCCTCAAGTAGGCCAGCCCTTTCCATTTTTGTAGAGGTAACAGCATGTCCAATTCCCTGTTCAGCCTGGGCTTCGGCGTCGGCACTCAGAACCGCCAAGGTGCTTGGCTGGAAGTGTTTTACGCACAGCCGCTGCTCAACCCATCGGCTGAAATCGTCGCGGCCATCGCGCCGATCCTCGGTTACACCGAAGGCAACCAGGCCATCACCTTCACCATCAGCCAAGCGCTGCAACTGGCCGATGCCCTCAAGAATGTCGACGCCACCCAAGCCGCGCTGCTCAACCGCCTGGCCGAAAGCCACACCCCGCTGGTCGCCACCCTACTGGCCGAAGACGCCGCACTGACCTCCACGCCTGAGGCCTACCTCAAGCTGCACCTGCTGTCCCATCGCCTGGTCAAGCCCCACGGCCTGAGCCTGGCCGGTGTGTTCCCGCAGCTGCCGAACGTGGCCTGGACCAGCCAGGGCGCGATCGACATCAACGAACTGGCCGAACGCCAGCTGGAAGCCCGCCTGCGTGGCGAGCTGCTGGAAGTGTTCTCGGTGGACAAGTTCCCGAAAATGACCGACTACGTGGTGCCGAGCGGCGTGCGTATCGCTGATGCCGCGCGTCTGCGCCTGGGCGCCTACGTGGGCGAAGGCACCACCGTGATGCACGAAGGTTTCATCAACTTCAACGCAGGCACCGAAGGCCCGGGCATGATCGAAGGCCGTGTATCGGCAGGCGTGTTCGTCGGCAAGGGTTCGGACCTGGGTGGCGGTTGCTCCACCATGGGCACCTTGTCCGGCGGCGGCAACATCGTGATCAAGGTCGGCGAAGGCTGCCTGATCGGCGCCAACGCCGGTATCGGTATCCCGTTGGGCGACCGCAACACCGTGGAGTCGGGCCTGTACGTCACCGCCGGCACCAAGGTCGCGCTGCTGGATGAGAAAAACCAACTGGTCAAAGTGGTCAAGGCCCGTGAGCTGGCCGGCCAACCGGACCTGTTGTTCCGCCGCAACTCCGAGACCGGTGCCGTGGAGTGCAAAACCCACAAATCGGCCATCGAACTGAACGAAGCGCTGCACGCTCACAACTAAGCAGCCACTCGATGCCACTAGCGGGCCCCGACCCTGGGGCTCGCTTATACGAGTCTTGAACACCATGCTAGTGCCCTCCCCCTGGCGCGCCGATTTCCCGGCCATCGCCACCCTGCAACGGCAAGACCAGACGTACCTGGACAACGCCGCCACCACACAAAAGCCCCAGGCCCTGCTGGATGCCATCAGCCATCACTACGCCAATGGCGCAGCCAATGTGCACCGTGCCCAGCACTTGCCCGGCGCCCATGCGACCCAGGCGTTCGAAGACAGCCGCAGCAAGGTCGCGCAGTGGTTGAATGCAGGCGACAGTGGGCAGATCGTGTTCACCCACGGCGCGACTTCTGCGCTGAACCTCTTGGCCTACGGCCTTGAGCACTTATTCAATGCGGGCGATGAGATTGTGGTCAGCGCCCTGGAACACCACGCCAACCTGCTGCCCTGGCAGCAACTGGCCAAACGCCGCGCTGCCACGCTGGTGGTGTTGCCGTTGAACGACGACGGCGTGATCGACCTGACAGCCGCCGCCGAATTGATCGGCCCGCGTACACGCCTGCTGGCGGTAAGCCAGCTATCCAACGTGCTGGGCGCCTGGCAACCCTTACAGACGCTGATCACAACGGCCAAGGCCCACGGCGCACTGACCGTGGTCGATGGCGCCCAAGGCATCGTCCACGGCCGCCACGACGTGCAGGCCCAGGGCTGCGACTTCTATGTGTTTTCCAGCCACAAGTTGTACGGACCGGACGGCGTCGGCGTGCTGTTTGGCCGCAACGAAGCCCTGCACCACCTGCGCCACTGGCAGTTTGGCGGCGAAATGGTGCAACAGGCCGACTACCACAGCGCCAGTTTCCGCCCGGCGCCGCTGGGTTTCGAAGCGGGCACACCGCCGATTGCCGGCGTGATCGGCCTGGGCGCCAGCCTGGATTATCTGAATTCGCTGGATCAACCGGCAGTGATCGCCCATGAAGCGGCGTTGCACGAGTATCTGCTGCGCGGTTTGAAAGCGCGCAATGGCGTGCGCGTGCTGGGCTCGCCGCAAGTGGCGTTGGTCAGCTTTGTGGTCGAAGGCGTGCATAACGCCGACCTCGCGCATCTGTTGACCGAACAAGGCATCGCTGTGCGCGCCGGGCACCATTGCGCCATGCCGTTGCTCAAGGCGATGCATCTGTCGGGGGCGATTCGTGTGTCCCTGGCGCTGTATAACGATTCCGATGATCTGGAACGCTTCTTCGAAGCGCTGGACCAGGCCTTGGATATGTTGCGATGAGCCTGCCGGTGGAGGCAGTCGCTGCACTGGAGGCCTTCCAGGCGGTAGGCAGCTGGGAACAGCGCGCGCGCATGCTGATGCAATGGGGCGAGCGTCTGCCTGCCCTGACCGATGAGGATAAAGTCGACGCCAATCTCGTGCAGGGCTGCGAAAGCCTGGTGTGGCTGGTCGGGCAATTGCACGATGACCACTGGCAGTTCGCCGCCAGCAGCGAGGCGCGGATGATTCGCGGGTTGGTGGCGTTGTTGCTGGCGCGGGTCAATGGACTCTCTGCCGCCGAGCTGCAAGCCGTCGACTTGCCCGACTGGTTCAACCAACTGGGGCTTTCCCGCCAATTGTCGCCGTCGCGCAGCAATGGCCTGAATGCGGTCTTGCAGCGCATGCGAGCATTGAGCCTTATACAAAACTAAATGTGGGAGCTGGCTTGCCTGCGATTACAGGGTGTCAGTCGTCGAAGAGGTTGACTGATCCACCGCTATCGCAGGCAAGCCAGCTCCCACATTTTGAATGGTGCAAGTATCCAGTATTAAGTGGGCTTGACCCGCTCGGAAGGCCTGCGCACCCCGGCCACAATCTTGTCCACCGCCTTGGTCGCCGCCACCATGCCGAACGTGGCGGTCACCATCATCACCGCACCAAACCCACCCGCGCAGTCCAGCTTCACGCCATCCCCGACAAAACTCTTCTGCAAACAAATGCTGCCATCCGGTTTGGGATAACGCAGTTGCTCGGTGGAAAACACGCACGGCACGCTGTAATGACGGGTCACGGTGCGTGAAAAACCATAGTCGCGACGCAAGGTAGAACGCACTTTCGAGGCCAGCGGATCGTTGAACGTGCGGTTCAGGTCGCAGACCTGGATCAACGTCGGGTCGATCTGCCCGCCGGCGCCGCCGGTGGTGATGATCTGGATCTTGCGGCGCTTGCACCAGGCGATCAGCGCAGCTTTGGCGTTGACCGCGTCAATGCAGTCGATCACGCAATCGATGTTGGGGGTGATGTATTCGGCCATGGTGTCGCGGGTCACGAAGTCGGCCACCGCATGCACCGTGCAGTGCGGGTTGATGCCGCGCAGGCGCTCGGCCATCACCTCGACCTTGGGTTTGCCCACGGTGCTGTCCAGGGCGTGCAACTGGCGGTTGCTGTTGCTGACACAGACGTCATCCAGGTCAAACAGCGAAATCTCGCCCACCCCACAACGGGCCATGGCTTCCGCCGCCCAGGAGCCTACGCCGCCGACGCCGACGATCGCCACATGGGCCGCTTTCAAGCGCTCCAGGCCTTCAATGCCATACAAGCGGGCGACGCCTGCAAACCGCGGATCTTCTGTACTCATGACCATTACCCCAAAAACCGGCGCGCATTATAGGGCTACGCAGCGACAAGTTCGAAGCTTCAAGCTACAAGTTAAGAACTAAGATGGCCTTTCGCTGACTAATGTCCGGTTTTTCTCTGCTTGCTGTACGGTCAGGGAAGGGCCGGTGTAGGATGCGCGCCGTTCGGCGCAGGCCGACACCTCTTTTCGTTCCACACCTTTTGGAACCCGAAATAGCCATGGCATCGCGTAAATTTGGACTCAACCTGGTGATCGTGCTGGCAATCGCCGCGCTGTTCACCGGCTTCTGGGCGCTGATCAACCGCCCCGTCACCACCCCCAACTGGCCCGAACAGATCTCCGGTTTTTCCTACTCGCCGTTCCAGCAAGGCCAGTTCCCACAGAAAGACCAGTACCCGACCGACGACCAGATGCGTCAAGACCTTGCGATCATGAGCAAGCTGACGGACAACATCCGCACCTACTCGGTCGACGGCACCCTGGGGGACATCCCCAAGCTGGCGGAAGAGTTCGGCCTGCGCGTGACGCTGGGGATCTGGATCAGCCCGGACCTGGAGCGCAACGAGCGAGAAATCCAGCGTGCCATCGAAATCGCCAACACCTCGCGCAGTGTGGTGCGGGTAGTGGTGGGTAACGAAGCCCTGTTCCGGGAAGAAATCACCCCTGAGGCACTGATTGTGCTGCTGGACCGGGTGCGCGCCGCCGTGAAAGTACCGGTGACGACCTCCGAGCAGTGGCACATCTGGGAAAAGAACCCGCAACTGGCCAAGCACGTCGACCTGATCGCCGCGCACATCCTGCCGTTCTGGGAATACATCCCGATGGACAAGGCCGGCCAGTATGTACTCGACCGTGCCCGTGACCTGAAGAAACTGTTCCCGAAAAAACCGCTGCTGCTGTCGGAAGTGGGCTGGCCGAGCAACGGCCGCATGCGCGGGGGTAATGAAACCTCCCCGGCCGACCAGGCGATTTACCTGCGTACGCTGGTAAACAAGCTGAACCGCCAGGGCTACAACTACTTTGTGATCGAGGCCTTCGATCAGCCGTGGAAAGTCAGCGACGAAGGCTCGGCGGGCGCCTACTGGGGCGTGTACAACGCCGCACGCCAGCAGAAATTCAACTTTGAAGGCCCCGTGGTCGCGATCCCGCAATGGCGCGTGCTGGCCATCGGTTCGGTGGTGCTTGCGCTGTTGTCGCTGACCCTGCTGATGATCGACGGCTCGGCCCTGCGCCAGCGTGGCCGTACCTTCCTGACCTTTATCGCGTTCCTGTGCGGTTCGGTGCTGGTGTGGATCGGCTACGACTACAGCCAGCAATACAGCACCTGGTTCAGCGTGACCGTGGGCATTCTCCTGGCCCTCGGTGCCCTGGGCGTGTTTATCGTGTTGCTGACCGAAGCCCATGAGCTGGCGGAAGCGGTCTGGACCCACAAGCGTCGGCGTGAATTCCTGCCAGTAGTGGGGGATTCGGACTACCGCCCAAAAGTGTCGATCCACGTGCCCTGCTACAACGAGCCGCCGGAGATGGTCAAACAGACCCTCGACGCGTTGGCCGCGCTCGATTACCCGGACTACGAAGTCCTGATCATCGACAACAACACTAAGGACCCGGCCGTGTGGGAGCCGGTGCGCGACTACTGCGAAACCCTGGGCCCGCGCTTCAAGTTCTTCCATGTCGCGCCCCTGGCCGGTTTCAAAGGTGGCGCACTGAACTACCTGATCCCGCACACCGCCAAGGATGCCGAGGTGATCGCGGTGATCGACTCCGATTACTGCGTATCGCCGAACTGGCTCAAGCACATGGTGCCGCACTTCGCCGACCCGAAAATCGCCGTGGTGCAGTCGCCGCAGGATTACCGCGACCAGAACGAAAGCACCTTCAAGAAGCTCTGCTACGCGGAATACAAAGGCTTCTTCCATATCGGCATGGTCACCCGCAACGACCGCGATGCGATCATCCAGCACGGCACCATGACCATGACCCGTCGCTCGGTGCTCGAAGAACTGGGCTGGGCCGACTGGTGCATCTGCGAAGACGCCGAACTGGGCCTGCGTGTGTTCGAGAAAGGCCTGTCGGCGGCGTATTACCACGACAGCTACGGCAAGGGCCTGATGCCGGATACCTTTATCGACTTCAAGAAACAGCGTTTCCGCTGGGCCTACGGCGCGATCCAGATCATCAAGCGCCACACCGCGAGCCTGTTGCGCGGCAAGGACACCGAACTGACCCGTGGCCAGCGTTACCACTTCCTGGCGGGCTGGCTGCCGTGGGTGGCGGACGGCATGAACATCTTCTTCACCGTGGGTGCGCTGCTGTGGTCGGCGGCGATGATCATCGTGCCGACGCGGGTCGATCCGCCGCTGCTGATTTTCGCGATCCCGCCGTTGGCGCTGTTCGTGTTCAAGGTGGGCAAGATCATCTTCCTGTACCGTCGTGCGGTAGGCGTGAACTTGAAGGACGCATTCTGCGCGGCGCTGGCCGGTCTGGCGTTGTCCCACACCATCGCCAAGGCGGTGCTGTATGGCTTCTTCACCACCAGTATCCCGTTCTTCCGTACACCGAAAAACGCCGATAACCACGGCTTCTGGGTGGCGATTTCCGAAGCCCGCGAAGAGATGTTCATCATGCTGCTGTTGTGGGGCGCGGCGCTGGGGATCTACCTGGTGCAGGGCCTGCCGAGCAATGACATCCGCTTCTGGGTGGTGATGTTGCTGGTGCAGTCGCTGCCGTATGTGGCGGCGCTGGTCATGGCGTTCCTGTCTTCGCTGCCGAAACCGGCGGCGGCAGCCCAACCCGCACCGGCTGCGTAAAAACTTGCGCAATGCACTAAACGGCGGCCTCTGGCCGCCGTTTTGCTATAAGATAACGGCCGTTTTATGAGTCTTGGCCCAGGCCAATGCTTTGTGTGGGAGGGGGCTTTGCCCCCTCCCACACTGAATCTGCGCCCCTTACGTCCTGCGCCCATCACATGCTTCCGGAGTTTCCCATGACGGCCCATGCCGACCTTTCGCCGACCCTTCAACTTGCCATCGACCTGATCCGTCGCCCCTCGGTGACGCCGATCGACGCCGATTGCCAAAAGCTGATGATGCAGCGCCTGGGCGACGCCGGTTTTGCGCTTGAGCCGATGCGCATTGAAGACGTGGACAACTTCTGGGCCACCCACGGCAAGCACGATGGCCCGGTGCTGTGCTTTGCCGGCCACACCGACGTGGTACCGACCGGCCCGGTGCAGGCGTGGCAGAACGACCCGTTCGACGCGCTGATCGATGAAAACGGCATGCTCTGCGGGCGTGGCGCAGCGGACATGAAAGGCAGCCTGGCGGCCATGCTGGTGGCGGCGGAGCGTTTTGTCGCCGACTACCCCGACCACAAGGGTTCGGTGGCTTTCCTGATCACCAGCGATGAAGAAGGCCCGGCGCACCACGGCACCAAGGCCGTGATCGAACGCCTGGCTGCACGCAAGGAACGCCTGGACTGGTGCATCGTCGGCGAACCGTCGAGCACCACGCTGGTGGGCGACGTGGTCAAGAACGGCCGTCGCGGCTCCCTCGGCGCCACCCTGACCGTGCGCGGCGTGCAAGGTCACGTAGCCTACCCGCACCTGGCGAAGAACCCGATCCACCTGGCCGCGCCGGCCCTGGCCGAACTGGCCGCCGAGCACTGGGATGACGGCAACACCTTCTTCCCGCCGACCAGCTTCCAGATCTCCAACCTCAACTCCGGCACCGGCGCGACCAACGTGATCCCCGGTGACCTGAAGGCGGTGTTCAACTTCCGTTTCTCCACCGAGTCCACCGTCGAAGGCCTGCAGCAACGGGTTGCGGAGATTCTCGACAAGCACGGCCTGGACTGGCACGTGGAGTGGGCGCTGTCGGGCCTGCCGTTCCTCACCGAACCGGGCGCCTTGCTGGATGCGGTGTCGGCGAGCATCAAGGCGATCACCGGGCGTGAGACCCAGGCGTCCACCAGCGGTGGCACCTCCGATGGGCGTTTCATCGCCACCCTCGGCACCCAAGTGGTCGAGTTGGGTCCGGTCAACGCGACGATCCACCAGGTCAACGAGCGCATCCTGGCCAGCGACCTCGATGTGCTGACCGAAATCTACTACCAGACCCTGATCAAGTTGCTCGCCTGATGCTCGCCTGCCCCATTTGCAACGCGCCGCTCAACACGGTGGACAATGGCGTGGCGTGCCCGGCCGGGCATCGTTTTGACCGTGCGCGCCAGGGTTACCTGAATCTATTGCCGGTGCAGCACAAGAACAGCCGCGACCCGGGCGACAACCTGGCCATGGTCGAAGCGCGCCGCGATTTCCTCAACGCCGGGCACTACGCCCCGGTGGCCAGGCGCCTGGCCGAACTGGCCGCCGAACGCGCGCCGCAGCGCTGGGTCGATATCGGCTGTGGCGAGGGTTACTACACCGCGCAAATCGCCGATGCCCTGCCTCACGCCGATGGCTACGCACTGGACATTTCCAAGGAAGCGGTCAAGCGTGCATGCAAGCGCAACCCTGCGCTGACCTGGTTGATCGCCAGCATGGCCCGCGTGCCGTTGGCGTCAGGCAGTTGCCAGTTTCTCGCCAGCGTGTTCAGCCCATTGGACTGGGAAGAGGCCAAGCGCCTGCTCAGTCCCGGCGGAGGTCTGATGAAGGTCGGTCCGACCAGCGGCCACCTGATGGAATTGCGCGAGCGCTTGTACGACGAAGTGCGTGAATACACCGACGACAAGCACCTGGCCCTGGTGCCGGACGGCATGAGCCTGGCGCACAGCGAAACATTGGAATTCACGCTGAACCTGGCCGAGCCCCGGGACCGCGCCAACCTGCTGGCCATGACGCCTCACGGCTGGCGTGCCAGTGCCGAGCGCCGTGCACAAGTGATCGAAGCGGCCGAGCCGCTGATGGTCACCGTGTCGATGCGCTACGACTATTTCGTGCTTCAATAAACACCTTTCCAATACCCGCGAATGGATTTTCGAATCCCGCAACGAGGAACATCCATGCGCCAACCCGATATCGAGATTTATCTGAAGGACGCCGACGTCGACCACAAGGCCATTGCCGCCTGGCTGGGCGCCGCCCTGGGCCCGTGCACCGATTGGGTCCAGAAAGGCCAGACCTACAAATGCAAGGCCGGCAACGTGCCGGTCACCTGGCTGCCCAAAGCCGTCGGCAAATGGAACAGCCTGTACCTGGAAAGTGACCAGACGCCGTGGGACGACGACATTGCCTGCGCCCGCGCTGCGTTTGCCGCACTGAACGTGGAAGTGCGTTGTGCACCGGGGACCTGGGTCGAGGAAGAAGGCGAAGAAAGCGCCGATACCTGGATTCGGATCAGCGTGGACGGTGAAGAGCAGATCACCTGGAAAACCGCCTGATCCTGAAAGCATGAGGGAAGGGCTTGTGTGGTGAGCGGGCTTGCCCCGCGTTGGGCTGCGAAGCGGCCCTAAAACCCTACGCCGCGGAGTGCCTGACACAACGCGGCGTTCTTATTGGGGCCGCTTCGCAGCCCAACGCGGGGCAAGCCCGCTCACCACAACAGGGGTTCAGCGCGCGTTAAAGCCCCACCACATCCTCCGCCTGCAACCCCTTCTCGCCAGTCACCACGGCGTACTCCACCTGCTGTCCCTCGGCCAGGGAGCGATGGCCTTCACCGCGAATGGCGCGGTAGTGCACGAACACATCCTTGCCGTCTTCGCGTTGAATGAAGCCATAGCCCTTTGCATCGTTGAACCATTTCACATTGCCGGTTTCACGCGTTGCCATTCTGTTTTTGCTCCCACAGTTTTTTATTGTTGGGTCAGTCGCATTGAACTGCCGAGTATAAGACAGGCTCAAAAACGATCAACTCAAGTTTACATCGCTGCTTTTTTGCCGATTTTCGGCGAATACGGCACACTACCCGCCCGAGCGCCTGCTCGGTTTTTTCCACTTGAAGCAGCACGCCTATGACCCGCTCCCCGTTCCGCCGTCTAGTGTTTGGCACCTTGCGCCGACTGTTGTACCTCTGGGTTCGCTCGGAGACGATCAACCAGTCGTCCCTAACCCTCAACCTGGACCGCAGCCGGCCGGTGTTCTACGTCCTGCAATCACCCTCCCTCACCGAATTGGCCGTGGTCGATGCCGAGTGCACCAAGGCCGGCCTGCCGCGCCCGGTGCTGCCGGTTTCGGTCGGCCCGCTGATGGAACCGGCGGCGTTCTTCTACCTCACGCCGGAACCGGACTGGCTCGGCCGCCAGGACAAGCGTGGTGCACCGCCCACGCTGACCCGCCTGGTCGATACCCTCAGCGAGCACGCCGAAGAGAATGCACAAATCATTCCGGTCAGCGTGTTCTGGGGCCAGTCCCCCGAGAGCGAGTCCAGCCCGTGGAAGCTGTTGTTTGCCGACAGCTGGGCGGTCACCGGGCGTCTACGTCGCCTGTTGAGCATCCTGATCCTGGGTCGCAAGACCCGCGTGCAATTCTCTGCGCCAATCAACCTGCGTGAATTGATCGAGCACAATAAAGGGCACGAACGCACGGTGCGCATGGCCCAACGCATCCTGCGTGTGCACTTTCGTAACCTGAAGACGGCGGTGATCGGTCCCGATCTGTCACACCGGCGCAATCTGGTGAAGGGCCTGGTCAACATGCCGCTGGTGCGCCAGGCCATCATCGACGAGGCCGAACGGGAAAAGATCAGCCCGGAAAAAGCCAAGGCCCAGGCCTTGCGCTACGGCAACGAAATCGCCTCGGACTACACCTACACCGCGATCCGCTTTCTCGAAGTGGTGCTGAGCTGGTTCTGGAACAAGATCTACGACGGCATCAAGGTCAACAACATCGAAGGCGTGCAAAAGGTTGCCCAGGGCTACGAGGTGATCTACGTCCCTTGCCACCGCAGCCATATCGATTACCTGCTGCTGTCCTACCTGCTGTTCAAGAATGGCCTGACCCCACCGCACATCGCCGCCGGGATCAACCTGAACATGCCGGTGATCGGCAGCCTGCTGCGCCGTGGCGGTGCGTTTTTCATGCGCCGCACCTTCAAGGGCAACCCGCTGTACACCTCGGTGTTCAACGAATACCTGCATACCTTGTTCACCAAGGGTTTCCCGGTGGAGTACTTCGTCGAAGGCGGACGCTCGCGTACCGGGCGCATGCTGCAGCCGAAGACCGGGATGCTGGCGATCACCCTGCGCAGCTTCCTGCGCTCATCGCGCATGCCGATCGTGTTCGTGCCGGTGTACATCGGTTATGAACGCGTACTCGAAGGTCGTACCTACCTCGGTGAATTGCGCGGCGCGAGCAAGAAGAAAGAGTCGATCTTCGATATTTTCAAGGTGGTCGGCGCCCTCAAGCAGCGCTTCGGCCAGGTCGCGGTCAACTTCGGCGAACCGATCAAGCTGGCCGAATTCCTCGACAGCGAACAACCGGACTGGCGTGCCCAGGAGCTGGGGCCGAACTACAAGCCGGCCTGGCTCAACGAAACCACCAACCGCCTCGGCGAACAGGTGGCACGCCACTTGAACGAAGCCGCCGCCGTGAACCCGGTGAACCTGGTCGCCCTGGCGCTGCTGTCCACCACCCGCCTGGCCCTGGACGAACAAGCCATGGCGCGCCAGTTGGACCTGTACCTGGCGCTGTTGCGCCGTGTGCCCTACTCGCCGCACACCACCTTGCCCGAAGGTGATGGCCTGGCGCTGATCAAGCATGTGAAGGACATGGATTTGCTGTCGGAACAGAGCGATGCGTTGGGCAAGATTCTGTACCTGGACGAGCAGAACGCTGTCCTGATGACCTACTACCGCAACAATGTGCTGCACATCTTTGCCCTGCCGGCACTGCTGGCGAGTTTCTTCCAGAGCAGCTCGCGGATGAGCCGCGAGCAGATCCAGCGCTACACCCACGCGCTGTACCCGTACCTGCAATCGGAGCTGTTTATCCGCTGGTCGCTGGAAGAGCTCGATACCGTGATCGACCAGTGGCTGGAAGCCTTTGTCGAACAAGGTTTGCTGCGTTTCGAAAACAACGTATACCTGCGCCCGGCGCCGAGTTCACGGCACTTCGTGTTGCTGACGCTGCTGTCCAAGAGCATCGCCCAGACCCTGCAACGCTTCTACATGGCGATTTCTCTGCTGCTCAACAGCGGCCAGAACAGCATCAGCGCCGAAGAGCTGGAAGACCTGTGCACGATCATGGCCCAGCGCCTGTCGATCCTGCATGGCCTCAATGCCCCGGAATTCTTCGACAAGAGCCTTTTCCGACATTTCATCCAGACCTTGCTGGAACAAGATGTGCTGCGCCGCGATGACGCCGGCAAGCTGAGCTATCACGACCTGCTCGGCGAACTGGCCGAAGGCGCGGCCAAGCGCGTATTGCCAGCAGATATTCGCCTGTCGATTCGCCAGGTGGCATTGCATCGTGTGGATGGCGCGGCCGAAATACCCATCGAACCTGAAGAAAACCGCTAGATTTGAAAAGGCGTTGGTTGGATGCCGGCGCCGTTGAAAAGGAGCGACACCGTGAAAAAGATCATCCTCCTGGGCCTTACCGCCCTGCTCGGAGCTTGCCAGTCCATGAGCCCCACCCCCAAGGCCAGCCTCGATGGCGAAGTGTTCTACCTGCAACGCATCGCCCTGCCGCCAACCGCGACCTTGAGTGTGAGCCTGCAAGACGTTTCCCTGGCAGATGCACCGGCTGTGACCCTCGCCGAGCAGAAAGGCCCGGTCAAAGGCCAGGTGCCGCTGCCGTTTCACCTGAGCTACGACCCGGCCCAGGTCAAACCCGGCCACAGCTACTCGGTCAGCGCTCGCATCGAAGTGGATGGCAAGCTACTGTTTATTACCACCGAGCGACACGCTGTACAGCTCAACGGCCAGGATCCTCAACCACTGCGTCTGCGCGTTGACGCGGCGGCCCACTGAATTCGATAAAAAGGAAGCGCCCATGCTCCGTAACTCCCTTCGCCTGACTGCCCTGTGTGCCGGCCTGCTGCTCGGTGCCAACGCCATGGCCCTGGACCTCAGCAGCCTGTCCCAGGGCGACGCCAGCGGCGGCCTCAAGGACGCCCTGACCCAAGGCGCGCAAATCGCCGTGAAACAACTGGGTGTACCCGGTGGTTTCAGCAACAACCCGGAAGTGAAGATCGGCCTGCCTGGCAAGCTGGGCAAAGTCGCCGACAAGCTGAAGATGTTCGGCATGGGTGACCAGGTCACGCAGCTGGAAACCAGCATGAACAAGGCTGCTGAAACCGCCGTGACCCAGGCCCAGCCGATCCTGGTGAATGCCGTGAAGAACATGAGCGTGACGGACGCCAAGGGCATCCTCAGCGGTGGCCAGGATTCCGCTACCCAGTACCTGAACAAAAGCAGCCGTGAACAGATCCGCGCCAAGTTCCTGCCCATCGTCAAGGCGGCTACCGACAAGGTCGGCGTAGCCCAGCAGTACAATGCCCTGGCCGGCAAGGCTGCGGCTTTCGGTGCGGTGGACGCCAAAAGCGCCAATGTGGAGAGCTACGTAACCGAGCAGGCACTGGACGGTTTGTTCAAGATGATTGCCAAGCAGGAAGAAACCATTCGCGAGAACCCGGCGGCGGCGGCTACCAGTTTGGCGAAGAAGGTGTTTGGGGCGCTGTAATACCCGTAATGCCCACGGTTCAAGAAGACGTGGGCATTCGTTAAATTAACGAGAAGTCTTCAACCAGTTTTTTTGTATTTCTGCTTGATCACGCATTGAAAAAACCCATTCACGACCCTGCTTCTTCTTGACGAAGATGTTCAATTCAACAAGACCGTTCAGGACGGCTGACGCCGTGTTGTAGGAACAGCCCAGATTTTCCTTCACATTGACCGCAGTGAACTGCTTCGCGGTGCCACTCTTGGCGACCTGAAATACAGTCTTCTGTTTCTCGTTCAACTCTTTGTAAAGCCCTGACTCCCAGAGCCATTGCTCGAACGACTCAGCCTCCTTAACACTTTTTTCGTAAGACGCCTTGAAGCTATCAACCGCCCGCTGGACCACAGAGCACTGGTAGTCAATAAAGTAAGTCAGATCCAGTTCATCTGTCTCGGTATAGAGGTAAGACGTACCGTACTGAACGGCGGCATTCTTAAGCAGAACACTGATGGAGATATACCTGAATGCCGCGTAATCGCTTTTAAACATAAACCAATAAAACAACGCACGCGCCACGCGACCATTGCCATCCCGAAAAGGGTGCTCGTAACCCAGCGCAAAATGCAGAGAAATACCTTTGATCAACGGATGGAGGTAGCGGCTTGTCGTAGCGTCGTCGTGGCAGGTGTTGATCCAGTCAGCTAATCGCCCCAATCTTTTGGCGATGCCTTCTGCAGGAGGGGGCGTATGGACCACATTGCTATCACCATCTTGGACAACTACGTCATCATTTAGACGAAAGCTGCCGGGAGAATATTTGTCATCGTCAATGCCTTGAACACCCACCTCATGCATTTCAGCGATCAGTTCGGCACTGAGAGGAGCGTTTCTCTTATCCCAAGCGAAACGCATCATCCGGTAATTACCAATGATCATTTTTTCATCGGGTGTTCTGGGTAGCCGCTCTCTTTTCAACATATCTTTTGCTACGAGCGTCGTGGTTGCTGCCCCTTCCAGCTGACTGCTGCTGATGGCTTCATCTTCAATCAAATCATTGAGCAGATACTTGATGTGAGCGGCCTTCCCAATCTTGCTGCTCATGTACTCAAGTGCTGCAGTTGAGGCGTACCTGTCGACCGTGGATACCACGCGCTGTGCGGTCGGTGTCAGTAAAAACTTGCACCAGGCCTCAGGCGTACCGACGGGCAATATTTGCTGGTACAGACGAGAGCGCTCGTATTTTACGATGCCCCAGCATATCGCCTGATCCAAATGCTTTGGGAAGCGGTGACGTAGTTGATCAAAGTGTAAGTAACGCCCCTGGCTATCGGTTGGCTGAGTCAGCTTCATATAGTCAGAAAGATGCTGAAGATGGGGTTCCTGGCCAATTAAAACGAAAACCCCTTCCGGCACCCTCGGTGGCAACTTGATCATCAAAATCTCAATTTTTCGATTTCTGAGACTTGAGTACACCAGAAAACTGCAACTATCTCAATAAACATAAAATCTGAGACGCGCGCTCCCTCAATTCACCATCGATTCCGCCAACCGCCCCACCATCAGCGTGGCAAAGCAGCCAATCGCAATAGAGGTCGCACGGTTGATCTTCAATGGCGTGAGCCAGGCCTTTTGAATTCCTTCAAAGCGGCTGCCCAGCATGATCCACCCCGCCCCCACTGGAATCACCACCAGCACCAGCGTGGCCATGAACCCGGCATAGCCGGGTAGCGTGGCAAAGGTGCCGAACGGTGCAATGAATGACACGATCAGCAATCCCTTGGGATTCATCACCGTCAGCCAGAAGAAGTACAGCCCGGAGAAACGGTCGGAACCGGGGTGGATGACACTGTTCTTACGCTGCCAAAGCTTGTAGGAGACATAGAGCAAGTAGCAGGCTGCCGCCAATTGCGTTGCCTTCAGCGCCCATGGCGAGTACGCCGACAGGTACAGCAATGCCACGCCCCATACCGAAACTTGCAGCAGGTACGCCAGGCACTCGACAAATGCCAGCCTCCACGAAGCCCGCAAGCCACACAACACACCGGCACGAAATAACAGGGTGTTGGTAGGGCCTGGGGCAAGCAACAACAACATCAGGGCTGAAACGGTGGCCAGCATGATTACGCGACGTCCTTCCTCACTCGGAACCACGCAGCATACAGGGCCGGCAAGAACAATAGTGTCAACGCCGTCGCCACTATCAACCCGCCCATGATCGCCACGGCCATCGGCCCGAAGAACACACTGCGCGACAGCGGGATCATCGCCAATACCGCCGCGAGGGCGGTCAGCACAATCGGGCGGAAGCGGCGGACGGTGGCTTCGATGATCGCTTGCCACGGTGCCAGCCCCGCCTTGATGTCCTGCTCGATCTGGTCCACCAGGATCACCGAGTTGCGCATGATCATCCCCGACAGCGCAATGGTCCCGAGCATGGCGACGAAACCGAAGGGTTGGCGGAATACCAGCAGGAACAAGGTCACCCCGATCAAGCCCAGCGGTGCCGTCAGAAACACCATCGCGGTACGCGAGAAACTGCGCAACTGCAGCATCAACAAGGTCAGCACGACCACGATAAACAGCGGCACCCCGGCTTTCACCGAATTCTGTCCACGGGCGGAATCCTCCACCGTCCCGCCCACGTCGAGCAGGTAGCCATCCGGCAGTTCGGCCCGCACGCCTTCCAACGTCGGCAGGATCTGCTGGACCAGCGTCGCGGGCTGTTCCTTGCCGTAGATATCGGCGCGTACGGTCACCGTCGGCAAGCGGTTGCGGTGCCAGATGATGCCTTCTTCGAAACCGTATTCGAGGGTGGCAATTTGTGACAGCGCCACGCTTTTGCCGTTGTCCGTCGGCACTGCCAGGCTCGGCAGCAATGACAGTTCGGTGCGTTCGTGCACGGTGCCGCGCAGCAGGATTTCGATCAACTCGTTGTCCTCCCGGTACTGGCTGACGCTGGAACCGGTCAATGAACTCTGCAGGAATTTCGACAGGTTGGCCGTGCTCACGCCGAGGGCGCGGGCGCGGTCCTGGTCGATATTGAGGTAGACGATCTTGCTCGGTTCTTCCCAGTCCAGGTGCACGTTGACCACGTGAGGGTTTTCGCGAACCTTGGCCGCCACTTTGCGGGCGAGCGCGCGGACCTCTTCGATATGTTCGCCGGTCACACGGAACTGCACCGGGTAACCCACGGGCGGGCCGTTTTCCAGGCGGGTGACCCGTGAGCGCAGGTCGGGGAATTGTTCGTTGAGGGTTTCGATCAACCAGGTACGCAGGCTTTCGCGCTCTTCGATGGTTTTGGCCAGCACCACGAACTGGGCAAAACTGGCGGCCGGCAGTTGTTGATCCAGCGGCAGGTAGAAACGCGGCGATCCAGTACCGACATACGCCACGTAGTTGTCGATGCCGGCGTGATCCTTGAGCAGGGTTTCCAGGCGCTTGACCTGCTCGGCGGTGTTGCTCAGGGAGGCGCCTTCGGCCAGCTTCAGGTCGACCATCAGTTCCAGGCGACCGGAAGCCGGGAAGAACTGCTGCGGCACAAAACGGAATAGCGCGACCGAGCCGATAAACAGCAACAGGGTCAGGACGATCACGGTTTTGCGGCGACGCACGCACCACTCCACCAAACGCCTTACGCGCTGGTAGAACGGTGTGCCGTAGGGGTCAGGACCATCGGTGCCATGTTTGGCTGCGTGAATTTTCGCCAGGTCCGGCAGGAGCTTTTCCCCCAGGTAGGGCACAAACACTACGGCAGCCACCCACGAGGCGAGCAACGCAATGGTCACCACCTGGAAAATCGAGCGGGTGTATTCGCCGGTGCTCGACTGCGCAGTGGCAATCGGCAGGAAGCCGGCGGCGGTGATCAACGTACCGGTGAGCATCGGGAACGCGGTACTGGTCCAGGCAAAGCTGGCGGCCTTGAGCCGGTCGTAGCCCTGCTCCATTTTGATCGCCATCATCTCCACGGCGATGATCGCGTCATCCACCAGCAAGCCCAACGCCAACACCAGTGCGCCCAGGGAAATCTTGTGCAGGCCGATGCCGAGGTAATACATGGTGGCAAACGTCATCGCCAGCACCAGCGGAATCGCCAGGGCCACCACCATGCCGGTGCGCACGCCGAGAGAGAAGAAACTCACCAGCAACACGATGGCCAGCGCTTCGGCCAGTACCTGCACGAATTCGCCGACGCTGGTCTTCACCGCTGCCGGTTGGTCCGACACCTTGCGCAGCTCCATACCCGCCGGAAGGTTCTTCTGCAGGCGTGCGAATTCACCTTCCAGGGCCTTACCCAATACCAGGATGTCGCCGCCATCGCGCATCGCCACGGCCAGGCCGATGGCGTCTGCGCCCATGTAGCGCATGCGGGGTGCCGGTGGATCGTTGAACCCGCGGTGGATGTCGGCCACATCACCGATGCGGAAGGTGCGGTCACCCACGCGGATCGGGAAATTGCGGATCTCTTCCACGCTCTTGAAGTTGCCCGATACACGCAGTTGCACACGTTCACTCGGGGTTTCAAAGAAGCCCGCAGTGGACACCGCATTCTGTTCCTGCAACGCCTGTTGCACCGCCGCCAAAGGCAAGCCGAGGGTGGCGAGCTTGAGGTTGGACAGCTCGATCCAGATTTTTTCATCCTGCAGGCCGAGCAACTCGACCTTGCCCACATCCGCCACGCGCTGCAGTTGGATCTGGATGCGGTCGGCGTAGTCCTTGAGCACCGCGTAGTCGAAACCGTCGCCGGTCAGGGCGTAGATATTGCCGAAGGTGGTGCCGAATTCATCGTTGAAAAACGGCCCCTGGATATCCGGCGGCAAGGTCTGGCGGATGTCGCTGATCTTCTTGCGCACCTGGTACCACAGCTCGGGGATCTGCGCCGAATGCATGGAGTCGCGGGCCATGAAGGTGACCTGGGATTCGCCGGGGCGCGAGAAGGAGACGATACGTTCGTACTCGCCGGTCTCCATGAGTTTTTTCTCGATGCGTTCGGTGACCTGCCGCGAGACTTCCTGCGCCGTTGCGCCAGGCCAGTTGGTCTTGATCACCATGGCCTTGAAGGTGAACGGCGGGTCTTCACTTTGCCCCAGCTTGGAGTAGGACAGGGTGCCGACCACTGCCAGCAGGATCATCAGGAACAGTACGATCTGGCGATTGCGCAACGCCCATTCGGAAAGATTGAAACCCATCGGGGACTACTCCTTGGCCGCCAGATTCACCACACGGTTGGAGCGGTCCACCGGGCGCACTTGCTGGCCCTCGTGAAGCACGTGCACACCGGCGGCGATCACCCAATCCGTCGGGGCCAGGCCTTCCAGGACCGGGACGGTTTTCTCACCGAAGGCACCGATGCGCACCGGCGTGCGCTTGAGCGTGTTGTCGGGCTGGACGCGCCATACGTAGGACGCACCGTTCTCCGCACTGAGGGCAGACAGCGGCACCGACAACGGAACATCGCCGTCGACCTGTATGAATACCCGTGCGCTCTGGCCCAGTTCGGCCGGGACCTTGCCGCCGGTGAACGCCACACGCGCCGCAAACGTGCGCGACTTGGGATCGGCCGCCGGTGACAGCTCGCGAATACGCCCGGTAAAACGCTGATCCGGCTGGCTCCACAACTCCACAGAGACCGGCTGGCCGATCTTGAAGCGGCCGAAACCTTGTTCCGGCAGGCTGATCAGCACTTCGCGCTCACCATCGGTCGCCAGGGTAAACACAGTTTGCCCGGCGGACACCACTTGGCCGACTTCCACCGCACGCTTGGCCACCACCCCGTCCTGAGGTGCACGCAGAACGGCATAGCCGGCCTGGTTGCTGGCCACGTCGAACTCGGCCTTGATCTGCTTGAGGCGTGCTTCACCGGATCGGTAGAGGTTTTCGGAATTGTCGTACTGGGAACGGCTGACCATCTGACGGTCCATCAGGGTCTTGTAGCGGTCGCGCTCGGCCCGCACCAGGCTCAGGTTGGCCTCAGCGGCGGCAACCTGGGCGCGGGTCGCTTCCAGTTGCAGGCGCACGTCCTGAGGGTCCAGCTCCGCCAGCGGCTGGTTGGCCTTGACCCGTTCGCCCTCCTCCACCAAACGCTTGCTGACTTTGCCACCGATGCGAAAGGCCAGGTCCGGTTCATAGCGGGCGCGCACTTCGCCGGGGTAGCTGTCCATCGATTGCGAAGAAGGCTGAGGCTGCACCACCATGGCTGGGCGGATGGTAATCTGGGCCGCTTCTTCATGGCCGCAGGCGGCCAACAGCACGACCAAACTGACAGGCAAAGCAAAGGGCAGGAAGGTGCTGCGCATGCTGTAGGACCTTTCGCAAGTAGAGCTAGGAATAATTATACTGGCGGGTATGGTATTAATACCAAACTCGCCAGTCCAGTATTAAAGGGTGAAAATGTCCGACAATCCTCTGAACACCAATAGCCCCGGGCGCCCCAAGGACATGGCAAAACGCCAGGCAATCCTCGAAGCAGCGAAAATCCTGTTTTTGAGCAATGGCTACGCCAGTACCAGCATGGACGCAGTGGCACTGGAAGCCGGCGTGTCGAAACTGACCGTCTATAGCCACTTCAACGATAAAGAGACCTTGTTCACCGCCGCGGTGGTGGCCAAGTGCGAAGAACAACTGCCGGTGATGTACTTCGAGTTGCCCGAGGGCGTACCCGTACACACTGTATTGCTGAATATCGCGCGGGGGTTCCATCGGCTGATCAACAGTGAAGAGTCGGTCAACCTGCATCGCCTGATGATGACCACCGGCAACCAGGATGTGAAACTCTCACAGATCTTCTTCGAGGCCGGCCCCATGCGCATGCTGCAGGGCATGGAACGCCTGCTCGGCAAGATCGACCAGAGCGGCGCACTGAGCATCGACAAGCCATTTACGGCGGCCGAGCACTTCTTCTGCCTGCTCAAAGGCACGGCGAATTTCTGCTTGCTGTATGGCTGCGGCGGACAACTGAGCGAAGAAGCCGCCGAAGCCCATGTACAGGAGGTGGTGGGGCTGTTTATGCGGGCTTATAGGAGAGAGGCAGCGGTAAGTTGTTAGCTGCAAGCTGCAAGTTGAAAGCACTTTAGCTTGCAGCTTGTGGCTTAAGGCTTGAGTGCTTTTTTAGGGTAGATGTCATAGCGACTGGATTTGCCATCCAGCGCATGGCTCGGCTTTGGCCCGTCAATGCACGGCGCCTTGCGCGGGCGCTTGACCACCACACGGTGGCTGGCCAGGGCCAGGGCGGCGGCCAGTAGCGCGGGGGCGTCAGGATCATCGCCAACCAGCGGCCGGAACAGGCGCATTTCCTTCTTCACCAGGGCAGTTTTCTCACGGTGCGGGAACATCGGGTCGAGGTAGATCACCTGGGGCGGCTCGCCTTCCCAGTTACGCATCACGTCGATGGAATTGCCCTTGAGCAGCTTCATGCGCGCCACAATCGGCGCCACTTCAAAATCCTCCGCGCCGCGCGCCAGCCCATCTTCGAGCAAGGCGCCGATCAGCGGCTGGCGCTCGATCAGGCTCATCTCGCAACCCAGGCTGGCCAGTACGAAGGCGTCCTTGCCAAGGCCAGCCGTAGCGTCGAGTACCCGTGGGCGCACGCCTTGGGCGATGCCCACGGCCTTGGCGATCATCTGCCCGCTACCGCCACCATAGAGGCGCCGATGCGCCGCGCCACCCTCGACAAAATCCACGCGCACCGGCCCCGGTGCATCAGGCCCGAGCTGTTGCAATTGCAGGCCATGCTCCCCCACTTGCAGGGAAAAGTCCGCATCCGCCTGCAGCAACGGCAAGCCAAGCCGCTGCGCCCATTGCTCGGCGCGGGCCTGGAAAAACTCGCCCAAGGCCTCGACCCGGATGCGGCTGGCCGCTGGTTGTTCGCTCATCAATCGCTACGCTCAAAAATATTAAGGATCGGCAAACAGCGGCCGATAAAAACAACAGTCAGGTATTTTGCCAGAGCTGAGCGTCGACCGAGAAAAATGTCAGACATTCTTCCCCTAACCATCGGTGTACTGCCGACCCACAACCACTACGGCCTGCGCAATACTCAAGCGCTGGCCGGGGTGAGTCATGTGTGGCAGGACTTCTTCGCCCGGGCACTGGCCGAGCAGCTCGGCGATACGCCGGACACGCTCGCCGTGCAGGCGCCAGCACCGGCGGACCCGGCGGTAGAACCCAGCGAAGGCGCCGACCTGCTGTCGCAGATCCTCACCCAGCGTGAGTGCGACGTGAAAGATACCGAGATTGCCCCGCCGGAGCCGCTGTTCCTGCCGATTGCCGAGTTCGAGACTGACTTGCTGCCACCGGCCGCCACACCGTATCCGGAAGAAGAAATCGTCGCGCAGCAACGCCAGCAGAATTTCGAAAGCGGCTGGGTCCGCCCCATCGTGCTGACGGCCGGCCAGCCGCTGCCGGAACCGGGCCCAGCCCCGGAGCCGCGCCCTCTGCACCTGCCCATCGCAGAATTCGAACTGGACCTGCTGCCTCCACCTGCCACGCCATTCCCGGAAGAAGAGCTGGTCGCGCAACAAAAGGCCCTGGATTTCGATTACTACTGGGCTCGCCCACTGGTCACCCAGAACCTGCGCCTGGCCGCCTGAGTCTCAGCGACACACCCACCAACGCCCCATATCCAGGTGGAAGTGGTTGCGGTGCGCGGCGTTGTAGTCAGGGCTCAGCACGACATTGAAATCATCACAGGCACTGTCGCGGACCTGACGCAGGAACCGCGCCTTATCGCCCTCCCCCGGCCAGTCCTTGAGCACGCTGATGCTGCGCCCATCCGCCAGGCGAAAGCCGGCAATATCCAGCGCATTGGCCGACGCATGCTGGCTGAGTCGCCCTTCGGCACGGTTATACATATTGCGACAGGCAAAGCTGCCCAGGTGATCGACCCGCGTCACTGCCTGGCCGAATACCGACTGGGCCGCCGGTTGCAAGCTGTGACGCTCAAACAGGGCGAACGCCACCGCCAGTGGGCAACTGGCGAGAAAACTGCTGCTCAGCCCCACCGCCGAACCCTGTACGCGCAAGGTATTGCGCAGGGGGCAAGCGGCATCTGCCGGCGAGTCCGCCTGATGACTGACGCGCAGGCCCGAGGTTTCCAGCACCTGGTCGCACAATGCCGGATCATCCTGCAGACGACCCAATTTGTAGCGGGTCAACACGTTAGGGGTCGCCCGCACGTCCAGCGGCGCCCATGGGTTCCAATCGGCCGGCAGTGGGACCCATCCACGCCAGACACCCACGGCAACGGCACCCGCCAGGATCAGCAGCATGCCCATGACTTTGAAAAAACGCACCGCCTAGCCCTTGAAGAACTGGTTGGCCTGGCTGAACGGCATCTTGCGCTCGGTAAAGGTGAACGTGCCCCGTTCATAGATTTCCTGGGCTGCGCGATAGAACTCACCATAGGCGGCCAACGCCAGCGCCGAGCCGACGCTGATCCGCCGCACGCCCATCTCGCTCAACTGCGCCACGCTCAGGTTCAAGCCACCGGACATCAACACATTCACCGGCTTGGGCGCCACGGCCTTGACCACCGCCAGCACTTCCTCGGCACTGCGCAGGGCCGGCGCATACAGCACGTCGGCACCGGCTTCGGCGTAGGCTTGCAGACGGCGGATGGTGTCGGGCAAATCCAGGCGGCCATGCAGGAGGTTTTCCGCACGGGCCGTCAGGGTGAAGGCAAAAGGCAGGCTGCGGGCGGCGGCGACGGCGGCTTCCACACGCTCGACCGAAAGTTCGAAGGGATAGATCGGGTCGGCGGCAATGCCCGTGGCGTCCTCGATGGAGCCGCCGACAATGCCGACTCCCGCTGCGCGCAGGATGGTCTGGGCGCAGCCTTCAGGGGTGTCGCTGAAGCCGTTTTCCAGGTCGGCGGCCACCGGCAACGGGGTGGCGTTGGCGATCATACCGGCATTGACCAACGTGTCCTCCAGGGACAACGCGCCTTCCGCATCCGGTCGCCCCAGGCTGAACGCGTAGCCTGCACTGGTGGTAGCCAGCGCTTCGAAACCCAGGCTGGCCAACATTACAGCGGAGCCCGCATCCCACGGGTTGGGCATCACGAATGCGCGGTCGCGCTCATGCAAGGCCTTGAAGGTTTCGGCGCGAAGGGTTTGGGCATCCATGTCGGGCTCCTGGCGGAAAAAGGAGCCCTAGAGTAACCCCAGTTGCTCCACGGCGGGGGCACGATCCAGCACGGGCAGGGGCTGCAGGCCTGGTAGGCGCGCCATCAGTTGATCGTGGAAACGCAGGGCCAGTTGCGCGGCCAGGCGGTTATCCGAGGTGTGCAGGAACACGTAGGGGGTGCGCCCTTCTTCGATCCAGCCCGCGACTTTTTCCACCCATGGCATCAGGAACGAATCGTTGGCCTCCAATTCGGGATGGCCAATAAAGCGTACCTGGGGAAACTGCGTCAGCGCCGCCGGGCGGGGTGGCACCTTGGGCTTTTTGGATTGGGCGTGCAGCACGGCGGCCGAGGTGGACGTGCAACTGAACAACGCACGCGGATCCAGGCAGATGCGCTCCACGCCGCGGTCACGCAACAAACGGTTAAGCATGCGCTCGGCATCCCCCTTGGCGAAGAATTCCAGGTGGCGCACTTCCACCGCCATCGGCCGCTCCAAGCCATCGATAAAGCCTGCCAACTCCCCCAGGCGCTGCGGGGTGAAAGACGCGGGCAGTTGCAACCACAGCGGCGATACCCGCTCACCCAACGGGCTCATCAAGCCCACGAAGCTTTCCGCTGCCGGTAGCTGCTCGATCAGGTTGCCACTGTGGCTGATATCACCGGGAAATTTGGCGGTGAAGCGAAAGTCGTCAGGCATGATTTCGGCCCAGCGCTGCACGGTGGCGGCGGAGGGGCGGGCGTAAAACGTGGTATTGCCTTCAACGGCGTTGAAGACCTGGGAGTACAGCGCGAGGTAATCGCTGGAACGGGCATCGGCGGGGTACAGGTACTCGCGCCAGGCATTTTCACTCCAGGACGGGCAACCGAGGTAGTAAGGCAGACGCATCAGATATGGATGTCGAGGCCCAGCACTTCCATATCCCATTCGACAAAGCCGGCGGTGGTCAGGTAGCTGGCCAGGGCGGTGGCGACGCTTTTGCTCATGGAGCGCGGGAAGACCATGTCTTGCTGACGGGCGGGAAGACCGCTGATACGGGCTTGGGCGTTGGCTTGCGCATCGGCTTGGACTTCGATGAAGTCCGGCGAGTCCTCGACCGACTCATCCACCGTGACGTTCGCCTTACGCGGCTTGCGCTTGATTGGGTAAGACTGTGAGGAAAAGCCATCAATACGCATGGGCGCGAACTCGCTATCAGTAATGGCATTTTGGCAGCACTGTCCGTAGTGCGCAAATGCTCTGGTGATAACTAGAACACATAATTTGAAAAAGGTTTAAAACCCAGGGAAAATTCTGACGATTGGTGCAAGTTTGGGGGATTTTAGCGCTGCTTCGCAGCCCAATGCGGGGCAAGCCCGCTCGCCACAATTAAAGGCCGCGCTCTGCCTTGGTCTGCGCCACTTTATCGCGCAGATAGACCGGCGCCGCCTGGTCGGCCGGAATCGCCTCGCCACGCGCAAAAGCAAAACGTGCCAATGTCAGCAAGTCCTCGGCATGAGGCAACATCGCCGCGTCCTGGCCCACCAACGGCACAGCGAGGCGCTCGCCATACCCCCAACCAGTACCAGCCCCGAACCAATCGCCGCTGGCGTCGGCTGGCAATTGCGATGACTCCGGCGGTTGCACGGCTTCCACGCCGACCAGACGCATCTCGCCCGCCGTTTCGCGGTAGCAACCCCAATAGACTTCATCCATGCGCGCATCGATAGCCGCCGCCACCTGATGCGCGCCATGTTCACGCAAGGCGCGCTGGGCCAGCACGGCCAGGTTGGACACCGGCAACACCGGACGCTCCAGCGCAAACGCCAGGCCCTGCACCACGCCAATGGCGATACGCACACCCGTGAATGCACCCGGTCCGCGACCGAAGGCGATGGCATCGACCGCAGCCAGAGTGGTGCCGGCGTCTTCCAGCAGTTGCTTGATCATCGGCAACAGCTTCTGCGCGTGCAGGCGCGGGATCACCTCGTAGTGGCTCGTTACCTTGCCATCGTGCAGCAAGGCAACGGAGCAAGCTTCAGTCGCGGTGTCCAGGGCCAGCAGGGTGCTCATCGGTGTAGGTGTCCAAGTCGAAAAAAAGTGCGCCAGTATAAACAACAACGGCCCGCAAGCGGGCCGTTATCCATGAAGCCGGTCGAGGGATCAGCTCAGTGCTTGCAGCACTTTGGCGGTGATCGCCTCAACCGAGCCGACGCCAGGAATGTGGCTGTACTTCGGCTTGCCTTGGGCGGCGGACAGCTTCTGGTAGAAGTCCACCAGCGGCTTGGTCTGGGAATGGTAGACCGACAGGCGATGACGCACGGTTTCTTCGGTGTCGTCTTTGCGCTGCACCAGGTCTTCGCCGGTGACGTCGTCCTTGCCTTCCACCTTTGGCGGATTGTAGACGGTGTGATACACGCGCCCCGAGGCTTCGTGGACGCGACGACCGGCGATACGCTGGACGATTTCTTCGTCTTCAACCGCGATTTCGACCACGGCATCCAGCTCGACGCCGGCCTTCACCAGGGCTTCAGCCTGGGGAATGGTGCGCGGGAAGCCGTCGAACAGGAAACCGTTCTTGCAGTCTTCCTGGCTGATGCGTTCCTTGACCAGGTTGATGATCAAGTCATCGGAAACCAGGCCACCGCTGTCCATCACGCTCTTGGCGATCAGGCCCAGCTCGGTGCCGGCCTTGACGGCCGCGCGCAGCATGTCGCCGGTGGAGATTTGTGGAATGCCGAATTTTTCAGTGATGAACTTTGCCTGAGTACCTTTACCGGCCCCGGGAGCTCCCAGCAGAATGACGCGCATTGATGTGCTCCTCAATTTTTTATAGAGATGACGCTCGGATTCGCCGCGGCGGGCCAATCGCGTAAAAATAGAATTCGGGCCGCCCAAACGGCCAAAGGCTGATCAAGATACACAGCAGGCCTTAAGCACACAAGCCGCCAAAAGTCGCAGGAACCCGTGCAGCGCTTACGTCATAGGTAGGGTGTGCCTGGGTGCAACCCGACGCCATAAACGCCGACCGCCCTTTTCAGGGCGGCCGCCGTGGTTTATCTGCAAGCCGTTGAGAACATGCAAAAAACCTTAGCCGGTATTACGCAAACCGGCGGCAATACCGGCCACGGAGACCAGCAGCGCCTGTTCCAGAGGGCTGTCCTGTGCCGCTTCCTGCTGGCGCGAACGCGCCAGCAACTCGGCCTGCAACAGGTGCAGCGGGTCGAGGTAGGTGTTGCGCAGGCGGATGAACTCCAGGGTGTCCGGGCTATGGGCCAGCAGCTGCGACTGGCCAGTCAGGCCAAGCACCACCTTGCAGGCCTGCGACAATAGGTCGCGCAAATGCGCACCCAGTGGCAACAGGTCCGGCTGCACCAGGCGCTCGTCATACAGACGGGCGATGTCGGCGTCGGCCTTGGCCAGCACCATTTCCAGCATGTCGATGCGGGTGCGGAAGAACGGCCACTGCTCACGCATCTGCCCCAGCAAGTCGCCTTCACCACGTTCCAGGGCCTTGCTCAGCGCCGCTTCCCAGCCCAGCCAGGCCGGTAGCATAAGACGGGTCTGGGTCCAGCCGAAGATCCACGGAATCGCACGCAGGCTTTCAATCCCGCCCGCACGGCGCTTGGCCGGGCGGCTGCCCAACGGCAAACGGCCCAGCTCTTGTTCCGGCGTGGACTGGCGGAAATACTCCACGAACTGCGGATTCTCGCGCACCACGGCGCGGTAAGCGCTGACACCGTCTGCCGCCAATTCGTCCATCAAATGGCGCCAGGCCGGTTCGGGCGGCGGCGGTGGCAACAGGGTCGCCTCCAACACGGCGGCCAGGTAAAGGTTGAGGTTCTGCTCGGCAATATCCGGCAGGCCGAACTTGAAGCGGATCATCTCGCCCTGTTCGGTGGTACGGAAGCGCCCCGCCACCGACCCAGGCGGCTGCGACAGGATCGCCGCGTGGGCCGGGCCGCCGCCACGCCCCACGGTGCCACCACGCCCGTGGAACAACAGCAGTTCCACTTGCTGTTCACGGCAGATATCCACCAGGCGTTCCTGCGCCCGGTACTGCGCCCAGGCAGCGGCAGTGGTGCCGGCGTCCTTGGCCGAATCCGAGTAGCCGATCATCACTTCCTGCGGGCCTTGCAGCCGCGCGCGGTAGCCCGGCAGCAGCAACAGTTGCTCGATCACCGGGCCGGCGTTATCCAGGTCGGCCAGGGTTTCGAACAGCGGCACCACGCGCATCGGCCGTTGCACGCCTGACTCTTTAAGCAGCAACTGCACCGCCAGCACGTCCGAAGCAGCGCCGGCCATGGAGATGACATACGAGCCCAGGGACGCCGCCGGGGCCGCGGCGATTTCCTTGCAGGTGTTGAGCACCTCGGCGGTATCCGCCGACGGTTTGAAATAACCCGGCAGCAACGGTCGACGGTTGGCCAGTTCCTTCATCAGGAAGCTGATGCGCATCTCTTCGTTCCAGTCCTCGTAGCGACCGAGACCAAGATAATCGGTGATTTCGGTCATGGCCGCGCAATGGCGACTGGAATCCTGGCGCACATCCAACCGCACCAGGAACAGGCCGAAAGTCACCGCCCGCCGCAGGCAATCGAGCAACGGCCCATCAGCAATCACGCCCATGCCGCATTCGTGCAGCGACTGGTAGCACAGCTCCAGCGGCTCCAGCAGGTCGCGGTTGTTCTGCAATACCTCGGCAGGCGCTGGCGTGCTGCTGCTCAACGCCGTATGCGCCCATTGGCGCGTGGCACGCAGGCGTTCACGCAGTTGCTTGAGCAAGGCACGATAGGGTTCGACGCTGTCGCCGACCCTGGCCTGCAACGCCGGGCTGGCGCGCTGCATCGACAGCTCGGAGGCCAGGTGATCGATATCGCGCAGGTACAGATCCGCAGCCATCCAGCGCGCCAGCAGCAACACTTCGCGGGTGACCGGTGCAGTGACATTCGGGTTGCCGTCACGATCGCCGCCCATCCAGGACGCAAAGCGGATCGGCGCCGCTTCCAGCGGCAAGCGCAGGCCTGTGGCGGCGTGCAGGGCCTGGTCGGCCTTGCGCAGGTAATTGGGAATAGCGTGCCACAGCGAATGCTCGATCACCGCGAACCCCCACTTGGCTTCGTCTACCGGCGTGGGCCGGGTGCGGCGGATTTCTTCGGTGTGCCAGGCCTCGGCGATCAAGCGTTGCAGGCGCTGGCGGATCTGCTCACGCTCGGCCGTGGTGAGGTCGCGGTGATCCTGCAGTGCCAATTGGGCGGCGATGGCATCGTATTTCTGGATCAGGGTGCGGCGCGCCACTTCGGTGGGGTGGGCGGTGAGGACCAGTTCGATCTCCAGGCGCCCCAACTGGCGGGCCAGGGATTCGTTGCTGTGGCCTTCGGCTTGCAGGCGCGCCAGCAACTCAGGCAATACGCGGGATTCGAAGGGTGCCGGTTGCGACTCATCGCGTCGATGAATCAGCTGATACTGCTCGGCAATGTTGGCCAGGTTGAGGAACTGGTTGAAGGCACGGGCGACCGGTAGCAGCTCATCTTCCTGCAACTGGTTGAGGCTGGTGCTCAGTTCATCGCCTGCGCCACGGCGGTCGGCCTTGGCGCCCTTGCGGATCTGCTCGATCTTGTCGAGGAAATCATCGCCGTATTGCTCTCGAATGGTGTTGCCCAACAGTTCACCCAGCAGGTGAACATCCTCACGCAAGCGTGCATCGATATCACTCATCAGCCAATCTCCAGCCAGAAATCCGGGACGCGCAGGTTTGCCAGAGTGCCGCCAGCGCTCATTTATGACAAGACTTTAAACCTTGCGAGTTGCAGCTAGTCTCAACACTAAGTCGCCGCGTTTATCCGCGCGAGCGGCGGGTCACTCATCACCGCCTGCTATCGCAGGCTTTACTGAGGTTGCCATGAAAATCCGAGAACTGGCCCAGCATTGGGAAGAGAACGCCAAGGGTCGCCTGACCAAGACCGAGTACGCCATCCATCTGGATGTGGAAGCTGCGGCACGCCTGGCAGCGATCGCCGAGATGTACCCCAAGCGCAGCACCGAAGAACTGCTCGGCGAACTGATCGGCGCCGCACTGGAAGAGCTGGAAGCCAGCTTTCCGTATATCAAGGGGCAGCAGGTGATCGCGACTGATGAAGAGGGCGACCCGCTGTACGAAGATGTCGGCCCTACTCCGCGCTTTCTGACACTGTCGCGTCGCTATCTGCATGACTTGTCAGCAAGCAGCGACAAACCGAACCACTGAAACCCCTTGTACGCCGGACTCTTTATGGGTCCGACGTACCGCTGCGCAACGCAGAAGTTCCAAGTTTTTTCGCTGACCGAACAGTCAGATATTTTTTTAGGCAAATCGCCATCTTCTCTGAACTTTTGAAAAAAGCCTCCGGTCACAGCCAGTAAGCCATCACTTGGAACGGCCGTTTTAAAGGGCTTTTTGTACATCACCCTGAAGCCCCGGCCGAGTACCAGTGACATGGATTTTGATGTTTTTCAGGAGTTATCCAATGGAGTTGAAGACGATGAAGACCAGCACTGCCAAATCCTCGTTTAACCACCTGCGCGGGCTCAAATTGGCCGCGCTGGCAATCGGCACCAGCTTCGTTCTGGCGGGCTGCGCCGGCAACCCTCCGACCGAGCAGTACGCGGTGACCCAGTCCGCAGTCAACAGCGCAGTCAGCGCTGGCGGCACTGAGTTTGCGGCTGTGGAAATGAAGTCGGCTCAGGACAAGCTCAAAGAAGCTGAAATCGCCATGCACGACAAGAACTACGACAAAGCTCGCCAGTTGGCTGAACAAGCCGAGTGGGACGCTCGCGTCGCAGAGCGCAAGGCCCAGGCTGCCAAGGCTCAACAGGCTGTGAAGGATTCCCAGAAGGCTGTTGACGAACTGCGTAGGGAAGGCATGCGTCCGGCTGCTATCCAGCCGAAGTAAGACGCCCCTTGACTGCTTCGCACTTGATATCGAATTGAAAGGACGACACGACTATGCGTAAACAATTGATGATCCCTGCCCTGCTGGCGATGAGCGTTGCCCTGGCGGCCTGCTCCACCCCGCCTAACGCGAACCTGGAAAACGCACGGACCAACTTCTCTTCCCTGCAGACCAACCCGCAGGCCACCAAGCTCGCGGCGCTGGAGACCAAAGACGCCAGCGAATGGCTGGACAAGGCAGACAAGGCCTACCGCGACAAGGAAGACGAGAAGAAAGTTGACCAACTCGCCTACCTGACCAACCAGCGCGTTGAAGTGGCCAAAGACACCATCGTGCTGCGCGAATCCGAAGCCAAGCTGAAAAATGCCGGTGACGAACGCGCCCGCGCCCTGCTGGAAGCCCGTGACGCGCAGATCAAGCAACTGCAAGACAGCTTGAACGCCAAGCAGACCGATCGTGGCACCCTGGTGACCTTCGGTGACGTGCTGTTCGCCACCAACAAGTCCGACCTGAAATCCAGCGGCCTGGTGAACATCACCAAGCTGGCGCAGTTCCTGCGCGATAACCCGGACCGTAAAGTGATCGTCGAAGGCTACACCGACAGCACCGGTTCCGATGCGTACAACCAGAGCCTGTCGGAGCGTCGTGCGGCCTCCGTACAACGCGCACTGGCGCAACAGGGCGTGGATATCTCGCGCATCGTGACCCAGGGTTATGGCAAAGAATACCCGGTTGCCGATAACGGCAGCGTTTCCGGTCGTGCCATGAACCGCCGCGTTGAAGTAACCATCTCCAACGACAACCAGCCGGTCAAGCCACGGTCTTCCGTCGCCAACTGATGCTGGATGCCCTAAAAGCCCCGTCTATATAGACGGGGCTTTTTAATTTCTTGTGTATTTGAAAGGCACTGAGATTTTAGTAGTTGATACCCACACGGCGATTGCCGTTCTGACCAGAGTTGATGTAACTGCTGAACCCGCCGAAGTTGCCATTATTCCCATAGTTTCCGTAGTTGCCGAAACCCGCGTAGTCACCGAGCGAGTCCCTCCACCGGCCGATCATTTCATTGCCGTTCTGCCCGTGATTTGCATAGTGACTGTGTGCGCCGCGATTTCCGTTATTGCCGTAGTTACCGTAGTTACCGTTATCACGGCCACCTTGTGCACGACCCCATACCCGTTGCCCTCCCACCGTCTTCCAAGTGTGCTCATCAGAATAACGCGGATAAGATTGAGTGTAGTGGTCATATCGCGAGCCTAATCGCTGAGTCATATTGATACCCTCTCCAAACTGAATAATTTATAAACCAGGCCATAACAAGCCACACTGTATTAATACGCTCTGAACTTTGACGCCTCAGGCGCGAATGCGCTAGGCCAGGCCAGGCTGGGAGAACCTGGCGCTTGCGGAATTTCGAAGATTGCCGTTGCTACCGTGATTGGCATAACGGCTGCCACTTCCGCTGTTGCCGTTATTTCCATAGTTCCCGAAATTGCCGTTATTCATACTGCCGTTGCCGCTATTGACGTGCACGCCGACCTGGGATGACTTAACATCCCCGACACTCACATAATTCGTGTTGAACACATAGTTGATATGGTTGACCGTAGACGGTTGTTGCAACGCCGGCGGTTGGGCGCCGGAAAACCTTGGTTGCTGGCTCGGTTGAGAGCGGGAGTAATGAAGTGTGTTGCCGCTCCACCTGCCACCTCTACCCTGCCCTGTAAAAACATTCCATGTCGTGTGAATAGTCGCGAGGGTATTCATCAAAACCGTACTCATCAACGAGTCCAATCTCATTATTTCACTCCAAATTTAATTTCCCATGAGTCCGGGTTTGATCTCCTGACCGATATAGCAGTGGTCGCTGACAGCTATCAGTTCCCGACGGTATACGCTGGTAATAAATGATGGAATGAAAATAAAAAACCCACCAGGAACGGTGGGTTTTTCACACTTAGAATTTGATCGGACGCTTGTCGCTTTCGAAGCCTGCATAGCCAGGTTTCTCCTGGGACCGCTCCCCCTGCTCCTTTTTCGCGATATCGTCGACGGCTTCACGGAGCGCTTCAACGAGCTCCTGCGTCCTGGACATCTTCAACATCCTGTCTATCGCGCTTATCTCACCCAACATAACCATGACACTCCCCTGGCTGGCGGTTCGCAAATCTCACCATGAACGCTGACAAGCCCTTGAGTGGTCTGTTACGCAAAACGGTTCCAGATATTCCAGGTGCGATGCGTCCGGCTTACTGCTGGAGTTGTGGTGTTTCCTGCCCCAGGCAGCGCACAGCCTGTTTCTTGTTATTCACCAACACACCGCTCAGGCCTTTCTGCTCAGTGTCGAACATCACCAGTACACCATCCACGCATTGCGCCACCTGAGCGGCTGGCGCCAGGGAGATCTTGTAGTCCTCGCCGGGCACGGTCTTGAGCATGGTGAAGTCGCTGAGCAACAACGCATCTTCCGGCTTGGCGAAGTGCAGGTAGCCGTAATACCACAGGCAACCGACAGTACCGATGATGGTGCCGATACCGGTGAGGATCAGCGGGATCATATTGCGTTCTTCGCTCATTGCGGGCTCTCTGATGAGTCAACTTTAGGAATCGGGTAATTCGGGATTTCGCCCAGGCGACGCAGGCCGTTGAAGTGCTGAGGGTCATCCAGGTAACGCAGCATCACGGTTTGCCAGGTCTTGTCGGCAAAGGTCTGCACATGCCCGCCGCGGGTCAACTGCAACACCCTGGGTGGCGGTGCGGCCTGGTACAGGCGGATCCCGTTGGCTACCGGCACGATCGGGTCATCCAGGCTGTGGAACAGCAGTTTGGGTACTCCTGTCAGCCGGGGCATGGCGTAAATGGCACTGTCGGCGTCCGGGACCAGCCAGGACAACGGCACCTGAAACGGCCATGTTAACCAGGAGGTACTCAGGGCGAATTGTCCTACGTCACGATAACTGGCGGGCACGCCGTCCAGCACCAGCGCCTTGAGCCGGGGTTGGCGCTCCGGGTGGGCGGCCAGGTAATGCACCGCCAATGCGCCACCCAGGCTCTGGCCCAGTACTATCAACGGCTGACCTTGGGTTTCGGGAGCCTTGTCGATCCATTGGAACGCCGCGTCCACATCCTGGTAGATCGCCGGTAATGATGGCTTCCCCTCCGACAAGCCATAACCGCGATAGTCCACCAACAGCACTTGGTAGCCCTGCTCGGGCAACCACCAACTGCCGCCCAGATGCCAGGCCAGATTGCCGCCGTTGCCATGCAGGTGCAGCACCGTTCCCTTGAGCGGCACTCCGGGGTTGGCCGGTAGCCACCAGGCGTGGAGCTTTATGCCGTCGGCAGTGGTGAGGGTGACGTCACGGTATTGAAGGTGAGCTTTTTCCGGCGTGAACGGCAGGCCGGGCTCGGGGTAGAACAGCAGGGAACTGCAGCCGTTCAATGTGAGTAGCAGGCACAGAATGCCGAGGATTCTCATCCGTTGAAGCCTCGCGAATAGCACGGTTTAAAGGATATTGGAGTAATCCGCCTCGATCCGATCCAGGCTCAGGTGGTTGAGGAAGTTGGAGAAGCACATCCACGCCGCCAGCGCGTTCATGTCGCGGAACTGCTCGGGCAGGTACTTGGGTGGCACCACCAGGCCTTCGTCGACCAGTTGGCGCAGAGTACGCATGTCTTCCAGGGTGGTCTTGCCGCAGAACAGCAGCGGTACTTGTTCCAGCTTGCCTTTGCGCACGGCCAGCTGGATGTAGTTGTAGACCATGATAAAGCCCTTGAGGTAGGACAGGTCCTTGGTGAACGGCAGACCGGTCGGCACCGAACCACGGAAAACACGACTGGCGTTGCCGTAGCTTTCAGCCATCTCAAAGCCTTGCTCACGGAAGAACTCGAACACCTGCAGGAAGTCGGCGCCCTCTTCCACCATATGGATGGCGCGGGTGCGGTTGGTCAACTTGCGCAGGCGGCTCGGGTAGGAGGCGAAGGTGATGATCTCCATCAAAATCGCCAAACCTTCCTGGGTCACGGTGGACGAGGGCGGGCCCTTGGACAGGAAGGTGCAGATCGGCTGGTTCTGGCCATTGAGGGTAGTGCCGACATGCACCAGGCCTTCATGCACCTCCAGGGCGCGCACGTCGCGGTCGTTGAACATCGCGTCGGCGCGGATCTTGATGTAGTCGGCGCCCGCTGCGGCGTCAGCGACAATACCGTCGGACTCGAACACGCGGATGGTCTCTTCGGCCTCACCGAACACCTTGTTCAGGCGGGTTTGCAACAAGGCGACGGCGTCCTTGGCGGTGAGCGTCTTGGCCTCATCCTTCAGGTCACCACGGCCATCGATATTGTTAAGGTAATCGGAAAGCATCAGGCCCAAGTCAGCCAGGGTCGGGTCGCCGGCGTGAAACGCATCGGAGGCAGCGCCATACAGTTCCTGGGAAATCAGGCCGAAATCCTCGGTACCACGCGCTTCGAGCATGCGCACCACCATGCGGTATTCCTTGCACATGCGGCGCATGATCTGCCCCACCGGGCTGAATTGGCCGAGGCGGCGGGTGATGTCGCGCTCGATGTTCTGGAACTCCAGCTTCACCGCACTGGAGTCGAACGACAGTGGCCGATTGAGGTAGTAGTCGCGGCTCACCGCCGGCATTTCCTTGCCCTTGGCCTTGAGGAATCCCTGGCGAATGTTTTCGTCCCACTTCACGGCGTCGAGGACGCGAATCGGTGTTTGCGCCAGCACAATGCGATCAGACAAGGTGCGTATCGTCTGCTGGTAATCGTCCACCCGGTGCTTCCTCTTTAAACGTTATTTGCCCGCGCGCTGGTAGCGCACGGCTTCCACGAATACATCGGCATTGGCCGGGTCATCCAGGTAGGCAAACACCTGGTCCAAGGGGCTGTCGACCAGCACCCCGGCGCCCTCGACCGTGTCCACGGTGCTGCCGTGCAACGCCTGCTGGCCTATGGCTTGGTGGATCTGCTCAAGGTCGAGGTTGTAGACCACCAATTCGTGCTTTTCGTTGATCTCAAACCCCGCCAGGATGAAATGCCCACCCAGCTTGGCCGGCAGCGGCGCCGACAAATACCAGCGGCTGCCATGGCGCGAAACGGTAAACAGGTATTCGTCACGCTGGCCGGGCTTGGCTGTAGGGTAGCTCACGGCTTTATAGCGGTGTTCACCAACGGCACTGATATGCAGGTTGAGCGGCTCGCCCCAGGCATTTTTGCTCGACCACTGGCCGAGCAGGGCCGGCGGCGCGGCCTCATGGGCTGGCAGCGGGTCCTTGAAGGTCACCAGGCAACCGCTGAGCAGCAGGAACGACAAGGCGATTGCAACCACGCGCCAGGCTTTCATTGGACATCCCCCGGTGTCAGACCGAAGCCAACACCAAATGCATATAGCGCTTGAGGATCTCAAGCATCTCTTCACCGGTCAGAGGCTCTGCGCTGCCCAGCAGGCCCTGATATTCCATCCGACTGATTATCGCCGTCAACACTTTGGCATCCTGTTGCGGCTCGCGCGAGCCCAACACCTGGAAGAACTGCCCGGTGCCCTGCAACAGAATCTGCTGGTGGGAACGCACCAACTCCGCCAGGCGCGGGTTGAGCAGGGCTTCCTGGCGAAACGCCTGCTCGGCCATCAGGTATTCACGGCGGTTGGTCAATTGGCGCAGGACGTAATCAGCGGTCAGCCGTGCAATGTCATCGGCCAGTTGTGAACGCGATTCGGGGCTGCCATCGCCATAGGCGACCATTTCGCGCAGCAGGCCTTCGTTACGCACCCACAGCTTGCCCATGAATGCGGCGCTGCGCTCGACGTATTGGGCGAAGGTATCGGTGAGCAGGTCATCGATATCCTTGAAGTAATAGGTGGTGGCGGACAGGGGCACGCCCGCCTCCGCCGCCACCGCTCGATGGCGCACGGCCCGTACGCCGTCACGGACCACGATGCGCATGGCCGCATCGAGAATGTCTTGCCTGCGTTGCTCGCTGCCCCGACGACTGGCCTTGCGGCCCTGGTACTGGACGCTTTCAGCCACGGCAGCGGCAATGCCGGCGGCGCCTTCTTGAGCGGTTACGCGGTTCACGACACACATCCTTGAATAGATCAAAACCTGGCGCTGTTTGCTTGACGCTTATTAACGCCACATAAAAAAGCCGCCTTATAAAAGGCGGCTTCGGATTTCGCTACGGTTACGCTTGTGGCCGCATGTGCGGGAACAAGATCACGTCGCGGATCGACGGCGAGTTGGTCAGCAGCATCACCAGGCGGTCGATGCCGATCCCTTCACCGGCGGTCGGCGGCATGCCGTATTCCAGGGCGCGGACGAAGTCGGCATCGTAATGCATGGCTTCGTCATCGCCGGCGTCCTTGTCGGCCACCTGGGCCATGAAGCGCTCGGCCTGGTCTTCCGCGTCGTTCAACTCGGAGTAGGCATTGGCGATCTCACGGCCGCCGATGAACAGCTCGAAACGGTCAGTGACGTTCGGGTTGTCGTCGTTGCGACGGGCCAGCGGCGACACTTCGAACGGGTACTGGGTAATGAAGTGCGGCTGTTCCAGCTTGTGCTCCACCAACTCTTCGAAAATCATCACCTGCAATTTGCCCAGGCCTTCGAAGCCCAGCACCTTGGCGCCGGCTTTCTTGGCGATGGCGCGGGCCTTGTCGATGTCGTTCAGGTCGTCGGCGGTCAGTTCAGGGTTGTACTTGAGGATCGAGTCGAACACCGACAGGCGCACGAACGGCTCGCCGAAGTGGAACACCTTGTCGCCGTACGGCACGTCGGTGCTGCCCAGGACCAGCTGCGCCAGTTCGCGGAACAGTTCTTCGGTCAGGTCCATGTTGTCTTCGTAGTCGGCGTAGGCCTGGTAGAACTCCAACATGGTGAATTCTGGGTTGTGACGGGTCGAAACGCCTTCGTTACGGAAGTTGCGGTTGATCTCGAAGACTTTTTCGAAGCCGCCAACCACCAGGCGCTTGAGGTACAGCTCCGGCGCGATACGCAGGAACATTTCCATGTCCAGGGCATTGTGGTGGGTTTCGAACGGCTTGGCTGCGGCGCCGCCAGGAATGGTCTGCAGCATCGGCGTTTCGACTTCCAGGAAGTCGCGCTTCATCAGGAAGCTGCGGATGTGCGCGATCACTTGCGAACGCACGCGGAAGGTCTGGCGTACTTCTTCGTTGACGATCAGGTCAACGTAACGCTGGCGGTAGCGCTGTTCGGTGTCGGTCAGGCCGTGGTGCTTGTCCGGCAGCGGGCGCAGCGACTTGGTCAGCAGGCGCACGTTGGTCATTTCCACGTACAGGTCGCCCTTGCCGGAACGGGCCAGGGTGCCTTCGGCGGCGATAATGTCGCCCATGTCCCAGGTTTTCACCGAGGCCAGGGTTTCTTCCGACAAGGTCTTGCGGTTGACGTAGACCTGGATACGCCCGGTCATGTCCTGGATCACCATGAACGAGCCACGGTTGAGCATGATGCGACCTGCCACCTTGACCGGGATCGCAGCCTCTGCCAGTTCTTCCTTGGTCTTGTCCGCGTACTGTTTCTGCAAGGCATCGCAGTAGTTTTCGCGGCGGAAGTCGTTGGGGAAGGCATTGCCCTTGGCGCGCTCGGCAGCAAGCTTTTCCTTGCGCAGGGCGATCAGGGAGTTTTCTTCCTGTTGCAGGGCTTGCGGGTCGAGTTGTTGGTCGCTCATGTCTTTTGAAATTCCATCACAGATACGTTTTCCCCAGCCTTCGGCTGGGGATCGCGGGCAAGCCCGCTCCTACAAGGTTCTTTAGAGGCCGGATTTCAGGCTGGCTTCCAGGTATTCGTCGATATCGCCGTCGAGCACCTTGTCACAGTCGCTGCGTTCGATGTTAGTGCGCAGATCCTTGATCCGCGACGCATCCAGCACATAAGAGCGGATCTGGTGACCCCAGCCGATGTCCGACTTGGTGTCTTCCAGCGCCTGGGATGCGGCGTTGCGTTTCTGCATTTCCTGCTCGTACAACTTGGCCCGCAGCATTTTCATGGCAGTGTCCTTGTTGGCGTGCTGGGAACGTTCGTTCTGGCAGCTGACCACGGTGTTGGTCGGTACGTGGGTGATACGTACGGCCGAGTCGGTGGTGTTTACGTGCTGGCCACCGGCACCGGAGGAGCGGTAGGTGTCGATGCGCAGGTCGGCCGGGTTGATCTCGATCTCGACCTTGTCGTCGATCTCCGGCGAGACGAACACCGCGCAGAACGAGGTGTGGCGACGGTTGCCGGAGTCGAACGGGCTCTTGCGCACCAGGCGGTGCACGCCGATTTCGGTACGCAGCCAGCCAAAGGCGTACTCACCCTTGATGTGCACGGTCGCGCCCTTGATTCCGGCAACTTCACCGGCGGACAGCTCCATGATGGTCGCTTCGAAACCGCGCTTGTCCGCCCAGCGCAGGTACATGCGCAACAGGATGTTGGCCCAGTCCTGGGCCTCGGTGCCGCCGGAACCGGCCTGGATGTCCAGGTAGGCGTTGTTCGGGTCCATTTCATGGCTGAACATGCGGCGGAATTCGAGTTTGGCGAGGTTTTCCTCGAGACGGGCCAGCTCGGCGACGACATCGCCCACTGCGCCTTCGTCGTTTTCTTCGACGGCCATGTCCAGCAGGTCACGGCAATCGGCCAGACCGGTGTTCAGCTCGTCAAGTGTATCGACGATCTGCGCCAGCGCAGCGCGCTCGCGCCCCAGTTCCTGGGCGTATTCAGGTTTGTTCCAGACAGCAGGATCTTCAAGCTCGCGATTGACTTCGGTCAGACGCTCATGCTTTTGATCGTAGTCAAAGATACCCCCGAATAGTTTCGGAGCGCTCGGACAGGTCCTTGATGGTGTTAAGGATCGGGTTGATTTCCATGGCGGGCAGCACTCGTTGGCGAACTTTTGAAAGCCGGCGAGTATAACGGCAAATGGGGGGGAACGGCAGTCCGCTGGGCGAAAAGGCAGGATTTGTACACAACCCAAGACCCATCAAGATCCCAATGTGGGAGGGGGCTTGCCCCCTCCCACATTGAATGGGGTAAGACTTCAGGTCACTCGATACCGACCTGATTGCGCCCATTATGCTTGGCCGTATACAACCCCTTGTCCGCCGCCACAATCACCTGCCGACAATCCGTGCCCTGCTGCGGCGTCATCGTGGACAAACCAATGCTGATGGTCAGGCTGGAACCCTCGGTCGGCGCAATGTGCGGAATTTTCAGCGCAGCCACCGCCATCCGCAGCTTCTCGGCCACCAACCGCGCCCCGCCCGGCGAGGTATTCGGCAGCACCAGGGCAAACTCCTCACCGCCATAGCGCGCCGGCAAATCCGAAGGCCGACTGCTGGCCTCTCGGATGGTCGCCGCCACCTTGCGCAAAGCCTCGTCACCCTCGACATGCCCGAAGCTGTCGTTATAAGTCTTGAAGAAATCCACATCAATCATCAACAACGACAACTGAGTCTGGTCACGCATGGCACGCCGCCATTCCAGTTCCAGGTACTCGTCGAAATGGCGACGGTTGGACAGCCCGGTGAGGCCATCGGAGTTCATCAGCCGTTGCAGCACCAGGTTGGTGTCCAGCAGTTGTTGCTGGCTGACCCGCAACGCACGGTACGCCGCATCCCGCTGCAACAGGGTCATATAGGAGCGCGAGTGATAGCGAATGCGCGCCACCAATTCGATGTTATCCGGCAACTTGACCAGGTAATCATTGGCCCCGGCCGAAAACGCCGCGCTCTTGATCAGCGGGTCTTCCTTGGTGGAAAGCACGATGATCGGGATGTTCTGCGTGGCCGGATGGTTGCGGTATTCGCGCACCAGGGTCAGGCCATCGAGGCCGGGCATTACCAGGTCTTGCAGGATAACGGTCGGCTTGATGCGGATCGCCTGGGCAATCGCCTGGTGCGGATCGGCGCAGAAGTGGAAGTCGATATTTTCTTCATGGGCCAGGCCACGCCGCACGGCTTCGCCGATCATGGCCTGGTCGTCGACCAGCAACACCATGGCGGCGTTTTCGTCGGTCTTGATGTCGTCGATCTGTAAATCATTCATGTGCAGTCACCTGAATTACTGCCTGCAAGCCAGCACCGCAAGAGGCCTTGTTCATTTGGCAAAGACCTCCAGCAATCGGGGCGCAATTCTATCCAGTGGGCGAATTTCAACAGCAGCATCAATCGCCGCCGCCGCTTTGGGCATGCCGTACACCGCCGAGCTTTGCTGATCCTGGGCGATGGTCAAATAACCTTGTTCACGCAGCAATTTTAGGCCCTGGGCCCCGTCGCGCCCCATGCCGGTCAGCAACACGCCGACGGCATCGCCATTCCAGTGGCTGGCCACGCTTTCGAAAAACACGTCGATCGACGGCCGGTAAATCTCGTTCACCGGCTCTGCGGTATAGGCTAGCGTGCCATTCTTCAATAAACGAATGTGGTGGTTGGTACCGGCCAGCAGCACCACCCCGCTTTGCGGTGGCTCGCCCTCGCGGGCCAGGCGTACCGGCAGGCCGGAGGCGCTGCTCAGCCACTCGGCCATGCCGGCGGCGAACACCTGGTCCACATGCTGCACCAGTACGATGGCGGCGGGAAAGTCCCGGGGCAAGCCCTTGAGCAGGATTTCCAGGGCAGCCGGGCCACCTGCCGAAGACCCGATGGCCACCAGGCTCTGGCGTTTGCCGGTAGTCCGCGGCGTGACGGTTTCGGCGCGTACACGGCTGCCGCGCTGGCCGATCAGCCAGCCGATATTGAGGATCTTGCGCAGCAGCGGCGCCGCCGCATCCTTGGGATTGCCCACGCCCAGGGTCGGCGTGTCCACCACGTCCAGGGCGCCATGGCCCATGGCTTCGAACACCCGGCTGACGTTGGCCTGGCGGTCGACGGTCACGATGACGATGGCGCACGGGGTCTCGGCCATGATCTGGCGGGTAGCCTCCACGCCATCCATCACCGGCATGATCAGGTCCATCAGGATCAGGTCCGGGGTCAGCTCGACGCAGCGCTGCACCGCTTCCAGGCCGTTGCTGGCCACCCACACCACTTCGTGCGCGGGCTCGAAACTCAAGGCGCGGCGCAAGGCCTCTACCGCCAGGGGCATGTCATTGACGATCGCAATCCTCATGCCCGTGCGCCTCCGATCAGCTCCACCACGGCGTCCAGCAGGGCGTCATCGTGGAAACTGGCTTTGGCTAAATAATAGTCGGCGCCGGCGTCCAGTCCACGACGTCGGTCTTCTTCACGGTCTTTGTAGGACACCACCATCACCGGCAACGATTGCAGGCGACTGTCACGGCGCAAGAGTGTGACCAATTCAATACCGTCCATACGAGGCATATCAATATCAGTGATCAACAGGTCAAAGTCTTCGGAACGCAAGGCGTTCCAGCCGTCCATCCCATCGACCGCCACGGCCACTTCATAACCACGATTAAGCAGCAATTTGCGTTGCAGTTCGCGCACTGTCAGCGAGTCGTCCACTACCAGCACCCGCTTGCGCGGTGCCTCGGTGGTTTGCTGGCTGCGCCGGGCAATGCGCTCCAAGCGGCCGGTGTTGAGCAGTTTGTCCACCGAGCGCAGCATGTCTTCGACGTCGACGATCAACACCACCGAGCCGTCGTCCAGCAAGGCACCGGCGGAAATATCCTGGACCTTGCCCAGGCGATCATCCAGCGGCAACACCACCAGCGTACGCTCGCCGACAAAGCGCTCCACGGCAATCCCATACACCGCATCACGCTCGCGGATCACCACCACTTTCAAGGTGTCCGACTGACTCTGCCCCGCCGGGCGCTGCAACAACTGGCTGGCGGCGACCAGCCCGACATGCCGGCCCTCGTGCCAGAAATGCTGGCGGCCCTCCAGTTGCACGATGTCGTCGGGCGCCAGGTCGCACATGCGTTCGATATGGGCCAGCGGGAACGCGTAGGCTTCTTCGCCGACCTCCACCACCAGGCTGCGCACCACCGACAAGGTCAGCGGCACCTCCAGGTGGAAACGACTGCCCTGCCCCGCCGTCTGTTCCAGCACCACCGCGCCACGCAGTTGGCGGACCATATGCTGCACCGCATCCAGGCCGACCCCGCGCCCGGACACTTCGGTGACCTTGTCGCGCAGGCTGAACCCCGGCAGGAACAGGAACGTCAGCAGTTCTTCTTCGCTCAGGCGCAGGGCGGTTTCCACCGGTGACAGGTGCCGGTCGACGATGGTGCCGCGCAGGCGCTCCAGGTCGACGCCATTACCGTCATCGCTCAATTCCAGCACCAGCAACCCGGCCTGATGGGAGGCGCGCAGGCGGATCAAACCTTCCGCCGGCTTGCCCGCCAGCAGACGTTGCTCAGGCATTTCGATGCCGTGGTCGACGGCATTGCGCAATAAATGAGTGAGTGGCGCTTCGAGCTTTTCCAGCACGTCGCGGTCGACCTGGGTCTTTTCGCCTTCGATCTCCAGGCGTACCTGTTTGCCCAGGCTGCGACCGAGGTCGCGCACCATGCGCACTTGCCCGGCCAGCACATCGGCAAACGGGCGCATGCGACAGGCCAGCGCGGTGTCATACAGCACTTGGGCGCGCTGGCCGGCTTGCCAGCCAAACTCGTCCAGTTCAGCGGTTTTTTCCGCCAGCAGGGCCTGGGCTTCGCTGAGCAGGCGGCGGGTGTCGGCCAGGGCTTCCTGGGCTTCGAGCGGCAGTTGTTGAGTCTTGAGTTGCCCGTCCAGCGTATCCAGCGCTCGCACGCTCTGGCTCTGAAGGCGCTTGAGACGCTGCAGGCTGGCCAGATACGGCTTGAGCCGCTGGGTCTCCACCAGGGATTTACTCGACAGGTCGAGCAGGCTGTTCAAACGCTCGGCGGTCACCCGCAGCACGCGTTCGCCGCCTTCGGTCATGCGTTTGTTCTGGCGTGGCGGCTCGGCGACCACCGGCGGCGCGGGCTCCGGTTCGGGTTCGGGCTCCGGCAGCAGTGTTTCGACGATGGGCGCTGGCTCTGGCACAGGCGCCTGGGACGGGTCCAGCAAGCGCTCCATCAACGCCACATAGGCGTCGATGTCCGCCGGCCCCACATCATTGCCCGGCGTGGCGATGCGCATCAGCAGGTCGGTGCCTTGCAGCAGCGCATCGATATGTTCGGGTTGCAGGTACAGGCGACCTTCCTGGGCACTGACCAGGCAATCCTCCATGACGTGGGACACGCTGACTCCGGCGTCCACCCCAACGATCCGCGCGGCGCCTTTGAGCGAGTGCGCCGCGCGCATGCATGCTTCAAGCTGATCGGCCTGGGTCGGGTTGCGTTCCAGGGCCAGCAGGCCCGCGCTCAATACCTGAGTCTGCGCATCGGCTTCCAGGCTGAACAGTTCCAGCAGCGAGGCATCGCGCATCTGGTCGGGGGTCATGTGAGGCTCCGGGTCACGGCAGACAACAATTGCGCCTCGTCCAGCCAACGCAGGCTGCGGCCTTTCCACTGCAACACGCCTTGGGTGAAGCGCGCACTGGCCTGGGCGCCCGAGGCCGAGGCGGCCTTCAAGGTGCGCTCATCGATGGCATGGATGCCGTCGACTTCATCCACCGGCACCACCACCGGACCATCCTGCGCGGCGATGATCAACATGCGCGGCATGATGCGCCCACCGCTGGCGCCGTTGCCGGTGGCATCCAGGCCCAGCAGTTCCACCAGCGACAGGCACGCCACCAGCGCACCACGGACATTGGCCACGCCGAGCAAGGCGCGGGAACGCTGGTGGGGCAGCGAATGAATCGGTTGCAGCGGCGCAACTTCCACCAGGCAGCGGGTGGCAATGCCCAGCCATTCCTCACCGAGGCGGAACATCAGCAGGGAGCGGGTGACCACGTCTTCGCCGACGTCAGCAGCGGCAACCGGACGATGATCATCCTGCTGCAAGGCATAACGGTCCAGCAAACGTGTGGCCGCTGCCGAGTACACCGAGCAGTTGCGGCAGTGAATATGGTCCGCCAGCAGCGGGCAGGACTTGTCGCCATGGATGCCGATGCGGTTCCAGCAGTCGTCGATGGCCTGGGTATCGGCCAGGGTCAGGTCCAGCCCTGCGGTATCGAGTGCGTCGGTGTTACTCATCGTTTGGACTCACTGTCAGCTCGCTCACTCCGCGCGGCACGCGCCTGCAAGCGGCGCGCCCCCGCACTGTCGCCCTGGGACTCGAGCAACGCCGCCAGGTGCATCAAGGCCTGCGGGTGCTGGGGTTCCAGGTACAAGGCCTTTCGATAATAACCCTGGGCTTCCAGGGCGCTGCCGGCCACATCGCTGAGCAGCCCCAGCCAGTAGAACACCTGGGCGGCCGGCGGATGGTTACTCAAATACTGTTCGCATGCAGCGCGGGCTTCGGCGCTTTTGCCTTCGTTGGCCAGGGTAGCGATGCGGCTGAGCAAGTCGCCCGCATCGGTTTGCACCGTCTTGATCGGCACCACCTGGGCGCTGGCCTTGCTGAAAGGCCGTGGCTTGCTCGGGATCGGTGCCGCACTGCGTTGCGGGACGGGCGCGGCGCTCGGCACAAATACCGGCTCGGGCTTGACCGGCTCGGCATGCCGACTGAACGCAAAGGACTGCGGCACACCAATCGAACGCATGCCGTGGCGCCCCAGCAGGCTGCCCTCGGCCGGACCGATAAACAGCACGCCGTCCACGTGGGTCAGGCCCTTGAGCACCTCGAACACTTGTTTCTGGGTCGGCTGGTCGAAGTAGATCAGCAGGTTGCGGCAAAACACGAAGTCGTAGCTCGCCTCATTGGCCAGCAGTGTCGGGTCGAGCAGGTTGCCGACTTGCAGGCGCACCTGTTCGCGCACGCGGTCGGCAATGTGATAACCGTCACCGTACTCGGTGAAATGGCGGTCACGGAAGGCGATATCGCCGCCGCGAAAGGAGTTTTTGCCATACACCCCACGCCGTGCGCGCTCCACCGACAACGGGCTGACATCCACGCCCTGCACCTTGAACTGATGCGGCGCCAGCCCGGCATCCAGCAACGCCATGGCGATCGAATAAGGTTCTTCACCGGTGGAGCACGGCAGGCTGAGGATGCGCAGTGCGCGCATCTGCTTGATTTCGGCCAGGCGCGCCTTGGCCAGGCGGGCCAGGGTCGCAAAGGATTCGGGGTAACGGAAAAACCAGGTTTCCGGGACGATTACCGCTTCGATCAGCGCTTGCTGTTCATCCTGGGAGCTTTGCAGGTACTGCCAGTATTCACCGGGGGTCAGCGCGTTGACCGCCTGAGTGCGTTGGCGCACCGCCCGCTCGATAATGGCTTCGCCGACCGAGGCAACGTCCAGGCCGATGCGTTCTTTCAGGAAGGCAAAGAACCGCGGATCGTGGCTCATAGGCTCAACCCGGGGCAAAACAGCACGGCGCGCACGTCGTCGGTCAGCAGGTCATTCACGCCGATCCACTGCATCAGGCCCTGCGCATCTTCGCGCACCGGTCCCAGGTACGGCGCCTGGCAGTTGTCCAGGCCATAGGGCTGGAACTGGGCCGGGTCGCAGCGCAGGGTGTCGGTGGCCTGTTCCAGGATCAACCCCAGCCAACGCGGCTCGCGCCAGGGCTCCGGCTGGTAATTGACCAGCACCAGCCGCGTGCTGGTACGCGCCTGGGCAGCGGTGCCGAAAGTCAGGGCGCTGAGGTCGATCACCGGCACCAGCGCGCCGCGATGGGCAAAGATGCCCGCCACCCAGAGCGGCGCATGGGCAATCGGTTTCAATGGCAGGCGCGGCAGCACCTCGGCCACTTCCGTGGCCTTGAGGGCATAACGTTCGTTGCCGATGTGGAACACCAGGAACAACGCCTTTTTCGCTGCCGGGACGGCGCCGCGTTTAGCCGCGAGGTCGCTCATCAGACTTTGAAACGCGACACGCCGCTGCGCAGACCGACCGCCACCTGGCTCAACTCATCGATGGCAAAGCTGGCCTGGCGCAGGGACTCGACGGTCTGGCTGCTGGCATCGCCCAGTTGCACCAGGGCGTGGTTGATCTGCTCGGCACCGGTGGCCTGGGCCTGCATGCCTTCATTGACCATCAAAACCCGCGGCGCCAGCGCCTGTACCTGGTGGATGATCTGCGACAGTTGCTCGCCCACTTGCTGCACTTCGAACATGCCGCGGCGTACTTCTTCGGAGAACTTGTCCATGCCCATCACGCCCGCCGACACCGCCGACTGGATCTCGCGCACCATCTGCTCGATGTCGTAGGTGGCCACGGCAGTCTGGTCGGCCAGACGCCGCACTTCGGTGGCAACCACGGCAAAACCACGCCCGTATTCACCGGCTTTCTCGGCTTCGATGGCGGCATTCAACGACAGCAGGTTGGTCTGGTCGGCGACCTTGACGATGGTCACCACCACCTGGTTGATGTTGCCGGCCTTCTCATTGAGGATCGCCAGCTTGGCGTTGACCAGGTCGGCGGCGCCCATCACCGAGTGCATGGTTTCTTCCATGCGCGCCAGGCCTTGCTGGCCGGAACCGGCGGCAACCGAGGCCTGGTCGGCGGCGGTGGACACTTCGGTCATGGTGCGCACCAGGTCCTTGGAGGTGGCCGCGATCTCGCGGGAGGTAGCGCCGATCTCGGTGGTGGTGGCGGCAGTTTCGGTGGCGGTGGCCTGTTGCTGCTTGGAGGTGGCGGCAATCTCGGTCACCGAGGTGGTCACCTGCACCGACGAGCGCTGGGCCTGGGACACCAGGGCCGTGAGCTCGGTCATCATGTCGTTGAAGCCGGTTTCGACCGCGCCGAACTCGTCCTTGCGTTCCAGGTTCAAGCGTTTGCTCAGGTCACCGTCGCGCATGGTTTCGAGGATATCGACGATGCGCTGCATCGGCGCCATGATCGCGCGCATCAGCAGCAGGCCGCACAGGCCGGCAGCGAGGATTGCCAGGGCCAGCGATACAAACATGCTGATTTTCGCGGCGGATACTGCATCATCAATCGCGTTGGTCGCACGGTCGGCGACGTTCTTGTTCTCGGTGATGATGTCGTTGAGCTTCATGCGGCCTGCGACCCAGCTTGGCGTCATCTGCGTATCGAACAGTTTGCGTGCGCCAGCTATGTCCTTGTTCTGCAGGCGCTCTACGACGGCAGCCAGCGCCTTGTTGTAGGCCTGGTGCTGGATTTCGAATTTATCGAACTCGGCCTGGTCCTCGCCCCCACTGATGGTCGCCTGGTAGTTGGCCATCTGCTGCAGGATGCGCGCTTCATAGGACTTGAAGTCGGCTTTGTCGGTGTCGGTGAGCCCCTTGTCTTCACGCAGGCCGATCAACTCCAGGGTCTGCAGGTAACTGTCGACCCACGCGCTACGGATCATGGAGCTGAGGTAGACCCCGGGCACCGCGTCGTCGCGCACCGCGACTTCACTGGTTTCGATCTTCAGCAACCGTGAATAAGAGACCACGACCATTAACAGCATGATGGCGATAATGACCGCAAAACTTGCCAGGATGCGTTGGCGCAAGGTCCAGTTCTTCACAGTAATTCCTCGGAGGGCCATTCAAATGGAGGGGAGTATAGCTGAGCAGAAGCCCTCATTTATCAACGGGTTTTGCTGTAGCGTCCACAGAATGCAAATGTGCGAGGGGACTTGCCCCCGATGGCGATGTGCCAACCAACTGTAAATAGGCTGAAACACCGCTACCGGGGCGAGTCCCCTCGCACATTTTGATCGCTGCACGCCCCGTCTTTACGCGTTCAGCCGCACCTGTTTTTCCAGTTCCAGCTTCAAGCCGGGCTCGAGCTTCAGTTGGCGGGCCAGCTCGTCAAGGTAGGCTTTCTCCATGAAGTTCTCCTCGTCCACCAGCATCACGCTGGCGATGTACATCTCGGCCGCCATTTCCGGAGTGCCGGCAGCCCGCGCCACATCGGCCGGGTCCAGGGGTTTGTTGAGTTCGGCGTGCAGCCAGCTTTGCAGCTCGCGGTCGTTGTCCAGTCTGGTGAATTCGCCTTCGATCAGCGCACGCTCGCGCTCGTCCACATGGCCATCGGCTTTGGCCGCCGCAACCAGCGCCTTGAGGATGCCCTGACTGTGTTGCTCGACCTGGGCCGGTGGCAGGCGATCGATAGTCTGTGGCTCGCCCTGGGGCGCGCTGGCCTGATTGGCCTGCCAGTTGCCGTAGGCCTTGTAGGCGATAACGCCCAACGCCGCCAGACCGCCGTAGGTCAGCGCCTTGCCGCCGAATTTACGCGCCTTCTTGTTGCCCAGCAGCAGGCCCATGGCCCCCGCCGCCAGCGCGCCGCCGCCAGCACCACCGAGCAGGCTGCCCAGGCCGCCACCGCCGAGCAGACCGCCCAGAGCACCTTTGTCGTCCTGCCTACGCTGGCCGCCAGCCTTGTTTTGCAGCATGTCCTGGCCAGACTTGAGCAACTGATCGAGCAATCCACGGGTATTCATTCGCAGCCTCCAGACACTTGGGTTCATAGGACCAATAGGCCCCCAGCGTAAAACTAAGTGCCAAAAAGCCCTGATCTAGAGTGCTTCCAGATGTAACGCGACCGCCCTTCACTTAAATCGATATACACTCGAACAAATCTATAAAAACACCCCACTGGTAATTCCAGCATGATGACCTTGCGTCAAATCCGGCACTTTATTGCCGTGGCCGAGACTGGTTCGATCTCCGCCGCCGCGCAGACGGCGTTTATTTCCCAGTCGACCCTGACCCTGGCGATCCAGCAACTGGAACAGGAAATCGGCGTCAACCTGTTCAACCGTCACGCCAAGGGCATGACCCTCACCCACCAGGGCCATCAGTTCCTGCGCCAGGCGCACCTGATCCTCGCCACCGTCGACAACGCCAAGCGCAGCCTGCAACAGAGCACCGACCAGGTCGCCGGGCAGTTGATCATCGGCGTGACCAGCCTGGTGGCCGGTTATTACCTGGCCGATTTGCTGACTCGCTTCCAACGCGCCTACCCCAATGTGGAAATCCGCGTGATGGAGGACGAACGCCCGTATATCGAGCATTTGCTGGTCAGCGGCGAAATCGACGTGGGCGTGTTGATCCTCTCCAACCTCGAAGACCGCCACGCCCTGCAGACCGAAGTGCTCACCCACTCCCCGCACCGGCTTTGGCTGCCCGCACAGCATCCGCTGCTGGAGCACGACAGCATCAACCTGGCCGACGTGGCGCGCGAGCCCTTGATCCAGCTGAACGTCGATGAAATGGGCCACAACGCCCAACGCCTGTGGACCAGCGCCGGCCTGCAACCGCGCGTGACCCTGCGCACCGCCTCCACCGAAGCGGTGCGAAGCCTGGTGGCGGCAGGCCTGGGCGTGTCGATCCAACCCGACATGACCTACCGCCCCTGGTCGCTGGAGGGCGACATTATTGAAGCGCGGCCGATTGCCGACCTCAGCCAGACCCTCGACGTGGGCCTGGCCTGGCGCCGTGGCACGGCGCGCCCGGCGCTGGTGGACCCGTTCCTGACCGTTGCCCGCGAACAGCCGCACCCGCGCAAGCCATCTATTTAATCGAATGCTGTATTCAGTATTTAGTATTTGTTGACCTCGCGCCTGACCTCTAGTCTCTGCTTATCCCCTAAGAGAAAGGTCAGGCCCTCGTAAGAGAACGCCCATGGCCGCACAAGAAAAGAGATCACGAAAAATGTCCGGCGCGCCCACCCCGCTGCTCACTGCGTTGCTGATCGACGGCGAACTGGTCCCGGGCCAGGGTTTTGCCGAGCCGATCCTCAACCCGGCCACCGGTGAAATCCTCACCCAAATCGCCGAAGCCAGCGCCGAGCAGGTCGAGACCGCGATCCTTGCCGCCCACCGTGCCTTGGCCGGTTGGTCGCGGACCACGCCGCAGCAACGTTCGAACATCCTGCTGGGCATTGCCGACGCCATCGAAAAACACGCCGATTACCTGGCCCGCCTGGAGTCCCTGAACTGCGGCAAGCCGCTGCACCTGGCACGCCAGGATGACTTGAGCGCCACCGTGGATGTGTTCCGCTTCTTCGCCGGGGCCGTGCGTTGCCAGACCGGGCAACTCAGCGGTGAATACCTGCCGGGCTACACCAGCATGGTGCGTCGCGATCCGATTGGCGTAGTGGCCTCGATTGCGCCATGGAACTACCCGCTGATGATGGCCGCGTGGAAAATCGCTCCGGCCCTGGCGGCCGGTAATACGCTGGTGTTCAAGCCATCGGAACACACGCCGCTGTCGATCCTCGCCCTCGCCCCGGTGCTCAAAGACCTGTTGCCGCGTGGCGTGATCAACATTCTGTGTGGCGGCGGCGAAGGTGTCGGCAGCCATCTGGTCAGCCACGCCAAGGTGCGCATGGTTTCGCTGACCGGCGATATCGTCACCGGACAGAAGATTCTGCAGGCTGCCTCCAAGACCCTGAAACGCACGCACCTGGAACTGGGCGGCAAGGCGCCGGTGATCGTATGCAACGACGCCGACCTGCAAGCCGTGGTCGAGGGTGTGCGCGCCTACGGTTACTACAACGCTGGCCAGGACTGCACCGCCGCATGCCGCATCTACGCCCAGGCGGGTATCCACGACAAACTGGTCGCCGAGCTCGGCGCCGCTGTCAGTAGCCTGCGCTTTGCCGGCAAGCGCGACACCGACAATGAGCTGGGGCCGCTGATCAGCACACGCCAGCGCGACCGCGTGGCCAGTTTTGTCGAACGCGCCCTCGGCCAGCCACATATCGAACGCGTCACCGGCGCCGCCGTGCATTCCGGTGCCGGCTTCTATTACCAGCCGACGCTGCTGGCCGGCTGTAAACAGAACGATGAAATCGTGCAGCGCGAAGTGTTCGGCCCGGTGGTCACCGTAACGCGCTTCGACGAACTGGAACAGGCGGTGGACTGGGCCAACGACTCCGAGTACGGCCTGGCCTCGTCCGTGTGGACCCAGAACCTGGACAAGGCCATGCAAGTGGCGGCGCGTCTGCAATACGGCTGCACCTGGATCAACAGCCATTTCATGCTGGTCAGCGAAATGCCCCATGGCGGCTTGAAGCGCTCGGGGTATGGGAAGGATCTGTCCAGCGACTCGCTGCAGGACTACAGCGTGGTGCGGCACATCATGGCGCGCCACGGCCAGCATCTTTAAAACAACAACTAAGCTCTTGCGTTACCGGTTCAAACAACTGCCCCGACCATAATTAAAGAAGAGGGAACCCCCATGTCTGCGCACAAGACCGCACTGCTCAGTGCTTTGACTACCGCGCTGCTGGCCAGCGCCAGCCTGCAGGCCGCCGAACCGCTCAAAGCGGTGGGTGCCGGTGAAGGCCAACTGGATATCGTCGCCTGGCCCGGCTATATCGAACGCGGCGAAAGCGACAAGGCCTACGACTGGGTCAGCGGTTTCGAGAAGGAAACCGGCTGCAAGGTCAACGTGAAAACCGCCGCTACCTCTGACGAAATGGTCAGCCTGATGGCCAAGGGTGGCTATGACCTGGTGACCGCGTCGGGCGATGCGTCGCTGCGGCTGATCGTCGGCAAACGGGTGCAGCCAATCAATACCGCACTGATCCCCAACTGGAAGAACATCGACCCCCGCCTGAAGGACGCGCCGTGGTACGTGGTTGGCCAGCAAACCTACGGCACCCCGTACCAGTGGGGGCCAAACGTGTTGATGTACAACACCAACGTATTCAAGACCGCGCCCACCAGCTGGAATGTGCTGTTCGACGCGCAGAACCTGCCGGACGGCAAGCCGAACAAAGGCCGCGTGCAGGCGTATGACGGCCCGATCTACATCGCCGACGCGGCGCTGTACCTCAAGTCGGCCAAGCCGGAACTGGGCATTCAGAACCCGTACGAACTCACCGAAACACAGTACAAGGCCGTGCTTGAATTGCTGCGCGCCCAGCAACCGCTGATCCACCGCTACTGGCACGACACCACCGTGCAAATGAGTGACTTCAAGAACGAAGGCGTGGTGGCCTCCAGCGCCTGGCCGTATCAGGTCAACGGCCTGCAGAACGAGAAGCAGCCGATTGCCTCGACCATTCCGAAGGAAGGCGCCACCGGCTGGGCCGACACCACCATGCTGCATGCCGAAGCCAAGCACCCGAACTGTGCCTACAAATGGATGGACTGGTCGCTGCAACCGAAGGTCCAGGGCGATGTGGCCGCCTGGTTCGGTTCGCTGCCAGCCGTGCCGGCAGCCTGTAAGGAGAGCGAGCTGCTCGGCGCCGAAGGCTGCAAGACCAACGGCTTCGACCAGTTCGACAAGATCGCCTTCTGGAAAACCCCGCAGGCGGAAGGCGGCAAGTTCGTGCCCTACAGCCGCTGGACCCAGGATTACATCGCGATCATGGGTGGCCGCTAGACACCATCGGTCTCCTGTGGGAGGGGGCTTGCCCCCGAGTGCAGTGTGTCAGCCAGCACATCTGTAACTGATCCACTGCTATCGGGGGCAAGCCCCCTCCCACATTGACCGCATTCACAGATGTTTTGTTTTTTCAGAAGTCCAGGCCGGGCCGCTGCGACGATCCGTGCCTTTTCGGAGCACCGCACCATGACACTTGCAGTCCAATTCACCCACGTTTCCCGTCAGTTCGGCGAAGTGAGGGCCGTTGACCGGGTTTCCATCGATATCCAGGACGGCGAGTTCTTTTCCATGCTCGGGCCTTCCGGCTCGGGCAAGACCACCTGCCTGCGCCTGATCGCCGGGTTCGAGCAGCCGAGCGCAGGCTCGATCCGTATCCACGGCGAGGAAGCCGCCGGCTTACCGCCCTACCAGCGCGACGTGAACACCGTGTTCCAGGATTACGCGCTGTTCCCCCATATGAATGTGCGCGACAACGTCGCCTACGGCCTCAAGGTCAAGGGTGTGGGCAAGACCGAGCGCCTCAACCGCGCCGAAGAAGCCCTGGCCATGGTCGCCCTCGGCGGCTACGGCGAGCGCAAGCCGGTGCAGCTCTCCGGCGGTCAACGCCAACGAGTGGCCCTGGCCCGCGCCCTGGTCAATCGCCCGCGTGTGTTGTTGCTGGATGAACCCCTGGGCGCCCTCGACCTCAAGCTGCGCGAGCAGATGCAGAGCGAACTGAAAAAGCTGCAACGCCAGCTGGGCATCACCTTTATCTTCGTGACCCACGACCAGACCGAAGCGCTGTCGATGTCCGACCGCGTCGCAGTCTTCAACAAAGGTCGCATCGAGCAGGTCGACACCCCGCGCAACCTGTACATGAAACCGGCCACCGCCTTCGTCGCCGAGTTCGTCGGCACCTCCAACGTGATTCGCGGCGAGCTGGCGCAGCGCCTCAGCGGCAGCACGCAACCCTTCTCGATCCGCCCGGAACACGTGCGCTTCGCCGAGGGCCCGCTGGGCGCCGGCGAAGTGGAAATCAGCGGCCTGCTCCACGACATCCAGTACCAGGGCAGCGCCACCCGCTATGAACTGAAACTGGAAAACGGCCAGGCGCTGAACATCAGCCAGGCCAACAACCAGTGGCTGGACATCAGCAGCGGCCACCAGGTCGGCCAGTCCATCGCCGCCCGTTGGGCGCGGGAAGCCATGACCCCGCTGACCGACAGCGCAGGCGAGGTGTGACATGAGCCTGGCTATTTCCCACCCGCCGATGCGCAGGTTTTCCAACCTGCTCTACCGCAAGCCCAACCTCTACCTGGCGATGCTGCTGGTGCCGCCGCTGATCTGGTTCGGCGCGATCTACCTCGGTTCGTTGCTGACCCTGCTGTGGCAAGGTTTCTATACCTTCGACGACTTCACCATGGCGGTCACGCCAGACCTGACCCTGGCCAACTTCGCCGCGCTGTTCCAGCCGTCGAACTTCGACATCATTGTGCGCACCTTGAGCATGGCGATCGTGGTATCGATCGCCAGTGCCATCGTGGCCTTCCCCATTGCCTACTACATGGCGCGCTACACCACGGGCAAGACCAAGGCGTTCTTCTACATCGCGGTGATGATGCCGATGTGGGCCAGCTATATCGTCAAGGCTTATGCCTGGACCTTGCTGCTGGCCAAGGGCGGCGTGGCGCAGTGGTTCGTGCAGCACCTGGGCCTGGAGCCTGTGTTGCAGTTCGTGCTGGGCGTTCCCGGCGTGGGCGGCAGTACCTTGAGCACCTCGCATCTGGGACGGTTCATGGTGTTTGTCTATATCTGGCTGCCGTTCATGATCCTGCCGATCCAGGCGTCCCTGGAGCGTTTGCCGCCGTCCTTGCTGCAAGCCTCTGCCGACCTGGGCGCCAAACCGCGCCAGACCTTCATGCAGGTGATATTGCCGCTGTCGGTGCCAGGGATTGCCGCAGGTTCCATCTTCACCTTCTCGCTGACCCTGGGCGATTTCATCGTGCCGCAACTGGTCGGCCCGCCCGGCTACTTCGTCGGCGGCATGGTCTATGCGCAGCAAGGCGCCATCGGCAACATGCCCATGGCGGCGGCGTTCACCCTGGTGCCGATCGTGCTGATCGCGGTTTACCTGTCCATCGTCAAACGCCTGGGGGCCTTCGATGCACTCTGAAAAATCCTCATTGGGCCTGAAGATCGCCGCCTGGGGCGGGTTGGTGTTTCTGCACTTCCCGATCCTGATCATCTTTCTTTATGCCTTCAACACCGAAGAAGCTGCGTTCAGCTTTCCGCCCCAGGGCTTCACCCTGAAGTGGTTCAGCGTGGCGTTCGCGCGGCCGGACGTACTGGAGGCGATCAAGCTGTCGCTGCAGATCGCCGCCATCGCCACGCTGATCGCCATGGTGCTCGGCACACTGGCCTCGGCGGCGCTGTATCGCCGCGAGTTCTTCGGCAAGCAAGGCGTGTCGCTGATGTTGATCCTGCCGATTGCGCTGCCGGGGATCATCACCGGTATCGCACTGCTGGCGACGTTCAAGACGCTGGGTATAGAGCCGGGGATGTTCACCATCATCGTCGGCCACGCGACCTTCTGCGTGGTGATCGTCTACAACAACGTCATTGCCCGCTTGCGCCGCACCTCCCACAGCCTGATCGAGGCCTCGATGGACCTGGGCGCCGACGGCTGGCAGACCTTCCGCTACATCATCATGCCCAACCTGGGCTCGGCGCTGCTGGCCGGCGGCATGCTCGCCTTTGCATTGTCGTTCGACGAAATCATCGTCACCACCTTCACCGCCGGCCACGAGCGCACCTTGCCGCTGTGGCTGCTCAACCAGTTGAGCCGCCCGCGGGATGTGCCGGTGACCAACGTGGTGGCGATGCTAGTGATGCTGGTAACGATGTTCCCGATTCTCGGTGCCTATTACCTGACCCGCGGCGGTGAAAGCGTGGCCGGGAGTGGCGGCAAATAACGATGCTATTGAAGGAACACGGTTCAAATGTGGGAGGGGGCTTGCCCCCGATGGCAGTGGGTCAGTTGTAGAGGGTGTGACTGGAAGATTGCTATCGGGGGCAAGCCCCCTCCCACATTTAGAGCCAGTTTATTCAAGGAAATAACGATAGTTGGTGGAGAGCTGAACCATGCAAACCAAATTACTGATCAACGGCCAACTGGTCGAAGGCGAAGGCCCGGCGCAGGCTGTATTCAACCCGGCTCTGGGCCGCGTACTGGTAGAAATCAAGGAAGCCAGCGAAGCCCAGGTCGACGCCGCCGTGCGCGCCGCCGACGCGGCCTTCGAAGGCTGGTCGCAAACCGCGCCCAAGGATCGTTCGCTGCTGCTGCTGAAACTGGCGGACGTGATCGAGGCCCACGGCGAAGAGCTGGCCAAGCTGGAATCGGACAACTGCGGCAAGCCCTACAGAGCCGCGCTCAACGATGAAATCCCGGCGATTGCCGATGTATTCCGTTTCTTTGCCGGCGCCAGCCGTTGCATGAGCGGTTCGGCCGGCGGTGAATACCTGCCCGGCCACACCTCGATGATCCGTCGCGACCCGGTGGGCGTGATCGCGTCCATCGCGCCGTGGAACTACCCGCTGATGATGGTCGCCTGGAAAATCGCCCCGGCCCTCGCCGCCGGTAATACCGTGGTGCTCAAGCCGTCGGAGCAAACCCCGCTGACGGCATTGCGCATGGTCGAACTGGCCGCTGAAATCTTCCCGGCCGGCGTGCTCAACCTGGTGTTCGGCCGTGGGCCTACCGTGGGCAGCCCACTGGTGACGCACCCTAAAGTGCGCATGGTGTCGCTGACCGGCTCCATCGCCACCGGCGCAAATATCATCTCCAGCACCGCCGACAGCGTGAAACGCATGCACATGGAGTTGGGTGGCAAGGCGCCAGTGATCATCTTCAACGATGCGGACATCGACGCCGCCGTGGAAGGCATTCGTACCTTCGGTTTCTACAACGCCGGCCAGGATTGCACGGCGGCCTGCCGGATTTACGCGCAGGCGCAGATCTACGACAAGTTCGTCGAAAAACTCGGCGCGGCGGTCGCCAGCATCAAGTATGGATTGCAGGATGACCCGGCCACGGAGTTGGGCCCGTTGATTACTGCGCAACATCGCGACCGTGTTGCCGGGTTTGTCGAACGCGCCGTGGCGCAACCGCACATTCGCCTGGTCACGGGTGGCAAGGCGGTGGAAGGCAATGGTTTCTTCTTTGAACCCACCGTGCTGGCCGACGCACAGCAGGACGACGAGATCGTGCGCCGCGAAGTATTCGGGCCGGTGGTCTCAGTGACCAAGTTCAACGACGAAGCGCAGGTGCTGGGCTGGGCCAACGATTCGGACTACGGCCTGGCGTCGTCCGTATGGACCGCCGATGTAGGACGTGCCCATCGCCTGGCCGCACGCCTGCAGTACGGCTGCACCTGGGTGAACACCCACTTCATGCTGGTCAGCGAAATGCCTCACGGCGGTCAGAAACTGTCTGGCTATGGCAAGGACATGTCCATGTACGGGCTGGAGGACTACACCACCGTGCGTCATGTGATGTTCAAGCACTGACAATTCAACCCGGCATTCCCTCTGGATGCCGGGAACCTATAACAATAATTTTCAGGATCCCCCATGGATATCACCCGCCGCGACTTCCTCAACGGCGTCGCTGTCACCCTCGCCGCCGGCATGACCCCACTGCAAATCCTGCAAGCCGCCCCTGATGGCCGTTACTACCCACCCGCCCTTACCGGCCTGCGCGGCAGCCATGCCGGCTCGTTCGAAGTGGCGCACCAGATGGGCTGGGAAAAGAAGGTGTTCGACACCGACAAGCTGCCGGTCACCGAAGACTATGACTTGGTCGTCGTGGGCGGTGGCTTGAGTGGGCTGTCGGCGGCGTGGTTCTATCGCGAGAAGCACCCCAAGGTGAAGATCCTGATCCTGGAAAACCACGACGACTTCGGCGGCCACGCCAAGCGCAATGAATTCCAGGCCGGTGGCCGCATGATCATCGGCTACGGTGGCAGCGAGGCGTTCCAGTCGCCCAACCACCTGTACAGCAAGGAAGTGAACGGGCTGCTGAAAAAGCTCGGCGTGAACATCAAGCGCTTCGAAACCGCCTTCGACCGCCGGTTCTACCCCGGTGTCGGGCTGTCGCGCGGGGTGTTTTTCGACAAGGAGAACTTCGGCGAAGACAAACTGGTGACCGGCGACCCGACGCCGATGGTCGCCGACGACATCGCCCCCGACCAACTCAACGCACGGGCCATCCGCGATTTCATCAATGACTTCCCGTTGCCGGCGGCAGACCGTCAGGCCCTGATCGAGCTGCACACCGCGCCCAAGGACTACCTGCCGGGCAAGACCGCCAAAGAAAAGGCCGACTACCTGGCAGCCACCAGCTACCGCGATTTCCTGCTCAAGAACGTCGGTTTGTCGGAAGGCGCGGTGAAGTACTTCCAGAGCCGCACCAACGACTTCATGGCGCTGAGCATTGATGCCGTGGCGTCGGCCGATGCCTACAGCGTGGGTTTCCCAGGTTTTGCAGGGATGAACCTGGCGCCAATCAGCGAAGAAGCGGCAGCCGAAATGGAAGAGCCCTACATCTATCACTTCCCGGACGGCAATGCGTCGGTGGCACGGTTGCTGGTACGCAGCCTGATCCCGGGCGTGGCGCCGGGACATAACATGGACGATATCGTGCTGGCGGCATTCGACTACGCCAGGCTCGACCAACCCAAGGCGGCGGTGCGGCTGCGCTTGAACAGTACGGCGGTCAGCGTGCGTAACGTCGGCGACGGCGTGCATATCGGCTACAGCCGTGGCGGCCAACTCGCACAGGTGCGTGGAAAACGCTGCATCCTGGCCTGCTACAACATGATGATTCCGTATTTGTTGAAGGATTTGCCGGCACCGCAGGCTCACGCCTTGAGCCAGAACGTGAAGTACCCGCTGGTGTACACCAAGGTGGTTATCCGCAATTGGCAGTCCTTCCAGAAGCTCGGCGTTCACGAGATTTACGCGGCAACCCAGCCCTACAGCCGGATCAAACTGGACTACCCGGTGAGCATGGGCGGCTATGACCACCCGCGCGACCCGACGCAGCCGATCGGCTTGCACATGGTCTACGTGCCCACCAGCCCCAACAGCGGCATGAACGCCCGCGACCAGGCCCGCGCCGGGCGTGGCAAGTTGTATGGGCAGACGTTCGAACAACTGGAAGCGCAGTTGCGCGACCAGTTGCAACGCATGCTCGGGCCCGGCGGTTTCAATCATGAGACCGATATTCTGGCGATCACTGTCAACCGCTGGTCACACGGTTATGCGAGCTTCTCCAACAGCTTGTTCGATCAAGCCGATGAAACCGAAGCGTGGATGCAACTGGCGAAAAAGCCGGTGGGGCATGTGAGCATCGCCAACTCGGATGCGGCGTGGAGTGCGTATGCCCATGCGGCGATTGATGAGGCTTACCGAGCGGTGGGTGAAGTCGCCTGAAATGCAGTCTAAATGTGGGAGGGGGCTTGCCCCCGATTGAGTTGGACCTGCGCAGTATTCAATGACTGGCACACCGCTATCGGGGGCAAGCCCCCTCCCACATTTGGATCTTCATATTTCTTAACTAATGTGTTCGGTCACAGAATCGGAAATGTCTTGTCGCATTTGCAACGCCATCACCACGCTATCAATCAATTTTCCTGCGTCATCGAACCGCTTAAGCTATCCGGCGTCTGTTTAATGTCCGTTGCGTTTGGTCGAAGGCATGTCCGAACCGTAATTTCTGATCCGCTACGTGCCAGGAACGGCGCGGGATTTGCTCACGACAGGTTGTCTCTATGCACCGCAGGAATTTGCTCAAAGCGTCCATGGCCATTGCGGCTTACACCGGCTTGTCGGCCAGCGGCCTGCTCGCCGCCCAGGCCTGGGCCGGGAACCGTGCTGCCGATGGCAAGGCCGTGGCGTTCGACTTCGACACGCTCAAGGCCCAGGCCAAACAACTCGCCGGGACCGCTTACAAGGACACCAAACAGGTGTTGCCGCCCACGCTGGCGACCATGACCCCGCAGAATTTCAACGCCATCGGCTACGACGGCAACCATTCGCTGTGGAAGGAATTGAACGGCCAACTGGACGTGCAATTCTTCCACGTCGGCATGGGCTTCAAGACGCCGGTGCGCATGCACAGCGTCGACCCCAAGACCCGTGAAGCCCGTGAGGTGCATTTCCGCCCCTCCCTGTTCAACTATGAAAAAACCACGGTCGACACCAAGCAACTGACCGGCGACCTGGGCTTCTCCGGCTTCAAGCTGTTCAAGGCGCCGGAACTGGATCGCCATGACGTGCTGTCGTTTCTCGGTGCCAGCTACTTCCGCGCGGTGGATTCCACCGGCCAGTACGGCCTTTCTGCCCGTGGCCTGGCCATCGACACCTACGCGAAAAAACGCGAGGAATTCCCCGACTTCACGCAGTTCTGGTTCGAAACCCCGGACAAGAACGCCACCCGCTTCGTGGTCTACGCACTGCTCGACTCGCCGAGCGCCACCGGCGCTTACCGCTTCGATATCGACTGCCAGGCCAACCAGGTAGTGATGGCCATCGACGCCCATATCAATGCGCGTACCACCATCGAACAATTGGGCATCGCGCCGATGACCAGCATGTTCAGTTGCGGCACCCACGAACGCCGCATGTGCGACACCATCCACCCGCAGATCCACGATTCGGACCGCCTGGCGATGTGGCGCGGCAACGGCGAGTGGATCTGCCGACCGCTGAACAACCCGGCCAAGCTGCAATTCAACGCATTTGCCGACAAAGACCCGAAGGGGTTCGGCCTGGTGCAGACCGACCATGAGTTCGCCAGTTACCAGGACACCGTGGACTGGTACAGCAAGCGCCCGAGCCTATGGGTCGAACCGACGACCGCCTGGGGCGAAGGCTCGATCGACCTGCTGGAAATCCCGACCACCGGCGAGACCCTCGATAACATCGTGGCCTTCTGGACGCCGAAAACACCCGTGGCCGCTGGCGACTCGCTCAACTACGGCTACAAGCTGTACTGGAGCGCGCTGCCGCCGGTGAGCACACCGTTGGCGCAAGTCGATGCAACCCGTTCGGGCATGGGTGGCTTCACCGAAGGCTGGGCACCGGGTGAGCACTATCCGCAAGTCTGGGCGCGTCGTTTTGCCGTGGACTTCAAGGGCGGCGGCCTGGATCGCCTGCCGCCAGGCACCGGGATCGAGCCGGTGGTGACCTGTTCCCATGGCCAGGTGAAGGACTTCAGCGTGCTGGTGCTGGATAACATCAAGGGCTACCGCATCCTGTTCGACTGGTACCCGACCAGCGACAGCGTGGAGCCAGTTGAGCTGCGCCTGTTCATTCGCACCCAGGACCGCACCTTGAGCGAAACCTGGCTGTACCAGTACTTCCCGCCGGCGCCGGACCAGCGCAAGTACACCTGATGCACCGCGTTCCCACGCTTGCGTGGGAACGCCCCCTCTTCGGTTCAGAACCGCGACACACTCTTCATTGCGCCAATCAAATAGCGCATCGCCACCTGATCGTTCTCGGTCAGCGCTCGATACTGCGCCAGCAACTCCATTTCATCCGAGCTCAACCTTCGCCCCCGCAATGACACCCTGCGGGTCAGAAAAGACGCTACCGCACCCGCCACACCATAGGACTTGGCCATGGACTGCTTCTCCTGTTATCCAACAAATACTCCTGGTGCCCATAACCCCTTCCCGTGAAGCGCAATGCCTGCGTGGGAAAACCGACTGACTCCCTGGGCCAGAAATCAGGCTTACCCTAAGCGTAGAAACGATCTCGCCAAGCGTGCGATTTTTTTAGAGTAATCACTTAAATAATTACATCGGTAACGAATACCTACAGCGCTATCCCACGCTATGACCGTAAAAAAACCCACCGGGTCAGGGTGGGTTTCGGCGGAGCGTGTCAGGGCTCAATCTCTCAAATCCGACTCGTGGATGGGTTGGTCACGATGGGTAGCACGCTGGTACTGCGCCGGCCAGATCGCCTTGCGCCCGCCCAGGTCATCATCGGCGTGCAACGGCCAGTACGGGTCGCGCAACAGCTCACGGGCAAGGAAGATAATATCGGCCTGACAGGTGCGCAGGATGTGCTCGGCCTGGGCCGGCTCGGTGATCATGCCCACGGTGCCGGTGGCGATGCCCGACTCCTTGCGCACGCGTTCGGCGAAGCGGGTCTGGTAGCCGGGGCCAGTGGGGATCTCGGCGTTGGCGGCGGTACCGCCTGACGAAACGTCGATCAGGTCCACGCCCAGCTCTTTCAGGCGACGCGCCAGTTCCACGGTTTCATCCGGGTTCCAGCCGTCTTCCACCCAGTCGGTGGCCGACACCCGCACAAACAGCGGCAGCTCCTGGGGCCAGATATCACGCACGGCCCTGGTCACTTGCAGCACCAGGCGGATGCGGTTTTCGAACGAGCCACCGTACTGGTCCTGACGTTGGTTGCTGATCGGTGACAGGAATTGATGCAGCAGGTAACCATGAGCGGCGTGGATTTCCACCACCTCAAAACCGGCGGTCAGCGCACGTTTGGCAGCGGCGACGAAATCGGCGATCACTTGCTGGATCTGCCCTTCGTCCAACTGCCTGGGTTGGGTGTGCTGAGGGTCGAAGGCAATCGGCGACGGCCCCACCGGCACCCAGCCGCCGTCCTCCGGCTTGACGCTGCCATGCTTGCCGATCCACGGCCGATGGGTGCTGGCCTTGCGCCCGGCGTGGGCCAGTTGAATGCCGGCCACCGCGCCCTGGGCGGCAATGAAGCGCGTGATGCGTTGCAGCGGTTCGATCTGGGCGTCGTTCCAGAGACCCAGGTCCTGTGCGGTGATGCGGCCATCGGCGGTCACGGCGGTGGCTTCGGTGAAAATCAGCCCGGCGCCACCGACGGCGCGGCTGCCAAGGTGCACCAGGTGCCAGTCATTGGCCAGGCCGTCATCGCTTGAGTATTGGCACATCGGTGAGACCGCGATGCGGTTGAGCAGGGTCAATTGACGGAGGGTATAGGGTTCGAGCAGCTGACTCATGGCGCACCTCTTCTGGGTTCTGTGGGCACTATTCAAACGGTGCTTAGAGCCTAGTCGACAACGCTGGATTGCACAGGGTTCAGAAGGAAAAGCGGGAGCCGATTGCCGGCCCCCGGTTGGCTGCCGCCTACATTTCGACCTGGGTGCCCAGCTCGATCACGCGGTTTACCGGCAGTTTGAAGAAGCGCAGGTTGCCGTTGGCGTTCTTCAACATAAAAGCGAACAACGCTTCGCGCCAGCGGGCCATGCCCTTGATTCGCGAAGCGATCACCGTTTCGCGGCTGAGGAAGTAGGTGGTGCGCATCGGGCTGAAGTCCAGGCCATCCAGGTGACACAACTTCAGCGCTTCGGGCACGTCCGGCTCATCGGTGAAACCAAAGTGCAGGATCACGCGGAAGAAGCCTTCGCCGTAGGAATCCACCTCGAAACGCCGTGTGGCCGGTACGCGGGGAATATCCTCGTAGACCACCGTCAGCAGCACCACTTGCTCATGCAACACCTGGTTATGCAGCAGGTTGTGCAACAGCGCGTGGGGCACGGCGTCCGGACGCGCCGTGAGGAACACGGCGGTACCCTGCACGCGATGGGGCGGTTGCACGCGGATACTGCCGATAAAGATCGGCAGCGGCAGGCCGCCTTCGTCGAGGCGCTCCACCAGCAATTGCTTGCCGCGCTTCCAGGTGGTCATCAGCACGAACAGCACAATCCCCGCCAGCACCGGGAAAGCACCGCCCTGGATGATCTTCGGCACGTTGGCGGCAAAGTACAGCCCGTCGACCAGCAGGCAGCACACCAACACCGGCACGGCCAGGATCGGGGGCCATTTCCACAGCAGCAGCATCACCGCCGACACCAGGATGGTGGTCATCAGCATGGTGCCGGTCACCGCCACGCCGTAGGCCGATGCCAGTGCGTTGGAAGATTCGAAGCCGAGCACCAGCAGGATCACGCCGACCATCAACGACCAGTTCACCGCGCCGATGTAGATCTGGCCCTGTTCGGCGCTGGAGGTGTGCTGGATATGCATACGCGGGATGTAACCCAACTGGATCGCCTGGCGCGTCAACGAGAACGCACCGGAAATCACCGCCTGGGATGCGATCACCGTAGCCAGGGTGGACAACACCACCAGCGGGATCAGTGCCCAGCTCGGGGCCAGCAGGTAGAACGGGTTGCGCGCGGCTTCCGGATCGCCCAGCAGCATCGCACCCTGGCCGAAGTAATTGAGCACCAGCGCCGGCAGCACCAGCATGAACCAGGCCCGGGCGATGGGTTTGCGCCCGAAGTGGCCCATGTCGGCATACAGCGCTTCGGCGCCGGTCAGTGCCAGCACCACCGCGCCAAGGATGGCCACGCCAATGCCGGGGTGAGCCTCGAAGAAGCGCACGGCCCATATCGGGTTTAGCGCACTGAGCACTTCAGGGTGCAGGGTGATGCCATACACACCGAGGCCACCCAGCACCAGGAACCAGGTCACCATCACCGGCCCGAACAACTTGCCGATGTGATCGGTGCCGTGCTTCTGGATCAGGAACAGCGCCACGAGCACCACCAGGGCGATGGGCACGACCCATTTCTCCAGGCCGTCGAACGCAAGTTCCAGGCCTTCAACGGCGGACAATACGGAAATGGCTGGGGTGATCATGCTGTCGCCATAGAACAGCGCCGCGCCACACAGGCCGCACACCACCAGGAAACTGCGCAGTTTCTTGCGCTCCCCTGCCGCCCGCCGTGCCAGAGCCGTAAGGGCCATGATGCCGCCCTCGCCCTGGTTGTCGGCGCGCAGCACGAACAGCATGTACTTGATCGAGACCACCCAGATCAGCGACCAGAAGATCAGCGCCAGGATCCCCAGCACGCCATCATGGTTGACCTGAACCCCATAACCGCCGTTGAACACCTCTTTGAGGGTGTACAGCGGGCTGGTCCCGATATCGCCGTAAACCACCCCGACCGCTGCCACCAGCATACCAATCGGCTTGGCGTTTGACTGCTCGGCACCTGCTGCCTGACTACTCGCGTGACCCATCAACCACTCCTGCCCTTTGACCTGCGGTCTTTTATTAACAACGCGTCTAAGCTGACCCTAGCATGCGCCGTTTTACTTCTCGTAACAGACGTTTTGTTGACCTTAGGGTTTTACCTACGCACAACGGCGCGAAGCATAGCGCAGCACTCGTCGCATTTCCCTGCATAAAGCTGGTCAAGTGCGCTGCCCGTCGCTAGAATTGCGCACTTTTTGATCAGAGGCGCGCCAAGCGCCCGTCCGCAGCCCTGTCGTGCCCGATGGGCGGCGTCATTCAATACCGAGGTTAGACATGTCCACCACCATCGCAAAAGCCAACCCCAAGGTTGGCTTTGTTTCCCTGGGTTGCCCGAAGGCTCTGGTCGACTCCGAGCGCATCCTCACGCAACTGCGTATGGAAGGCTACGACGTTGTGTCCACCTACCAGGACGCTGACGTGGTGGTGGTCAACACCTGCGGCTTCATCGACTCGGCCAAGGCAGAGTCGCTGGAAGTGATTGGCGAGGCCATCAAGGAAAACGGCAAGGTCATCGTGACCGGCTGCATGGGCGTGGAAGAAGGCAATATCCGCAACGTGCACCCGAGCGTGCTGGCCGTGACCGGCCCGCAGCAGTACGAGCAGGTAGTCAACGCCGTGCACGAGGTGGTGCCACCGCGCCAGGACCACAACCCGCTGATCGACCTGGTACCGCCGCAAGGCATCAAGCTGACGCCGCGTCACTACGCTTACCTGAAGATTTCCGAAGGCTGCAACCACAGCTGCAGCTTCTGCATCATCCCGTCGATGCGCGGCAAGCTGGTCAGCCGTCCGGTCGGTGACGTACTCGACGAGGCCCAGCGCCTGGTCAAATCCGGCGTCAAAGAGCTGCTGGTGATCTCCCAGGACACCAGCGCCTACGGCGTCGACGTGAAATACCGCACCGGTTTCTGGAACGGCGCGCCGGTGAAAACCCGCATGACCGAACTGTGCGAAGCCTTGAGCAGCCTGGGTGTGTGGGTGCGCCTGCACTACGTCTACCCGTACCCGCACGTGGACGAGCTGATCCCGCTGATGGCCGCCGGCAAGATCCTGCCGTACCTGGACATCCCGTTCCAGCACGCCAGCCCGAAAGTGCTCAAAGCCATGAAACGCCCGGCCTTCGAAGACAAGACCCTGGCGCGCATCAAGAACTGGCGCGAGATCTGCCCGGAATTGATCATCCGTTCGACCTTCATCGTCGGTTTCCCCGGCGAAACCGAAGAAGACTTCCAGTACCTGCTGGACTGGCTGACCGAAGCCCAACTGGACCGCGTCGGCTGCTTCCAGTATTCGCCGGTGGAAGGTGCCCCGGCCAACCTGCTGGACCTGGCCGTGGTGCCGGACGACGTCAAGCAGGACCGTTGGGAGCGTTTCATGGCGCACCAGCAGGCCATCAGCTCGGCGCGCCTGCAACTGCGCATCGGCAAGGAAATCGAAGTGCTGATCGACGAAGTCGACGAGCAAGGCGCCGTTGGCCGCTGCTTCTTCGACGCGCCGGAGATCGACGGTAACGTGTTTATCGACGATGCCAGCGGCCTGAAGCCGGGCGACAAGGTCTGGTGCACCGTGACCGATGCCGATGAATACGACCTGTGGGCTGAAAAGCGCGACTGATCGGTGTAAAAATTTGAAAAAGCCCTGCTTCTGGACAAGATGCGGGGCTTTTTTAGGTCTATCGTTTTGCCCATCAACGCCGATCATCGGCAAGGGGCAGCGGGCATGCGTCAGCATTCGGTTATCCACACACCTAAAACCAGCGACTACACCGAGCTGGCGCGGATCTGGGAGGCCTCGGTACGCGCCACCCATGACTTCCTGCCGGACAGTTACATCGAGTTGCTGAAAAACCTGGTGCTGACCCGCTATCTGGATGCCGTGATGCTGATCTGCACCAAGGACGCCCGTCAGCGCATCACCGGGTTTGCCGGGGTCGCGAGCGGCAAGGTGGAGATGCTCTTCATCGACCCGCAGCACCGGGGCCAGGGCCTCGGGCGGCAGTTACTGCGCTATGCCATCGAACACCTGAATGCCGATGAACTGGATGTCAACGAGCAGAACCCCCAGGCGCTGGGGTTCTACTTCAAACAAGGCTTCGAGGTGATCGGACGCACGGAGCATGACGGCCTGGGCCAGCCTTATCCGTTACTGCATATGCGTCTGGCAACGCCTGAAACGACACTGAACAACTGTGGGAGAGGGCTTGCCCGCGATAGCCGATCACCAGCCACTGGATTCTTTGCTGATACACCGCCATCGGGGGCAAGCCCCCTCCCACATTCAGACCGGGTTGAGCCAAATAAGACCGCGCGCCCTGAAATGGAGCCGGGATTAACCGGCGCCAGGCAGGTACAATAGCCACCCCCTTTTGTTACGGCCCTTGTCATGACTGACCCCATACGCCTCTCCAAACGCCTCATCGAGCTGGTCGGTTGCTCCCGTCGGGAGGCTGAGCTGTTCATCGAAGGCGGCTGGGTCTCGGTGGACGGTGAAGTGATCGACGAACCGCAGTTCAAGGTCACCACCCAGAAGGTCGAACTCGACCCCGAGGCCAAGGCCACCGCGCCCGAGCCGGTGACCATCCTGCTGCACGCCCCGGCCGGCGTGGATGCCGAAACGGCCATGGCGTCGATCAGCGCCGAAACGCTCTCGGAAGAACACCGCTTCGGCAAGCGCCCGCTCAAGGGCCACTTCCTGCGCCTGACCGCCAGCGCCGACCTGCAGGCCAAGGCCAGCGGCCTGCTGGTGTTCACCCAGGACTGGAAGATCCTGCGCAAGTTGACCGCCGATGCCGCCAAGATCGAGCAGGAATACGTGGTGGAGGTTGAAGGCGACATGGTTGCCCACGGCCTCAACCGCCTGAACCACGGCCTGACCTATAAAGGCAAGGAACTGCCGGCCGTCAAAGCCAGCTGGCAGAACGAAAACCGCCTGCGCTTTGCGATGAAAAACCCGCAACCGGGAGTGATCGCACTGTTCTGCGAAGCGGTTGGCCTGAAAGTCATCGCCATTCGCCGTATCCGCATCGGTGGCGTGTCCATCGGCAAGGTGCCAGTCGGCCAATGGCGTTACCTGTCCGGCAAAGAGAAGTTCTAAGCCGCCGCACTTTTTCCGACACCGCCTGACTGGCGGTGTCCTCAGTTGAATACCAGGATTGCCCACCATGATTCACAACGACGTACTGCGCAGCGTGCGCTACATGCTCGACATCAGCGACAACAAGATGGTCGAGATCATCAAGCTCGGCGGCATGGACGTGACCAAGGACGACCTGCTCACCTACCTCAAGAAGGACGAGGAAGAAGGCTTCGTGTTCTGCCCGGACGACGTCATGGCGCATTTCCTCGATGGGCTGGTGATCTTCAAGCGCGGCAAGGACGAAAGCCGTCCGCCGCAGCCGATCGAAACGCCAGTGACGAACAACATCATCCTCAAGAAACTGCGTGTGGCCTTCGAACTGAAGGAAGACGACATGCATGCCATCCTCAAGGCCGCCGAGTTCCCGGTGTCCAAGCCGGAACTGAGCGCGCTGTTCCGCAAGTTCGGCCACACCAACTACCGTCCATGCGGCGACCAGTTGCTGCGTAACTTCCTCAAGGGCCTGACCCTGCGGGTTCGTGCGTAAGCCATGAGTTACCAGGTCTCGCCCGTCGGGTTCGTGCGCTCCTGTTTCAAGGAGAAGTTCGCCATTCCGCGCCAACCGCAGTTGGCGCCAGCCGCCCGTGGCATATTGGAGCTAGTGGCGCCGTTCGACAGCGGCGAGGCGGTGCAGGGCCTGGAGCAGGTCAGTCATGTGTGGCTGCTGTTTCTGTTCCACCAGGCCCTGGAAGACAAGCCACGCCTGAAAGTGCGCCCTCCGCGCCTGGGCGGTAACACGTCCATGGGCGTGTTTGCCACCCGAGCCACGCACCGCCCGAATGGCATTGGCCAATCAGTGGTGAAGCTGGACAAGGTGGAACCGGGACGCCTGTGGATTTCCGGGATCGATTTGCTGGATGGCACACCGATCCTGGATATCAAGCCGTATGTGCCGTATGCCGACATTGTCGACACGGCCACCAACAGCATCGCCAGCGCAGCGCCGCAGCTGATCCCCGTGCAGTGGCTGAAGACTGCGCTGCAACAAGCACAAGGGCATGCTCAGCGCCTTGGCGAGCCCCTGGTGGAACTGATTGATCAGTGCCTGGCGCAGGATCCACGACCGGCGTATCAGGTGCCGGGACCGGAGCGCGAATACGGCGCGCAGTTCTGGGATGTGGATGTGCGTTGGCACTATCCCGAGGCGGGGGTGATTTGTGTGTTGGAAGTGCTACCGGCTGGATAAACCGAAAACCCAATGTGGGAGGGGGCTTGCCCCCGATAACAGTGTGTCAGCTACAGATGTATCAACTGACACGCACTCATCGGGGGCAAGCCCCCTCCCACATTTGGATCTTCTGTGTGGCCCAGTCAGCATATGGCCCGGCTATCTTACTTCTCGACGAACGCGCGCTCGATCAGGTAATCACCCGGCTCACGCATGCGTGGCGAAACCTTCAGGCCGAAGCTGTTCAGCACTTCGCTGGTTTCATCCAACATGCTTGGGCTGCCGCACAGCATGGCGCGGTCGTCCTCGGGGTTGATCGGGGGCAGGCCAATGTCGCTGAACAGCTTGCCGCTGCGCATCAGGTCGGTCAGGCGGCCTTCGTTCTCGAACGGCTCGCGGGTCACGGTCGGGTAATAGATCAGCTTGTCACGCAAGGCCTCGCCGAAGAATTCGTTCTGCGGCAGGTGCTCGGTGATGAATTCGCGGTAGGCGACTTCGTTGACGTAACGCACGCCGTGGCACAGGATCACCTTTTCGAAACGCTCGTAGGTTTCCGGGTCCTGGATCACGCTCATGAAGGGAGCAAGGCCGGTACCGGTGCTGAGCAGGTACAGGTGTTTGCCCGGCTTCAAATCGTCAAGCACCAGGGTGCCTGTCGGTTTTTTGCTGATGATGATCTCGTCGCCTTCCTTCAGGTGCTGCAATTGGGAAGTCAGCGGGCCATCAGGCACCTTGATGCTGAAGAACTCCAGGTGCTCTTCCCAGTTCGGGCTGGCAATGGAGTAGGCGCGCATGAGCGGGCGGCCGTTGGGCTGTTGCAGGCCGATCATCACGAACTGACCGTTCTCGAAGCGCAGGCCCGGATCGCGGGTGCACTTGAAGCTGAACAGAGTGTCGTTCCAGTGATGAACACTGAGGACACGCTCGTGGTTCATGTTGCTCATGTACGGGGGACTCCTGGAAATGGGTCTGCGCCAAATGTAGTTGCGCAATTGCACAGCATTCTAATGGCGGCGACAATATCTGTTAACTGGATTATTAAGATAAGGGTTATCGGTTATATCGATATGCGATTTACTCTCCGTCAACTGCAAGTCTTCGTCGCCGTCGCCCAGCAGGAAAGCGTCTCCCGCGCTGCTGGCCTTCTGGCCTTATCTCAATCCGCCGCCAGCACTTCCATTACCGAGCTGGAGCGTCAATCCAGCTGCCAATTGTTCGACCGTGCAGGCAAACGCCTGAGCCTCAACGCGCTCGGTCATCAGCTGTTGCCCCAGGCGGTAGCGCTGCTGGACCAGGCCAAGGAGATCGAAGATCTGCTCAACGGCAAGTCCGGCTTCGGCTCCCTGGCGGTCGGCGCCACCCTGACCATCGGCAACTACTTGGCCACCCTGCTGATCGGCAGCTTCATGCAGCAGCACCCCGAGAGCCAGGTGAAACTGCATGTGCAGAACACTGCACATATCGTGCACCAGGTTGCGCATTACGAAATTGACCTGGGTCTAATCGAAGGCGACTGCAGCCACCCGGATATCGAGGTGCAAACCTGGGTGGAAGATGAACTGGTGGTGTTTTGCGCGCCGCAGCATCACCTGGCCAAGCGTGGTATGGCGAGCATGGATGAGTTGACCCACGAGGCGTGGATCCTGCGGGAGCAAGGCTCGGGCACACGCTTGACCTTCGACCAAGCCATGCGCCATCACCGCAGCGCGCTGAATATCCGCCTGGAGCTGGAACACACCGAGGCGATCAAGCGTGCGGTGGAATCGGGACTGGGGATTGGCTGTATTTCGCGGCTGGCGCTGCGCGACGCGTTTCGCCGCGGCAGCCTGGTGCCGGTGGAAACCCCGGACCTGGACTTGGCCCGGCAGTTCTACTTCATCTGGCATAAACAGAAGTACCAGACCTCGGCCATGCGCGAGTTCTTGGAGTTGTGCCGTGCCTTCACCGCCGGGGTTCAGCGCAGCGACGAGATCGTGCTGCCGAGCATTGCCTGAGGCTCAGATCAGGATGACGGCCCACACCAGGGTGATCATGGTCAGGGCCACGAATTGCGCAGCGCTGCCCATGTCCTTGGCGTTTTTCGACAGTGGGTGGCGGTCCAGGGAGATGCGGTCGATCGCCGCCTCTACCGCTGAATTGAGCAACTCGACGATCAACGCCAGCAGGCACACGGCGATCAACAACGCTCGCTCGACCCGGCTGACATTCAGGAAGAAGCTCACCGGGATCAGGATCACGTTGAGCAACACCAACTGACGGAACGCCGCCTCGCCGGTGAACGCTGCGCGCAGGCCATCCAGGGAATATCCCCCAGCATTGAAGATACGTTTGATACCGGTTTGACCCTTGAAAGGCGACATAGATGTAGGCAACTGAACCAAAGAAGTGGGGAAACTAGATCACGCAAAGTCAAAAAAGCGTGAATCGGTAACAAGCTAGTGCTGCGAAATTGACTCAAGTTGTTGCAAGAGCAGCGCCGCCTGGGTGCGTGTACGTACGCCCAACTTGCGGAAAATCGCCGTCACATGCGCCTTGATCGTCGCTTCCGAGACACTCAGCTCATAGGCAATCTGCTTGTTCAACAGGCCTTCGCAGACCATGGTGAGCACCCGGAACTGCTGGGGCGTCAGGCTGGCAAGGCCATCACGGGCAGCCTTGGCTTCGTCGGACACGTTGATTTGTTCAAAAGCCTGCGGTGGCCAGGACACGTCGCCATCCAACACTGTGCGCACGGCTTTCTGGATATCTTCCATCGCACTGGACTTGGGAATGAAACCGCTCGCGCCGAACTCCTTGGAGCGCACGACCACGTCGGCTTCTTCCTGGGCCGAGACCATCACTACGGGGATCTGCGGGTATTGGCCGCGCAACAGCACCAGCCCGGAGAAACCGTAGGCGCCCGGCATGTTCAGGTCGAGCAGCACCAGGTCCCAGTCGGACTTTTCGGTGAGGCGGGCTTCCAACTCGGCAATGCTGGCCACTTCAACCAGGCGCACGTCCGGGCCGAGGCCCAGGGTCACGGCCTGGTGCAACGCACTGCGAAACAGCGGGTGGTCATCGGCTATCAGGATTTCGTATGTGGCCATTGATTAAATGATCCTGTTTTCAGGGGTGCCCTGATCGGCGCCCAGCATGCCCAGCGTAGCCTGGAGGGTCAAGCACTACGCCCGTGGGCATTTTAGCGGGTTGCGGGTGCGTGGTGCCATCATGCAAACGTCGTCTGGTTATGCGGTCGGAATATAGGGCGCAAGGCGCGTATGCACAGTGTCCGCAGGATCCAGCGGCATCTGGAACTTGGCGGCCAGGTAATGGGTACTGAAGACATCCAGATAGGCGTCCAGGACTTCACTGGCTGCCAGATCATCGGCCAACTCAAGGCACAGGGCAGCGACTTCAGCGGTACAGAAATGGTCGTCGCGCTTGGAGCGGCGCAATTTGTAGCGCGACAGCTGTTCCGGCGCAAGGCTGAGTACCGGCAAATGCTCCAGGTAGGGGCTTTTGCGGAACATCTTGCGCGCTTCACTCCAGGTGCCGTCCAACAGGATGAACAGCGGGCGCTTGCCCTCCTCCACCTTCACTTCACTCACAACGCGCTCGGGCACGACGAATTCGCCGGGGAACACGATATAGGGCTGCCAATGCGGATCGGCCAGCAAGGTGAGCAGTTCAGGGTCGACCTCAGTGCGCGACCAGGCGAATGCCGTGGTGTCCTTGATGACATCGGCAATCAACCAACCGGTGTTGCTGGGTTTCATCGGCTCAACGTCATGCATCAGCAGGCACATGGCGGAGCGCGCTTCGACCTTGGGCCGCCAGGCGCATAGGCAGTATTCGGGGATGACTCGGCAGCCAGGGCAGCGTTCGGCACGCGAGCCACGATTGAGAAACGGCCGCACGGCACGGGCCAGGCGCTGGGTGCGCAGGCGGGAAACGGCGTGGCTCATCGGCTGTGCCGTAGGGACGGGTAAATCGACACGGTGAAAACTCGTGGAAGGCGGAAGTGGCCGCAGTTTACCAGCGATACGCCTGGCTGTAGTGGCAACGGCTCACCTATAATTGCGCGCCACTGAACGCACAGCGCAGTGGCTGGTCTATGCACCAGTAACCGAATCAGGAGAGTTTCATGCTGCGTTCCATGCTGCGTCTTGTCGCCCCATCCGTCGCCCTCGCGATGGTATTGCCCGTGTGCGCCCAGGCGGCCTCGCTGCTGGAGGCCCAAATGAACCGGAAGCTGCAAAGCGTCGCGGCCGAAAGCAACAAGGACCTGCCCCGGGAAATCGACGAAAAAACCCTGGAAGTGGCCTACACCGTGGAAGGCATGCAACTGATCGATCACCTGAGCGTCCTGCCTGACCGCGCCGAACAAATGCGCGCCAACCCCAAGGCGGTGTATTTCCAGCTGGGCCAGAGCGTGTGCCTGAACAAGGGCTACCGCGAGCTGATGGCCAAGGGCGCAGTGATGCGTTACGAAATCACCGAGAACAAGACCAACCGTCCTGTGGCCTCGGTGAAATTCATCGAAGCGGATTGCCCGGCACCGGCGGCGGCAAAGAAGAAAAAGTAACAGCATGGCCTTCGCGCGCTGCCGTCCGGTGGCGCGTACTCCCCCGCTTCAACGTCCTGCCAACGGCTAAACTCCCTGATGAGTGACCAATAAGCGGTTGCCAGCCAAGGGTTTTGCGGCCCATGATCAAGTCATCCCGACCATTCATTCACAGCACTTTTCATGCTGTTCTGTAATATTTTCAGGGCAAAAGAAGGTTGCCCCCTGCGGCAAGCAACGACACATGCAGTGTCGTCGCCTCCGGCGAACGGCTCGTCGGCCACCCGGGCCCTGCAATAAGGAGAAGTTGAATGCCTTACGAACCGAATGAGCGCCTGCTTCGGCACTTTGAAGAAAACGGTGCTGACCTCACGCAGCAGGTCGACGCTCAACTCCAGCTGATCGCTCCCAACAGCCCGAATATTCCCCTGTATCGCGACATGATCCTCACCGTGCTGCGCATGGCCCAGGACGACCGCAATCGCTGGAACGCCAAGATCACCCTGCAAGCCATCCGTGAACTGGACAATGCCTTTCGCGTGCTCGAACAGTTCAAGGGCCGCCGCAAAGTGACGGTATTCGGCTCGGCCCGTACTCCGGTGGAAAGCCCGCTGTACGCCCTGGCCCGCGAAGTCGGCGCTGCACTGGCACGCTCTGACTTGATGGTGATCACCGGCGGTGGTGGCGGCATCATGGCGGCGGCCCACGAAGGCGCGGGCCTGGAACACAGCCTGGGGTTCAACATCACCCTGCCGTTTGAACAGCATGCCAACCCGACCATTGATGGCACCGAGAACCTGCTGTCCTTCCACTTCTTCTTTACCCGCAAGCTGTTCTTCGTCAAGGAGGCCAATGCGCTGGTACTGTGCCCAGGCGGTTTCGGCACCCTGGATGAAGCGCTGGAAGTACTGACCCTGATCCAGACCGGCAAGAGCCCATTGGTGCCGGTGGTGTTGCTGGACGCGCCCGGCGGCGGGTTCTGGCAAGGCGCCCTGGACTTTATCCGCAGTCAGTTGGAAGCCAACCGCTACATCCTGCCTACCGATCTCAAGCTGATACGCCTGGTGTACAGCGCCGAAGAGGCCGTGGAAGAGATCAACCAATTTTATGCCAACTTCCACTCCACCCGCTGGTTGAAGCGTGAGTTTGTGGTGCGTATGCATCACCCTCTCAGCGATGGGGCATTGGCCCATTTGCAGACTGAATTTGCCAGCCTGCGGTTGAGCGGAGAGTTTCAACAGCTCGCGTACACCGGCGAGGAACATGATGAGCCACGGTTCAGCCATTTGACGCGGCTGGTGTTCAACTTCAATGGCCGCGATCAGGGCCGGCTGCGGGAGTTGGTGGATTACATCAACCTGCCGGAGAACTGGGCGCAGGCTCAGGGGAAGGCGCAGCAGCGGGTTACGCCGGAGCCGGCTTGATTTTTTGAGGGCAAAAAAAAAAGACCCACTATTTTCATAGTGGGTCTTTTTGGTGGTGTTTCAGGTGGAGTGGAGGCGAGGCATTTGGGGCTGCTGCGCAGCCCAACGCGGGGCAAGCCCGCTCGCCACAACAAGCTCGCTCGCCACAGCAAGCCCGCTCACCACAACAAGCCAGCTCGCCATAGAAGTCTGCTCATCAATGCGGCCAGCATAGCAAGGTATTCAGTCGTCCATATCCCGACCACTCAACAAGCGGCTTATCATTTCCATCGAAAACCCGCGATAACTCAGGAAGCGACCTTGCTTCGCACGCTCCCTGGCATCAATCGGAAGATGGCCCGCGAACTTGCGTCGCCAGGTGTCTTCCAACTGCGCCTGCCAACTGATGCCGCACTCACGTAGGGCAAGGTCGATATCAGCTCGCTGCAGGCCACGCTGGCTCAGCTCTTCGCGAATACGCGCCGGGCCGTAGCCTGACCGGGCTCGATAGGAGACAAAACTTTCAAGGTAACGGGATTCGGAAAGCAGCCCCTCTTCCGTCAAGCGGTCGAGGGCGGTTTCGATCATCTCGGGCTCCGCGCCGCGCTGACGCAGTTTACGCGTCAGCTCGACTCGACCATGCTCGCGGCGAGCGAGCAGGTCCATTGCGGTGCGCCGAACGGCGACGAGTGTATCCAGTACAACGGTCATCGTTTGCTTCAGATATCAGTGTCAGCTTCTTCCACTTCTTCAATCGGCTCGCGGTTGGCGGCAGCTTTCACGTCTGGTGCTGCGGTCAGCAGCTTGTCGCGAATCTGCTTCTCAAGCGTGGCGGCGATGTCCGGGTTATCCGCCAGGAACTTGGCCGAGTTGGCCTTGCCTTGGCCGATCTTGCTGCCGTTGTAGGCATACCAGGCACCGGATTTCTCGACGAAACCGTGCAGTACGCCCAAGTCGATCATCTCGCCGTTCAGGTAGATACCCTTGCCATAGAGAATCTGGAACTCGGCCTGACGGAAAGGCGGAGCCACTTTGTTCTTCACGACTTTGACGCGGGTTTCGCTACCCACAACCTCGTCACCTTCTTTCACCGCGCCGGTACGACGGATGTCCAGACGGACCGAAGCGTAGAACTTCAGCGCGTTACCACCGGTGGTGGTTTCCGGGCTGCCAAACATCACACCGATCTTCATACGGATCTGGTTGATGAAGATCACCAGGCAGTTGGCATTCTTGATGTTACCGGTGATTTTACGCAGCGCCTGGGACATCAGACGGGCTTGCAGGCCCACGTGCATGTCACCCATCTCGCCTTCGATTTCAGCCTTGGGCACCAGGGCGGCCACGGAGTCGACCACGATCACGTCGATGGCGTTGGATCGCACCAGCATGTCGGTGATTTCCAGGGCCTGCTCACCGGTGTCCGGCTGGGAGACCAGCAGGTCGTCGACGTTGACGCCCAGCTTGCCGGCGTATTCAGGATCCAGGGCGTGCTCGGCATCGACGAAGGCGCAGGTGGCGCCCATTTTCTGTGCCTGGGCAATCACCGACAGGGTCAGGGTGGTTTTACCAGAGGATTCAGGACCGTAGATTTCAACGATACGGCCTTTTGGCAGGCCGCCAATGCCGAGCGCGATGTCCAGACCCAGAGAGCCAGTGGAAATAGCCGGGATCGCCTGACGGTCATGATCGCCCATACGCATTACGGCACCCTTGCCGAATTGACGTTCGATCTGACCCAGGGCCGCAGCCAAGGCTTTCTTCTTGTTGTCGTCCATTAAAGTCCTCACGTAATCAATAAGGCCTGGTCGGCCAACACCTGTATAAGTAGACAGTATTGTTCCACAAAGATCAGAGATCGCCTACCCCTGATTTTCTATTTCTGCTGCAACTCGTCGCAACAAGCCCTCTAGCGCGGCCTTTACCGTTTGTCGGCGGACCTCATCGCGGTTGCCGGTGAAGTGCTCAAGCTCGGCCGTGATCTCTTCGCCCACGCCAAACGCCAGCCATACGGTGCCGACCGGTTTGTCTGGCGAACCACCGTCCGGACCTGCCACACCACTGACGGCGACAGCAAACCGCGCCAGGCTTTTTTCCTGGGCGCCACGAACCATTGCCTCCACCACTTCCTGGCTGACCGCCCCGACTTTTGCAAACAATGTCTCCGGCACATTCAATTGCCGGGTCTTCTGCCGATTGGAATAGGTGACATAGCCCGCCTCGAACCAGGCCGAGCTGCCCGGAATTCGCGTGATGGCCTCCGCGATACCGCCGCCGGTGCACGACTCAGCGGTGGTGACGTGAGCGTTGAGCACCTGCAGGCGGCGACCCAGTTCGGCAGCCAGTTGAGTGATTTCCTTCACGGTCGTCTCCAGTCGTGGGCGGGGGGTTCACCTACCCTACAGGAGCCAATCGCGCGCGCAAGTGACGGACTGTCTCAAGACACTAACGGGCGACGGCTCGCACATACGCCTGGCAGGCACGCAAGGCAATCAGGGCGCTGTCGCCGTCGTCGGTGATGCGGATAATTCGCTGAGCATGCGCTGGGTCAAGTCGGGCTCGCGGGGCTGCATGAACCACGCTGCCGGCGGCGGTGGCGGCCGGCATTGGGCAGCCACTGGAAGCGTCGAGAAGGACTGACAGCCGCACATCAGCAGTGGCAATGCGGTCACGCAAAGCGGCTTGAGTACGTTGGGCATCGCTCAACTCCCGCGCATGTTGTTGGTCGATGGCACTGAGCTGTTGCTCAAGGGCCAGCCGTCTGTCTTGTTCGGCCTGCTGTAGATGCAGGGCTTTCTGGGTCTGTGCGGCCGACAAGCGTTCAATCTGTGCCCCGTACCGCCAAGCCTGCACCTGCCAGACAACGACCACCAGCACGCATACGCCAATCGCAACTAAGAAACGCATAACACCGCCTTCGCCCGGGCCCACAGCTGCAAACGATCCTCCAGGCCATTGAGCCCGCCGTTGATGCGCCGGGTGATGGTGGTGAACTGGTCTTTGTCAGCGAGTTCATTCAAGCCATTGCTTTGCCAGAACCAGGCGGCGGATTCACAAGCCCATTGCGGTTGCTCCAGTAATTCGGGTTGTCGCAGCAAGCGATCATCGCCGAACAGCGCTTGGCTGCAGGCCAGGTAGTTGCGGCGACCGGTGATCTGGATCAGCCCCCGGCCCCTGTACTTCTGGCCGTCGCCGTCCGCTTCAGGGGTGTTGCCCAGGCGTGCGGCCAGGGTGCCGGTGTCGTACTTGCTCAAATAAGTATCGCTGCCGAGTTCGCGCACGTAGCGCAGTTCGCCGGACTCGTGGCCGATCTGCGCGAGAAAAGCAGCAGCGCGCAGTACGCTGTTGATTTCGTACCGAACAAAAGTCGCATTCAGCGCGGTTGAAAAAAGGCCCGCCGTACGGCGAGCGCCTGGCATGATTTGAATCAATTGAGGCTGCGTTATCAACACCACAGTCACCTTGAAAGCCCCCCTAGACAAACCAACGTCCGTGTTGGAACTGCGATAGGCACTGACCATCCAGTCAGGTACAACGAACTCGCGCCCCCTGTGATTAAGAAGATCACCCAGGCACGCCAATCCGCCAGGTCGTCCTTGTGCCACCAACTGGCGATCACCGCCCCAACGAGGCCCGCGATCAATAATTCGAACCTGTCGATCTTGTCGAGCAGGCGCTGTAGATACTCCATGCGCTCGACTCCGTGGGGCATGTTTGAAATAGGTCAGCCCCAGCAGCACTCCCAGCTCGGAGCGATGTGTGTGGAGGAGCCGAAAACGGAAAGGCCCCGCACGATGGCGAGGCCTTGGATAGTTGCGCGGCCTATGCCGCGCGGTATTGCCTAAAAGCCCAGTACGAGATCAGGGCTATGTCCTTCAGCGCGGCCTATGCAACGGTACCGTCTGCGTTCAGGGTGTCCCACGACAGTTTGGTTGGCAGAACGTAGTTCTGAATGTTGTAGATATAGACACCAAGCCCAGCCGGTACGGCCAAATCGTTGTAGGCGAGGACGTTTGGGGCAACTTCCTGCAGAACACTATCGTCCCGATCTTTGACGGTAGGAACCTTTGGCCCAAAAGCCATGGTGCCGGCACCGTAGAAAGATCGAAGGATGACGCCATTCACATTATCTGCTGGAGAGATCAGCACCGTGATGGGATTAGTCATCCCGTTGATGATCTGGTTTTTGAATTTTTACCAAGTTCGCGTACAGGCATTTCTGTTCACCTATTAAGTCGAATGAATTGTCGCGGAGAATTCCGCTTTCATGTCGCTCAAAGGCGATGGGAGAGGTTCATGACCTTCTGGTTGGTGGGCCCGAGAAACTACTACTTACGGCAGCAGGTCGTAGGTCACATAAGCAGTACCGCCGCCATTCTGAGTCATTGCTACCCACAGGCCCTGACCGGCAGGGATGGTCACAGAGAACGGGAGAGTGGAAGAACCGCCAACGGCGGACAAGATAACGGGCACGTTGGTCACCCAGCGCCCTTCCGGAATGGTCGTGCCGGTACTAATAAATCCATTCCCGACGGGGCTGATCATCGTAGCTGTTCGAACTACCGCGCCATTGACGTTCTGCGCCGGAGTGAAAACTGCCTCTGCGTAGCTTGTTGCGATCGATTTGAAACGGCTGCCGATTTGTACTGGTTCCATGTTTTCACCTATTGAGTCGACTGATTGTTCGCGGAAGATTCCGCATTCATGTCGCTCAATGGCGATTGCTCGAGGCTCATGGCCTTCACATGATTCAACGTGCCGCATCGGGGACACTTGATCTGGAGCTCTGTAAACCCACCCGTACGGGCGAGAAGTCGGTTGCAGTTACCGCATCTGAATTCTTTCAACATCTGCAAATTCCTTTTACTGAACCACCTTTTCCGTGTGATTGAGTAGGAAGCGGCGTTACATTCGCCGCCCTCTCACACCCACCTACATACAGGTCCGTAGACGGCGGCATGCCTGCGGGATTTTTGAGCAGAGACCGTCCGAGGTAGAAGTTCTGGGTAAAGGATACAAACCAAGTGTCGTAATCCGTTTCCGCACCGTTGAGCACGGAAGGTGCCGCGACAATCGCGGTGGGCAGGTCGCATTGTTCGGGCGGCAGGCCCCAGCGGTTATCCAGGGCCAAGTCCATCAGTTGGCTGGCCAGGTCGCAGGCATCAAACGGTTCCGACCCACTGGCAACCATGGCCCTGAGTGAAACCGACAAGACATGCGCCTTGCGCCCGGCAAGGGAGCGAACGCCCGGGCCATTGCGCTCCACGCTGATCAAAATGCCGTTTTTGTCGCCCGTGTCGGAGAAGTCATGGTGATTACCGACCCGTAGTTGTGGGAACGCGCGCGTCAGCGCGTCGCCAATCGCCACAGGCAGTTGGGAAGGTTTTTCGAGAAGTCTCATCTGCTTGCATCCTTGCAGCGCTTACTGCTGATCCGGGCGAGAGTTCGGGGCCTGGTTGACCCCAATGCGCTTGGCCGCCCAGCGTTCATAAAGGCCGATGGCCACGTCCGCACCGGCCATGGCGGTGAGGCAACCAATGGCCCCGGCGGTCCAGATCGACATGCCGGCGGCGTAGCACAGCATCAAGGCCGAGACCCCGCAGACCATGCACGCCCCGGACCGCAGGGCCAGGCGCCGGATCAACGACCAACCGCGGGCGCCCTCCTTGTCGGCGCGCCACATTTCGCCGGACACCCCGCCGATCAGGGCCAGTACGATCACCAGCCAGATAGGCATTTCCGCTAACGCTTGCTGCTCGTTTGTCATGTCACGCCTCCTGGCTGAGCACTACCGGCGCCGGGCCGGCTCTTGGGTAAATCCATTTCGTAGGTAGGCATTCCAAAAAGCCCGGTTGCCCGGGCTTTTCAGTAATGCGGTCCATATTCGATCTTTCGGCGCTACTGGCGCGGTACGGATCTTTCCTCGATGTTTTTCCGACCACGATCCCTGTCTGCCGGATAACTGCTTCTGGTGCTTTACGCTGCACACCCGGGTCAGTTGCCAACCCTCTGAACCGTTATGAGGCCGGTTCATCGCTGCCTGTGTTGGTCATGCTTTGAAACTAAAGAGCGTCGGCATCCTTGCCGGTATTGCCTGGCATCCCTGCCATCGCTCAGATGGCGTCCTTGCCGGTGTTGCGTGCCTTCCTTGTCTTTCCTGGCAGCATCCTTGCCGCCTCCACCAAGCCTTGTTTGGCTGGCTTGAGATGAAGAATAGATATGTATGCATATACAGTCAATGCACAAATGCATTTATTTTTACCAAATAAATGCATTGACGCATTTACAGCCTTGTAGGACGGGGTTTTGGCGATTTTCTGCAGACGGAAAAAAGCCCGCTCGTTGGCGGGCTTTGTCTTACGCGGGAAGGTTAACGGGCGTACATACCCCACCAGAACACATGACCCAGGATGCTGATCTGCTCATCCTGGATTTCCTGGAAGCTGTAGTCCTCATCCGGGTGCTCATCGCGGTTGAAACTGCGCAGGCGGATCCCGGAAGGCAGGCGATAGAGCTGTTTCACGCGCAATTGGCCGTTGTGATTGATGGCATACAAGTCACCATCGACGATATCGCCGATGCCACTCTTGCCCGCGTTCACCCCGACCGTCGCACCGTCGCGCAGCACCGGCAACATGCTGTTGCCGCGCACCGTCACGCACTTGGCCTGGTCGAACTGCACACCGTTATGCCGCAGGCTGCGCTTGCCGAACCGCAGGCTGGCCTTCTCGCTTTCCTCGATGACGAATCTTCCTGATCCAGCAGCCAATTCAACCTCGCGCAGAAAGGGGATCGACACCTCGTCATCATTGACGGGCGTGTCGTCGTCCCACAGGCTTATGTCCTTGAGTTCCGAATGCATCGGGTCGCGCGCGTCATCGCGCAACGCGCCCATCGCCGCGCGCCCGCGCAGGTAATCGGTGCTGACACGGAAGTACTCGGCGATACGGGAGATGTGCTTGTCCGACGGATCAACGATCTTGCCGCTGAGGATCCGGGACAGCGTGGATTGTGGCACGCCGGTGCGCCGGTAAAGCTCCGTGGGGGAGATCCGGTCGCGGTCCAGCAATTCTCTTAAGACGATAGAAACGTTGCGTTTTTGCATAACGAGGATAGTGACGGGAGTTTTTTGGCTTGGCAAATGCTAATTTGCATTTTTTATGCATACTATCACGCACTATGACAACCAAATCCTCTGTCCACGCATCCCGCGCCGAGTACGCCCGACGCATGAACCGCGTACTCAACTACGTCGATACCCACCTGGATACCCCCTTGGAGGGTGCCCGGTTGGCCGATATCGCCAACTTTTCGCGCTTCCATTTTCATCGGATTTTCGCGGCGTGGATGGGCGAGACATTGGGCAGTTATGTCCGCCGGCGGCGACTGGAGAAGGCGGCGTTCCGCCTGTCCTGCGGCAACCACGAAACCGTACTGGAAACAGCATTGGCCAGCGGTTTCAACTCGGGCGAAGCATTCGCACGGGCCTTCAAACTACAGTTTGGCTGCACGCCATCCGAGTGGCGCACCAACACACCGCAGCGACTGGCAGCACAGGCGGCTGCCATCGGCCCGCGCCCGGGTGCGCAGCAGAGCAATCCTGATCAGGTCTTCGGCAATGCCCATCAGGCACATGAGCGTACGTTCGACGACGCTGGGCTCTCTTCTCCTTCAACGAAAGAGCCCACCATGGACGTACGCATCATTGATTTACCCAAGGTACACGTTGCCTACCAACGCCTGATCGGCCCCTATGGCCCCGCAATCGGCCACTTCTGGCGCGGGACCATGGCGCCGTGGATGCACTCCAATGGCCTCGGCGATGAACGGTGTTACGGCATAGGGTATGACGACCCATCCATCACGCCCCCGAACAAGTGCCGCTACGATGCTTGCGTTGAAGTGCCAGCCTCTTTTGTAACCAGCGCCCAGGCAGACATTCAGACCCTGCCGGGCGGCCGCTATGCCGTAGCGAGCTTCAAAGGGAAAACAGAAAAAATAGCCGATGCCTGGATGTGGCTGACGCGAGAATGGATGCCTTCCAGCGGTCTGCAATGCGATGACCGACCATGTTTCGAGATGTTCTTTGCGGCAACCGCAACCGATTCTGACACCGGTGAGTTCATCTGCGACATCTGCATCCCTGTGCGGTCGCTGTAATACAAAGGCATGAAAGATACCGGCGGCGCGTTTACTTGCAGTTAAGTAAATGCAGCGCCGGCTTTTGCGTTTTACCTATCCGTTTGCGACCTGCGAAGCTCCGACCTCGCATGTTAACCTTGCGCCCATCGCAAAATCGCAGGGCGGAATGCCCCACATTTGCCCCACTCCTTTCAACGAATTTGCCTACGACCAATGAGTAAAACCACTTCAGACCTGTCCTCCCACACCCCGATGATGCAGCAGTACTGGCGCCTCAAGAACCAGCACCCTGATCAGTTGATGTTCTACCGCATGGGCGACTTCTACGAGATCTTCTACGAAGACGCGAAGAAGGCCGCCAAGCTGCTGGACATCACCCTGACCGCGCGCGGGCAATCGGCGGGGCAGTCGATTCCGATGTGTGGGATTCCTTACCATTCGTTGGAGGGTTACCTGGTCAAGCTGGTGAAGCTGGGCGAGTCGGTGGTGATCTGTGAGCAGATCGGCGACCCGGCGACCAGCAAGGGGCCAGTTGAACGCCAGGTGGTGCGAATTATTACGCCAGGAACGGTGAGTGATGAGGCGCTGCTGGATGAGCGTCGCGATAACCTGATTGCCGCCGTGTTGGGCGATGAGCGCCTGTTTGGCCTGTCGGTACTGGATATCACCAGCGGCAACTTCAGCGTGTTGGAGATCAAGGGCTGGGAGAACCTGCTGGCGGAGCTGGAACGCATCAACCCAGTGGAGCTGTTGATCCCGGATGATTGGCCAAAGGATCTGCCGGCAGAAAAACGTCGTGGGGCCAAGCGCCGTGCGCCGTGGGATTTCGAGCGTGATTCGGCGCTGAAAAGTCTGTGCCAGCAGTTCTCCGTACAGGACCTCAAAGGCTTCGGGTGCGAGACCCTGACCCTGGCCATCGGCGCCGCCGGTTGCCTGCTTGGCTACGCCAAGGAAACCCAACGCACCGCCCTGCCGCACTTGCGCAGCCTGCGTCATGAGCGTCTGGACGATACCGTGGTGCTCGATGGCGCCAGCCGTCGCAACCTGGAGTTGGACACCAACCTGGCCGGTGGTCGCGATAACACCTTGCAATCGGTGGTCGACCGCTGCCAGACGGCCATGGGCAGCCGCCTGCTGACCCGCTGGCTGAACCGTCCGCTGCGGGACCTGACAGTGCTGCAAGCACGCCAGACGTCCATTACCTGCCTGCTGGACGGCTATCGCTTTGAAAAGCTGCAGCCACAGTTGAAGGAAATCGGCGATATCGAGCGCATCCTGGCGCGGATCGGCCTGCGTAACGCACGACCCCGTGACCTGGCGCGCCTGCGCGATGCCCTCGGTGCCCTGCCGCAACTGCAGGTGGCGATGACCGAGCTGGATACGCCGCACCTGCAACAGCTTGCAACTACAGCCGGGACTTACCCGGAGCTGGCGGCCTTGCTGGAAAAAGCCATCATCGACAACCCGCCGGCGATCATCCGTGACGGCGGCGTACTCAAGACCGGTTACGACAGCGAACTGGACGAACTGCAGTCCCTGAGCGAAAACGCCGGGCAGTTCCTGATCGACCTGGAAGCCCGCGAAAAAGCCCGCACCGGTCTGGCCAACCTGAAAGTCGGCTACAACCGTGTGCATGGCTACTTTATTGAGTTGCCCAGCAAGCAGGCCGAATCGGCGCCGATCGATTATCAACGTCGCCAGACCCTCAAAGGCGCCGAACGGTTTATCACCCCGGAGCTGAAAGAATTCGAAGACAAGGCACTGTCGGCCAAGAGCCGCGCCCTGGCTCGAGAGAAGATGCTCTATGAGAATCTGCTGGAGGACTTGATCAGCCAATTGGCACCGCTGCAGGACACTGCCGCAGCGCTGGCCGAACTGGACGTGCTGAGCAACCTCGCCGAGCGTGCGCTGAACCTTGATCTGAACTGCCCGCGTTTTGTCAGCGAGCCGTGCATGCGCATCGTGCAAGGTCGTCACCCGGTTGTAGAACAGGTGCTGACCACGCCGTTCGTTGCCAACGACCTGTCCCTGGACGACGATACCCGTATGTTGGTGATCACCGGTCCGAACATGGGCGGTAAATCCACCTACATGCGTCAGACCGCTTTGATCGTGCTGTTGGCGCATATCGGCAGCTTTGTACCGGCGGCCAGTTGCGAGCTGTCCCTGGTGGACCGCATTTTCACCCGGATCGGCTCCAGCGATGACCTGGCCGGTGGGCGCTCGACCTTTATGGTGGAAATGAGCGAAACCGCCAACATCCTGCATAACGCTACCGAACGCAGCCTGGTGCTGATGGACGAAGTGGGGCGCGGCACCAGCACCTTCGACGGTTTGTCCCTGGCCTGGGCGGCAGCCGAACGCCTGGCGCACCTGCGTGCCTACACGCTGTTTGCCACGCACTATTTCGAGCTGACGGTGTTGCCGGAAAGCGAGCCGCTGGTAGCCAACGTGCACCTGAACGCCACCGAGCACAACGAGCGCATCGTGTTCCTGCACCACGTGCTGCCAGGGCCCGCCAGCCAGAGCTACGGCCTGGCCGTGGCGCAACTGGCGGGGGTGCCGAACGATGTGATCACCCGCGCTCGCGAGCACCTCAGCCGCCTGGAAACCACGGCCCTGCCCCATGAGACGGTGGTCGCCAGCCCAGCCAAAGCCGCCAGCAAACCGGCTGCGCCGCACCAGAGCGACATGTTTGCCAGCCTGCCCCATCCGGTGCTGGATGAATTGGCTAAGCTTGACTTGGATGGCTTGACGCCGCGAAAAGCGCTCGAAATGTTATATGCACTGCAAGTTCGGATATAACGCAGACGCTTGCAAGCTGGTAGACTCTCGCGCGGTTTGGGATGCTGCAGGCTATTAGCCTGGCCTGCAGACTATCGCTCCCAAACCTCGCGAGCCCTGCCACAAAGGGTTTCGCTGCCGCCGCCTGAGGAGAAAATTAGAAATGACCTTCGTCGTTACCGACAACTGCATCAAGTGCAAGTACACCGACTGCGTCGAAGTGTGTCCGGTGGACTGCTTCTACGAAGGCCCGAACTTCCTGGTTATCCACCCGGATGAGTGCATCGATTGCGCCCTGTGTGAACCTGAATGCCCGGCCGTCGCTATTTTCTCCGAGGATGAAGTCCCGGCGGAGATGCAGGAATTCATTCAGTTGAACGTCGAGCTGGCGGAAGTCTGGCCGAACATCACTGAGCGCAAAGATCCGATGCCGGATGCAGCGGAGTGGGATGGCAAAAAAGGTAAGATCGCACACCTCGAACGCTGATAGCGTCGCCCCATCCAAAAGGCCCCTTGCGGGCCTTTTTGCGTTTCTAGGTGGCCGGTTTCCCTTTCCTACAGGCAAAAAAAAGGGGCGGTATGACCCGCCCACATTTTTTCCCTAGTCCCTGTATTCCTTTTCATCATCCTGATGAATCGCATCCTGCGACGTTCCTTCAACCATCGTTCCTTGATGGCCGTGCCAATCCGTGGACACAGGGCTGATCTTAAAGAGTTCCAAAGGAAGTTCAACGGGATCCTACCCATGAACTGACATGCAATCGCCCTGAATACGGAATAATTAATTGTTAAATTTCAATTGGTTAGAAAAAAGCTTCGAAGAAAACCGACGTCCGTGGAAGGTAAAAAAACCAAACACTTACGAAAAAGTAAGCAAATGCTTACAAGACCAACTGCGTGATTGAGAAACAAACACACCTTGACCATCTTCCAGACATGAAAAAGCCCCGACACGTCGGGGCTTTTTTCCCTTCAACCGCCTCAGTCGTCGCTGACGGTGATGGTCGGCATGGCTGGCGTGGCTGCTTCCTGCAGGACGATCCGCGCACCTACATGACGCGCCAGCTCCTGATAGATCATGGCGATCTGGCTGTCCGGTTCAGCCACGACGGTAGGCTTGCCACCATCCGCCTGCTCGCGGATGAGCATCGACAGCGGCAACGAGGCCAACAGTTCCACGCCGTACTGAGTGGCCAGCTTCTCGCCGCCGCCTTCGCCGAACAGATGCTCGGCATGACCACAGTTGGAGCAGATGTGCACCGCCATGTTCTCCACGACGCCCAGCACCGGGATGTTGACCTTGCGGAACATCTCTACACCTTTCTTCGCGTCGAGCAGCGCCAGGTCCTGGGGCGTGGTAACAATCACCGAGCCGGCCACCGGGACTTTTTGCGCCAGGGTCAACTGGATATCACCGGTGCCTGGCGGCATATCGATCACCAAGTAGTCCAGGTCGCCCCAGGCGGTCTGGGTAACCAGCTGCAGCAAAGCGCCGGAGACCATCGGGCCGCGCCAGACCATCGGCGTGTTGTCATCAGTGAGGAAGGCCATGGACATCACTTCCACGCCCAGGGACTCGATCGGCACGAACCACTTCTGGTCCTTGACCTTCGGCCGTGTGCCTTCGGCGATGCCGAACATCACGCCCTGGCTCGGGCCATAGATATCCGCATCGAGAATGCCCACGCGCGCACCTTCGCGGGCCAGGGCCAGGGCCAGGTTGGCCGCCGTGGTGGATTTACCCACGCCGCCCTTGCCGGACGCCACGGCCACTACGTTCTTGACGTTGGCCAGGCCAGGGATCTGTGCCTGGGCCTTGTGCGCGGCGATCACGCACTGGATGTCGACCTTGGCCGAGCGCACGCCGTCGAGGTCTTCAATGGCCATTTGCAGCATCTGCGCCCAACCGCTCTTGAACAGACCGGCTGCATAGCCCAGTTCCAATTGGACCGACACCTGGTCACCCTGGACGTCGATGGCGCGTACACAGCCGGCACTGACCGGGTCCTGGTTCAAATAAGGGTCGGTGTACTGGCGAAGCACGGCTTCCACCGCTGCGCGATTGACGGCGCTCATGGGCTACTCCCGAAAAAGACTGACTGAAACAGGCGGCTATCCTAACCGTTCCAGCGGCGTTACGGCATGCTTTCGCAGGTTGGGAAGATTCTGAAACAGCACCACGGGGTGAAATATATTTCCCGGCGCTTTATAGTGGCCGACCTCCGTTTCATCAAGTAGCCGAGCCCCATGTCCGAGCCACGCAAGATCCTCGTCACCAGCGCCCTGCCCTATGCCAATGGTTCCATCCATCTTGGCCATATGCTTGAGTACATCCAGACCGATATGTGGGTGCGCTTCCAGAAGCATCGCGGCAACCAATGCATTTATGTCTGCGCGGACGACGCCCACGGTTCGGCCATCATGCTGCGCGCCGAAAAGGAAGGCATCACCCCGGAGCAACTGATCGCCAATGTGCAGGCTGAACACAGCGCCGACTTTGCCGAGTTCCTGGTGGATTTCGACAACTTCCACTCGACCCACTCCGAAGAAAACCGTGAACTGTCGAGCCAGATCTACCTGCGGCTCAAGGAAGCCGGGCATATCGACCAGCGTTCGGTGACCCAGTATTTCGACCCGGAAAAGAAAATGTTCCTGGCCGACCGTTTCATCAAGGGCACCTGCCCGAAATGCGGCACTGAAGACCAGTACGGCGACAACTGTGAAAAGTGCGGCGCAACCTATGCACCCACTGACCTGAAGGATCCCAAGTCGGCGATCTCCGGTGCTACCCCGGTGCTCAAGGATTCCCAGCACTTCTTCTTCAAGCTTCCGGATTTCCAGCAGATGCTGCAAACCTGGACCCGCAGCGGCACCCTGCAGGATGCCGTGGCCAACAAACTCTCCGAATGGCTCGACAGCGGTCTGCAGCAATGGGACATCTCCCGGGATGCGCCGTACTTCGGTTTCGAGATCCCGGGCGAGCCGGGCAAATACTTCTATGTATGGCTGGATGCGCCGATCGGTTACATGGCCAGCTTCAAGAACCTTTGCGACCGCACGCCGGAGTTGGACTTCGATACGTTCTGGAGCAAGGACTCCAGCGCCGAGCTGTACCACTTCATCGGCAAAGACATCGTCAACTTCCACGCCCTGTTCTGGCCGGCGATGCTCGAAGGTTCGGGCTACCGCAAGCCAACCGGCATTGCCGTACACGGCTACCTGACGGTCAACGGCCAGAAAATGTCCAAGTCCCGTGGCACTTTTATCAAGGCGCGCACCTACCTGGACCATCTGTCACCGGAATACCTGCGCTACTACTACGCGTCCAAACTGGGCCGTGGCGTCGACGACCTGGACCTGAACCTGGAAGACTTCGTACAGAAGGTCAACTCGGACCTGGTCGGTAAAGTCGTCAACATCGCCAGCCGTTGCGCTGGGTTTATCCACAAGGGCAACGCGGGTGTACTGGTAGCCGAGAACGCTGCGCCGGAACTGACCGACGCCTTCCTGGCCGCCGCGCCGAGTATTGCCGACGCCTATGAAGCCCGCGACTTCGCCCGTGCGATGCGCGAGATCATGGGCCTGGCCGACCGCGCCAACGCCTGGATCGCCGACAAGGCACCATGGTCGCTGAACAAGCAGGAAGGCAAGCAGGCGGAAGTCCAGGCGATCTGCGCCACAGGCATCAACCTGTTCCGCCAGTTGGTGATCTTCCTCAAACCCGTGCTGCCACTGCTGGCCGCCGACGCCGAGGCGTTCCTCAACGTGGCGCCGCTGACCTGGAACGATCACGCCACCCTGCTCGGCAATCATCAGTTGAACGAGTTCAAGCCACTGATGACCCGTATCGACCCGGTGAAAGTCCAGGCCATGACCGACGCTTCGAAAGAAGACCTGGTCGCCAGCCAGACCGACACTGGCGAATCGGCGCCGGCGGGTAATGGCGAGCTGGCCAAGGATCCGATTTCCGCGGAAATCGACTTCGACGCTTTTGCTGCAGTGGACCTGCGTGTCGCGCTGATCGTCAAGGCCGAAGCCGTGGAGGGTGCCGACAAGTTGCTGCGCCTGACACTGGACCTCGGCGGCGAGCAACGTAACGTGTTCTCCGGGATCAAGAGCGCTTACCCGGACCCGTCCAAACTCGATGGCCGCCTGACCATGATGATCGCCAACCTCAAGCCTCGGAAAATGAAGTTCGGCGTGTCTGAAGGCATGGTGATGGCGGCCGGCCCTGGTGGCGAAGAGATCTACCTGCTCAGCCCTGACAGTGGTGCCAAGCCAGGTCAGCGCATCAAGTAAGCTACCTTGCATGGGCATGTTGTGGTGAAGGAGCTTGTTGTGGCGAGCGGGCTTGCCCCGCTCACCACAACAACTCCCTGCCCTCCCATTAAACCCAGTTTGCTATGCCTGTGGTCACAGCATGAACCTCATTCAACGCATCGACGCACTGCTGCCGCAGACCCAATGCGGCAAGTGCGGGCACCCGGGTTGCAAGCCTTACGCCGAGGGCATCACCCGTGGCGAGGCGATCAACAAGTGCCCGCCCGGTGGCCAAGAAACCATCGCCGACGTTGCACGGTTGCTGCAGGTGCCGGTGCTGGATCTGGACGCCAGTCGCGGGGAAGCACCCGCCCAGGTTGCCTACATCCGCGAAGCTGAGTGCATCGGTTGCACCAAGTGCATCCAGGCCTGCCCCGTAGACGCAATCGTCGGCGCCGCCAAGCTGATGCACACCGTCATCATGGATGAATGCACCGGTTGCGACCTCTGCGTCGCGCCCTGCCCCGTCGACTGCATTGAAATGCGCCCGACAACCACTGTATTGCCGATTGTCGGTGGCCTGGCGACAAATGATCAGCAACGCCATGAACGCCACCTCAAGCGCGACCGGGCAAGGCGGCGGTATGAGCAACGCAATGCGCGCCTGCAACGGGAGGAAGCGCAAAAACTCGCTGAACGCCAGGCCCGGACCAAGCGCTCCGTGCCGGTTTTACCTGTGCAAGCCGATACGGCACAGGATGTCGCGATCAAGAAAGCTAAAATCGCTGTCGCAATGAGCCGGGCCCAATTGCACAAATCCTTGAAGGCGTTTGGTCACCCTCCGACCTTTGAACAGCAGTCGCAGTTGATCATCCTGCAACGGCAATTCGAAGCGGCGGAACAAGCGCTGGCTGCCTTGGAGGTGGGTGTCGTACCGAAAGCAGCGACGTCATCCAGCAACACTGCTGATCTGAAACGCGCCAAAATCCAGCTGGCGATGCGTCGAGCGGAACTGAAGAAAGCCCAGGACCTGAACATCGAACCTCGGCAACTGGCCGAGGCGCAACGCAAGCTGGAGGACGCGCAGCGCCAAATGGATGCGCTCAACGACGCCTGATCTGCAAACCGGGTGTGTGTTGATACAATCCCGCCAACCTTCTGCAAGGAACCCACCGCCCCATGAACGCCGCAAAACGCCTGGAAATATTCCGCAGGCTTCACGAAGACAATCCAGAACCCAAGACCGAACTGGCCTACAGCTCGCCGTTCGAGTTGCTGATTGCGGTGATCCTGTCGGCCCAATCCACCGACGTCGGCGTCAATAAGGCCACGGCAAAGCTGTATCCCGTGGCGAACACACCAGAGGCGATCCATGCCCTGGGTGTGGAAGGATTGTCTGAGTACATCAAGACCATCGGTCTCTATAACAGCAAAGCCAAAAACGTTATCGAGACCTGCCGCCTGCTGGTGGAACTGCATGGCGGTGAAGTGCCACAAACCCGTGAAGCCTTGGAAGCCCTGCCAGGAGTCGGTCGTAAAACTGCCAATGTGGTGCTCAACACCGCGTTCAGGCAACTGACGATGGCGGTGGACACCCATATCTTCCGGGTCAGCAACAGAACCGGCATTGCCCGTGGGAAGAACGTGGTTGAGGTCGAAAAGCAGTTGATGAAGTTTGTACCCAAGCCCTATCTACTGGACTCTCACCACTGGCTGATCCTTCATGGACGCTACGTTTGCCAGGCCCGCAAGCCGCGTTGCGGCAGCTGTCGTATCGAAGACCTGTGCGAATACAAGGACAAGACGTCCGACGATTGAGGGATCATTGGTTTTTTCGATCAGCCGATTGAAAAAATCTTTTTTACCCGATCATGGATTATCGTTATAAGGAGCGCCAACGGCAGTCCTAGCCCGGAGTGAACCTTATGAGCACTGGCAAAGAACAACTGGAAGTGGAAGACGACCTTGTTGAGTCGGATGACGATGGGGCAGAAGCACCCATTGAGGTAGCCAAGACCAATTTGAGCAAACGCCGCACCATCGACAATCTTCTGGAAGAACGACGCTTGCAAAAACAGCTGGCAGATTACGACTTCGATCTGTGATCGAACGGTCGACGGCCGGAAGCCTCCCTTACGGAGGCTTTTTTCTGCCGGTCACCCAGACAATGTGCGCTGCAGTGCCCTCCTCTATACCAAGCCGTTACGCTGGGCCAGTTCGATCAGGTCCACAAGGGAGCGGGCGTTGAGCTTGAGCAGCAAACGTGTCTTGTAAGTGCTGACGGTCTTGTTGCTGAGGAACATGCCGTCGGCAATTTCCTTGTTGGTCCGGCCCCGGGCCAACTGCTGCAATACCATCATTTCCCGACCCGACAGACGCTCGACCATATCGGCCTCGCTGGCATTGCCCATGGTGGAGCGTACCGAGTTGAGTGCCTGGTTGGGGAAGTAGCTGTAGCCTGACAGCACCGCCTTGATCGCACTCAGCAACTCGGTCAGGTCCTGTTGCTTGCACACGTAGCCGGCAGCCCCCGCCTGCATGCAACGCATGGAAAAATGGCCAGGGGCCTGGGACGTCAGCACCAGCACCTTAAAGGGCACGGATTGCTTGGTAGAAGACAGCCGGCAAATAACTTCCAGCCCGTCAAGTTTGGGAATCCCAATATCCAGTATGACAATGTCCGGCATATGCTCCCGTGCAAGTTGCAATGCATCGACACCGTTATCGGTCTCGGCAACGACCTCATAACCATGACGCTCCATTAGCATACGCACAGCAAGACGAATGACGGGATGATCATCCACGATCAGCACTTTATTCATGAGAAAGTCCAATTTCGCTGTTCGAATTATTTAGAGCAAGCACAATAGCCTAGTCGTTTCCTGGTTGGCATAGCGTTCCCCCCCGAGCAACAGCAAGCAGAGACCCACCCCACAGCGATAAAGGAATCGCCCTACAAAAAAACGCCAACTCAGATGTATCCAGTTTTATAGATCCTTTCAGACCTTTCCGGGGACTTACATATTTTGAGTGAAATATCCATGGAGTATCAGGGGGTGGGTAAACGTGCCGCACACAACTCTCAGGAAATGCCCCTTCCCTCTGCACTCCACTCAAGAATCCCGACAAGAAATGTCCGACTGTTTTAGTTCCATTTAACATATTCTCTTACACCCTTAATTCCTACAGCGTATTCCGTGCTTTATACGTTTGCCTCACTTTCATGAGTGAATCTTCTGTAAGACCAGTTCCTAGTCAGGTGTAAAAAAATCATTCGCCCTACAAACTTTCAACAACAGCACCCTCGAAGGTGCATTTGAAAATGCGTCGACTGAAAAACATCAACAAATGTTTAACCAGCTATAAACATCGCAATTCCACACAAAATCCATAGACAAAAAAAATGGCCCCTGAATAAGGGGCCATTCTTAAAACCGGCTGAGACTTAGAACAACGAGCGACCTTTGTTGGCCGCAATGCGCATGCGCAGTGCGTTCAACTTGATAAAGCCTGCTGCGTCCGCCTGATTGTAGGCGCCGCCATCTTCTTCGAAGGTAGCGATGTTGGCGTCGAACAACGACTCATCAGACTTGCGACCGGTGACGATCACGTTGCCCTTGTACAGCTTCAGGCGCACAACGCCGTTCACATGCACCTGGGAAGCATCGATCATCTGTTGCAGCATCAGACGCTCAGGGCTCCACCAGTAGCCGGTGTAGATCAGGCTGGCGTACTTGGGCATCAGCTCGTCTTTGAGGTGAGCCACTTCGCGGTCCAGGGTGATGGATTCGATGGCCCGGTGGGCGCGCAGCATGATGGTGCCGCCTGGGGTTTCGTAGCAACCACGGGACTTCATGCCCACGTAGCGGTTCTCGACGATGTCGAGACGGCCGATACCGTGTTCGCCACCGATACGGTTCAAGGTCGCCAGCACAGTGGCCGGGGTCATTTCGACGCCGTCCAGCGCGACGATGTCGCCATTGCGGTAGGTCAGTTCCAGGTATTGCGGCTTGTCTGGAGCGTTCTCCGGGGAGACGGTCCATTTCCACATGTCTTCTTCGTGCTCGGTCCAGGTGTCTTCCAGCACGCCGCCTTCATAGGAGATGTGCAGCAGGTTGGCATCCATCGAGTACGGGGACTTCTTCTTGCCGTGACGCTCGATCGGGATCGCGTGCTTTTCAGCGTAATCCATCAGTTTTTCACGGGACAGCAGGTCCCATTCACGCCAAGGGGCGATCACTTTCACGCCTGGCTTGAGTGCATAGGCGCCCAGCTCGAAACGCACCTGGTCGTTGCCCTTGCCGGTAGCACCATGGGAAATGGCGTCGGCACCGGTTTCGTTGGCGATTTCGATCAGGCGCTTGGCAATCAGCGGACGTGCGATGGAAGTACCCAGCAGGTACTCGCCTTCGTAGACGGTGTTGGCGCGAAACATCGGGAAGACGAAATCGCGGACGAACTCTTCGCGCAGGTCGTCAATGTAGATCTCTTTCACGCCCATGGCTTGCGCCTTGGCACGTGCAGGTTCGACCTCTTCGCCCTGACCCAGGTCAGCGGTGAAGGTCACCACTTCACAGTTATAAGTATCCTGCAGCCACTTTAGGATCACCGAAGTGTCCAGGCCGCCGGAATACGCGAGAACGACCTTGTTTACGTCGGCCATGCCATCACTCCACGGGGTTGTACGGAAAGGCGTCGATTCTACCGACCAAAACCGTGGATTTACAGGGGCGCGACAGCAAATGAAGATAAAGCGACAGATTATGTCGAACGGGCGACCGATGGTCGCACCTTAAGACGTGTGTGCAGGATTACTTGCGCCAGTGGCTTGGGGCGCCGGCTTCTCGGGGGCTGCCACGCGTTCAAGCTGGATATTCACACGACGATTGCGTGCCCGGTTGGCCGCATTGGTGTTGGGCGCAAGGGGGTAGCTTTCGCCATGGAAGCGCAGGGTGATCTGCGACTCCTGGATACCGTTGGCCTTGAAGTAGTCCATCACCGCCAAGCCACGGCGGCGAGAGACGTCGCGATTGGTCAGGCGGTTGCCGCTGTTGTCCGAATGGCCATTCAACTCGATATGGTTGACCGTCGGGTCGGCTTTCATGAATGCAAGAATCACGTCGAGTTTCTTCTTGGCGGCTGCGTCCAACTCGATACCGCCACCCGGGAATCCGACTTCGGTCTGTTTGACCTGATCGTAATTCATCGGCAACAGCTTGGCGGTGCACAGCTGGTAGTCGTTATAAGCCTTATTGAATTTCACCGGCAACAAGCGGATTTCGGAGTAGCCGCCTTCACGGCCGTAGTGGCGGACCGTCGGGCTGCGCCCTTCCAGCAGTCCGGTGAACAGGCGACCGGCCTGGGCCTGCGAGCTATTGAACAACACATCGCCACTACCGGCACGCACGGCGCCGAGGTTGATATCGCCTCGGCCTGGCTGCCAAGGGGCGGCGGCGGCCAACAAGGTGGCCGAGCCTGTGCCCAGCGAACCGTTATAGGCTTTCAGACGAAATGTTGCCTGCTCACCCGCCCGGCGCACGAACTCACCCGAACCGAAGTCTGTGATCGGCTGGGTCAGACGGCACTCGAACTGGTCGCCCTCTACCTTCCACTCAATGTTCTCCAGACGTGTCTGGAACGTGAGGGCCATCGCGGGCAGGCTGGCGAACACACTGAGCAGGGCTAGATAATGCTGGCGCACGGGAGGCTCCACTGGTTTCTACAACACTTCAAAGCGTCATACATCGATAAGGCATACAAAAGGCTATCGGTTGCATCCTGCAAAACTTGATAGCGAGTGCCTGATAGAGTCTTTTCCGGTAGCATTCCCCCCAGATTGACCCGCCTGGAATCCCCAATGTCCGACCGCCTGACCCTGCTGCGTCCCGACGACTGGCATATTCATCTTCGCGATGGTGCTGCGTTACCCCACACCGTGGCCGATGTGGCGCGTACCTTTGGCCGCGCCATCATCATGCCTAACCTGGTTCCTCCGGTGCGTAACGCCGAGCAAGCCGATGCCTACCGCCAGCGTATCCTCGCTGCACGGCCGGCCGGCAGCCGGTTCGAACCGCTGATGGTGCTGTACCTTACCGACCGCACCCAGCCCGAAGAAATTCGCGAGGCCAAGGCCAGTGGGTTTGTGCACGCCGCCAAACTGTACCCGGCCGGCGCCACCACCAACTCCGATTCCGGCGTGACCAGTATCGACAAGATCCTGCCGGCCATCGAAGCCATGGCCGACGTCGGCATGCCGCTGCTGATCCACGGTGAAGTCACCCGTGGCGATGTGGACGTGTTCGATCGCGAGAAGATCTTCATCGACGAACACATGCGTCGCGTGGTGGAGCTGTTCCCGACCCTCAAGGTCGTGTTCGAGCACATCACCACTGCCGATGCAGTGCAGTTCGTCACCGAGGCCTCGGCCAACGTCGGTGCGACCATCACCGCGCATCACCTGCTGTACAACCGCAACCACATGCTGGTAGGCGGGATTCGGCCGCACTTCTATTGCCTGCCGATCCTCAAGCGCAACACGCACCAGGTGGCCTTGCTGGATGCGGCGACCAGCGGCAATCCGAAGTTTTTCCTCGGCACCGACTCCGCGCCTCACGCCCAGCACGCCAAAGAAGCCGCGTGCGGTTGTGCCGGCTGCTACACCGCCTATGCCGCCATCGAGCTGTACGCTGAAGCGTTCGAACAACGCAACGCGCTGGACAAGCTCGAAGGGTTCGCCAGCCTCAATGGCCCGCGTTTCTACGGCCTGCCGGCGAATACCGATCGCATTACCCTGGTTCGTGAAGACTGGACCGCCCCTGCCAGCCTGCCGTTTGGCGAGCTGACTGTCATCCCGCTGCGCGCCGGTGAAACACTGCGCTGGCGCCTGCTGGAGGAAAGCAAGTGAGTGAAGACCATTACGATGACGAACACGAGCACAGCGGTGGCGGATCCCGTCATCCGATGGCCGAGCGGTTCCGCGGCTATCTGCCGGTTGTCATCGACGTAGAAACCGGTGGTTTCAACTGCGCCACCGATGCGCTGCTGGAAATCGCCGCGACGACTATCGGCATGGACGAACAGGGTTTTGTGTTCCCGGAACACACCCACTTCTTCCGCGTCGAGCCGTTCGAAGGCGCCAATATCGAAGCGGCTGCCTTGGAGTTCACCGGTATCAAGCTCGATCACCCATTGCGCATGGCAGTAAGTGAAGAAGCGGCACTGACCGATATCTTCCGTGGCGTGCGCAAGGCATTGAAGGCCAATGGCTGCAAACGCGCGATCCTGGTCGGCCACAACAGCAGCTTTGACCTGGGCTTCCTGAATGCCGCCGTGGCGCGGTTGGACATGAAGCGCAACCCGTTTCACCCGTTCTCCAGCTTTGACACCGCTACTCTCGCCGGGCTGGCGTATGGCCAGACCGTGCTGGCCAAAGCCTGCCAGGCAGCCGGCATCGACTTTGACGGTCGTGAGGCTCATTCGGCCCGCTACGACACAGAGAAGACGGCCGAGCTGTTCTGCGGCATCGTCAACCGCTGGAAACAGATGGGCGGCTGGGAAGACTTCAACGACTGAAGTGGAATCCCGCGCATAAAAAAACCGGCCTTCTCAGGCCGGTTTTTTTTGCCGCAAACGTGACTTACAGCTTGCCGGCGTTCTCGGTCAGGTAAGCCGCAACACCTTCCGGCGAAGCGTTCATGCCTTTGTCGCCTTTTTTCCAGTTGGCAGGGCAGACTTCGCCGTGCTCCTCGTGGAATTGCAGGGCGTCGACCAGACGGATCAGCTCTTCCATGTTACGACCCAGTGGCAGGTCGTTGATGATCTGGGAGCGAACCACGCCTTTGTCGTCGATCAGGAACGCGCCACGGAAGGCCACGCCACCTTCGGACTCAACGTCGTAGGCCTTGGCGATGTCGTGCTTCATATCGGCAGCCATGGTGTATTTCACTTTGCCGATGCCGCCATCATTGATGGCGGTGTTGCGCCAGGCGTTGTGGGTGAAATGGGAATCGATGGAAACGGCTACCACTTCAACGTTGCGCGCCTTGAAATCGTCCATGCGGTGGTCCAGAGCGATCAGCTCCGACGGGCAGACGAAGGTGAAGTCCAGCGGGTAGAAGAACACCAGGCCGTATTTGCCTTTGATGGCTTCAGACAGTTTGAAGCTGTCTACGATTTCGCCATTGCCGAGGACGGCAGGTACGTCGAAATCCGGGGCTTGTTTGCCGACGAGTACGCTCATTGGTTATCTCCTGATGTAAGGGTGACGATTGAAGTAAAAGGACCGGCCTCGAGTCTGCCGTTTATAAGCGACAGCCCTGTGACGCAGTCACGCTTCGTGAAGACCGACCATCATACACTGAAAAAACCGTTCGTCAGTGCGGGCACGGTGCCAGTGAATACCCTACGATTCTACTTTGACAATCATTCTCGTTAACATTAAGATCCACCGCACTTAAGCCTTAAACCCGCGATGGTTCTCCCTTATGTATGTGTGCCTTTGTACTGGCGTCACCGACGGAAAAATCCGCGAAGCAATCTATGAAGGTTGCTGCAGCTACAAGGAAGTGCGTGAAGCCACCGGCGTTGCCAGCCAGTGTGGCAAATGTGCTTGCCTCGCCAAGCAAGTGGTACGGGAAACCCTGACACAGCTGCAGACCGCTCAGGCTGCGCTCCCCTATTCAGCAGAATTTACACACGCCTGATTAGGCATGTTTTAAAGAACCGGACTTAGTGTCCGGTTTTTTTATGCCCGCAATTCAATAAGTTAGCGCTAAGACGCGGAACACAAACATTCTTATTCCGATTAATTTTCATTTATTATTCAATAACTTAGGTTTGACACTAGGGATTTCGCCGCTCAAACTCCGCTTTATACACAGCTATTACAGGGCAGGACCCCAGTCATGAAAGGCGACATCTCAGTCATCCAGCAACTCAACAAAATCCTTGCCAATGAACTGGTCGCGATCAATCAGTACTTTCTGCATGCACGCATGTATGACGATTGGGGCCTGGAAAAGCTGGGCAAGCGCGAATACAAAGAATCGATCAAAGCCATGAAGGACGCGGACGCGCTGATCAAGCGCATCCTGTTCCTGGAAGGCCTGCCGAACGTGCAGGACCTGGGCAAGCTGAACATCGGCGAGCACACCCAGGAAATGATAAGCAGCGACCTGGGTTTCGAGCGCAAGAGCCACAGCGACCTCAAGGCCGCCATTGCTCACTGTGAAACCAAAGGTGACTTCGGCAGCCGCGAACTGCTGGAAGACATCCTGGAAGACCAGGAAGAACACATCGACTGGCTGGAAACCCAACTGGGCCTGATCGATAAAGTCAGCCTGGAAAACTACCTGCAGTCGCAGATGGGCGAGTAACCCCGCTTCCTGTAGAAGCAAAAAAGCCCCGCTCTCTCTCGAGAAGCGGGGCTTTTTATTGCAGGCCAATCACGCGTCGGTCTTGGCCGCCGCATTTGCCGCTGCTTCTTTGATCAGCGTTTGCAACGAACCATCAGCCGCCATCTCAACGATGATGTCGCTGCCGCCGACCAGTTCACCGGCAACCCACAGTTGTGGGAAGGTCGGCCAGTTGGCGTACTTCGGCAGGTTGGCGCGGATTTCAGGGTTTTGCAGGATATCCACGTAAGCGAATTTCTCGCCGCACGCCATGATGGCCTGGGAAGCTTTCGCGGAGAAACCGCACTGAGGAGCATTAGGCGCGCCCTTCATGTAAAGCAGAATGGTGTTGTTGGCAATCTGCTCTTTGATCGTTTCGATGATATCCATGGAACACCTCGGCTGGAACTTTGCGACTCACAGGTCGGCACGGTGGCGCATTGTAACGCAAAATTCCAGCGTGGTGCTCAGGCGGCTGCTACCTGCACCGGAACGCCATTGAGTGCGGCATTGCCCGACAACTCATCCAACTGCCGCTCGTCGGTCAAATCGTTGGCGCTCGCCCCCGGCTGTCCGCTGGCGATTGTCATCTGCACGCCTGGACGGCCATGGCCCCAACCATGCGGAAGGCTGACTACGCCGGGCATCATGTCCAGGCTGGCCAGGACTTCCACTTCAATCATGCCGATGCGCGAACTCACGCGCACGCGCTGCCCATCGCTCAACTGCCGACTGGCCAGATCATCCGGGTGCATGAGCAATTGATGACGTGGCTTGCCCTTCACCAGCCGATGGTAGTTGTGCATCCAGGAATTATTGCTGCGCACGTGACGGCGGCCGATCAACAGCAGTTCGTCGGCCACCGGCACCGGCTGCGCGGCAAAACGCGCCAGGTCGGCAAGGATCACCCCCGGCGCCGCCTGTACCTTGCCATCAACGGTTTTCAAGCGTGCCGCAAGATTGGGCTGCAGCGGCCCCAAGTCCACACCATGAGGATGGTCTGCCAGCACGGCCACCGACAACTTGTGGCTGGACGCATCACCGTACACCCCGGCACGCAGCCCGAAGTCGATCATCTGCGCAGGCGGCATGGTCGGCTTGAGCGCCGCGCCCGTCTGTGCGGCAAAGGCCTTGGCCAGGCCGACAAAGATCTCCCAGTCATGCAGCGCGCCCGCAGGCTTGGGCAGGATTGCGCGATTGAAGCGGGTGACATTGCGCACCGCGAACATATTGAAGGTGGTGTCGTAGTGATCATTCTCCAGCGCCGACGTGGACGGCAGGATCAGGTCGGCATAGCGCGTGGTTTCGTTGATATAAAGGTCGATGCTGACCATGAACTCCAATCCGTCGAGGGCTTGTTCCAACTGCCGGCCGTTGGGCGTCGACAACACCGGGTTGCCCGCCACCGTTACCAACGCACGGATTTGTCCTTCCCCTTCGGTGAGCATTTCTTCGGCCAATGCTGACACCGGAAGCTCGCCGCCATACTCCGGGCGCCCGGAAACCCGGCTCTGCCAACGATTGAAATGCCCGCCACCGGTCGATGCCACCAGGTCCACCGCCGGTGTGGTGCACAGCGCCCCCCCCACGCGGTCCAGGTTGCCGGTCACCAGGTTGATCAGTTGCACCAGCCAATGGCACAGCGTGCCGAACGCCTGGGTCGATACCCCCATGCGTCCGTAACACACCGCCTTGTCGGCGGCAGCAAAGTCCCGCGCCAACTGGCGGATCTGTTCGGCAGGCACCGCACACTGACGGCTCATGGCCTCGGCGGTAAAGCCAGCGATGGCGCGACGAACCTCCTCAAGGCCTTCAACCGGCAAATGGCTGGTGCGGGTCAGGTTCTCGCTAAACAACGTGTTGAGCACTCCGAACAGCAATGCCGCATCACCACCCGGGCGCACGAACAGGTGCTGGTCGGCCATCGCCGCCGTCTCGCTGCGCCGTGGGTCGACCACCACCACTCTGCCACCCCGGGCCTGGATCGCCTTGAGGCGCTTCTCCACATCAGGCACGGTCATGATGCTGCCGTTGGACGCCAGTGGGTTGCCGCCCAGAATCAACATGAAGTCGGTGTGATCTATATCCGGGATTGGCAATAGCAGGCCATGGCCGTACATGAGGTAGCTGGTGAGGTGATGGGGTAACTGGTCTACCGAGGTGGCGGAAAACCGATTGCGCGTCTTCAACTGGCCCAGGAAGTAATTGCTGTGGGTCATCAGTCCGTAGTTGTGCACGCTGGGATTGCCCTGATACACCGCCACTGCATTCTGCCCGTGCCGCGCCTGAATCCCTGAAAGCCGCTCGGCTACAAGCGCAAAGGCGTCTTCCCACGCAATCGGCTGCCATTCACGGCCCACGCGCAGCATCGGCTGGTGCAGGCGGTCGGGGTCATTCTGGATATCCTGCAGCGCCACAGCCTTGGGGCAGATATGCCCGCGACTGAATGTATCCAGCGGATCCCCTTTGATCGAGGTGATCGCCAGGCTGCCGTCGTCGGCCTGGGTGGTTTCCAGGGTCAGGCCACAGATGGCTTCACACAGATGGCAGGCACGGTGGTGGAGAGTCTTGGTCATGGCCAGTCTCTTTTATAGGGGCTTTGATCCCACTATGGGCCGGGAGCGGCAGGCGCGCCAGCAACGTTCGCCACGTGAATCGACCAGCATCAGGCCCGGCCATGAGCAAGCGTGAGCAAATGTTTCAAAACCCGCCCCATAGCCTCTGAAACCGACGCAGCCTGGTCTGCGCCCGCCTCCGCGCATTGCAAAAGGTCTCGGCGCCAGTGTACAAATGGCCCGCTGCTGTCTGGAATTCATCTTCAAAAGCGCTTCGGCGCCCTGCTTGAACACCCTTAAAAACCGTAGCCCTATTGGTAAGACGCGACATTTAATTATAAGATCGCGCCTTCCCCTATTTCGTCGCCCCGTGCGGCTTTCGCCGCAGGTCTCGCCCGTTGTCACAACAAACAAGGCTTTGAGTATCTGCGGTCTGTTGCAAAAAGGTAGTTAATGATGAGCGCAAGGCACTTTCTCTCCCTGATGGATTGCACGCCCGAAGAGCTGGTCAGCGTGATCCGTCGAGGCATTGAGCTTAAAGACCTGCGTAACCGCGGCGTACTGTTCGAGCCTTTGAAAAACCGCGTGCTCGGCATGATCTTCGAGAAGTCGTCGACCCGCACCCGTGTGTCGTTCGAAGCCGGCATGATCCAACTCGGTGGCCAGGCTATCTTCCTGTCCTCGCGCGACACCCAGCTGGGCCGTGGCGAGCCGATCGCCGACAGCGCGAAAGTGATGTCGAGCATGCTCGATGCCGTGATGATCCGTACCTTCGCCCACAGCACTGTGACCGAATTTTCCGCCAACTCCCGTGTACCGGTGATCAACGGCCTGTCCGATGACCTGCACCCGTGCCAACTGCTGGCCGACATGCAAACCTTCCTTGAACACCGTGGCTCGATCCAGGGCAAGACCGTGGCCTGGATCGGCGACGGCAACAACATGTGCAACAGCTATATAGAAGCGGCCATCCAATTCGACTTCCAATTGCGCGTTGCATGCCCGGAAGGCTACGAGCCTGACGCGCGCTTCCTGGAGCAGGCCGGCGACCGCGTGACCCTGGTCCGCGACCCGCATGACGCGGTGATCGGTGCGCACCTGGTAAGCACCGACGTCTGGACCTCCATGGGCCAGGAAGACGAAACCGCCAAGCGCCTGGCCTTGTTCGCCCCGTATCAGGTGACCCGCGCCCTGCTCGACCTGGCCGCGCCTGATGTGTTGTTCATGCACTGCCTGCCGGCCCACCGTGGTGAAGAGATCAGCACCGACCTGCTCGACGACCCTCGCTCGGTCGCCTGGGACCAGGCTGAAAACCGCCTGCATGCACAAAAGGCCCTGCTCGAATTCCTCGTGCCACCGTCGTACCACCACGCATGAGCCATCCATTACTGCTGAACCTGCGCAACCTGGCATGCGGCTATCAAGATCAACGGGTGGTACAGAACCTCAACCTGCACCTCAATGCGGGCGACATCGGTTGCCTGCTGGGCTCCTCGGGCTGCGGCAAGACCACCACGCTACGAGCGATTGCCGGGTTTGAGCCGGTGCACGAAGGTGAAATCAGCCTGGCCGGCGAAGTGATCTCCAGTGCCGGCTTCACCTTGGCCCCTGAGAAACGTCGCATCGGCATGGTGTTCCAGGACTACGCGCTGTTTCCTCACCTGAGCGTGGCCGACAACATTGCCTTCGGTATTCGCAAGCACCCGCAAAAAGACCGGGTGGTTGCCGAGTTGCTGGAGCTGGTAAACCTGAAGAACCTGGGCAAGCGCTTCCCTCATGAGCTATCCGGCGGCCAGCAACAACGCGTCGCCCTCGCCCGAGCCTTGGCGCCAGAACCGGCCTTGCTGTTGCTGGATGAGCCTTTCTCCAACCTCGATGGCGAGTTGCGACGCAAGCTCAGCCACGAAGTGCGCGACATCCTCAAGGCTCGCGGCACCAGCGCGATCCTGGTGACCCATGACCAGGAAGAAGCCTTCGCCGTCAGCGACCAGGTCGGCGTGTTCAAAGAGGGCCGTCTCGAGCAGTGGGACACGCCCTACAACCTTTATCACGAACCGCAGACACCTTACGTCGCCAGCTTTATCGGCCAGGGTTACTTCATCCGTGGTCAATTGAGCTCGCCGGAATCGGTCAGCACCGAACTGGGTGAGCTGCGCGGCAACCGCGCCTACACCTGGCCTACCGGCGGTGCGGTGGATGTGTTGCTGCGCCCGGATGACATCGTCTACGCGCCGGACAGCGGGTTGAAAGCGCGGATCGTCGGCAAGACGTTCCTCGGCGCATCGACGCTGTACCGCCTGCAACTGCCGACCGGCGCGCAGTTGGAGTCGATTTTTCCGAGCCATGCCGATCATCAGGTCGGTGCGGATGTGGGAATTCGAGTGGCCGCCGAGCACCTGGTGTTGTTCCAGGCGTCCGGCAGCACGGCCGCACACCTCCCTCCAGTCGAATCCGGCGTACGGCGTTACAGCCCGGTATAAAGCCCCGTCATACCCGGCCAATTTCCGCGAACTTGGCCTGGGTATGCTCAGCCAGCACCGCCGCCGGCAGCTCAACCTCCAACCCGCGCCTCCCCGCGCTCACAAAAATCGTCGCGAACGGCTGCGCCGTCACATCGATAAACGTGCGCAGACGCTTTTTCTGACCCAGCGGGCTGATGCCGCCCAACAGATAGCCAGTGGAGCGTTGCGCGGCCGCCGGGTCGGCCATTTCGACTTTCTTGACGCCTGCCGCGTGCGCCAGGGCCTTCAGATCCAGACTTCCGACGACCGGCACCACTGCCACCAGTAATTCGCCCTTCTCGCTGCTGGCCAGCAAGGTCTTGAACACCTGCGCCGGGTCCAGGCCCAATTTTTCCGCGGCCTCCAGCCCATAGGACGCCGCCTTTGGGTCATGTTCGTAACTGTGGACTCGATGTTCGGCGCGAACTTTTTTCAACAGGTCCAATGCGGGCGTCATGGTATCTCCGAGGCATGGCAAACAGATGGCCAATTCTAGGCCAAGCCCACGTAAAACGCTCTAGTCCGCACACTCTTGTGCTACAAGCGCAATGTGACAAGCGTGATCATTCACCAGACCAATAGTTTGAAAGTGACTGACAGTTCACTTTCGACCTTTGACAGCCGTCATTCTTGTCTATATTTTTTCGTTTCCGAATACTGTAGGAATACACCCGCAGCGTTCAAAGCAGTAAGCCATGGTCGGGATGGGGATCCCTGCCACGGTGAAAATCGCGCAACAGCCCGTTGAGATTGTGCGCAAGACAAGAACAACAACTGAGGTTTTCCATGACAACTGCTCTTCAACAGCCTTCACTTTCGAGCCAATGCATGGCCGAATTCCTGGGGACTGCGCTTCTGATCTTCTTCGGTACAGGATGTGTCGCTGCGCTCAAGGTCGCGGGTGCCAGCTTTGGCTTGTGGGAGATCAGTATCATCTGGGGGGTCGGCGTCAGCATGGCGATCTACCTGAGCGCCGGTATTTCCGGAGCCCACCTCAACCCGGCTGTCAGCATCGCGCTGTGCATTTTCGCCGACTTCGAAAAGCGCAAACTGCCCTTCTACATTCTCGCCCAGATCGCCGGCGCCTTCTGCTCGGCGGCCTTGGTGTACACGCTCTACAGCAACCTGTTTTTCGATTACGAACAAACCCACCATATGGTGCGCGGCTCCCAGGCCAGCCTGGAATTGGCGTCGGTGTTCTCCACCTACCCCCATGCGCTGCTGAGCACCGCCCAGGCGTTCCTGGTGGAAATGGTCATCACCGCCATCCTGATGGGCGTGATCATGGCCCTCACCGATGACAACAACGGCCTGCCACGCGGCCCGTTGGCGCCCCTGCTGATCGGCCTGCTGATCGCAGTGATCGGCAGCGCCATGGGCCCGTTGACCGGCTTTGCGATGAACCCGGCGCGGGATTTCGGGCCCAAGCTGATGACCTTTTTTGCGGGTTGGGGTGAAATGGCCTTCACTGGTGGCCGCGATATTCCTTACTTCCTGGTACCGATTTTCGCGCCGATTGTCGGCGCATGCCTCGGCGCCGCGGCCTATCGCGGGCTGATTGCCCGCCACCTGCCGAGCGCCGCACCTGCTATAGCTGAAGCAACACCTGACACGGCTGTCAACGGCAAGACCCGTATTTCCTGATAGCGCCAGCCTGGACGCACCTGCCCTTCTTGCGGCCCAGGCTGATTACCGACTTTCTTATTTTCCAAGGCATTCGACATGACCGATATTCAGAATAAGAACTACATCATCGCCCTTGACCAAGGCACCACCAGTTCCCGGGCGATCATCTTCGATCGTGACGCCAACGTGGTCTGCACCGCCCAGCGCGAATTCGCCCAGCATTACCCGCAGGCGGGCTGGGTCGAACACGACCCGATGGAAATCTTCGCCACCCAGAGCGCCGTGATGGTCGAGGCCCTGGCTCAAGCGGGCCTGCACCATGACCAGGTCGCCGCCATCGGTATCACCAACCAGCGTGAAACCACCGTGGTGTGGGACAAAGTCACCGGTCGCCCGATCTACAACGCGATCGTCTGGCAGTGCCGCCGCAGCACCGAGATCTGCCAGCAGCTCAAGCGCGACGGCCACGAGCAATACATCGGCGACACCACCGGCCTGGTCACCGACCCGTACTTCTCCGGCACCAAGCTCAAGTGGATCCTCGACAACGTCGAAGGCAGCCGCGAGCGTGCGCGCAACGGCGAGCTGCTGTTCGGCACCGTCGACAGCTGGCTGATCTGGAAATTTACCGGCGGCAAGACCCACGTCACCGACTACACCAACGCTTCGCGCACCATGCTCTTCAACATCCACACCCTCGAGTGGGATGCGAAGATGCTGGAGATCCTCGACGTGCCGCGCGAAATGCTGCCGGAAGTGAAGTCCTCCTCGGAAATCTACGGCCGTACCAAAAGCGGCATCGCCATCGGCGGTATCGCCGGCGACCAACAGGCCGCCCTGTTCGGCCAGATGTGCGTCGAAGCCGGCCAGGCCAAAAACACCTACGGCACCGGCTGCTTCCTGCTGATGAACACCGGCGACAAAGCGGTGAAGTCCAAGCACGGCATGCTCACCACCATCGCCTGCGGTCCGCGTGGCGAAGTGGCCTACGCCTTGGAAGGTGCTGTATTCAACGGCGGCTCCACCGTGCAGTGGCTGCGTGATGAGCTGAAAATCATCAACGATGCCCACGACACCGAATACTTTGCCGGCAAGGTCAAGGACAGCAACGGCGTGTACCTGGTACCCGCGTTTACCGGCCTGGGCGCGCCCTACTGGGACCCGTATGCCCGTGGCGCACTGTTCGGCCTGACCCGTGGCGTACGCGTGGATCACATCATTCGTGCAGCGCTGGAGTCGATTGCCTACCAGACCCGCGACGTGCTCGACGCCATGCAACAGGACTCCGGCGAACGCCTCAAGGCCCTGCGTGTGGACGGCGGCGCGGTGGCCAACAACTTCCTGATGCAATTCCAGGCCGACATCCTCGGCACCCAGGTCGAGCGCCCACAAATGCGTGAAACCACCGCACTCGGCGCCGCCTACCTGGCCGGCCTGGCATGCGGTTTCTGGGGCAGCCTGGACGAGTTGCGCGGCAAGGCGGTGATCGAGCGCGAATTCGAACCGCAACTGGACGAAGCCGCCAAGGAAAAACTCTACGCCGGCTGGCAAAAAGCTGTCAGCCGCACCCGTGATTGGGAGCCGCACGAAGGCGCTGAATAAGCCAACGTCGGGTTGTAACTGGCAGGGAGCGGATTCCTGCGTCATCATGGGCCACTTTTGTATGGCAGCCCAAAGGACGCCCCATGAATCTGCCTCCCCGCCAACAACAAATCCTCGAACTGGTCCGCGAACGCGGCTATGTCAGTATCGAGGAAATGGCGCAGCTCTTCGTTGTTACCCCGCAAACCATCCGCCGCGATATCAACCAGCTGGCGGACGCCAATCTGCTGCGCCGCTACCACGGCGGCGCGGCCTATGACTCCAGCGTCGAAAACACCGCCTACGCCATGCGGGCCGACCAGATGCGCGACGAGAAACAGCGCATCGGCGAAGCCATCGCCGCGCAGATCCCCGATCACGCCTCGCTGTTCATCAATATCGGCACCACCACCGAATCCATCGCCCGTGCGCTGCTCAACCACAACCATCTGAAAATCATCACCAACAACCTCAACGTCGCCACCATGCTCAGTGCCAAGGACGACTTCGACGTGCTGCTGACCGGCGGCAATGTGCGGCGTGACGGGGGCGTGGTCGGTCAGGCGAGTGTCGATTTCATCAACCAGTTCAAGGTCGACTTTGCCTTGGTGGGCATCAGTGGTATCGATGAAGATGGCAGCTTGCTCGACTTTGACTATCAGGAAGTCCGGGTTTCCCAGGCGATCATCGCCAATGCGCGCCAGGTGATCCTGGCGGCGGACTCCAGCAAGTTCGGGCGCAATGCCATGATTCGCCTGGGGCCGATCAGTTTGGTGGACTGCCTAGTGACTGACCAGCAGCCGGTGCCGGCGTTGGTGCATTTGCTCAATGACCACAAGGTTCGTCTGGAAGTGGTGTAGCGTCTGCACTGACGCCATCGGGGGCAAGCCCCCTCCCACATTGGAATGTGATCAGCCTGTGGGAGGGGGCTTGCCCCCGATAGCTATTGACCTGACGACCCATTTCTCCAGCCAGCACTGGCTCATGTTCACAAATTTTCCTTTGCCCGCCCTTCGATGAGTTTTTTCAATCGAACTCAGGTGGCTGCGCGCGCGTTTATCAGCTACCATTTTCGCAAATGAACATTAATGTTCGAATTCCAATACGAAAAAGATCGCGAGGCCAGCCGATGAACCCTTCTACCTTGCCTGCTCCACCGCTCGCCGAAGTCTATGACGTTGCCGTTATCGGTGGCGGAATCAATGGCGTCGGTATTGCAGCAGACGCAGCCGGTCGCGGTTTGTCGGTATTCCTTTGCGAAAAGGACGACCTGGCCAGCCACACCTCCTCCGCCAGCAGCAAGCTGATCCACGGCGGCCTGCGTTACCTCGAACATTACGAATTCCGCCTGGTGCGCGAAGCCCTGGCCGAACGTGAAGTGCTGCTGGCCAAGGCCCCGCACATCGTCAAGCAGATGCGCTTCGTGCTGCCGCACCGCCCGCACCTGCGTCCGGCGTGGATGATCCGCGCCGGCCTGTTTCTGTACGACCACTTGGGCAAGCGCGAAAAACTGGCCGGTTCGAAAAGCCTCAAGTTCGGCGCCGACAGCCCGCTGAAAAGCGAAATCACCCAAGGTTTCGAATACTCCGACTGCTGGGTCGATGACGCCCGCCTCGTGGTGCTCAACGCCATGGCCGCCCGCGAAAAAGGCGCACACATCCACACCCAGACCCGTTGCATCAGCGCCCACCGCAGCAATGGCATGTGGGAAATGAACATGGAGCGCGCCGACGGCAGCCTGTTTTCGATCCGCGCCCGGGCCCTGGTGAACGCTGCCGGCCCGTGGGTCGCCAAGTTCATCAAGGACGACCTGAAGCTGGATTCGCCCTACGGCATCCGCCTGATCCAGGGCAGCCACCTGATCGTGCCGAAACTGTATGAAGGCGCCCACGCGCATATCCTGCAGAACGAAGACCAGCGCATCGTCTTCACCATTCCGTACCTGAACCACCTGACCATCATCGGCACCACCGACCGCGAATACACCGGCGATCCGGCAAAAGTGGCGATCACCGAAGGTGAAACCGACTACATGCTGAAAGTGGTCAACGCGCACTTCAAGAAGCAACTGAGCCGCGATGACATCGTGCACACCTACTCCGGCGTACGCCCGCTGTGCAACGACGAATCGGACAACCCGTCGGCCATCACCCGTGACTACACCCTGGCACTGTCCGGTGGCACGGGCGAAGCGCCGATCCTGTCGGTGTTCGGCGGCAAGCTGACCACCTATCGCAAACTCGCTGAATCGGCGATGGCGCAACTGGCACCGTACTTCACCCAGATGCGCCCGAGCTGGACCGCTACCGCCAGCCTGCCGGGCGGTGAAAACATGACGACGCCAGAAGCCCTGGCCGAAGCGATTCGCAGCAAGTTCGACTGGATACCGAGCGAGATCGCCCGCCGTTGGTCCACCACCTACGGCAGCCGCACCTGGCGCCTGCTGGAAGGTGTGCAGTCGCTGGCCGATCTGGGCGACCACCTGGGTGGTGGCCTGTACACCCGCGAAGTCGATTACCTGTGCGCCGAAGAGTGGGCCACCCAGCCCCAGGACGTGCTGTGGCGCCGTACCAAGCTCGGCCTGTTCACCACCCCGGAAGAACAGGACAACGTGCAACGTTACCTGTCCAAGGTCGAGCAAACCCGTGCAAAGATTGAAGCGGCCTGATCAGGTCGCCCCGCGAAGCCCCTGCGCCGGAAGGCCCAGGGGCTTTTTTATGCAAGATAAATCCCACACGCCCTATTCGGTTTTCCGAACGCCATACCACAGCCTATTCGGATTGCCGGATCACGGTGTGACAAATTCCTCGAAGAAAAAATTTAATACCCTTATAAATCAAAGATATAACCTTTTATTCGAGGTATGGCACGACTCATGCTCTACACTCCCTGACGATTGCCTGAGACGCCTCAGGAGCCGTCACGGGCATTCGCTGTACAAGAGAGCCGTCTAGCCGGCTTCATAAAAAAAACAAATGTCGAGGAAGTATTGATGCGCATCGTTCCCCATATCCTGGGCGCAGCTATCGCTGCTGCTCTGATCAGCACTCCAGTTTTCGCCGCCGAACTCACCGGCACACTGAAGAAAATCAACGACTCCGGCACCATCACCCTCGCTCACCGCGACAGCTCCATTCCGTTTTCCTACATCGCGGATGGCTCGGGCAAACCTGTGGGCTACTCCCACGACATTCAGCTGGCTATCGTTGAAGCCCTGAAAAAAGACCTGAACAAACCCGACCTGAAGGCCAAGTACAACCTGGTCACTTCGCAAACCCGTATTCCGCTGATCCAGAACGGCACCGCGGACCTCGAGTGCGGTTCCACCACCAACAACGCCGAACGCGCCCAACAAGTTGATTTCACCGTCAACATCTTCGAAATCGGCACCCGTCTGCTGGTCAAGAAAGACAAGGATGGCAAGCCGAGCTACGCCGACTTCGCCGACCTGAAAGGCAAGAACGTCGTGACCACCGCTGGCACCACGTCCGAGCGCATCATCAAGGCGATGAACGCCGACAAGCAGATGGGCATGAACGTCATCTCCGCCAAAGACCACGGCGAATCCTTCCAGATGCTGGAAAGCGGCCGCGCCGTAGCGTTCATGATGGACGACGCCCTGCTGGCCGGTGAAGAAGCCAAGGCCAAGAAGCCGGACGACTGGGTCATTACCGGTACTCCACAGTCCTTTGAGGCCTACGCCTGCATGGTTCGCAAAGGCGACCCGGACTTCAAGAAGGCTGTAGATGACGCCATCGTTGCCCTGTACAAATCCGGCGAAATCAACAAGATCTACAGCAAATGGTTCGAGAGCCCGATCCCACCAAAAGGCCTGAACCTGAACTTCCCGATGAGCGACAAGGTGAAGGAGCTGATCGCCAACCCAAGCGACAAACCAGCCCCTGACGTAAAAATCTGATACCTGACTAAGCTTATCTCCTGAGGGAGCCAACCTCCCTCAGGCGTCTGTTACTACCTGCTGGCTTTATTGTGGAACACTCGACCTGGCGGTTTTCGAGCCGATCGCGTGTGCCTGGCGTTCATCGCCAGGCGGGAAAGGATCTTCCCCAAGCGGGTGCTTGTACATCGATCGATCTCGAGGGGAGACCCTAATGAATTACAACTGGGACTGGGGCGTGTTCTTCAAGTCCACTGGCGTGGGCAGCGAGACTTATCTCGACTGGTACATCGCCGGCTTGGGCTGGACCATCGCCATCGCTGTCGTGGCATGGATTATCGCCTTGCTGCTGGGGTCCATTCTGGGCGTCATGCGCACCGTGCCAAACCGCATCGTAGCGGGCATCGCGACCTGCTACGTGGAACTGTTTCGTAACGTGCCGCTGCTGGTTCAGCTGTTCATCTGGTACTTCCTGGTACCCGACATGCTGCCGCAGAACCTGCAGGACTGGTACAAACAGGACCTCAACCCGACCACCTCGGCCTACCTGAGCGTTGTCGTGTGCCTGGGCCTGTTCACCGCCGCCCGTGTGTGCGAGCAAGTGCGTACCGGCATCCAGGCGCTGCCACGCGGCCAGGAATCCGCTGCACGCGCCATGGGCTTCAAGCTGCCGCAGATCTACTGGAACGTGCTGCTGCCCCAGGCCTACCGGATCATCATTCCGCCGCTTACCTCGGAATTCCTCAACGTCTTCAAGAACTCCTCCGTGGCGTCCCTGATCGGCCTGATGGAACTGCTGGCGCAAACCAAGCAGACCGCCGAGTTCTCGGCCAACCTGTTTGAAGCCTTCACCCTGGCCACGCTGATCTACTTCACCCTGAACATGAGCCTGATGTTGCTGATGCGCGTGGTCGAAAAGAAAGTCGCAGTGCCCGGCCTGATCTCCGTGGGGGGTAAATAATGGACTTCGATTTCAGCGGCATCATCCCCGCCATCCCGGGCCTGTGGAACGGCATGGTCATGACCCTGCAGTTGATGGTCATGGGCGTGGTCGGCGGTATCGCGCTGGGTACGGTCCTGGCGCTGATGCGCCTGTCGTCCAGCAAACTGCTGTCGCGCGTTGCCGGCGCTTATGTGAACTACTTCCGCTCGATCCCGCTGCTGCTGGTGATCACCTGGTTCTACCTGGCGGTGCCGTTCGTATTGCGCTGGATCACCGGCGAAGACACCCCGATCGGCGCATTCACCTCCTGCGTCGTGGCGTTCATGATGTTCGAAGCCGCGTACTTCTGTGAAATCGTGCGGGCCGGCGTGCAGTCGATCCCCAAGGGCCAGATGGCGGCTGCACAGGCCATGGGCATGACCTACGGCCAGACGATGCGCCTGATCATCCTGCCCCAGGCGTTCCGCAAGATGACCCCGTTGCTGCTGCAACAGTCGATCATCCTGTTCCAGGACACCTCGCTGGTCTACACCGTGGGCCTGGTGGATTTCCTCAACTCCGCCCGTTCCAACGGCGACATCATCGGCCGCTCCAATGAGTTCCTGGTTTTCGCCGGTGTCGTCTACTTCATCATCAGCTTTTCCGCCTCGCTGCTGGTCAAGCGTCTGCAAAAAAGGTTTGCCGTATGATCTCTATCAAGAACATCAACAAGTGGTATGGCGACTTCCAGGTGCTGACCGATTGCAGCACCGAGGTTAAAAAAGGCGAAGTGATCGTGGTGTGCGGGCCGTCCGGCTCGGGTAAATCCACCCTGATCAAGTGCGTCAACGCGCTGGAACCGTTCCAGAAGGGCGACATCGTGGTCGACGGCACGTCCATCGCCGACCCGAAGACCAACCTGCCGCAGCTGCGCTCGCGCGTCGGCATGGTGTTCCAGCACTTCGAACTGTTCCCGCACCTGACCATCACCGAAAACCTGACCATCGCGCAGATCAAGGTGCTGGGCCGCAGCAAGGAAGAAGCCACCAAGAAAGGCCTGCAACTGCTTGAGCGCGTCGGCCTGTCGGCACATGCGCACAAGCACCCGGGCCAGCTCTCCGGCGGCCAGCAACAACGTGTGGCGATTGCCCGCGCCCTGGCCATGGACCCGATCGTCATGCTGTTCGACGAACCGACCTCGGCGCTGGACCCGGAAATGGTCAACGAAGTGCTCGACGTGATGGTGCAACTGGCCCAGGAAGGCATGACCATGATGTGCGTGACCCACGAAATGGGCTTCGCCCGCAAAGTGGCCGATCGCGTGATCTTCATGGACGCCGGCAAGATCATCGAAGACTGCCCGAAAGAAGAGTTCTTCGGCGACATCAGCGCCCGCTCCGAACGCGCGCAGCACTTCCTCGAGAAAATCCTGCAGCACTAAGAAGCAACTCGCTGCTCTGTCTGTGAAGACGGGCTTGTTGTGGCGAGCGGGCTTGCCCCGCGTCGGGCTGCGCAGCAGCCCCGGTACTGAAAAATGCCGTGTATCAGGCATCTCTCAGTACCTGATTTTGGGGCTGCTGCGCAGCCCGACGCGGGGCAAGCCCGCTCGCCACAGAATAAGCACCATCAGCACAACTGGTTGACCCAAGGCATCTGTGATGAAATGCGACCCCAACCAATTTCGCGCCGCACCGCCATCACTTGCCGTGAAACCACGCCTGATCCGCCAACTGTTCCTGCCGCCACTGATCATCGCCCTGATGATCGGCCTGGGTTTCATCGGCTTCTGGGTCAGTGAGTACTACGGCATCCGCACCCTCAGCGACACCGGCGAACGCCAGTTGGAGTTGCATGCCCGCACCGTCGAAAGCGAGCTGAGCAAATACACCTACCTGCCCAGCCTGCTGGAACTGGAGTCCAGCGTCTCCACGCTGCTGGCCGACCCGAACCAGGAAACCCGCAAGACCGTCAACGATTACCTCGAAGGCCTGAACCGACGCAGTCGCAGTCGGGCCATCTACGTGATGGACACCACCGGCCGCGTGCTGGCCACCAGTAACTGGCGCGATGCCGACAGTTACCAGGGTGAAGACCTGTCCTTCCGCGCCTATTTCCAGAACGCCGTGCGGGGCCAGCCAGGTCGCTTCTACGGCATCGGCAGCACCAACGGCGAACCCGGCTACTACCTGGCCCACGGCCTGGAAGAGCATGGCAAGATCATCGGCGTCGCGGTGGTCAAGGTACGCCTCGAAGCCCTCGAAGAGCGCTGGCAACGCGCACGCCTCGAAGCGTTCGTGAGCGACGAAAACGGCATCATCATCCTCTCCAGTGACCCAGCCCGGCGCCTCAAGGCCGTGCGCCCGCTGAGCGATGACACCAAGGACCGCCTGGCCCACAGCCTGCAATATTACTGGGCGACGCTGAACGAGCTGGAGCCCCTGGCCCGCGAGCGCCTCAACGAAGGTACCGAAAAGCTGACCTTCCCGGCCAACAGCGAAGTGGTCAACGACGCCCACGAAGTCAGCTACCTGGCGCAGACCCGTCCGCTCAACGACACGCCGTGGAATTTCACCCTGCTCACTCCGCTCAACGACCTGCGCCGCGCCGCAATCAACCAGGGCATCCTGGTGGCCGTTGCGTTTGGCCTGGTGGCGTTTTTGCTGATTGCCTGGAACGAGCGACGCAAAGTCATCGCCACCCGCCTCGCCGCACGGGAAGCCTTGCAGGAAGCCAACAGCCAGTTGGAACGACGGATCGCCGAGCGCACCGCCGACCTGCGCGCCAGCAACGAACGGCTCAAGGGCCAGATCCGCGAACGGCGCCAGGCCGAAGAAACCCTGCGCCGTGCCCAGGATGAACTGGTGCAGGCCGGCAAACTGGCGGCCATCGGCCAGATGTCCACCAGCATCGCCCACGAATTGAATCAACCACTGGCCGCGCTGCGGACCCTGTCCGGCAACACCGTGCGCTTCCTGGAGCGCGGCGCCCTGGATACCGCCAGCGCCAACCTCAAGACCATCAATGAACTGATCGACCGCATGGGCCGTATCACGGCCAGCCTGCGCTCCTTCGCCCGTCGCGGAGACGACCAGGGCGAAGCCAGCCTGGCCAAAGCGGTAGACGCCGCGTTCCAGGTGCTCGGCGCACGCCTGGACAGCCTGCCACTGACCCTGCACCGCGACTTTTCCCACGCCCAATTGCAAATCGACCAGACGCGCCTGGAACAGATCCTGGTCAACCTGATCGGCAATGCCCTCGACGCCATGCAAGCCCAACCGGCGCCGCAATTGTGGCTGGAGGGCAGCAGCAGCGAGGGCAAATACCGCCTGCAAGTGCGCGACAATGGCCACGGCATCGATCCCGAGGCGCGCAAGCATTTGTTCGAACCGTTCTTCACCACCAAGCCCGGCGAGCAAGGCCTGGGCCTGGGCCTGACGCTGTCCGCCAGCCTCGCGGCGGCCACCGGCGGCAACCTCGCCGTGGAACACCCGGCCAGTGGTGGAACGGCCTTTGTCTTGTGCCTGCCGCTGGCGGGCACTCAACAAGCTGAGTCGACATGAATACAAACGCTACCGCCGTTAAAGAAGACCTCACCGTGCTGATCGTCGAAGACGACCCCCACGTGTTGCTCGGCTGCCAGCAAGCCCTGGCCCTGGAAGATATTCCCAGCGTCGGCGTGGGCAGTGCCGAAGAAGCCTTGAAGCGCATCGGCGAAAACTTCGCCGGCATCGTGATCAGCGATATCCGTTTGCCGGGCATCGACGGCCTGGAGCTGCTCACCCGCCTCAAGGCCCTGGATAAAAGCCTGCCGGTGGTGCTGATTACCGGGCACGGCGATATTTCCATGGCGGTCGGCGCGATGCGCAACGGCGCCTATGACTTCATGGAGAAACCCTTCTCCCCCGAACGGCTGGTCGACGTCGCCCGGCGCGCCCTGGAGCAGCGCGGGCTGGCGCGGGAAGTGTGGTCGCTGCGTCGGCAATTGGCCGAGCGCGATTCGCTGGAAGGCCGCATCATCGGCCGTTCGCCGGCCATGCAGAACCTGCGCGAACTGATCGCCAACGTCGCCGACACCTCGGCCAACGTACTGATCGAAGGCGAGACCGGCACCGGCAAGGAACTGGTCGCGCGCTGCCTGCATGATTTCAGCCGGCGTCACGCCCACCAGTTCGTCGCCCTCAATTGCGGCGGCCTGCCGGAGAACCTCTTCGAAAGCGAGATTTTCGGCCACGAAGCCAACGCCTTCACCGGTGCCGGCAAGCGCCGCATCGGCAAGATCGAACACGCCCACGAAGGCACGCTGTTCCTCGATGAAGTGGAAAGCATGCCGATCAACCTGCAGATCAAGTTGCTGCGGGTATTGCAGGAACGCACTCTGGAACGCCTGGGGTCGAACCAGAGTGTCGCAGTGGATTGCCGGGTGATCGCCGCCACCAAGTCCGACCTCGACGAACTGAGCCGCGCCAACCAGTTCCGCAGCGACCTGTACTACCGCCTTAACGTGGTGACCCTGGAACTGCCGCCCCTGCGCGAGCGTCGCGAAGACATCCTGCAACTGTTCGAACACTTCCTGCAGCAGTCATCCCTGCGTTTCGACCGCACTGCGCCGGAGCTGGACAACCAGACCCTGTCGAGCCTGATGAGCCACGACTGGCCGGGCAACGTGCGCGAATTGCGCAACGTCGCCGAACGCTTCGCCCTCGGCCTGCCCGCCTTCAAGAAAAGCGGCGCCAGCAGCGGCGGCCAGGGGCTGGCCTTTACCGAGGCAGTGGAGGCCTTCGAACGCAACCTGCTCAACGATGCACTGCAACGCAGCGGCGGCAACCTGACCCAGGCCAGCCAGGAACTGGGGATGGCCAAGACCACGCTGTTCGACAAGGTCAAGAAGTACGGGTTGAGCCACTGATGGACTTGCTATTGAAGGCCGCCCTTGGCGCGGCAGTAGTGCTGATTCTGGCGGCGCTGGCCAAGACCAAAAACTATTACATCGCAGGGCTGGTGCCGCTGTTTCCGACCTTTGCGTTGATCGCCCACTACATCGTCGGCAAAGGGCGCTCGGTAGACGACTTGAAGACCACGATCCTGTTCGGGATGTGGTCGATCATTCCGTATTTTGTGTACCTGGCGACCTTGTATGTGATGGTCGATCGGATGCGGCTGGAAGCGTCACTGGCCGTGGCTGCCGTGGCGTGGTTGATGGCCGCGACGGTGTTGGTGAGCATCTGGGTACGCGTCCACACCTGACCCAACACGGTCAAAACTGTGGGAGGGGGCTTGCCCCCGATGGCGGTGCATCAGAGACAGAAAAGCTGTCTGACCCACTGCAATCGGGGGCAAGCCCCCTCCCACATTTTTATCCCGGTTGAGTCAGCGGACGATCTTGTCGACCTGAATACCCAGCTTCTTCAGGCGATACCAGAAGCTGCGCTCGGAAATACCGATCTTCGCCGCCGCTGCGGCCTGCACCCCGTTGCTCTCCTGCAACGCTGCCAGAATATAGGCCTTCTCCACCTCTGCCAGCGCCGCATCCAGGTCCTGGGGAATGCCCGGCCCATCGCTGAGGATCGCCGTCACACCGCCCTCGCTCGGTTTGGATGCAAACAGGTAACCCGGCAGGTCGATATCCTCGATTACCGGTGAGGCCGCCACGATGGTCGCGCGCTCCACGCAGTTCTGCAGTTCACGGATATTGCCCGGCCAGTGATACGCCGCCATGGCCTGCAAGGCTTCCGGGCTGAAGCCAGTGATACGTTTGCCGGCGGTGGCACTCAGGGTGTGGGCGAAGTGGCGGGCCAACGGCGCGATGTCTTCCACTCGCTCGCGCAAGGCCGGCAATGGGATCGGGAACACGTTGAGGCGGTAATACAGGTCTTCGCGAAACTCTTTGTTGGCCACCGCGTCCAGCAAATTCTTGTTGGTGGCGGCAATCACCCGCACGTCCACCTTGCGCTCGCGCGGGTCGCCCACCGGTTCGATCACCCGCTCCTGCAATGCACGCAGGATCTTCGCCTGCAACGCCAACGGCATGTCGCCCACTTCGTCGAGAAACAACGTGCCCTTGTCGGCCTGCTGGAAGCGCCCTACCCGGTCGGCCACGGCGCCGGTAAACGCGCCTTTGCGATGGCCGAACATTTCGCTTTCCAGCAGCCCTTCCGGGATCGCCGCACAGTTGACCGCCACGAACGGCTGGTCGGCACGGCTGCCGTGTTTGTGGATGGCGCGGGCGACCATTTCCTTGCCGGTGCCGCTTTCGCCGGTGAGCAGGATGGTGGCGCTGCTGTCGCGCACCGAGTCCACCGCCTGCAGCACTTTGCGAAACGCCGGGCTGTCGCCGACCAGGCTGTCGAACTGTGCATGCTCGTCCAGTTCGGCGCGCAGGCGCGCGTTGTCGCGCATGATGTCGCGAAACTGCAGGGCCTTGGCCACGGTGATGTCCAGCTCGTCGATATCGAACGGCTTGGCGATGTAGTCGTAGGCACCATTGCGCATCGACTGCACGGCGTTTTTCACGGTGCTGTAGGCAGTCATCACGATCACCGGCACGTGGGGGTAACGCACCTTGATCTCGGCCAGCAGCGCCGGCCCGTCCATGCCTGGCATGCGCCAATCGCTGATCACCAGGTCGATGTCTTCCTGCTCCAGCACCTTGAGCGCGTGCAGGCCGTTGCCGGCGATGAACACCTGCACGTTGTTCTGGCTCAGGGCCGACGCCAGCAGGTCGCAGAGCTTGGGTTCGTCGTCGACTACCAGAATGTTATGCGTCATGACTGTCCTCGTCGTCTTCGCCCATCGCCGGAATGTACAGGCTGAACGTGGCGCCGGCATCTTTTTCACTGGCGCATTCGATGCTGCCGTCGTGACTTTCCATGATCGAATAGACTTTGGCCAGGCCCAGCCCGGTGCCCGAGGCCTTGGTGGTGACGAACGGGGTAAAGATACGTTCGATCATGTCCGCCGGAATGCCCTGGCCGGTGTCGGCGATGCTGATCACTGTGTTGTCGTCCACCGAGCGAATGCCCAACGTCAGCCGCCCGCCTTCGGGCATCGCGTCGACGGCATTGAGAATCAGGTTGAGACACGCCTGCTTGAGCTGCTTGGCGTCGGCATAGATGGTCGCTCCCGGCGCCTGGTCATCGACATGCGCATCGATCGCATGGGTGGCCAGTTCCGGCGCGCAAAAGCCGAGGATCTCGTCCACCAGCGCGCGCGCCGGTTGCAACACGCGCAGTGGCGGGTTGGGCTTGGCGAAGTCGAGGAACTCGGTGATCAGGTCGTTGATGCGGCTGACCTCACTGACCACGTATTCCAGGTGACGCTTGTCGGTTTCCGGCAGATCGGCACGCCGATGCAACAGTTGCGTGGCTGTCTTGATGATGCCCAGCGGGTTGCGGATCTCGTGGGCCAGGCCCATGGCGACTTCGCCCAGGGCGTGCAGGCGATCGCGTCGGCGCAACTGGGCCTCGAGGTAATGCAACTCGCCCAGGCGCTCGGTCATATGGTTGAAGGTGCTGCTCAACTGCGCCAGCTCATCGCCGCCGCTGACCGGCACACGGTGTTCGTAGTGACCCGAAATCACCGCGTCCACACCTTGGGACAGGTCGCGCAGCGGTTTGGTCAGGCGCCGCGACACCAGCACCCCGGCCGCCAGCGACAAGGCCGAGCTAAGCAGGAAGATCAGCACGAACAGGTTGCTCTGGTTGACCAGCCCGACCAGGCTGGTGTGGCGCAGCAGACCGCTGAAAATCACACCCTGCAAATCCCCCGCATCATTGAAGATCGGCCAGTACAGCCCGCTGTAGTTGTTGGTGAACTGCTCGCTGGGCTGGCGGGTGCTGCGCATCGCCGCTTCGACGCTCTTGGGGATGCGCGAGGGGTGATCCACGAAGCGCTGGGTCGAGAAGATCTCGGAAAAACCGTCGGGGTTGGCCAGGTACAGGCGCAGGTCGAGGGAATGCACATCGGCCACGCTGGTGAGGAAACTGCTGTCCAGGTAGGTGGCGACCAGCAACAGGTAGTCGACACCGTCACGGCTGGTTTCGAAGGTCGACACCACCAGGCCGGTATTCACCCCGGCCACCTGCACGGTCTGCAACACCGCGTTGCTGGTCAGGTTGATCTGTTTGACGATGTCATCGGAGGCGGTGCTGAATTCGACCTTGTGGTCGCTGGCGCGAATCAGCGCCACCACGTCGATGTCGGTAGCGTCGGCAATGTCGGCGGTCAGGCGGTCGTGCTTGGCGGCTTGCCGGCTTGACGGCGGGCTGATGTAGCGCAGGAACAATTTGGCCATGCGCGCGTTGTCGTGAAGGATGTCGCCGATTTCGTCCTTGACGATCTTGGTCGACTCCTGCAGCCAGATGCGCACATTGCTGTCGAAGATCTGCGACAGCGTGGTCGCGGCCAGCTCGGCCGCGATCATGGTAGGAATCACGCTGACCAACCAGAACGCCAGCACCAGCTTGCGCTGGACGCTCCAGCGCGAAATGGCAAAGGGGCGGGCTTTCTGGCGGGTCTTGGTGATCATCAGGTTTCGCTTATCGCAGCAGCCATGGCAGGGTCGGAACGGTCCGGTCGAATAAACAGTTTTACAAGCTTGAGCAGGCCGTTGACCAGCCGGTTGCGGTGACGGAAAAACACACTGTTGCCCTGGAACTCGCAGCCCAGGCGCAGCTTACTGGCATACCCGGCCTGGCCGCACTCATACACGGCAATATTGTGTTGAATACAGTAGTCGACATTGGTCAGCCAGCTGCGGAAGTACAGGTTGTAGTCGCGGGTGAACGCCACGTCATGCCCGAAAAACTTGTCCACCAGCCGGTGTTGGTCGACCAGCACCAGGTTGAACGCCACCAGTTGCTCGTCCACCCAGTAAAGAACACAGACCGCGCGCTCATCCAGGCGTTCGAGCACACCGGTGAAGTAACCGGAGGGCAGCCGTTCGAACTGCAACTCGGCACGCGTGAGCGTGGCCTCGTACAAGCGCATCACCTCGGGCAGCACGTCGTCGATATTGCGCCGCCACTCCACCCGCGGCCCCGGCGCACGCAGCTTGCGGCGCAGGTCCTTGCGCGTGGATTTGCCCAGCGAACCCAGGTAGGCATCCACCGAGCCGTACGGCAGCGGCAACACACCAGTGGGCAAGCTCGGCATGCTCTGGAAGCCTGCCGCGCGGCAGCTCTGGAGCCAATGCGGGTCCTTGCTCGGCGCATCCTTGACCGCCACCAGGCCGATGCCGAAGTCATCGGCATCCTGGCGGGCGGCGCCCAGCAGGTGCTTGAGCAACAGCGGACGCTGGGCGTCCGGCACGCTGCTGGCGAAACCCACGTCGCAGCGTTCGGCCACCGGCGATCCGAGGGCATACAGCCCCAGCTGCAAAAGCCCCGGCCACAATCGCTCGACACGTTCGGTCAAGCGCTTGCCGGCGCCCGACACCGTGGTGTCGAGGCGATAATGCGTGATGAACGCGGCCGCCACGGCCACCAGCGTTCCATCTTGATAAACCGCGAGATAACGCCACTGGAAATCATCAATGGCGGCGTTTTCCACGGCGACGTAATAGTCCCAGTCCTCCAGGGCACCCGGGAAACAGTCGTTCCAGGCACTGCGCTGGATAGCCCGGATGGTCGGGAAGGCTTGGGCGGTGATCACATCGTGTCCTTTGTCAGAGTCTATGGCCGAGAGTGGGCTTGCTGTATCGAGTGGGCTCGCCACAAAGTGAACTGGCGCCCATGGCGGAGGTGTGTTGTTCGATGAAATCGGCGCTCAACTCGATCACCCGGCGGTATTGCAGGTCGACGGTGATCATGTGGTAGCAGTTGTCCAGCAGGATCTTGGTCACCGGCCCGCCGAGGTGGCGTTCCACGTAATCGGCGTTCCAGCGGCTGGTGATGTCGTCCTCGATGGAGTGCAATACCAGCGCCGGTACGTTGATCGACGGCATGCGTTTCTTGACCACGGCGTTCATCCAGTGCAATTCACGCACCGTCACGCCCTCCATCGTCAACAGGCCCGCCTCGCTGCTTTCGCCTTCCTTCATCTGCCGTTCAACGATGGCGCGCAGGCGTTCATTCTTGATGCCGTAGGGCGGCTTCTCGGTAAAGCGGAACAGGCGCACGCCGAACGGGATACGGATGAGCAACGGCGTGATAAACGCCATTTTGTTGATGCTCCACCCGTCGTACTTGAGCGTGGTGGAATACATCAGCAAACCGGCCACCTGGCCCGGATGCTCCGACGCCAGGTACATCGACATCACGGCGCCCATCGACAAGCCGCCGACAAACACCTGCGCGTGGCGTTGCTTCACGCCCACGAAGGTCTTGCGCACGCCTTCGTACCAGTCCATCCAGCCCGTGGCCTGCAGGTCGCTGTTGTCACCGCAGTGCCCGGCCAGGGTGGGCACGTACACCGTGCAATTGCCCACCTTGGCCAGGCCCTTGGCGACCTGGCGCAACTCCGTCGGGGTGCCGGTCAGGCCGTGGATCAACAGGATCCCGACCGGACCGTCACCGAGAACGAAACCGGCATCACCTTCACCGAGGTCGATCCCGACGCTGTTCACCGGTTGGTCGCCCGCACCAGCAGTTGCTCGAGCAGCTTCAGGCCCAGCTCGATTTCCGGGTAGCTGATTTCCAGGGACGGTGCCAGGGTGATCACGTTCTTGTAGTAGCCGCCCACATCGAGGATCAGCCCGAGTTTCTGGCCGTCCACCACCATGTCGCCCTTCATGCCTTCTTCGACCATGTAGTCCAGGGTCGCCTTGTCCGGTGTAAAACCATCCGGGGCGCAGATTTCGCAGCGCAGCGCCAGGCCCAGGCCGTCGACATCGCCAATGATCGGGAAACGTTTCTGCAGGTCCTGCAGGCCTTCGAGGAAGAACTTGCCCTTGGCCATGACCATCGCGCCGTAGTCGATCTCGTTGGTCATCTTGAACATTTCCAGGCCTACCGCCGTGCCCAACGGGTTGGAGGCGAAGGTGGAGTGGGTCGAACCTGGCGGGAAGATCTTCGGGTTGATCAACTCTTCACGGGCCCAGATGCCGCCCAGTGGGTTGAGGCCGTTGGTCAGCGCCTTGCCGAACACGATCACATCCGGCTGCACGTCAAAGTGTTCGATCGACCACAGTTTGCCGGTGCGGTAAAAGCCCATCTGGATCTCGTCGGAGACCATCAGGATGCCGTGTTGATCCAGCACGTGCTTCAACTCGCGGTAGAAGTTCATCGGCGGGATCACGTAGCCGCCGGTGCCCTGGATCGGCTCGACGTAGAACGCGGCGTATTCGCTGGAGCCGACTTTCGGGTCCCACACCCCGTTGTATTCAGTCTCGAACAGGCGGGCGAATTGCTGCACGCAGTGGCTGCCGTATTCTTCCTTGGTCATGCCTTTGGGGCCACGGAAGTGGTACGGGAACGGGATGAACTGCGCGCGCTCGCCGAAGTGGCCGTAGCGGCGACGGTAGCGGTAGCTGGAGGTGATCGACGAAGCACCCAGGGTGCGCCCGTGGTAGCCGCCCTCGAAGGCGAACATCAGGCTCTTGCCGTTGGTGGCGTTACGCACCACTTTCAGGGAGTCTTCGATGGACTGCGAACCGCCGACGTTGAAGTGCACGCGACCGTCGAGGCCGAATTTCTTCTTGGCGTCGACCGCGATCATTTCCGACAGCTCGATCTTGCCCTTGTGCAGGTACTGGCTGGCGATTTGCGGCAGCGTGTCGATCTGCTGTTTCAACGCGTTGTTCAGGCGCGGGTTGGCGTAGCCGAAGTTGACCGCCGAGTACCACATTTGCAGGTCGAGATAGGCCTGGTCTTCGGTGTCCCACACGTAGGAGCCTTCGCAACGGCTGAAAATACGCGGCGGCTCGATGTAGTGAACGGTGTCGCCGTAGGAGCAATACTTGGCTTCTTTGTCCAGAAGGATCTGGTCTTCGGCGGTAGCGATACGGATATCAGACATGATGGAAGAGTTCCTGGTTGTCAGCAGTAAAGGTGGTGGCGTTGGCGGCGATGCCCTGAGGCAGCAGGGCCAGCAATGCAGGCAGTTCGGCAAAGGTGTCGAAGCGTGCGTGAGGAATGTCGTTGGCTTCGCAGTACTTGGCGAGGCTGCCCTTGGCGAACACGAAGTCGGCGGTGGAGGCCACGCACATATCGGACTTGCCGTCGCCGATCACCAGCACGCGCTTGTTGCGTGGGGTGGACTTGCACTTGCAGTTGCCGGAAGCGGCACGGCAGGCGTCGCTGGCATACGGGAAATCGATGCGCCAGCTGTTCTGGTCGACCTGGCGCAGGCGGTTGGCAAGGATCGGCAGCAAGGTCACGTAGTTGCGCGACAGGATGCGGGCAATGCCCTGCTCGATGCCGTCGCTGACCACTTCGATGGTCGCACCCAGTCCCATGACGTGGTCGACGAAGTCGGGGAAGTCCGGGTCGATCTCGACGCTGTCGAAGTACGCCAGCAGCTCGGAAGGTGTGGCCTTGATCAGCGCCAGTTGGCGGCTCAGGCATTCGCGTGAACCGATATGCCCATCCAGCCATTCCTGTTCGATGGTTTCCCACTCGGGGCCGGCGAAGCGTTGGAGGACGTTGTCGATGACATCGGTGGGGGTAATGGTCCCGTCGAAGTCACACACGATATGCCACTGGATCATCGTTGTTTACCTTGGAGGAGCGCGCTGTGTGCGCTTGCACCAGAGGTAGAGCAGGGACTGTGCCAACTGGCCACCACCCAGCAGGGCTGGGCCCCTGGCGCGTATCGAGGGCGGAATGTGTCGTCGAAGCTACAATTTTTGTAGCTTGCTACAAACAAGATGAGTGCTTGCGTGAAGCGGGCCCTTCGCGCGTTCATGCGCACGTAATCAATCAAGGAACCTGACCATGTACAGGATCACATGCGCTGCATTCGCCGGTTTGCTTGGCCTTTGGAGCTTTTCAAACGCTGCCCTGGCCGAAGGCATCACCGGTGAAGTGGGCGCAGGCATCAGTTATCAACCCCATGACCCCACCGCCAGCCGCTACGAAGTCCGCCCCGTGCCCTACCTGGACCTGGATTGGGGCAGCGTCAGCCTGGGCACCGATGACGGCTTGACCTGGAGCGCGCTCAACACCCACGGCTTTACCGCCGGCCCCTATATCAACTACCTGTCGGGGCGCACGTCCAATGGCGATCTGCAAGGCCTGCGCAATGTGTCGGACATGGCCGAGGTGGGTGGCTTCGTCCAGTACGCCCCGGCTGATTTCTGGCGGGTCTACGCGCAAGTGGGGCAAGCCGTGGGCGGTGGGCATTCGCAGAGTGGCGCCCTCGGCAAACTGGGCGGCGAACTGGGCTACCCGCTGGGCGGTGGGATCATCGGCAGCAGCGGGCTGGTCGCGCATTTTGCCGATGCACGCCAGACCAACACGTTTTTTGGCGTGGATGACAACGAAGCCGCTTCCACCGGCTTTCGTCCCTACAACGCCAGCGGTGGCTTCCAGAACCTGACACTGACCCAGAGTTTCGAATTTCCCCTGGCTGCCAACTGGTCCTTGCTGACCAGCGCCAGCTGGATTCACTTGGTGGGATCGGCCGCCAACAGCAGCATCGTCAAAGAGACCGGCGATGTGAACCAGGGCCAGGTGCAGACGGCCATCAGCTACAAGTTCGATTAGGTTGGTCTGGGGTTTGCAACAAGGTGCTGGAATCCACTTTTCCAGGACACTCTTCATGGCTCGCCCCGCTTACCGCCTGCTCCATCACTCGCTCTGGGACCTGGTGCCCATCGCCCTGGGCCTGGCGCATTTCGCGTTTGTCGTCTGGCTGGTTGCCGCCTTCCATCACCTGAGCTGGTGGGCCCTGGTGCCGCTGGCGCTGCTTTACGCAGTCAGCCTGTCGTGGAGCATCAACAGCATCTCCCACAACCAGATCCACAACGCCTACTTCACCCATCGCGCCATGAACCGGGCCTTCGACCTGCTGCTGTCGGTGACCATCGGTTTCTCCCAGACGCTCTATCGCGACATCCACAACCGCCACCACCGTGGCAACGCCGACCTGCCGGGGCCGGATGGCAAGACCATCGACCCGCTGTCGATCTACCAGCGTGGCCACAACGGCCAGCCGGAAAACCCGTGGGCCTATACCTTCCTGAGTTTTTTCCGCGACGACCCCAAGCCGTTCTATGACGAGATGAAGCGCAAACGCCCGGCCGATGCGCGCTGGGTCAAGGTCGAGATCGGCGTGACCGTGGCGTTCTACATCGCGCTGGCGTTCTACAACTGGCAGGCGGTGCTGTGGCTGTTGCCGTTCTGGTACCTGGGCCAGTGCCTGTCATCGCTCAATGGCTACTACGAGCATTTCGGCGGCAACCCGGACCTGCCAATCGCCTGGGGCGTGAGTTCCTACAGCGTGTTGTACAACCTGATCTGGATGAACAACGGCTACCACGCCGAGCATCACTACCGGCCGAAGATGCACTGGACCCAGGTGAAGGCGTTTCATCGGGAGATTGCCGGGCAGCAGCGGGAGGCAGGGGTCAAAACACTTCCGGTGTCCCATGGTCTAGGGTTTTTGGTGGCACACCGCAAACCCTAGGCACTCAGTTTTCTTCGCCCTCTGCCAGGAGGGCGATACCACCGATAATCACCGCCACCCCCACCCAGTGCAGCGGGCTGATATGTTCCCCCAGCCCCAGCCACGAACCCAGCAACACCACCACGAACACCAGTGAACTCAGCGGAAACGCCAGGGACAGGCTGCTGCGCCGCAGGATCAGCATCCACACGAAAAACGCGCCGATGTAGCTGGCAATCGCCGCCAGGATTCCAGGGTTGCGCACCACCTCACCCAGCCACTGCCAGTTGAAATCCATCTGCCCCAACTGGTCGCCAGCGACTTTGGTAAACAGCTGGCCGGCGCTTTCCGTGCAGATCAGCAAGGCCCACAGCACCACCGTGCCCAAACGCCCATGCAACCATCCCGTATTCATCGTTTGCGTACTCATGCCTGACTCCCTGCAATCGCCACCAACATCACACCCAAGGTAATCACCAGCGTACCGAGCCAACGGCGCCGGCTGACGGTTTCGCCCAGCACCACCTTGCCCGCCAGCACCACCCCGCAATACGCCAGCGCGGCCGCCGGAAACAGCAGGCTCAATGGCGCACGCGAGAGGGCTTCGAGCCACACGAAAAATTCGACGGCATAGGCGCCGATCCCCGCCCACAGCAACGGCGCATTGAACACCTGGCCCCAGAACGCATTCAGGCGAAAACCGCCGTCCAACTCCGGCAAACGGTCCAGGCCGATCTTGAAACACAGCTGGCCGATCACATCGAGCACGATGGAAAACGCCACCAGCAACACCACGGTCAAGGTCACGGGAACAGCTCCTCAAACAGGTCAATCAGGGCTTCATTGGTCGCGGCATTGCGCTGCAAGTCCTCGGCACTCCAGCGTTCGGGCGGCGGCTGGTCGGACTTGGCTTCCCAACGCTTGAAGGCATTGCTGAACGCCGGCGTGGCGAACTCGCCGCACACGTCGATGCCGATGATGCGCTTGCGCGCCGCCAACGCCCGCAAGGCTTGCAGCAGGTGGGTCAGGCGCATGCCGCCCTGATCCCAATTGGTGGCGGCGTCTTCGCTGGCGAGTACGTCTTTGTCGAGGGTGATCCAGATTGCCTCGGTGGGCAGGCTGTCGATCATCTGCTCAAGGAACGCCGCCCAGTCCAGCTCGGCCAGGTTGCGCCAATGCAGGTGGTTTTCCCGCTGCTGGTGGCCAGCGCCGTCCCCTACCCGCCCCCAGACTTTGGAGGGCGCATGCTGCCAGGGAAACAGCTGCAATTGCCCGCGTTTGAGGGCACCGAGGTTGCCGCCGCGCAGTTGCGGGTTGTGCAGGTCGTCGCTGCACGGGCCGAGGGTGACGATGCGTTTGATCGCCGGCATTTTCAGCGCGCGATTGACCCACGAACCACAGTGACGCTTGGGCGCAAAGCGCACCCAGTCGGGGTGGTTGTCGAAGTGGATCAGGCTGATGGGCTCTTTCAAATCAGCCAGGAATGCCGGCGTGAGGTGGTGATAATCGCCGGAGCCGACAAACAGGATTTCCGGCCGTGCGTCGGAAGGCCGGGGCCGTTGGGCCAGGCGTTCGGCGAAGCGCTTCCAGGTTTTTTCGGTGGACCACAGGCGCAGCTTGGGGCCCAGGTCCAGCAGGTCGATACGATGGGCGCGCCCACTGGCCAGGCGCCGTGCAATCGGTGCCTGGCCGGTGAGGCTGTGGTCGAGGTCAAGAATGTTCAAGGCAGTGTCCCCTAAGGCTTTAAGGGGTCAATGCAAGGGACGGGCCAGCACCTGTCTCAAGACCAATGGAGAACAATGTGGGAGGGGGCTTGCCCCCGATAGCAGAGTGTCAGTCAACACATGTCTTAACTGAACCACCGCTATCGGGGGCAAGCCCCCTCCCACATTTTGACCTGCGTTCGGCTTTAGCTTTTTGCTTCGCTGATGATCTGCCGGATCGCCCCCACAAAGGCTTCAGCCGGCTGGCCACCGCTCACGGCGTACTGGTCGTTGAACACGATGGTCGGCACCGAGGTCACGCCACGGGAGATCCACAGTTGTTCCTGTTCGCGGACTTCGGCGGCGTACTCGTCGCTGGCCAGAATCTCGGCCGCACGCTGGATATCCAGCCCGACGCTCTCGGCAATGATCGCCAGCGTCGCGTGGTCGGACGGGTCCTGCCGGTCGGTGAAATACGCCTTGAACAACGCTTCCTTGAGGTTGTATTGCAAGCCCTCCAGCCCGGCCCAATGCAACAGGCGGTGCGCGTCGAAGGTGTTGTAGATGCGGCTCTGGCCGTCAGTGCGGAAGGCGAAGCCCAACCCGGCGCCCATGTCGCGGATGCGCTCGCGGTTAGCCTGGGATTGCTCGGCGGTGGAGCCATATTTCTCGGTGATGTGCTCGACGATGTTCTGCCCTTCGGCAGGCATGTTCGGGTTCAGTTCGAACGGCTGGAAGTGGATCTCGGCTTGCACATCGGCGCCAAGCTGGTCGAGGGCTTCGGTCAGGCCGCGCAGGCCGATGATGCACCAGGGGCAGGACACATCGCTGACGAAATCGATTTTCAGGGGAGTACTCATGGCAGGCAACCTCGCTGGCAGTAATGCGCCGTAAAGGTTGCACGATACACCAATGTCACAACACCTTCGAAGGCTCGCCCAGGTCAATCTGCGCCCAGTGCGCCGCATCTTCCCGATGGGCTTGCAGGTACGGCAACACGGCCGTCAACAGGGGCGCCTTGAACGCTTCCTGGAACCGATGGGCCATGCCGGGAATCAGCTTCAACTGGCTGCCCTGGATATGCGCCGCCAGGTGCACGCCGTGCATCACCGGCAACAACGGGTCGGCCGTGCCGTGCACCACCAGGGTCGGCACGCGCAGTTGGTTGAGCAACGGCACGCGGCTCGGTTCGGCGAGGATCGCCATGATCTGGCGCTTCACGCCGTCCGGGTTGAAGGCGCGGTCGTAGGACTGCGCCGCCTGGTGCAACAGCGCCTGGCGATCATCCTTGACGTTCGGGCTGCCCAGTGCGGCGAGCAAGTCGGCCTGCTGCTCCAGGGCCACTTCACGATTCGGCGCGCTGCGTCGCGACAACAGCTGTACCAGCGCGGCATTCGGCGCCGGCAGGCCTTCGGCGCCGGAACTGGTCATGATCAGCGTGAGGCTTTCGACCCGCTGCGGCGCCATGGCGGCCAGGTGCTGGGCGATCATCCCGCCCATGCTCGCGCCGAGTACGTGGAATTGCTGGATCTGCAACGCGTCCATCAGGCCTATGGCGTCATCGGCCATGTCGGTCAAGGTATACGGAGCCGCCACCGGCAGGCCGAGTTTGTAGCGCAGCACTTCGAAGGTCAGGTTGGCATTGGCCGGAGCCTGGCGCCAGGTAGACAGGCCGACGTCTCGATTGTCATAGCGGATCACCCGGAACCCTTGCTGGCACAAGGCGACGACCACCTCGTCAGGCCAGTGGATCAACTGCCCGCCCAGGCCCATCACCAGCAGCAAGGCAGGGTCGGACGCACGGCCGATGCTCTGGTAGGCGATGCTCACCTGAGCCAGGTCGACCATTTGGGTCGGGACATTCACATCACATCGAGAAGCCGCAAAAGACGGCAGGCCGAACACTAAGGCGGCCAATAAAAACAACACACGCATGGAAAACACCGAAACGCAGAACCCCAGTAGAGCGCGAGTCTGATGAAGTTTGTTCAAGCGCGCTGCCACAGTTGCGTGACAGTTTGATGAAGAGTGCCCAGCGGTCGACACGATATGTATATGGCGCCGAGTACCGACGCTGACGAGCTCTAATCGGTTTTTCAAGCGATGGAGCCCTGTACATGCCCCCTGATCCGCACTATGGCGCACAAGTTTTCGGCCTTTCCCGCCCGCTGAAGCCCGAGGTCACCGATGAAGTTCTGTTGTTGGACGCGATCCAACGCTGGCAGGAATGTCACCGCGACATGCAGGCCTTGATAGCGGGAACACCCTCGGTTCGCAGCACTATCAGTCAGATGATCCACGATCATTGGCAACTCAACGCGGAACTGACCGGCATAGAATTCATGGCCACGGCACTGCGCGGCACCTGCCGCATTTCCTTGATCGAAGCCTGCCTGTACATGCAACAACGCCCAGCCATGGACACGACACAGGTGCCCAAGGGCAGCGTGGTCGGCCTGCCGGAAAACCATGTGCTTTCGGGTTATACGCTGTCCATGCTGCTGGATGAGCTCAAGGGGATGGATCTGGAGCAAGCGCTCAAGGACGCATGGACCGGCTACTTCTGGCACACCCGGGCGCCCCTCCAGCCCCAGTCCTGTCGCGCCCGTGCGGCAGAGTTGTACCACATTCATTTCGAAGCCTCGGCCGAGGCCCAGCTTGCCCAAGGCACCCTCAGTGACGAGGCGGTCAAACTGATACGTGCCGTCATCGATCCACCCCAGGCAGGCCAGCAAGAACAAAAAGTCTGCGCTGAACAAATGTTCCTCACGGGCACCACAGCCGATACACGGGTGCTGCCCGGTGCCTGGGTCTTGACCCCGGATACCGATCAGCCGGTACAACAACTGTTGTACTTGCCAGCCCATCAACCGGCCTGGCGAACCTTCAGCAAACGCACGGACATGGAGCGCTGGTTGCTTGAACAGCAAAGGTTGCTGTTCTCTACCCCACAGGATGATCCTTTCGCGCAGATCGAATACCAGGTCAAGCAGCGGCCGCTGGAGACCGGCATCACGCTGTGGCTCGGCCAGTTGGCCGATGCGCAGTACCGCGCAACCATCCATGCCCTGCCCGCACTTGAAATTGAGGATGCCTACCAGGCGCGCCAGAAGGTCGAAGCATTCGACCAGCAGCGACGGGAGCAGTCACCGTTTGCCACGGCGCCCCTGCCGCCCACCTCGCGCGTGAAAGGCACAGGCACGCTTGCGCAGTTTGGCCATCTGCACCCTGGCCTCGGCCTCAGCGAGCGTCAGAGCGCAGTGCAACATCAACGCGACGCGCTTGACGCCCTGCTGACCCACGATACGACCACCACCAGCAGGGAGGCACGCCTGCGACCATTAAAGCAATTGATGGGTGAGCTGCGTGCGCAGCAACAGACCTGCGAGCGAGCGGCGCGGCAACTGCTGCAACGGCGCCCGCTGGATATCACCACCCTGAACACTCAATTCACCGCATTGTACCAGGCCAGGCTTGCGGGGCTGCGGCTGGAGGCAGGCATTCAACGGACGCTGAACCAGATCAGCACCGACGAGTTCAAGTTGATCGAGATTGCCCTGGCTGCCCCGCTGTCCGAAGACCGCAGCCTGGCCGTTTCCGTCTGTTCGATGACGCTGGCAGTGACCGAAAAAAACAACGCCACGAGCAGGATCACCACGAGCGAGCTCAAAGGTCCTTTGGTGATTACCGCATCGCCCAACCTTGAGGTGCCACCGACGAACAACGCCATCCATCTGGTCTACTGGCCGGGTCGCGACGGCGCCCTGCAACGCTTTGCTTCACGCGCTGCGCTGCAGGAAAGCCTGTTCCAGATCAGCGCCGAAGACACTGAGCTGGCTTTGCACCTCACCGAATTGACCGGCAATGCCTTTGAACACAGCCTCAGCCAGCAACAGCTTGATTGCGACGAGCAGATGGCCGAAACCCGCTCAAGGGGGTCGGCCGCTGCGTTGGAAGAACTGCGCGAAACCTTACTCCCAAGCCTGCTGCTGCCAGAGCACAGCGCCCGCGCGGCCGCCCTGCTGGAGATCGAAGAGCAAGACAACAGCAGCCGGATCGCGGAAAAACTGCCGGTCTGGCTGAATGGGCAAACCGCTGAGCAGCGCGAACAGTTCAAAAACCAGCTCAAGCGCTACATCCGAGCACTTGAGCGGGCCGAGGTCCTGAGCGATCAGTCACTGATGCCGCGCGATGAATTCGTGCGCCAACACCTGGATGCGCGCTTGCGCAAAGATTTTTCTCTGACCCAGGCTTTTACCGTGAAGCTGGACCTGCCGGTTTCGGTCAGATCAGAACAAAGGCCAGTACCGGGTGGCAGCGGTGTCGGCGGCACGCCAGTGAGGGTGCACTACACACCCAGCCAAGCGCGCAGCACGTTATCGCTGGATGAATTGGCGTTGAGCAATGTCGACGACGCAACCGACCTGCGCCTGCGATTCTTGAGCGTGGACGTGACGGCAGAGGACGCCGCCGAACAGGCAATCCTCAAGGCCGGCATTACCCGCGAATACCTGATCCGGACAGTGCGAGAGCTGAACCTGGCCGGCGCTTATGAGACAAGAATCTACCAGGCGTTCAAAGGAACCCCGGCAGAATCCATGTTCCAGGTGGATTACCGCCGGGAATGCCTGAGTGCGCCCCTGCGCCTGATGCTGGTGCTGCAAGGCGAAATGGCATTGCGTCAACACCATATCAGCGCCGACGAACACCACCTGTTGGACATCGCCATTCACGCCAACACCCGGGAAGGCTGGGAAACGGGCGACAAGCGCATCGTCTTGTTGCCGGCGATCCTGACCGTCGGTGACGCGGACACCACCACTGAAAGCCCAGTGACTCTGTCGGGCATTACGTTCATTCACGAACGAACCAGTGGCGTGACGTTGCTCTACCTGCCGGACGCGCCGGATGAACGCTACCTGCGGCGTTTCGACAGCCTTGAACAGGCGCGCCAGCGATTATTCGACCTGTGCAGCCTCGATACGATGATCAACTACGTGGCAGGACGCGCAATCACCGGCCCCCTCGACGGGCACATCAGCCGCATCGACCAAGCGGTTGTCAAACGCTATGACGCAATCATCGGCGTGGGTTCCGCCTGGCCCGCCACCACCTCGCTGACCGAGCACCTGCTCGACGCCCACATGGGCCGCTTGATCGAAGCCAACAGAACCGACGCACGCTCCAACGAAGACCTGGCCAGGGAGCGTTATGCATTGAGGAGCGGCCACCTGTTCAATGGCATCAGGATTGCCTTGAGCTTTGTCCCCTATATCGGCACTGCCATTTCGCTGGTCGATGGCGTCACCAGCCTGTACAGCGCCGTCGACGCCTTCAGGCACGGCGAGGTTCACCACGGCATCGAACAACTGGTCTCGGCATTCGACAGCCTGGTGTATGCCGGCATGGATGCCTTGGTGTTCGCCGCTCCGCCCGCGGGCAAAGCGGCCACCGCGCGCACGTTGACCCGCCAGCATCAACTCAGGCACCCCACGCGCCAAAGCTTCTGGCGTAACGTGAAATCTCGCCAGGCCGCGCCTTCTCAAAAGCGTTTCGCCGGTTACGAACACCCTCGCCCCCTGTCGGTCGGCAGTTTGCAAGCGGTGCACGCCGGTCCTTATCGGAATACGCTGCGCCATCGGTCCGGCGATCACTTCATCATCAACGAAGGCCGTTACTTCAAAGTAAAATTCGACCCCACGACCCACGAAATGCGGCTGATCACCCCAGGCAAGTCCTACATGCCAGCCATTGCACTTGATGAGGCCATGCAGTGGGATACCTACGCTGCGGTACATGGCGGCCACCTCACCGGCTATGGCGGCGGCAGTCGGCACAGGCAGCGCGCACGCCGAGGCAGCGATATGCCCGCTGCCGTAGAGCGGCAACTGCCGGCCCCCGTGTCACGGGTAAATGCACAACGCGACGCCCAGCTCGCGGAATATGACCAGTTGTGCAGGACGTTTGACGCTCAATTGGGCGTGACCATGGAGAAACTGGTCAGCTTCCAGCAAGAACATCTTATCTCGCGCAGGCCCCAGGACCGCGTCCGCAGGTACCGCGAGACAAAAGAACTGGATGCCCTGCTGGCCAGCGAAATCGCGGATTGCATTCGTCAACATGAAATGGCCGAAACCCTCGCGCAGCTTCCCGGTGAAACCCTGCGCCAACAGATCAAGCAAAACCAAGTGAGGGTGGCTCACATTATCTCGGAGCGATTGGTTCATCGTGCCAAGCACGCCCAAGCCATCGGCTTGGACTTGCTTGAGGAGATCACAGAAATCAAGGCGCGACTGGCCTCGACGCCACTCTGGAGCGCAGCACACGTTGCGTTGCTGGATGAGCTCAAGCGCGTGCGTCTGCAGTTTGTCAACGAGTGGGATCTGATAGGCACCTCGACCAAATCGTTGCGTACCTGGTACAAACGCGTGACCGAACCCGTCCGACGCAACCTGCTAAAAGAGGATGTGTTGCCACTGCTGGAGAAACACAGCGAGAACACCCTGTTGACCACTCGAATGGGACAACTGCTGGAGACCGTGGGAAGCCGCCCGAAACCCACCGACGTTACGTGGGTACTCCAGGAAAAACTGCTGCACGATCTGAGGATAAAACTGGATATCAGTCTGGCCTCTCAGTTGCAACTGCCCGACGCCAACATCAGTAAGGTCCAGCGCAATCAATTCCTGGAAAACCTGATCAAGGTCTACGAACAGGCTCATCGCGATTTGATCTCCTGGAACGTGCTCTCGCCTGACCATTTCGATCCGACCTGCCTCCAGCCATTGCTCGACGGCCTGACCCAATTGACCCACCAAGCCAGGCGCAGCCTGCGCAAATCCCACACACCGGCGCCTGCCGGACGTAGAACGGTGTTTGAAACCGAAGACGGGCAGTTGCGCCTTGGGGTACAGGAATCCCCCAGGCAGTTTCTCGTCAGTAACGAAAAAGGCGTGACGGTCGAGGTATGGGAGCAAATGTCGGACAGCCACCGCTATCGCTTGAACATCGAAAAAAGTCGGCCCGTGGATGTGCCACCGGCCTTACCCACCGACACCAAGATGCTGGTGGATGAAGCCCGCAAGCGCCTGGATGCCGTCGATGCGTTGGAAAACACTGTCAACAGCTACAAAACCATGGAGCCAGTCAACCTTGAGCACATGTTGGTCAGTGAAGCCCATGCTCTCGAATCCCGCGCCCGCATCGTGCAAAACCATGAGGCCGGTAACCCGCTGGTCGAGCAACTGCTCACCCGCGCCGACCGACTCAAGCGCGCGGGTGAAACCCTGCGCATCCAGCGCACCGTGGAAAGCCAGAAGCCCACGGAGGGCTACCTGGACTACCTGATGAGCAAAGGCCGGCTGGAGGTGCGCAAACTCGGAACACGCAAGAAACTCAGGGATAAACGCCCGGACGGACAGCCAGACTACTTGCAGGAATATGCCCTTCACGACACGACCACGCCGCAGGCGCCTGTGCTCTGGTACGCGCACTTTCACTACGTGGCGGAGCATTCGGCATTCGACAGTTTTGCCAAGGCGCATATCAAGCTCAGGGCCCAACAGTACCTGGGCATGAAATGGCAAACGGCTCAACGAGAGGGTGGCGCCACTTTCGCAGACACAAACATCTGGCGCGGCAACATCGACCTGCCAATCGCCAATCAGTATTTTCTGAGAGTCTGACCGACAGGCATCACCTGCGGGCCAACATGAATTGTCTTCAATGATTTATCATTAAAGACAAATTCTTCTCATGGAGGCGACCGTGCTGGAAATCCGTCATTTGAAAACCCTGCACGCCCTGCGCGAAGCCGACAGCCTGGTGGAAGCGGCCGAGCGCCTGCACCTCACGCAATCAGCGCTGTCCCACCAGTTCAAGGAACTGGAAGAACGCCTGGGCATGCCGCTGTTCGTGCGCAAGACCAAGCCGCTGCGTTTCACCAGCGCAGGGCTGCGCCTGCTGCAACTGGCCGACGCCACCCTGCCGCTGCTGCGCGGCGCCGAGCGGGATATTGCGCGCTTGGCCGGCGGCACCGCCGGGCGCCTGCACATGGCGATCGAGTGCCACAGTTGCTTCCAGTGGCTGATGCCGACCATCGACCAGTTCCGCGATGCCTGGCCGGAAGTCGAGCTGGACCTGGCCTCGGGTTTCGCCTTCGCCCCGCTGCCGGCCCTGGCCCGTGGCGACCTCGACCTGGTGGTCACCTCCGACCCGCTCGAGTTGCCCGGCATCACCTACGTGCCGCTGTTCACCTATGAAGCCATGCTGGCCGTGGCCAATCAGCACCCGTTGGCGAACAAGGCGTACATCGTGCCGGAGGACCTGCTGACCGAAACCCTGATCACCTACCCGGTGGAGCGTGACCGCCTGGACATCTTCACCCGCTTCCTGGAACCGGCCGACGTGGAACCGGCCCAGGTGCGCACCTCAGAACTGACGGTGATGATGATGCAACTGGTGGCCAGCGGCCGTGGCGTATGCGGCATGCCCCACTGGGCGCTGCATGAATACAGCTCGCGTGGTTATGTGAAAGCCAAGCGCCTCGGCGAGAAAGGCTTGTTCGCGACGTTGTATGCGGGGATTCGCGCCGACATGCTGGATGCACCGTACATGCGCGACTTCCTGCTGACGGCCAAGGACACCTCGTTCTCCACCCTGGATGGGGTCAGCGCGGTTCGCTGACCGCCCCCCATCAAGCGGACGTCGCGCAGCCGGCCAGCGATTCGCGGTAGAACGGCAGGATCAGGTCGCGGGTCAACGGCGCCAAGTGCAAGCCGCCGTCGCCCATGGGATCGATCCAGCGTATTTCTTCGATTTCAGCGGCAGGCGTCACCGGTACGTCGATCCGCACCTGGAACAGCTCGGCTTCCACGGTGAAACCCGGCTCGTTGGCGGCCGGCGCCGAGAAGTGCCCCAGGTACAAGGCCTGGCCTGGATCGATATGCAGGTTCAGCTCTTCGTGCAGCTCGCGGGCCAGGGCCTGGGCGGGTTGCTCACCGGCATCGATCTTGCCGCCCGGTTGCATGAAGGCCTGGGTGCCGCGCTTGCGGACCAGCAACGTGTGGCCATCACTGCCGATCAGGAGGGCGGCAGCAATGCGGATAATGGTGGACATGCAATAAACCTCAGGCGCAAAAGCGGCAAGGATCACATGGGCTTGCGTTGCAGGCAATCGCCCCCGGGCACGCGTTCACCCACACACATGCACCGCAACACGTGCAACCGCCAACCCTAGACTCCGAACTCTGATCCAGCCGTGCGCAGCAAGCGCCTTCCATACGAGTTCACCATGTACCAGTCATCGCTTCCCCCCTCAGATGCCCCGGAACCACTCTTGCCGGTCAACGGGCCTGCCAACCTCTCGCAACCCGTGACCCTGCCGGTGGTACCCGCCGCCAACCAGACCCGCGACACCCAGCAAGTGCTGCTTATCCAGGCACTCGGCAGGTTCAATACCCAGACCGACGAACTGCTCCAGCAACAGCCGAATCTTGAAACGGTGTATCAGCAACAGTTGGCTGCCTTGTTTCCTGAATTGCAGCGGCCCATCAATCCGAACCACATTTTCTACAGCCGCTATCGCGAGGACGTACCGGGCCAGAAACAATGGCTGGGCAGCGAACCCCTGGGATCACTGCTGGCCAGGTTACGCGGCCCCGACGCGCAGGCTTATCTGACGCAAGAGAGCGGTGCCTTCTACCGGGAAAGCGGTACCGTGGACGAGGGCAAACGCCTGTCTGCGGCCAGCCCGACCGCCACACTGGCGGGCGTGCTGGAAATCGCCTTCACGGTCAAGCTCAATGAATTCTGGAGAGATCGGGAAGGCAACCAACCGACCCTCGAGGAGCGACTGGTCGACCTGCGCCGGCAGGTCCTGGCCCACCAATTGGCCCTGCGCACGCTGGACGGCACATTGTCGGCCGCGTCACGGACACTGGCGGACACGGTATTGAAATACCCCACCGCCGCGGCGCGCAAAAAGGTGTTTCCCACAGGCCCCAGACCTGCCGTGTACCGGCTGGCGCTGGACAATGGCAGCGAGTTCGCCGCCGCATTCATCCTGAACGCCACCGGTGGCACACCGCCCGTTGGCAGCGTGCTGCTCTTCAGCCCTGGCGAAGGCTTCGAGGAATTTGAAAACCTGGCGCGGTTGAATGAAACCGTGGCGGCACGTCTGCGCGCCAGCGACCCCGCGGGCCAACGCCTGATTGCCAGCCTGCCGCTGGCCGCTCAAGCACACGCGAGTGACACGCCAATATTGGCGAGCGACCCGGCACGGATCGAGGCCGATGTGATCGCCGACCACGTCCGCTCCCTGCGGGTACGGCAGTACTTCAACACCCGGGCGGCTCTGCGCCAACAGACGTTGCCACTGGCCGGTGAGCTCGCTCTGGTTGCCGACCTGGCGCCACACCTGGATGTATCCGCGGCCCTCGCGGCACGCAACCTGCGCCTGGTCGCGCCGCACGACCCCGTCTGGCTGAGCACGGCCAGCCCGGCGGACCAGCAGTTGTACCGACAGCTGGAAACAACCCTGGTCGACAACAATGAGGCGCTGCGCCCACTGCTTGAACAGATTTCGACCCTGCCGGCATTCGCGGAGGATGAAACCCGCAAGGTGCTCAGCCGCCAGAAACCGGAATATGCCAATGTGGACCTGGACGTCCACAAGAGCCTGGTACGACTGCGTGTGAGCACGTCAATGCCAGTCAAGGTCACGGGTTATCGAGACGACGAATCCGAAACGGTCTACATCTGCGAAGACCCACAGCTCGATATTCCCCTGGTGTTGACGGAGCAGACACTGACCTTCGGCACCTGGAACGCCAAAGAAGTCGTGGACCTGCGCACCCTGGGAAGCTACGCCCGGCGCAACGTCGATGCGTGGTCGCCCCATGAATTGCACAGAACGATCACCGCCACTGCCGACCTTTTCGACACGCGAGGAGAAAAAGTCGGCAGGCTCGACAACGCAGACCTGCGCGCCCTTGCCCTACAGGCCGACATTGGCCAGCAGTACGCGGCGTACCTCAGGGCGGCGTTCGCGCCAGACGGTGAAGGCCGCGCTTTCGCCAGCGCCTGGCAGCGCGCGAATGCGGCAAGGATGCGCAAGGACGCCTTGGAGAGCCGGCTCAATCCTGCTGTCAACGACCTGTTTATTTTCAAGACACCCGGCGGTGGACTGGACTGGGTGCAGGCGGTTGCGCAGCATCCCGACCCCACCATCCGGCCCAAGGTCGGCCAGTTCGATATCGAGGTCAATCTCCTGGTCATGGGAGGCGGGCTTGAAGGGGGCCAGGGAGGCCAGGTGATCAACGGCGTGCTGGTCATTCAGCGCAAGGGCACCAGGCCCGGCGGCGTGTGCGTGCTCTACACACCGGAGGCCCCCGATGATGCGCCCTTCAGGGAATTGGTGCTGGGCCTGGCGGAACTCGACACGCTCAAGGCCAAACCCGAATGGCGTGCCTATTTCAGCCAACGGATGGCCACGCACGATGTGCGCGAACTCTCCCGGGTGTTCAATGACACTCGCAGCGTGCACCGTTATGCCCTGCCCCCCGTCACCGCCGAGCTGCATGCCTATTTGTATTCGGCACAACTGGGCTTTCAGCTTTCCCATGCCGATTACCGTTCGCGGACCAACGCGGAAATTGCCCTCGAATCGGCAGTCAACGGCTTTCTATTTTCCGTCGAAGTGGCTGACTTCCTCCTCGGACTGTCCCTGTTCAAGGCCCTGCGGCGCCTGGCCCATCGCTACATCGTCCGAGGGGTGCGCAACGCGCAGAAGTTGGGGCGCAGCATCCCGGGCCTGATCCGCAAAATCGGCGAAGACAAAAAAGCCTCCATCGTTCTCGCCAAACCCGCGATCCGCCCGCTGGACCCGGCCTGGGTCGATGTCGCAGAGTACCGACTGCCCCACTCGATCGACGCTCTTTTTGACGTCGAAGCGTTTGCCCAAACCCACCATTTTCGACTGTCTCGCGCGATGGGCGCGCCCAGTTTCATGGACAGTCGCAATCAGCAATTTGTCGCGATGATGGGCAACGACGGTCGCTATTACCTGTATGCGTCCCATGTGGAAGAAGGTGCGCGCTTTATCAAGCACCCGACGGGGAGTAAGCCGGATTTCATGGTCGTGCCGGGCGATGCAAAAAGCTGGAAGCCACGCTTTGAGCGTACGACACGCGGGGGCGGGTCGGTGTTGGGCGTTCTCGGGGGGCGTACCGCCGAACAGCAAGTGCACGATGACCTGATCGCAGCGATGCGCATCTACTCCTCTGCTACCCATGGCGAAGCGATGCTCAAGGAGGTGACCGCGTCACAGAAACGTCGACTGCTGGACAACGCGCTGGAGCGCCTGGGTGTTGATGAGGCCGCTTTTCGCCGCATTGTCTGGGGGCAGCGGGGGATTCCCGCGCCGCGACTGCGCGAGACGTTATTGAACATTGAATTCGAAGCGAACCTTTATACACACCTGAACAAGACCACCTACTTCCTGTCCGGACAATTCACCCGTTCCAGCGAGGAGATGGAAAATCTGTTTATTAAAATCAAACGAATCGTTGGCCGGAACGACGACTTCTCAAAACACATCAGGGCATCGATCAGTATTATCGACCACGATACCGGCGCCACTTTCGTCGGTTATGCGTTCACCCAGAAACAGCTGAACAGCCTGACCAAGTTCGATAATAAGTTTCACTTGTCCACCTGGCGCCAGGAAACCCTCGAGGCGTTTGTGAGAGAAAAAGGACGCATGAAGATCGTCCAGGACATCGCCACACAACACAACATCAGCTTTAACGAGGCCTTGAAGAAATGGCTCGAGGCCCCGGGTATCCAGGAAGCCTTGAAAACGTTCAGGATCGAACGGCGCCGTGAGCTTTTTGTGAAGCTCGGCGTCGATTCATTTTCAGACGATTTCAAAAAAGCCGGCATTCCCTACATTGCCTTGTCCCACGGCGAAAGGACCGGAGCAGTCTCCAGTTTCAAGGCGGTGGACAGCGTGACGGTCGCGGAATTTGAAAGAACCATTCCCAAATTCTCAACGCCTTTGGAATTTCAACCCGCACACCCGCCACTTCCTCGCGGTGAAAGGCTGCCTCAAAGGCCACAATCCCCTGTGCCACCGAGCGCCGTCACCCCCTCGGGCGACGGGGCGGCCCACATCGTCAGGTTCGACGAGCTGATGGAAACCCAACTGTCTCTGCTGCCAGCCAACGCCAAAAGCAAAATCGACGAAATCGTTCAGGACATTCAAGGAGGACGGGTCAGCGGCAAGAAAATCGGCAGCTACAGCTACGTGGATCTGCCGCAACTGGACCCAGGCGCCGGGCGCGGTCGATGGCGAGTGGCGCTCGAGAAAACCGGGAAAGACGGTGAGAAAGACGTGTACGTACTCAGGGGCATCATCGACTATCACGGCAGCCGGCGTAAAACCTGGGGCCTGTAGGCAAGCCGGGCCCCGTACGGAGCGCACTAGGGGAGTTGCGCCTGCTCCTCGGGCGTCTTGATGAACACGCTGTACTTGGCGCCCTCCATCGCTTCGAACGCAATCAACTTGTCGACCAGCGGCAGGTTCAACACCTTGCCGGCGTTCAACAACAACATGCCGTTGTCGGCATTGAGGTTGCGGGCCAGGACCATGCCGGCCTCCAGCTCTCGAGTGGTGAGGACTTTTACCGTGGGGTCGCCCAGGGTCACGTCGCTCAGGAAGGTTGCGCAGGCCTGCACGAAATCTTCCACCAGGTCCGGATCGTAGAGGCGCCCGGCATATTTGCGGATAAACAGCAGGGCTTCATCGCTGTTCAAGTTGCGCTCGAGGATCAAGCCTTTCTGCAACTCGATGAAGTCCACCGCCAATTTCAACAGCCGTGAACCGGGAGGAATCGACTCGCCCTTGAGGTGGTCGGGAAAGCCCGTACCGTCCCAGCGCTCCTGATGATGGCGAATGATCCGCGCCGCGTCTTTCATCGGTTCAAGGGTCATCAACAGCGATTCACTCTGGGCCGGGTACTCGCGGTAGAGCGTGCGGTCGGTGCTGTGCAATTTGTCCGACGGCGACACCATCATGCTGTCGGTCCAGCTCAGCTTGCCGATGTTGTACAGCGCGGCGGCCATGGTCAGGTCGCGGGTGCTGGCTTCATCCATGGCCTGGGCGGCGCAGTACACGCGGATCAGTTCGATCAGCGCGCGGTTGGTCTGCTTGTCCCTGGGCAGACGCAGGTTGGCCAACAGCGAAAACACCTCGGTGCCGGTCACGTAGCTGCGCTTGAGTTCTTCGTAGGCCAGGTCGAGCATGTCGGCGGTTTGCTGCAACTCGGCGGTGCGCGACGCGACGCGCTTTTCCAGGGTGGCATTGAGCGCCTTGAGCTGGTCGTTCTGCACCTGGGTCAGCCGTTCAAGCCGCTGATGTTCAAGCGCCTGCTGCAGGATCAGCTTGAGTTCATCGTCATTCCACGGCTTGGCGATATAACGGTGGATCTGCCCTTCGTTGATCGCCTTGATGATGGTCGGCACGTCAGCGTAGCCGGTCAGCAGGATACGACTGGTGGCCGGGTACAGCCGGTGGACTTCGGCCAGTAACTGCGCGCCATCCATGCCGGGCATGCGCGCATCGCTCATGATCAGGTCGATGGGCTGTGCCGCCATGATCTCCAGAGCCTGGGCGCCGCTGCCGGCCAGCACTACATCGAAGGCTTGACTGCGCAACAGCCGGCGCAGGCTATTGAGAATCGACTCTTCATCATCGACCAGTAAAACAGTGGGTTTCTCATCCATGGTGACCGCGCCTTCAAATCAAACAAAATTGAGCTAAATTGAACCCTTGTGCCCGGCCAGCTTCCTTCGCCTGAGGCGCGGGGTTGATTTGACGCCAACTGGCCGTCGATATCAAGCGACCTCGACTATGCTGACAGAACAGGTTGGCGCCCCGCTCCGAGGCGAAATCAGGGAAGGAATCGTTATGCCGTCAAACCTTTTGTCGTCACGGAGCAGGCCATGACTGCTGATTCCGCCAGGGCCAACCGGCGCATTCTGATCGTCGATGACACGGCCTCGATCCACCAGGACTTCCGCAAGATTCTCTGCGCCGATGCCAATGGCGAGCCTTCGTTGGAGAACCTTGAAGAAACGCTGTTCGGCACCGCCCCTAAAGTACGCCAGGCCTTCAAGCTGGACTCCGCCTACCAGGGTGAGGAAGCCCTGGAACTGGTCAACCGGGCCCTGGCCGCCAACGCGCCCTATGCCCTGGTGTTCATCGACATGCGCATGCCGCCGGGTTGGGATGGCCTGCAGACCATCGAACAGCTGTGGAACGTTGACCCCAACCTGCAGATCGCCCTGTGCACGGCTTATTCCGACTATTCCTTCGAAGCCATCGAGGCGCGACTGAAGTACAACGACCAACTGCTGATCCTGAAAAAACCCTTCGATCATCTGGAGATCCGCCAGATGGCAAGCGCCCTGACCTGGAAATGGCAGCTTGCCCAGGACATAGCGCTAAAGGTGATCGGCCTGGAGCGCACTATCGAAGAACGTGTGCAGGAGCTGCTCAAAGTCTCGCACCTGCTGCAATACGACACCCTCACCGAATTGCCCAACAGCACGCTGCTGGGCGACCGGCTCACGCAGGCGATTGCGTTGGGCCACCGGCATGACACGCAACTGGCGGTGATGTTTATCGGGCTGGACCGCTTCAAGCGCGTCAACAATGCCTTGGGCTACCCGGTGGGCGATGAGGTACTGCAACAGGTCAGCCACAGCCTGGTGGCGAGCGTGCGTGCATCGGATTCGGTGTTTCGCTACGGCGCGGACGAATTTGTGGTTGTGCTCAGCGATATCGAGCATCCGCAGCAAACCCAGCATATCGCACAAAAAATCCTCACGGCCGTGAGTGCCACCCGACATGTCGCAGGGCACGACCTGAGCGTCACCGCCAGCCTGGGCATCGCGATCTACCCCGATGACAGCGGCAATGCCGTGGAACTGATCAAACACGCCGAGACCGCCATGCGCACCCGCAAGGAACAGGGCCCGGATGGCTTCAGCTTTTACACCGAAGACATGAACCGGCGCGCCCGACACCAGCAAAACCTGGAAAGCGCGATTCGCCAGGCGCTGGACCGCGAAGAGTTTGTGCTGCACTACCAGCCGAAGCTGGACCTGAAATCCGGCAAGATCGTCGGCGCCGAAGCGCTGATCCGCTGGTTCCAGCCACGCTCGGGCTGGGTCAACCCCGGCGATTTCATCCCCGTGGCCGAAGACAGCGGGCTGATCGTGCCCCTGACCCAATGGGTGCTGCGCCAGGCCTGCGAGCAAGTGCAGGCCTGGCGTGCGATGGGCCTGCCACCGCTGTGCATCTCGGTGAACATCTCGGCCATCGACTTCCGTCAACGCGACTTCGTCGACAACCTCGTCGCAATCTTGAAGCAGACCGATATGCAGCCACATCTGCTTGAACTGGAAATCACCGAAAGCGTGCTGATGCAGAATGTCGAAGAAACCGTCAAGACCCTGCACACCATCAAGGCCATGGGCGTGCGCCTGGCCCTGGACGACTTCGGCACCGGTTACTCCAGCCTCAGCTACCTGAGACGCTTCCCCATCGACGTGTTGAAGATCGACCAGTCCTTCGTGCGCGGCCTGAACGTAAATAACCAGGACGAGCAACTGATCAGCGCTATCATCGGCATGGGCAGGAGCCTGGAACTGACCATCATCGCCGAAGGGGTCGAAACCCTCGATCAGCTGAGTTTCCTGCAAGCCCAGCTGTGTGAAGAAGGCCAGGGCTTTTTATTCAGCAAGGCCGTGCCTGCCAAAGACTTCGCCCAGTTGCTGCAAGTGGGCTGCGCGACATTGATGCCCACCCCATAGCCCTATGCTTGCAAGGAGTGCTCGCTTGAGCGATGTCTCAACTTACCGTCTTGGCCTGATGCTCATGCTGGGCCTGGCGGCACCGCTGCTGGCCGCACCACTGGATGAAGCGCTCAAACCGCTGCCTGCGGTTCCGGCGCTGGACCCGGCCAGGGTCGAGCTGGGTCGCCAGCTGTTCAACGAACCGCGCCTGTCGGTCAACGGCACCCTCTCCTGCGCCAGTTGTCATCGACTGGCGTCCGGCGGTGCCGACGACAAGCCGTTTTCCCTTGGCTTCGACGGCAAGCCGGTCGCGATCAACACGCCGTCGGTATTCAACGCCAGCCTGAACTTCAAGCAGTTCTGGAATGGCCGGGTGGATACCCTGGAAGCCCAGGTCGAACAGGTGGTGATCAGCCCGGTGGAAATGGGCAGTGACTGGAAAACCGTGGTGCAGAACCTGTCCGCCATGCCTGCCTACCAGACCGCGTTCAGCCAGGCCTACCCCGACGGCGTCACCGCCGCCAATGTGCAAAACGCACTGGCCACCTATGAACGCACCCTGCTGACACCCAACTCGCGATTCGACCAGTACCTGCTGGGCAACACCGAGATCCTCACGACCCAGGAAAAGTACGGCTACCAACGCTTCAAGGACTACGGCTGCATTGCTTGCCACCAGGGGGTCAATATCGGCGGCAACATGTTCCAGAAATTCGGCGTGATGGGCGACTATTTCAAGGCACGGGGCAATCCGGTGGAGTCGGACCTTGGGCGCTACCTGCTGACCCAGGACGAAGAGGACCGCCATGTGTTCAAGGTGCCCAGCCTGCGCAATGTAGCCATCACCGCCCCGTACTTTCACGACGCCTCGGCCAGGACCCTGGAAGAAGCGGTCGATGTGATGTTCAAGTATCAACTGGGGCGCAACCCGTCCCAGGAAGACAAGGACCTGATCCTTCAATTCCTCAAGACCCTGACGGGCGAATGGGCGGGCAAACCACTATGACCCTGTCCAGACGCCGTACCAGCCAACTGCTGCTCGGCCTGATCACCGTGCTGCTGGCCTCGACGCTGGTCTTTCTGTACTTCAAGTCAGGCCGTGACCAGACAGCCAGTTACACTCACTCGCGGGACCTGATCCGGCAACTCCAGCAACTCAATGCCCAATGGGACAGTGAGGTGCTCAAGGCCAGGATATCTATTACCCATAACTACGACCCCCTGGTCGCGCCACTGCTGGAAATGACCCGACTCTGGACCGAGCTGAAAAGCCGCGGTTCCTACCACGAGGCCACCGACCTGCCCCGCTGGCAGGCCGATCAACAAGCCTATGAGGCGGCCATCCAGGAAAAGGCCCGGTTGGTGGACCAGTTCAAATCCCACAACGCGGTGCTGCGCAACTCGCTGGCCTTCCTCCCGACTGCCGAGGACGATATCCAGGCCCAATTCAACCGGGTGGACGATGAGGGCAAGGCGCAACTGCAAAGCGTGGCCACCGACACCTACGACCTGCTGCTCAGCAGCCTGGAGTTCGCCCAGGTCACCAGCGATGATCGAGCCGCCGACATTCTCGTCGGCCTGGGCAAGCTGGCCGTCAACAAAGAGTTGCTGCCTGTCGAGTTCCAGGCGCCGGTCGATATTCTCAGCAATCATATTTCGCTGATCCTGCGCGAACAGCCTTTGGTCAATAGCCTGCTCGAACGAATCGCGGCGGTGCCCGTGGCCGAACGCCTGGATGACCTGACCACCCATCTCAACCAGGACCAGCAGACGGCCGACCTGGTCGACCATCAATACCACCGTTACCTGCTGATTTTCTCGACCTTGCTGGTGGTGCTGTTGCTCTATCTGGCCGTGCGCCTGTTGCGCAGTTTCGCCGAGATCAACCGGGTCAACCGCGCCTTGCAGGCGGCCAATGAAACCCTGGAGCAACGCGTGGAGCGGCGTACGCGGCAGCTCAAGGATGCCCAGAGTGAACTGATGGACAGCGCCCGCCAGGCCGGCATGGCCGAGATCGCCACCAACGTGCTGCACAACGTCGGCAATGTGCTCAACAGCGTGAACATTTCCGCCGACCTGGTCAGCCGCAAATTGCGTAGCAGCAAGGCCCTGGGCCTGGGCAAAGCCATGCAGTTGATCAACGAACGCCAGGCTGACCTGGGCACGTTCCTTACCGAAGATGAAAAGGGCAAACTGTTGCCCGGCTACTTGAACCAGTTGGTGGAGGCCATCGCCGCCGAACAGCAGGGCATGACCGAGGAACTGGCGCAGTTGAGCAAAAGCGTCGACCACATCAAGGACATCGTCGCCACCCAACAATCCTACGCCGGTGCGTCCACGCTGCTGGAGCCGGTCAACATCAGTGCCTTGATGGAAGATGCCTTGCGCATGAATGCCGGTGCCCTGAGCCGTCACCACGTCACGGTGGTCAAGGAGTACGCACGGGTGCCGGAAATCCTCGGGGATAAGCACCGGCTGTTGCTGATCATGGTCAACCTGATCAGCAACGCCAAGTACGCCATGTCCAACCTCACCGACCGGCCACGACAAATGACCCTGGTTGTCCAGCCGGGTGCCGATGATACCTTGCAAATCAGCGTGAAAGACGAGGGCGAAGGCATTCCGCCCGAGAATATGACCCGGATCTTCACCCACGGCTTCACCACCCGCAAGGAAGGCCACGGCTTCGGCCTGCACAGCTGCGCCCTGGCCGCCGTGGAAATGAACGGCCAGCTCAGCGCACACAGCGATGGGCCTGGCCTGGGTGCGGTGTTTACCTTGACGATTCCTCTCACTCTTGCCGGAAGCCCCCCATGAACCAGCCTCCCAACCGGCGCATTTTGTTGATCGATGACACGCCGTCGATCCATGACGACTTTCGCAAAATCCTGATGCCTGCCGTCGAATCCAACCAGGCGCTGGATGACATGGAGTCGGCCCTGTTCGGCGACACAGCCAAAGCCCAGGCCCAGGTGTTCGAGTTGCATTCGGCATACGGTGGAGAGGAAGGCCTGCAACTACTCGTCACGGCCATGGCGAACAAACAACCCTATGCCCTGGCCTTTGTCGACATGCGCATGCCCCAGGGCTGGGATGGCGCGAAAACCATCGAGGAACTCTGGAAAGTCGCGCCCGACCTGCAGGTGGTGGTGTGCACCGCTTACTCGGACTATTCCTGGGAAGACCTGCTGGAGCGCCTGCACGCCCATGATCGCCTGCTGATCCTGAAAAAGCCTTTCGACAATATCGAAGTCCAGCAAATGGCCAACACCCTGGCCAACAAATGGGACATGGCCCGGCGTGCCTCCCTGCAAACCGCGCACCTGGAACAGTTGGTGGAACAGCGCACCCAGGCGTTGCAACTGGAGATCGACGAGCGCAAGCACCTGGAAAGCCAATTGGTGCAGTCGGAAAAACTCGCGTCGCTGGGGCAACTGGCGGCGGGCGTGGCCCATGAGATCAACAACCCGGTGGGGTTTATCTCCTCCAACCTCAGCACCCTGGATGGCTATTTCAACCAGCTGCAACAGATGTTGGATGCCTACCGGACGGTCGAGCAAACCCTTGCGCCGGGAACACAGCGCGATCAACTCAAGGCGATGCGCGACGAGGTGGAACTGGACTTCCTCAAGGAAGACATTCCGATCCTGATCAGGGAATCCAAGGAAGGTATCAGCCGTGTGATACAGATCGTGAAGGACCTGAAGAACTTCTCCCGGGTGGACAACGACCAGACCTGGCAATTTGCCAACCTGCAACAGGGCATCGACTCCACGCTCAACATCGTCGCCAGCGAACTCAAGTACAAGGCCGATGTGGTCAAGCACTATGCCCCGCTACCGGAAATCGAGTGCCTGGCATCCCAGCTCAACCAGGTGGTGATGAACCTGGTGATCAATGCTGCGCAAGCCATGGGACCCGAGCGCGGCACCATCACCATCAGCAATGGCGTGGAAGGCGAGCATGTATGGCTGGAAGTGGCCGATAACGGCTGTGGGATTGCGCCTGAGACCGTGCAGAAAATCTTCGACCCGTTCTTCACCACCAAACCGGTGGGTGAAGGCACAGGGCTGGGCCTGTCGCTGTCCTACGGCATCGTCAAGAAACACCGGGGCGATATTTCCGTCAGCAGCGAACTGGGCAAAGGTACGAAATTTAGAGTGGTCTTGCCGATCCGGCAGACGGCGGCGTAGGACACGCCGCCATCATGTCGCTCAGGCCTCGGCTTTTTTCGGGCTAGAGCCAAACGACGCGAACCGCTTGTTGAACCCGGCAATGCGGCCTTCGGCCTGGGTCTTGCGCTGTTGGCCGGTGTAGATCGGGTGCGAGGCGCTGGACACGTCCAACGGAATATACGGGTAAGTGTTGCCGTCACTGTGTTTATGGGTGCGGTCGCTGTCGGCGGTGGAGCCGATCAGGAAAAACACGTCGGCGGCGGTGTCGTGGAACAGCACGGTGCGGTAGTCGGGATGGATACCAGCTTTCATAAGGCCTCCGGGGCGTTTGAGTGCATTCGATGCGTTATACAGTAACACAATCCACACACCCAAACGAGAACAGATTGCAATAAGCATATACCTGTCAGAACTCACAGCAGACGTTGTTGGTTGCTAACCAGACACTCCAGGCAAGCGAGTTGCCTCAATTGAGCAGCACGCGCCTCGGCTCCAGCCAGCCCTTGACTGTAACGACCAGCGTCACCAATACCGGCCCACGCGCAGGCGACGAAATTGTTCAGCTTTACCTGCGGGACGCTGTCGCCAGCGTCACCCGCCCGGTACGCCAGTTACGCGGCTTTCGCAAAGTGCATTTAGCAGCCGGCCAAACCCGGGAAGTGGTTTTCACACTCGATGAAAATGACTTTGCCTTACTGGGTGCGGATTTGGCGCCAGTGGTGGAGGCCGGCACCTTTACTGTTTTTGTCGGGGGTGACTCAACCACCGACAACCAGGCCCACGTCGAAGTCACTGATAGCCGCAAGCTCTCTATATCGGGCCAGTCCGTCTCACCCAGCGTGCCAAATTGAATATTCCCACAGGTTGTCTAGGGTTTCCTTACAGGCGCAGAATGCCGTACCGACCAAAAGAGTCTGAACCCAAGGAAACCGTATGAGCCTGTCGTTGTTAAGCCGTTACGCCTTCTTTGCCGTGTGCGTCCTGTTCACCCTTGCCAGCTTGCCCTTTATCGAACACGAATGGCTGTGGCCCATCACGGTGGTCACCGGCGTGTTGAGCCTGATCGGTCTGTTCGACCTGCTGCAAAGCCCCCACGCCGTGCGCCGCAACTACCCGATCCTGGGCAATATCCGTTACCTGGTGGAAGCCATCCGCCCGGAAATCCGCCAGTACCTGCTCGAATCCGACAGCGATGCCCTGCCCTTCTCCCGCGCCCAGCGCTCGCTGGTCTACTCGCGGGCGAAGAACGAAACCGCCGACAAACCCTTCGGCACCCTGATCGACGTGTACCAGTCGGGCTTCGAATTCATCGGCCACTCCATGCGCCCGGCGCCGCTCAGCGACCCCAGCGCATTTCGCGTGATGGTCGGCGGCCCGCAGTGCACGCAGCCGTATTCGGCATCGGTGTTCAATATCTCGGCGATGAGCTTTGGCTCGCTGAGCGCCAACGCGATTCGTGCGCTGAACCAGGGCGCCAAGCTCGGCAACTTCGCCCACGACACCGGCGAAGGCAGCATCAGCCCTTACCATCGCGAAAACGGCGGCGACCTGACCTGGGAACTCGGCAGCGGTTACTTCGGTTGCCGCACCAGCGATGGCCGCTTCGACCCTGAGCGCTTCGCCGTGCAGGCGCAGAACCCGCAAGTGCGCATGATCGAAATCAAGATGAGCCAGGGCGCCAAACCCGGCCACGGCGGGATCCTGCCCAAGCACAAGGTCACCCAGGAAATCGCCGACACGCGTGGCATCCTGATGGGCGAAGACTGCATCTCGCCGTCGCGTCACAGCGCGTTCTCCACACCGATCGAATTGATGCAGTTCATCGCGCAACTGCGTGAACTGTCCGGCGGCAAACCGGTAGGCTTCAAGTTCTGCCTGGGCCACCCGTGGGAATTCATGGGCATCGCCAAGGCCATGCTCGAAACCGGCATCCTCCCGGACTTTATCGTGGTCGATGGCAAGGAAGGTGGCACCGGGGCCGCGCCGGTGGAGTTCACCGACCACATCGGCGTGCCACTGCGTGAAGGCCTGCTGTTCGTGCACAACACCCTGGTGGGCCTGAACCTGCGCGACAAGATCAAGCTCGGCGCCAGCGGCAAGATCGTCAGCGCGTTCGATATCGCCAGCGTACTGGCCATCGGTGCCGACTGGGCCAACTCGGCGCGCGGCTTCATGTTTGCCATTGGCTGCATTCAGTCCCAGTCGTGCCACACCAACAAATGCCCGACCGGCGTGGCGACTCAAGACCCGCTGCGCCAGCGCGCCCTGGTGGTACCGGACAAGGCCCAGCGCGTGTTCAACTTCCACCGCAACACCCTCAAGGCCCTGGCGGAAATGCTCGCGGCGGCGGGCCTGGAGCATCCGTCGCAACTGTCGGCCAAGCACCTGGTGCGACGCATGTCGGCGACCGAGATCAAATTGTTCTCGCAGTTGCATGTGTTCCTCAAGCCGGGCGAATTGTTGACCGGTGAGGTGAATGGCGAGTTCTATTCGCGGATGTGGCAGATGGCGCGGGCGGACAGCTTTGAACCCCACGAAGCCAGCGCCGCGTGATATCAAGATAACGACCCTCACCGCTGAACCGGACCACCGACGGCATCGTTGAAACAAGGAGATTCACATGCCGTTACTGGACTTTTCCGCCATGGCCGCGCAACTACCCGAGAGCTGGAAATCCAAGCGTCTGGGCCAGGTTGGCCCCGCGTGGATCAAGGTGTTGCGTATGGATGAGCAGGCGTACGAGGTAGAAACCCATGACTACAACGAAGGCCTGCTGGTGATCGATGGCCTGTTGCGCCTGAGCATCGGCGACGACGAAATCAGGGTAGGCGCCGGCCAGATGTACCTCGTGGAAGCCGGTATCGCCCACGCAGTGCTCGCCGGCAGCCATGGCACACTGGTCATCATTGATGTCTAGAGACATTCAGTAATATCCAACCTTTGCAATTGCTTACAAATACCGCCAACCTGCGCCCGCCCGACGTGCGGCGTACGACAACGCCCACGCTCACCTGTCCTTGTTAAACCTGACATTCAAGAGCCCGTAGCCATGCCTGACGGACGCGACCCACGCATCGATTTTTTTCGGGGCCTGGCGTTGATCTTCATTTTCTGGGATCACGTCCCCCACAACCCTCTCGGCCAGATCACCTTGCGCAACGTCGGTTTCAGCGACGCGGCGGAGGTGTTCGTGTTCCTCGCCGGTTTTGCCGCCGTGCTCGCCTACGGCAAGATCCTGCAGCGCGACGGTTACTGGCTGGCCAGTTTGAAAATCCTGCGACGCACCTGGGTGCTGTATGTGGTGCATATCTTTTTGCTGGCGCTGCTGATGGGCATCGTGTTCTTCGCCAACAGCCATGTGGAAACCCGCGACCTGGTCGAGGAGATGGGCCTGACGCACTTCGTCACCCACCCCCAGCAGGCGCTGACCGACGAACTGCTGCTGCGCTTCAAGCCCAACCTGATGGACCCGCTGCCGCTGTATATCGTGCTGTTGGGCGGCCTGCCGCTGGTGCTGCCGATGATGATGCGCAGGGTCGAGGCCGTGGTGGCCGTGTCGCTGGCGATCTACTTGATGGCGCCCTGGATGGGCTGGAACCTGCGCGCGATTGCCGACGGCGTGTGGTACTTCAACCCGGTCACCTGGCAGTTGCTGTTCGTGCTTGGCGGCGCGGCGGCGGTGTACAGCCAGCGGCCGAAACCTGTGCAGGTACGCCCGTTGTCGCGCCAGCCGCTGTTTGTCGCATGTGCCCTGTATGTAGTGCTGGCGGCGGTGATCACCCTGTCGTGGCGCTGGCCGCACGTGCATGACGCCTGGATGCCGGCCTGGCTCAGTGATGGGCTGTACCCGATCAGCAAGACCGATTTGTCACCGGTGCGCCTCGTGCACTTCCTCGCCCTGGCCTACGTTACGGCGAAGCTGTTGCCCCACGTCGGTTGGACGCAGAACCGCGTTGCCACTGAGGTGTGCCGCATGGGCCGCTACTCCCTGGAAGTGTTTTGCCTTGGGGTCGTGCTGGCGCCCCTGGCAGACATGATCAACGCCTTGGCCCACGATGCCGTCGCCATGCAACTGGCGACCGCCGTGGCCGGTGCGCTGTTGATGGTCGGCCTGGCTATGTGGCTGGACATGCTCAAGCGCCTGGACTCGGCCCCCAAGCCCGCGCTACATAGGTAGCGCCCGGCAAAACCGGCAGGGTGATTCCATTTCCTTCCACTTAACCCGTGAAAGGAAATGGCCCATGCCAACCCATCAACTGCTCAACGGCCTGTCGGGCAACCTGCAATCGAGTGATGCCTGGGGCCGACAGCAAGCCCTGGAGCAGATCCGTGAAACCCTCACGCGCACACTGAACACCCTGAGCCCTGACCAGCAGCGCGATTATGTGCGGCTGCAACGCAATGCTCTCCAGGCCCTGAAAGCGGTAGAGACAGAAAACAACGCCCTGATCGGCACGTTCAAGACGTGGGGGCAGGCCCAATTGCGCGCACGCATCGGCAACCAGGACCCCAAGCGCGTGTTCCTGCACACCCGCTACCTGGAACAGGTGCAGCCGCCGATGCCCTGGGAACCGCGCACCAGTTCCACCAGCCTCTCCCGGGAACGGCGGCGTTTTCGCCGGGCATACGATGAATGGAAATACCGCTCCCATGTGTCCACCCTCTCGTTGTGGGACGCCGCGTGCCTGAACTTCGACTTCACCACCGGCACACCGCAACGCCAGGGCAGTACCTTCGTCGATGCCTCCTACTTCACGGGCAATGAAAACCCGGTGTTGACCGTCCAGGGTTTTGTCGAGATCGCCCGCGAGCTGGACCTGGGCGGGCAACTGCAACGCACGCTCGATGCAGCCCTGGGCCGGGACGGGAGACTGCAACAGTTGCTGCAGGACAGCGCCCGTGCCTGCCTGCTCTTCGAAGCGTTGGAAGCCTATCGCAACCGCGCCGTGACAGGCGTCACCCTTGAACTCTACCACCGCCTGATCCAGGCCATTGATGGCAGTGGCGCGGCGCTGGAATTCGAAACACTTGGGATGAGCACCGGCATCACGCTGCTGCCGGCGGTGCCGTTCGTGCCCTCCGGCGAGACCATCCCGGTGCCGCTGCTGCTGATCCGGGTGGGCAGCCTCGGGGTAGTGTCCTACTTCCCGTTCCGTCCCGGCGGTGCGCTGCACTATCACATCGACAGCAACGCGGCCCACGCGCACTTCATGCAGCAACTCAAGGACAGCCACCGCCAACATGACCTGGGCTGGTTCGCACGACAACTGCCCGTGACTGAAATGACGGCGTTCAAGCGCCTCGACCAGCAGGAGCGACGCCCGGAGCACCTCAGCGCCCTCGCCGGCTTCCTGTACGACACGTTCCATCGCCTGTTCCCGGCCAAGACCCTGGACAGCCTGCGCTTCAGCCCAGACCCCAAGCACGGGCGTCCCGAAACCCTGGTGCAAGCCCTCACATACCGTCACGTCCAACACTACCAGGCCAATCTCTCCACCCTGGCCACCAGCCGCTCGACCCGCGACTTGCAGGCCGTCATGGACGGCGCTGCCGCCGTCGCCGACGAAATCCTGCAATTGCTGCTGACGCCCATGCCCGGCGGCGTCACCGGCCTGAACCGGGTGATGCAGGCGGCGGTATTCGGCAGCCTCACCTACAGCACGATCGTCGGTATCAATGAAGCCGCGAAGGGCCAGGCCATGGACTTTGCCGCCGCATTGGCGGATGTGATGGACCTGGCAATCAACGGTCTGTTGATCACCACCGCCGGGCGGGTGCATCGGCTACGCATCCAAGGTTTGCTGCAACGCCTGGGCAACCCGCAAAAGCTGATGCGCAACGACGAAACCGGTGTGCTCTGGAAACCGGACATAGGCCCCTACGCCATTCTCGATCAGAACCTGCTCAATGGTCAGACGCCCAATGCCCAGGGCGTGTACCAGATCAACGGGCAGCAGTACGCCTGGTTGAACTACGGTAAAGAGCGACGCGTCGTGGAAATCAGCCATGACGCCAAGACCCTCAGGTTCGTGCTCAAGCAGGAAAACCGCGGCGACGCAGCGCCGCCGATCGTGTTCGACCCCGCCTTGCAAGCCTGGACCCTGGACTTGAGAAACGCCCATGACCTGTCCGACGTGCAACTGATCGAGCGCATGCTGCCCAATGGCTCAAGCCCGGTGCCCAGGCTCGACTTGGAACGCATGCTGCGCAGCATCTCGCCCAGCCGCGCCACCCTGGACAACGTCTGGGCCGGAGAGCCCGCCCCCGTCAACCTCACCGAAGGCGTCAGGCGCCTGCAGGTTGACCGGGTCATAGACCAGTTGATCAGCGACTTTCACCGCCGCGGCCACCTGCCGCCCCATGCCGATGGGGCGGTGCTGTGCCTGTTGCCTCACGTGCCCGGCTGGCCAGCAGATGCGTCCCTCCAGGTGCATGACGCCCAAGGCACGCTCATCGAAACCTATGCCGCCGCCGATACCCCACCGGCCACGGGCGCCGTTATCAAGCTCAAGCGCCGCGACGATGGCACCTATATCGCCCTGGACGGTCCGGACACCACCGTCGTCTCCCAGGAGCCGTTGTTCGAGCTGATCCTTGAGCAACAGCCTTCCGGTTCGGTACTGGGCAAAGAAGGCAGCCCGCATTTGACCACGGCGCAACGCATCGCCCGCGTGCGCCTGCAAATCAGCGAGCTGGCCCAGGCCCGGCGGTTGGCGCTGTTCAGCGCGCTGTACCGCTACGCCGGCCATGCCCGGCATGAACTACCGGCCAGCGATCCCGCGCGCCTCTTTACGCCGCTGAAGGTCGCGCCTCCTTTGGTGGAGGTCACGCCTGTGCTGAAGACTCTGCGCGAGCGATTCGCCCCGTTGACCCCGGCAAACCTGGCACAGTTGCTCAACGACATGCCCTTGAGCGAGCCTGAGCAGGCGCGTTTGCTGCAGACCGGCAAATTGCCGCAGGCCCTGCACGAGCACCTGGAGCATCACCGGACCGCTCTGCGTATCGATGTGGTCATCGACGGCCTCTACCACCGCCGCGCATTCAACCCGGACACCGATCAATGGGCACGGGAGTTCGCCGCCAGCCTGCTACGTGACGCCCTGGGACGACATTTCGTGGTCACCGATATGAGCAGCGGCGATCCCAGGCAACGTTACGAGTCCAGCGGACCCGACGACACCACGGTGGAATTGCTGTTCTACGGCGAAGGTCGCTACGAAGCCTACGACATGCGTAACGGCGGAGCGATCCCGGTATCGCCGGCCGTCGACAGTTTCTACCTGGCCATCGGCTCGGTGCTGCAACCCCACGAACGCTTGAAACTGGGTATGCAATCCGCTTCCGATGCCCAGGGGCTGCGCACCACCCTGGGCGACCTGATGAGCGCCCAGCGCAGCCCCAGCGGCTATGTCAGCCTCCTGGACCTTTCGTTGCACCAGTACGAGCAGAACGTGGTGCTGCCGGCACACTTGCAAGCGGGCGCCAATGGCCTGTATGACCTGGACGGGCAAACCCTGCTGCCGCTCTATGGCTCGCTGTATCCGGTTGTCTATGACAACAGCCTGCGCAAGTGGCGGCTCAAGCACCCGGAAAAAATCGGCGTCGACACGCCCACTCTGGAACACAACCGTCGGGGCGCATGGCGCTTGTCCACCGAGAATCCGATGACCTGGAGCGATCATCGCCTGCTCTACCGCCTGGGAGCCCAGGACTACAACGTGGACGAAACCACCGCCGCGCGTATCCTGAAAATCACCGATACCCCGGCACGGGCCCTGCGCGAGTCGCACAGCACTCAATTGCCGCCACCGCCGTTGCTGGAAGACACCTGCAAACGCTTTCGCATCGAGCGCGACATCCTGCACTTTATCCAGGCGATGACCACCTATTCTGCCCAACAGAATGCGCGACCGTCCTTGCAACTGCAGCTCGCCAGCCACTTGCCTACCTGGCCGGACAGCCACAGCCTGGAGGTTGTCGACGACAACGGCCGCGTGATCAGCCAGTACCGCTACCACCCCACTACCGAGAAAATACGCCTCACGGAGGCCGAAAGCCGCAGTCGCGAACCGTTGAAAAAGCTGGTGCAGAACGATGCCTTGACTCGCGCCTTGCTCGGCGAACTCCCGGCCACCCAGGAAGAACGCCTGTTCAAACTGGCCAAGGCCATCGCCGAATATGCCTACCGCGAACGCGCGCAACTGTTCGACAACCTGTACGCCCAGAGCGAGCAAGGTGGCAACCGGCTGGAACAGCGCTTGAAATCCAGTTTCCCGCAACTGCCCCGTAGCGCGGTCAGGGCCATTCTCGACCAAGCCACCCCACGGGAACTCAAGCAACTGCAGGACCATGGCCGGGTCGGCCTGCGCCTGGTCGAACAGGCCCGGCTCACCGCCGACGATATGCGCCTGAACCGCGCCTACGAAGGCCTTTACCTCAGGACCCTGGCCAACCCCGACAGCGAAAGGATCACCTTGCACCTGCTCAAGGAACTGCCCGGCTGGCCCCGGCAACTACGCCTGGACATCCACGACGGCAACGCCAGGGGCCGTCTGCTGGAGCGCGCAGGTCACCTCGCCGGTATCGATCGGCGCACCCTGGCGCGATTCAACGGCGGATTCCATGCTTATGACAAGCAAGGCCGCTTGCTCAACGACCCCGCCGATGTCGGCAGCGACCTGTTGAGCGCCATCGCCCTGCTGCTGTCGGAAACCGAGTGCCGGGCACTGGGCATTGCCGACAGCGTTGACCTGTCACCCCTGCGACAGGCGATTGCCGAGCTGGCGTTGAACCGGCGCATTGCAATCAAGGGCCTGCTCGGCCTACGGCATATACCGCCGTGGCTGCAACCGCCGATGCAGGTGGACAGCTCATTCATCGCCTATCCGTTTTCATTGAGAGGGCTGTGGCCATTCGGCGGGGACCAACCGGTGGACTTGCTGAGCAAGGTGCGTGAACTCTACCCCAGCTTCAGCCAATTCCGAGCGCAGGAACTGATCGACAGCCTGGGCATGAGCGAACCCGCCGCCCTGATTGAATTGCAACGCCGCAAAGCCGAGTACCAGGGCCTGCAATTCGAATTGCAACGCTGGATCGGTCCCCCCCAGGCCGTCGACGCCCCGCGCACCGATCCGGTCGCTCGGAACTATGGCGTGCGTCGGCAATTGGCCGACAGCATCCTGCGGGCCTGGCGCCAGGAAACACGTGTGGCCTATATCAGCGGTACGGGTCTGTTCGACGCTCACCAACTGGTGCTGCGCCTGGACGGCAACAGCTTGCCTGACGCTGATTTCATCCTGAATAACCGAGGCTTCGAGCACATTGAATACCTGCGCATCGACGGCGACGCCTTCCCGGAGACCGGCAACGCCTTCCTCGGCAAATTCACCGGCCTGACCCACCTGAAAATCGACTGCATGCTCAATGAGCTGCCCGCCAGCCTGACGCAGATGACCCAGCTTGAGAACCTTGACCTGAGCGACAACACTATCGTGCTGACGGCCGAATCTCGCCAGCGACTGGCCGGTATGACGCGACTGGCCGAGCTCCACCTGGATGGTAACCCCCTGGGCCTGACCCCGGATATTTCCCGCATGACCCGCCTGCGCGTACTGTCGTTGCGTCAGACCAACATTGATCAGTGGCCCATCGGCGCCGAAACCCGCAGCAGCCTGCGCACCCTGTTATTGCAGGAAAACCGCTTGACCACGGTACCTGACGCAGTGTTTTCCGACGTGCGCATGGGGCCGACCAACCGCAACACCATCCTGCATGACAACCCATTGAGCGAAACGACCCTGGCCAGGATTCGCGACTACCGTCATCGCACCGGCATCGTCATCGGTGGCGCATTGCCGGGGACCTTGCACCAACAAGCCATGTCCAGGGAATTCAGCCGCTGGCTGGCCGGGGTTCCTGTCGCACAGCACAGTGAACGGCAACAGTTATGGGAGCAGTTGCAACACCACGAGGGGGCGAGGTCGGATGACGCGTTCCGGGTACTGCGCGACCTGATCCAGTCCTATGCCTACACCCACAGCCCGGCCAGCCAGCAAACCCTGACCACCAGGGTCTGGCACCTGCTCGAGGCCATGGGCCAATCGACCGAGCTGCGCGAGCAGATTTTCCTGAACACCTATGTCGCCGGTACGTGCGGCGATGGCGCCATCCTCGCCTTCATCGATATGGAGATTCAGCACAAGGTCCACCAGGCCCGGTCCCAGGCCGGCAGCAGCCAGGCCGACCACGATCTGCTGAGCCTTGCCAGAGGCCTGTTCTACCTGCGCAAAGTGGATGAATTGGCCGATACGCACCTGCAAAAGTTGCGTGAAGAGGAGATAGATCCGGACGATGCCGAGGTGAAACTGTATTACCGGCTGCGTTTTCGCGATGAGTACAACCTGCCGATTCTTCGCGAAGAGATGCTGTACTCCGTGGAGGAGTGGGTCGACGAGCAAGATATTGTCGAAGCCCGCGATAGTCTGGCCGGGTTGGAGAGAACCCAGGCAGTGCAGAACTCGGTGCTGATGGAGGAGTTCTGGATCGAGTACCTGGCCCGCAGTTACCCGGAACCTTTCTCGACCATCGAGAACGTCGTGAGTCACCAATTGAAAAGCCTGAACCTGGAGATCTCGAACAGACGCTCGGAAGCCTACCTGGAACGTCGGCAATCGCTGATGGAGTTGGAGATCGCCGAACGCAATCGGCTGGTGCGCCAGTTGACCGAAGCGGCGCAACTGGCACAACAGCAGGTCAATTGAGCCTCACGCCGAACGCGTGGCCCCCTGGGCAGTGTTCAACGGCTGCAGCTTGAACACGTAGAACAACACGGTCAGCAGCACCAGGAACGCCGGCCCCACATACAGCGCCACGCGAGTGTCCGGGAAGTACGCCATCAGGCCCACCACCAGCACCAGGAACGCCAGGGCCAGGTAGGAACTGACCGGATACAGCCACATGCGGTATTTGAGCCCTGCCCGTTCGGCGGGGCTCAGGCCTTTGCGGAACTTGAGCTGGGCCAGCAGGATCATCAGCCAGGTCCAGATCGCACCGAAGGTGGCGATGGAGGTGACCCACACAAAGACTTTTTCCGGCACCAGGTAGTTGAGCAACACGCCCAGCAGCAAGGCAAAGATCGACAGCAGCAACGCCTTGCGTGGCACGCCATTGCTGGAGGTCTGGCCGAACGTGGCCGGCGCCTGGCCGTTCTGCGCCAGGCTGTAGAGCATGCGCCCGGTGCTGAAGATGCCGCCGTTGCACGACGACAGCGCGGCGGTGATCACCACGAAGTTGATGATGCCCGCGGCGGTCTTGATACCGAGCCGTTCGAAGGTCATCACGAACGGGCTGCCCTGGGTGCCGATCTCGTTCCACGGGTAGATCGACAGGATCACAAACAATGCACCCACGTAGAACAACAGGATGCGCCAGAACACTGAGCCGATGGCGCTGGGAATGGTCTTTTGCGGGTTCTTCGCTTCACCGGCGGTGAGGCCGATCATCTCGACGCCCAGGTAGGCAAACATCACCATCTGCAACGACATCAACACGCCCTGCACGCCATTGGGCATGAAGCCGCCGTGGGCCCACAGGTTGGAAATCCCCAGGGCCACGCCGTCATTGCCGAAGCCGAAGGCGATGATGCCGACGCCGCCGATGACCATGGCAATGATGGTGACGATCTTGATCAGGGCGAACCAGAATTCGAACTCACCAAACGCCTTGACCGCGATCAGGTTGATGGTGCCCATGCTGATCAACGCCGCCAGGGCCCAGATCCAGCGCGGCGTATCCGGGAACCAGACGCCCATGTACACCGCCACGGCGGTGATCTCCGCCACGCAGGTCACCAGCCACAGGAACCAGTAGTTCCAACCGGTGAGAAAACCCGCCAAGGGGCCGAGATAGTCTTGGGCATAACGGCTGAACGAACCGGCGACCGGGTTGTGCACGGCCATCTCGCCGAGGGCGCGCATGATCACCAGGATCGCCAGGCCACCGATGATGTACGACAGCATGATCGCCGGGCCGGCCATTTCGATGGCCTTGGCCGAGCCGAGGAACAGGCCGACGCCGATGCAGGCGCCCAGCGCCATCAGGCGGATATGCCGTTCACCGAGTTCGCGTTTGAGCGGGCCGCCTTGAGCGGTCTCGCCATGGGGCAGCGGGTTGCCGACTGGCATAGGGTACAACCTCATTTTGTTATTGGATTGTCCGTCGAGTCTCCAGGGCGCGGGCCGGTAAGCCGGCACCCTTGCCGAGACCGGGGCCGCCTCATGGACGGGCCCTTCTTGCCAGGCAAGATCAGCGGGGCGTGCAGTATAAAAAGCCCGGAGCAGGGTCTTTCACTATAAAAGCGAGGCAATTTAGTGGAAGTGCTCGCTATCTTGCAATTTAACAGGAGCATCTGACCTGCATTGAGCGGCAAAACGTCGCGGCAGGCCCGCCCCCATAACCGCCGGAAGGTTCTGACTCGAAAAACACATTTCCCTCACAAGCAGCGTCCAGCGACTACGCTTCAAGCAAGTCCGATCAATCTGCGTGAATGGATCAATCGACTATGGGCGCACTGTGGCAAACCGAATCGACCAAGGCTGCGAAACCACAAGGCAGTTCGGACCCAGCGCCTTTACCCGAAAGTAAACCCCGGCCGCGCCATGGGCGTCGCCTGTTCTGGTTGATCGTGCTGATGGCGCTGATCGCCCTGGGCTTTGCCGCCGCCAGGGAGATGCGCACCTCGCACCTGCAGGCCGAGGCACTCAGCCGGCTGGCCCGCGACCTGACTTATGACGTCAGGCCCGGCCCCAGCGATGCGATCGTTTACCCCGGCGCAGGCCCATTCGATCGTCGCCTGGGCTACAGCGACCTCGATACATTCCTGCCGCGCTTGCTCAAGCGCGGCTACGTGATCGAAGCCCAGGCGCGGTTTTCCCCCGCGTTGATGGACTACAGCGCCAAAGGGCTGTTCGTGCCCTACACGGAAAAAATCCAGGCGGGACTTTCCATCACCGATTGTCGCGCCGTGCCGCTGTATCGGTACGACTACCCGCAACAGTTGTACTCAAGCTTCACGGCTATCCCCTCACTGGTCGTGAACAGCTTGCTGTTCATCGAAAACCGCGACCTGCTCGACCCCGCGCAACCCCAGGCCAACCCCGCCGTGGACTGGCCACGCTTCGCCAAGGCAGCCTGGTCGCAAGTCGCCAAACTGCTGCACTTGCCGGGGCAAAGTGCCGGTGGCAGCACCCTGGCGACCCAGTTGGAAAAATACCGTCACTCACCAGACGGCCTGACGGTGTCAGGTGGAGAAAAATTGCGGCAGATGTTTTCCGCCGCCGTGCGTGCCTACCACGACGGCCCCGAGACCCTGGCGGCACGCAAGAATATCCTGCGCGATTACCTCAACAGCGTACCTCTGTCGGCAGTCCCCGGGCATGGTGAAGTGCATGGCATGGCCGAGGGTTTGCGGGTGTGGTACGGCGCCGACTTCAACCAGGTCAACCAGGCCTTGCGCGGCCCAGTGAATGCGCAGCAAGGCCTGGCGTTGCGTCAGGTGCTGTCGTTGATCATCGCGCAGCGTCGTCCTTCCCATTACCTCGCCAAAGGGCGGGACGAACTTGCCGACCTGACCGACAGCCATTTACGCCTACTGGCCCAGAATGGCGTGATCGGACCTGACTTGCTGAAGGTCGCCCTGGCGAGCAAGGTCACTTACCGCGACTGGGCACAACAACCCACGCTTCAACCAATAGAAACCAATAAAGGCATCAGTGTGGCCCGCAGCCGTTTGGCCGCATTACTTGACCGGCCGCTGTACGACCTCGACCGCCTGGACCTGTCCGCCACCACGACCCTGCAAGCGCAGTTGCAGGGCCAAGTCAGTGACTACCTCAAGCACCTCGCCGACCCCGAGTATGCCCGCCAGATCGGCCTGCTCGGCGAGCGCCTGCTCACCCCCGCCAGTACCGCCCAGGTGCGCTACAGCTTCACCCTGTTCGAACTGACCCCGGACGGTTCACGAGTGCGGGTGCAGACCGACAACACCGACCAGCCCTTCGACATCAACGAAGGCAGCAAGCTGGAGCTGGGCTCCACCGCCAAGCTGCGGGTGCTCACCACCTACCTGCAAATCATCGCCGAACTGCACGGCAAGTACGCCGCACAAGCCCCCGCCGCGCTGAAAAAAGTCGCCGTCGACGACCAGGACCGCCTGAGCCGCTGGGCCCTCGATTACCTGATCCAGGCCCCGGACAAATCCCTGGCCGTGATGCTCGACGCGGCGCTGGACCGCACCTACTCGGCCAGCCCCGGCGAGCGCTTCTTCACCGGCGGCGGCTTGCACAGCTTCCATAACTTTCGCAGCCAGGACAACGGCCGCAGCCCGACCCTGCGCGACGCCTTGCGCGAATCGATCAACCTGCCATTTATTCGGCTGATGCGCGACGTGGTGCGCTATGTCACCTATTCGGGCGAGAACAACAGCGCCGAGTTGCTCAAGGACGACAGCGACCCGCGCCGCCAGGAATACCTTGCCGGTTTCGCTGACCGCGAAGGCACCACCTTCCTGCGCAAGTTCTGGAAGAAGTACCAGAAGAAAGACACCCAGGCACGCCTGGACACCTTCCTCGACAGCCTGCGCCCAACGCCGATCCGCCTGGCGGCCGTGCACCGCTACCTGTTGCCCGACGCCAGCCAGGCGAGCTTCAACCTGTTCGTGCGCTCACACCTGGCCGGCATCAAGACCCACGAAAAACTCACCGACGAACGCCTGCAAAAACTCTACAAGGACTACGGCCCCGGCACCTACGACCTGCCCGACCAAGGCTACATCGCCAAGGTGCACCCGCTGGACCTGTGGTTGCTCGGCTACTTGCTCAACCATCCCGAGGCAACGTTCAGCGAGGTGGTCAAGGCCAGCCAGTTCGAACGCCAGGAGGTGTACAGCTGGTTGTTCAAGAGCCGCCACCAGAGTGCGCGGGACAGCCGCATTCGCACCATGCTGGAGATCGAAGCCTTCCTCGACATCCATCAGCGCTGGCAGGCCGTGGGCTACCCCTTCGATCACCTTGTGCCGTCCCTGGCGACGGCGATCGGCAGCTCTGGCGATCGCCCGGCGGCCTTGGCTGAACTGATGGGCATTATTCTCAACGACGGGGTGCGCCCCAAGGTGCTGCGTATCGACAGCCTGTTGTTCGCCGCCGGCACGCCGTACGAAACGCGCGTCGTCAACGACCCGGCACCCGGCAAACAGGTGATCCCGGTCGAGGTCGCCAGGGCCCTGCGCGGCGCCTTGTCCCAGGTGGTGGACGCCGGCACCGCCAAACGCGTCGCCGGCAGTTTCAAGCTGGCCGACGGCACGCCGCTGGCCATGGGCGGCAAGACCGGCACCGGCGATAATCGCATCGAGGCCATCGGCGCCGGTGGGCGCATCCTCAGTTCCAAGTCGATCAACCGCACCGCCACATTTGTGTTCTACCTGGGCGAACACCACTTCGGCACGTTAACCGCGTTTGTCCCCGGCCAATCCGCCGAGCACTTCACCTTCACCTCCGCCCTGCCCGTGCAGGTGCTCAAGGGCATGGCGCCGTTGCTGATGCCGTACTTGCAACCCGGCAGCCAGACCCTGTGCCGGGCAAACGCTGACCTCAGTCGAGGCTGAAAAACAGGCGCCTGGCCACGCCCAGAGAGAGAGCTTGACGTTCGATCTCAGGCACAGGTTGCAACTGACCAGTCTGCCCGCGACGAATACGCGCAAACCTGTCCGCCTCGACTTCGGCCTGGTCCTGGCGGCCCAGGTGTTCCTGTTCGGGACGCTTGAGGTGGGCGGCCACGAAATGATCGTCCAACGCCTTCTGCGTCGGGTAATGGAAATGGGCGACACACAGCGCTTCGCCGTTCGCGGCATCGACGACGGCGTAGACCTGCAGATAGTCGTCGCGGTGCCCCTTGAGCGCCACCCGCCCGCCGCGCCGGGTTATCCGAACCTCGTGGTGGCGATGCAGGAACTCCAGCGTGTCCTGGGTGATGGGCCGTACCTTGCTCGCCTGTATGCGAGCCTCCAGGCCGGCGGCCTCCAGGCTCGCCACCGAGGCGTGCAAGCGGCTGACCATGGCCCGGGCGTTGGCCTGTTGCACCACTGCCAGCCGCGTACTGTCGAGCACACTCAGCTTCTTGTTGATGTCCTCGGCCACCCAGCGTCGACGGGTGGCCTGGGACTCCAGCAGGTATTGCAGGCTCGACGGCTGGTTGACGCCAGGGATCATGGCCTTGACCTGATTGATGGCTTTATCGACCGTCGCCAACAGGGCTTCGCCTTTTTCCATCAGGCTGCTCAATGCCGGATCGGGGCGGCGCCGGGCGGGTGTCGGCCGGGCATCCCACACGCCGTCTTCGGCTTCGGTGAAGGCGGCGATGACTTGGCCCGAAGGGTCACGCAGTTCGGCGGCTGGGTGGTCGGACGGCAGGTCGCTCAGTTGGGCAACATACAGGTCGCGGTTACGCGTGCGGATGATCTTCTTGCGCCTTGCCCCTGGTACGGGTGCGGGCGGCTTGGTCCGTGGCCTGGTCTTGGCGACCGGTTGCGTCAGGTCGTTGAGTTGGCCTTCGATGTACAGATGCAGCTGTGTCAGTAACGCCTGGAGTTTTTGCAGGTAATCCACGTTGAACTTGTCCGGCTCCATGGCCCGCCAGAACTCGATCTGATCGTCGGTTTGCGCGTAGACCTGGTCAACGCTCTCCAGCAATTCGATGCGCTCCTGGTCAGTGACCTCCACGTGACGCAAGTCCGCCATGGAACGGTTGGCCCGACGCGCCCGGTTGATGGTTTCGCTGATGCTGTCGAAGAAGGCGTCCTCCAAAGGCGGCCCCGCCACATCGATGGCGATACCCCATAACGTGGTGAACTGCAGGGCTTGCAGGTCCTGCACCGATGGCCGTGGGGGCAAGCCTGCCGTCAAGGCCTCGGCCTTGTCGCGGCCAAGCCTGGGAACCTGCCGCAATTCGTCCAGGTGAAGGTCCTCCAGGGTTCGCCAGTGAATAGCGTGGTCGTGCAGCGTCGCCAATTCGCGCAGGCCCTGTCCCAACTCCACATGGGCCTGGCGGTTGATGTCGGACTGAGCCTCATCCTCGGTTTCGTCCTCCAACAATTTGAACACCGGATCGAGTCGCGCGTTGGTTGCCACCATCTGGTCGCGGGTCAGGGAGCTGAGCAATTGCGTGCTCAACACAACCGACTCCAGGGCGCCGCACAGCTCTTCTTCATAACGCGTGCGCGGTGCCAACTCGCGCAAGGCGCGCAGGGTGTGCAGTTCCTTGCGGGCGAAACCACAGGCGCGTTCGGCTTCCTGGTGATAACGCTGCCGGGCTTGCACCCGACGTTGCTCATCAATGGCGCCTTCAGGCTGTTCGACCAGTGCACGGGCCACCGCCATCGCCTGGCGGGCCCGCGCCTGGTCCTGGCGTGCCTGCTGGTAGTCGCGGGTCAGGCTTTCACGCCGTGTACTGGCTGCCTGGCGGGCTTCCTGCCGGGCAGAGTCGGCCGCGCCGCCACGCAGGTGCAGGCCCAGGTCGAGGTCCCAACGCCCGTTGCCCAGGTGTTTGAGCCAGGGCCCCAGGATTTCGCCCGTGGCACCGACCACCCGTACCCGCCCCTGTTGGATCTGAACGCGATAGACCCGCCCGCGTACCAGCGCCTGCCAGTACCCGCCGACAGCCGATGCGGGTTTCAACAACCCTTGCAACGGACCGCTGGCTTCAGCCTGTTTCAGATCGTCGGGCGTGGGCTGCGACTCGAGGCTCAAGGCCGTCAGCCGCGCCTGCATGGCCGGGGTCAGGGTATCCCGTGCGTTGGCCCAGCCAAGCGGCGCACTGAACGATGCCGGGGCCACCACCCGCACCGGCGCGGCAGGCAACGGTTCGGCGCGGGCCAATGGCGCAAACGCCGGATGTTCCAGGTCCAGATGGCGCTGCACGTCATGGGGGGCAGCCTGATGCGCTATCACGGCTATCAGGTTGACCAGCATGTCCGTGACGGCGGCGGCTCGCGCCTGGGCATCGGTACTGTGCAGGCTCTGAAGATCCTCTCGTACGCTGTCCGTCAACTGCAGCAGCCACCCGGACAACGCCGCCGGCCCACGCAGGAACGGCAGCAGGTTGGTAAACAGCAGCCAACCGAGTTTTTTCAGGGTGGCCCAGCGCTGTTCGGCATTGGACTGTGACTGACGGTCGGCCAGGGTCACCAGCGCCTCGGCGGTTGCAATGAAAACCTGTTGCGCCGGGTCGCCCTCGACCACCTGTTTGTGCAGTTGTGCGGGAGCCGGTTTGGTGTAGACCGTGAACTCATCCGTCGGTAAAAAATGCCGGATGTGCGGCTCGATGAAACCACCCTTGACATAGATCGCCTGGCGTCGTGCATCTATCCAGCTCAGCACCTGATCCTGCAGTTCGCCAGGGGCCCTGATCGCCTCGAGCAAAGCCGCCAGGCTTTCATACTCCTGCAACGTCGGGCTCAGCAGTGGCCGGTACAACAGGTGCGGCCCTTCGTGCCCGGCCTGGGGCCCGATGATGAACTGGTTGGCAACCACGTCCGCCACCTGATCGGGCGCAGCGCGAAACGCCAGCGGCCACAGGGCCATGCCTTTTCCATCGAGCAGGCGTTGGGCCGGAGTAGCTTGCAACGCGGCCTGCAAGCGCAGGAAACCGGTGCGGGTCAGGCCGTGCAGCCCCTGGATTTTGTATTGCAGAGCCAGCAGCGGCAGTTGGTTACGCAGTTGCCGGCTGAACAACCGCCGGCGGCGCGTGGCTTCAGATTGGTCCTCCACCAGCTTGCGCTTGAGCAACAGCGGATAGGCTTGCCCGATATCGACCTGCTCGATGCAGGTGCTCAGCAGGTTGTACGTCAACCACGTCGGGGCCTTTTCGCCCTTGAGGCTGATCGACTTGGGCGTGTGTGGAAAGCCGGCGAGGTTTTCCAGGGCCAATTGCACCAGTGTCACGGTGACGGGTTCGACTTCCCCGGCAATGAAGCCGCCCGGCAGCGGCACGGCAGCGGCAATCACGCGATCGAACCGCAGGCTGATGTCTTGTGCTTTCAGCTTGGCCGTCAAGGGCTGCTGCTTCAAACACCCTTGCAATTGCTCGATGGCAAACTGCTCAATCGTCGGGATACCTTCCAGGTAGTCGTGTGCGCCCTCGGCATGCCCGGCCAGCACCCAGCCACGCAGCAATTGGGCACAGGCGATACTGTCGGCGGCATCGGCCTGGCTCAGCCACAGCGGCAAGCCAGCACGCAACTTCTGTTGAAGAGAACTCAGGCGCGCGACAAACCAGTGAAAGGGGTCAGTGATGTCGTTCAGCAACTGTTGCAAAGCCTGGGGCGTGCGTGGCACCCGGCGGTCGATGCGGTCGAGGTCGCGCAACTGCCGCTCCAGGTAACTGGCCGCCAAAGCATCGAAGGGGTCCCCCTCCACCGGCTGGGAAAACCACTGTGCGACTTGCCCTGACGGTGACGGTTCCACCTCGGCAGCCAGCAAAGCCCCTATATCGTCTATAGCTTCAATGGGGGTGATTCCCGAGGCCGGGTTGTAGACCAACAAAGACGAACGCCCCAGCGCCAGGGTCCGCTCAAGCAACAGCCAAGGCAGCGTGCGCAGCTGGTTTTGCTGCAGGTGCAGCGTTTGCACGCGCAATGCCGCGCTGTGCAGGCTCCACTCACGGTCGGGCCGGGTCGCACGCAACAAGGTTTTCGGAAACAGCTCGGCAAAGCGCGCCGAGCTCATGCCAGGCGGCATGGGGGCATCGTAGAACAGCGCCAACAACTCATCGGACAAATACCCCCAGCGCACGCTGTCCACGGGCATTGCCTCATGCCACCACGCCTGCAATCGCTGGGAAAAAGCCTCCAGCAGAAAGCTACCGCATTCGTTGATCAATACCTCCAGTTCGGCAAGGCTCGGCCCACCCGGCTCAATCACCTCGCGTACGCGTCGGACCACCTTTTGATAGTCCTGCACCAGCAACACTGGCCGAGCAGTCGCCAGGCGCTCCACCACCATCTGCGCCAATGAGGCATAGCGCCAGGCGCCTTCATCGGGGTGATCTTCAGGGGTTGCGATATGGAGCCATCGCGCGTGCTCGTTACGCGCGCTGAAATGACGGTCCAGGTAAGCCTGGGCACTGTCCAGGGCGACTGCCAACAAGGAGGGAGGGTCGTTGAACAGGGTTTCGATCTGTTCAATATGAGCTTGGCGCAGGGCGCTGGCAGCGAGGGGCATCCAGGTCTCTCCATGGGGTGGGTCCACTCAAGCTAATCCCTTGCGCCACCTCCGAAGACGTAGACAGTTAACACCGCCGACCGAGCCCCAGGAATAAAGCGCAGGCGACTTCAACTATCTACTGCCTCGCCCCCACCCCAGGGCACCTAGGCTGACGACCTTTTCTACACCTCAAGGTCATCTGCCATGCACCCGCCACCGCAGCCCGCGCCCGCGTCGTCCCTCCACTCAGACAAAGGCCCGCACTATGAATTGATCAAACAGAAGATCCCGCCATGGCTGCTCGCAACCTCGCCGGCCAGAGCTGAAGCCTTGAGCAAGGCCCGCCTGGACCTCGCGTCCTGGTATCACAGCGCGCCCCCTCAGGCTCACGCCAGCCTCAAGACGGCCAACGCCCAGGCATGGGTCACCCAGAACACGGTGGATGAGCGCCTCGAACAGGTCCAGGACGTCTATGCCTTCGCCGAGCCGTTGCTGACCCAGGCGCTCAAGACAACATACGGCGTGGACGCCAGCGTCCGGGACACCTTCCTGTTCCTGTACAGCGTCAAGGGCACGTTCATCCAGGGTGTCACCAGCCGCAGTGTGTCTCTGCTGGACGCCGCCCTGCACAACTTTGCCAAGGATGAGCACTTCACCGACGACTCCAGCTACACCAGCCGGCCCGACGCCCGCGGTCACTTCACCCTCAAGCCCCTCAAGCAGCAGATGAGCATTGCGCAGTTCACCGCCCTGTGCCGACAACTGGATCTGGGTGCCCAGTACCAGCGCCACCTGCAACAGCACCTGCTGCCCACCGACGAAACGCAACTGGCCGCGCTGCACGATGCGCTCATCGCCAGCCAGAAAGCCGCCCTGAACGCCGCGGCCCACCACGCCTTGCTCACGCACGCCATCGACGCCGCCAGTTTCCATGTGCTGCAACGCGCCCTCAACGGCGAGCGAGGCGTGCTGCAGTTTTATGAGTTGCAGATGATGGACTCGCGCCTGACCGGCATCCTGCTGATCGCCGCCGACCTTGAGCGCGCAACGGTCACCGTGCCGGTACTGGCGTATATCCCCCATGACCCACAGGCACCACTGATGGCATACCCCAGCAGCGCGGCGTTCATGCAAGCGCTGACCGATAAGTTGCGCACCGCCGCGTACCGCCAGTTCTTCAGCCAATTCATCGACCAGCAACAGCGCGGGCACTTTTTCGCCAACCTCGAACAACGCCTGAACCGCGTCCAGTGGTATCGCCGCACCGATCCGCTGGACACGCGCCCTACCTGGCGGGACACGCCGGTGGACCAGCCGCGCCTGCAATACGCCGCCGTGCCCATCGACGGCGACCTGTGGCGCCATCGCCTGCAACGCGGCCTCGACAAGATCTTCAATGACGCCCGCGACATCGTGGTATCCACCGCCGACAGCGACAGCCGCGCCCGCTGGGCCTGGTGGGATAATTTCAGCCGCGTGCTCAGCGAGATCTTCAACGCCGCCTTGCTGGTGATCACACCCTTCGTGCCGTGGCTGGGTGAGCTGATGCTGGCCTACACCGCCTACCAGTTGCTCGATGAAGTGGTCGAAGGTGTGGTGGACCTTGCCGAAGGCCAGGCCAGGGAAGCGGCCACGCACCTGGTCGGCGTGGTCAACGAAGTGGTGCAGTTGGGTGCGTTTCACATCGGCGGTCAACTGGTCAAGCTCATCCCTTCGCCCTTCGTCGATCAACTGCAGGCCATCGAACACAATGGTCAACCGCGCTTGTGGAACCCCGACCTGCGCCCCTACGCGTTGAAGGCCCCCGGCCTGCCCGGCGATTCGGCACCCGACGCGCTGGGCTTGCACACCCACGCAGGCCGCAGCGTGCTGCCCCTGGACGGCGAGCACTATGAAGTCAGGCTCGACGACGCCGGCCACCGTATCCAACACCCCAGCCGCCCCGACGCCTACGCACCGCGTTTGCAACACAACGGCCAGGGTGCCTGGACCCACGAGGCCGAAGACCCCAGGACCTGGGACGACCCCCAATTGATGCGGCGCCTGGGTCACAGCGTCAATGACCTGGACGCGGCGCAACTGGAACAACTGCGCCAGACCAGTGGCACCGAGTACAACGAACTGCGTGCGCTGCATCGCGACAACGCAGCCCCCTCTCCGCGCCTGGCCGACAGCCTCAAGCGCTGGCGGCTGAGGCAGCACACGGAGCGCCTGGCCCAACGTTTAAAGGTCGGCGAGGCGGTGGATGATGACACCTACTGGAGCCCTCACTTGGCCACCGAACTGCCGCAATGGCCAGCGGACCAGGCGATTGACGTGTACGAAGAAGATGACCTCGGCGGCGCGCCCCTGCGTTACGGCGCCACCGACGCCAACGCCGTGCTGCCGATCAGCCGCCAGGCCCTGAACAGGGGCGAGCTGGCGCCGCGCCTGCTCGACGTTCTCAACGAAGCGCAACTCCAGGCCCTCGCCGGCCCCTTGCCGCAGACACGGGCGGCGCGTATCGATGCATTGCGCCAGCGCCTGGCCGATCAGCTCGCCGTACGTCAACGGGCAGTGTTCGACTACCTCTACCAGCACAGCGAGAGCGTGAACCAGGCAACGGCGCTGCGGGTCCGCGAGGCGTTCCCCGAACTGCCCAAAAGCCAGGTCGAATATCTGCTGGAACAAGCGCGCCCGGACGAACGGGCGCTCATGACCCACGGCCATCACTTGCCCCTGCGCCTCAAAAGCCTCGGGCGCGCACTCCAACTGCAAGCCCGGGCCACTCACGCGTATGAAGGCTTCCACGCCGCGCCGCTGCTCAACGAGCACAGCGAGCGCATGATGCTCGGTGCGCTTGAGCAACACAGCCCGGCCCTCGCCGCGCTGCACTTGCAAGTGCGCAGCCAGTCCACCGGCGGTGCAGTGCGCGCCGAGGCGGGTCGCGGCGACGCCCGGCGTATCCTGGTACATCGCGAAGACGGCCAGTACGCGGTCTACGACGGCGCTCACCAGAGCCTGCACCCCGCCAGTGACTTTTACAGCGCATTGCTCAACGCCCTGCCCAGGCCAACGCGTACCGCGATGGGCGACGCCGCCGCCGACGGCCCGGCGTTGCGCAACTGGTTGATGGAGCGCCTGGTACCGCTGGAGGATCGCTGCCGAGTGCTCGCCGACCCCATCGGCGCGCCGCCCGAACGCGAGACCCTGCGCCTGGTGCAGGCGCCAAGGTTCAAATGGGCGAGCAAGCTGCTGGGGCTGTCGCCAGGCTCGGTGGAAGAACGCGTCAAAGCCTTGTACCCGGGATTGAGCGCGGCAAAGGTGCAGGAACAGGTGCAAGCGCTTGACTCACCGGATGGCCTCACGGCGCTGCGTGAGCTGGAGCGGGAGAAAAAGCACCTGGCCAAGGACCTGAAGAAATGGGTGGAGGCCCCCACAAGCCGGCATCAGGGCAACATCGAAGAACAAACCGCCGAGCGACTGGTGCGCTCTCAACTGTCCCAGGCCTTGCGGCGCAGTTGGGAGAAATCGGCAAGTGGCTACCGCGACGGGTTTGGCGAGCGCCAGCCAGGCAGCCGCCTGGACCTGGAAGGCTGGCCGCTGGGTACCTACCTGTTGCATATGCCGACACTGCGCACACCGCTCAAACACATCACCAGTCTGAACCTTGGCGACACCGGACTGGGCGATGCGCAGGCCAGGTTCCTGGAATTGTTTCCCAACCTCATCACTCTGGAGCTGGCGCAGAATCGCCTGACGCGGCTGCCGGAAACACTCACCACTCTGCCACGCCTGACCCAACTGGGGCTGAGCGCCAACCCCTTGCAATGGGACGCCCACTCCCTGGCCCAACTCAACACCCTCAGCCGCCTCAAGGTGCTGGACCTGTCCTACAACCGCCTGCTGCGCGAGCCACCGGACATCAGCGGCATGCCCGACCTGCGCGAGCTGTACCTGACGAATACGCAGTTGACGCAGTGGCCGCAAGGGTTGTTCGAACAGCCACGGCCCGAGGATTTCCTGCTCGACCTGCAAAACAGCCCGATCAAGAGCGTGCCGAAGTTTCTGCCCTGGCAAGCCGAGGCGCTGTTGGTGGCGCGCACGCGGTTGGACCGCAACCAGCTCGGCCTGGACGACGAAGAACGCATGGTCAGCTATCGCCTTGGCGCCGGCCTCGACCCTTATCGCACCTACCCGCCGCGTGGCGAACAGGACAGCGCGTTCTGGCTGCAGGACCTGCCGGCCGAACAGGGTCCATCGCGTCAGCGCCAATGGGACGAGCTGGAACAGGAACACGGCTCCCAGGGTTTCTTCGAAGTGATCCGCAGCCTGCAGACGCCCAACTACTTCGAGACCGAGGGCGATCGGGCCGCGTACCTGGCCAACCGGCGGGCGCTGAGCCTGAACGTCTGGCGCATGCTCGACGCGATGCACGCCGATGAAGCGCTGCGCAGGCGCTTCTTCACCCTGGCCAGCGCGCCCGCCAACTGCGCCGATGCGGGTGCGCAGGTGTTCAATAGCCTGGGCGTGCAGACCCTGGTGTACGAGGCCTACGCTGCGCGCCCGGCCCTGGAAGAAGGCGCCTTTGCCCGGCGACTGGCGCACCTGGCCTGGCAGGCCGCACGCCTGAGCCGCGTCACCGCCCTGGCCCGCCAGGAAGTGGCGCACCGACTGGCGCCGATTGACCAGGGTGGGCTCGGGTTGCGACTGACCAGCGAAGTGATCGATGGCGTACCGGGCAGCGTGGATGAAGTGCAGGTGCACACGGCGTTGCAGACCGCCCTCAAGGCACGCCTGCACTTGCCCTGGCTGGCAGAACATATGGTCTATCGTGTCACCGCGTCGGTGAACCCCGCACTGATCGAGACGACCTACAAGGCCGTCATCGAGAGCGAGGCCGGCGACGGCCGGGTGGATGCGTTGTTGAACGTCGAGTTCTGGGACCGGTACCTGGAAGCCACTCACGCCGAAGCGCTGGCGCTGAACACCCAGGTCCATCAGGACAAAGCCGCACGCCTGGACGACTTGCTGCAGGCCCAGCACGCCTGGGTGCAGGGCCAGGGTTCGCGGCAAAGCGTTGAGACCCTGGCCGATGCGCTGGGCGTGCCCCGTGCCAGCGTGCTGACCGACGCCCCCGTCAGCCAGGCAACCTATGAACGCTGGCTGGAAGACGTGGCGCAGGCCCACAAGGCCCTGCGCCGGCAATTGACCCGTGAGGCGCTGGGCCCGCTGCAAAGCGAGGCCGCGCCCTCAGACTTCGGAGTCCCAGACCACCGTAGCCGTTCCTGAATAGGTGGTGCCGCTGCCGTGTTCGAGCATCTGTGCCACACCGTCGGCCAGTACCGAAAAGTGCAAGGTGCTGGGTTGCCGGTAGATGTAGATGCGCGGCTGGAAGCGCTCGGTGCCGCTGCCGTCCAGGCGCAGCGGCAAGCGGTTGACCGGCCGCCCGGCACTGTCATACAAACCCGCCGGGAGGCTGACGGCCACCTCCAGCGGCACCTGGTGCGTGCCGTTGCTGACGCTGCAGGTGTTGCCCAGCGGCTGCCCGCACTCCAGGGTCATCTTGAAGGGGCCGCCCGACCACAGGCTGACGGTCTGGTCCCTGGCCAGGCGCGTCGGTTTGCGCCCGTTCTGCAGCCAGTTCTGCCAGCCGCCCTGGGGTTCCAATTGCACCCGGTTGCCGCCCGGCGGCACCTGTACGCGCAGGTGATGGTCCACTGTCAGGGTGAAGTTGAACGTCAGGACGTTATCGTTGGGGATCATCACATCGCCGAAATCGAAATCCCCACCCGGGCCTAGCACATAACTGATGCTGCCCGTGTATTCACCCGGCGCCATGGCCAACGGGTTCGGGGTTTTCAGGCCGTAGGCATACTCCATATTGCTGTAGTTGAACCAGTCGATGGTGGTGGAAGGCACCCGGTGACACACGCCAGCGTTTTCCGGGACCAGCCAGAAGAACAACACGAAGTTGGTTCCAGCGGCAAAATAGTTGATGCCGCGACAAGGGCTGGGCGCATCCCGCCACGCGCTGCTCCAAGGCAAGCCGGGTTGCCCCCAGGCACTCACGCCGGGGCGGCTGTTCCAGCGATGGCCGATGCCTGCGATGCGCATCTGTACCGTATCGGTCTGCCCGGTTTCGGTATGGGTGACCTGCACCGCACGCCACTCCGAAGGCACCTTCCACATGGCCCCCTGGCGGGGGCTGGGGTGGTTTGCGGGAATGGGCCCGTTGGCCTCGGCCGTGAAGGCGTTGGTGCGGATGGTGAAGATCCCCAGCGCGTTGCAATGCCCCGGGATATGCCCCGGGCAAATGCCGCTCTGGGGCGTGGTGTTGACGAACTCGTTGACCGTCGGGTTGGACGGGTCGGGGCGGAACTTGGCGGTGATGTCCTGGGTAAGTGCGCTGGCCAAAGGGCTGATCAACGCGGCCGTCAGCCCGGATGCCAGGATCAGTCTGCTGATCCAATAGTGACTCATTTAAACCTCCGAATCCCAGATCACGGTGGCTGTGCCTGTATAGGTACTGCCGCTGCCGTGTTCGAGCATCTGCGCCACCCCCTCGGCTTGAATGGAAAAGTGCAGCGTGCTGGGCTTGCGGTCGACAAAGCGGGTCGGTTTAAACAGCTCGCTGCCACTGCCGTCAAGGCGCAGGGGCAAGCGGTTGACCGGACGTCCGGAGGCATCGCTCAAACCTGCGGGCAACGTGACAGCGATGTCCAGCGGCACCTGATGCGTACCGTTGCTTACGCTGCAGGAATTGCCCATGGGCGCCCCGCACTCCAGGGTCATCTTGAACTGAGTACTGGTCCACAGGTTGAGGGTCTGGTCGCGGTACAACCGGGTCGGTTTGCGCCCGTTTTGCAGCCACGCCTGCCACCCCCCTTGAGGCTCAAGCTGTACGCGATTGCCACCGGGGGGCACCTCGACCTTGAGGATATGGTCCACATCCAGTACGAAGTCCAGGATGGCGACGTTGTCGAACGGAACCACGCGGTCGCCGAAATCGAAGTCCATCCCCGGGCCTACGGTGTAGAGCTGGCTGCCACGGTAAATCCCGGCGGGCATATCCAATGGGTTGGGCGTACGCAGCTCGTAAGTGAAATACAGGTCGGGGAAATCCATATAGGGCAGATCAAACAGCGCCTGGGTGGCGCAGGCGCCCGCATTTTCCGGCACATGCCAGAGCCACTGGACCCAGTAAGCGGTGCCATTGATCATTCCGGTGGGGATACACGGTGCCGGCGCTTTATGCCAGCGTCCGGTACTCCACAATTGTTCGTAGTCTCCACCATTGGTGATCAGCGTCACATGCCCGCCGTGACGCTCGGTGCCACCGATCCCCGAGATACGCACCTCCAACTGACTGCTGTCGCCAGCAGCGCTGGTGACCGTGATGGTTCGCCATTCGGACGGAACCTTCAGGTATACGCCCTGACGCGGGTCGGCGTGGTTGGCGGCAACCGGTCCGCCAGTGGTTTGCGGCCTTGGGCCGATGGGCATGTCCAGACTGAACCAGCCTCTAGGCTCGCAGTAATTAACGAAGTGCTTACAGAACCCCGTACTGGGCGTGACGTTGGTAAAGCGGTTGACCATCGGGTTGCTGGGGTCGGGACGGAATTCGGCACGGACCTCGGCGGAACCGGCCTGGGCTGCACTCGCAACCAGCGTGAGAACCAGGCCAAGGCCCCATTGGATATGACGTAAATACCTCATGGATTCGCCCCCGGCGCCAGCGCATCGAACACCATGTGCACCGTGCCGTAATAGTTACCCGGGGCGTAGTCATCCGCCGCTTTGATCGCGGCGATTTCCAAAGCCACGCGCTTGCCCGGCGCGGCATCGGTGCTGGACACCACTTCGCTGGAGGTCAGGCCCAGCTCTTGATTGTTGAAGGTCACGCGCAGGTCGATACGCTCCCTGCCGTTGAACAGAAACGGTTCGGCATCCAGCCGTGCGCCAATGGCGCCGCTGACGTTTTTCACATCGAATTGCGCACGCAGCGGCTTGAGTTGCGATGACACCGGGTTGTAATCCAGCGGCTGGTCGCGCTGCACCAGGGTCGGGTCCACCGGGAGCACATAAAACTGCGCCGTGGGGATTTCCACGAACACCTCGAAGGTTTCCCGCTCTACCGCAGCCCGGGCCGAGGGCAACACGCAAATAGCACTGAGCGAGGCGAATGCCAGCGTCTTGAAGAGTGTGATCACCCCTTGACCTCCATCGGTTTTTTCTCGCTGCCTTCGATCAGGCTGAAGCGGTAGGAGCGGCCAGGCTCTTTATCGAATCCATAGGAACGACCGGCCATGATGTGGTGCTTGACCGTCGGCCGGCATTCCAGGGTATTGGCCGCCGAGCAGTCCTTGAATTCATCGACCACCACGACACTGTTGCCCTTGTTGACCAAGGTGTAGCGCTTGCCTTCGTCACGCACCTGGGTGTCAAACCGCACGTTGCTGGGGCGCACGAAAAACACCGTGCCGTAACCCGCCAGCACGCGCACGCCAGCGGCCAGGCTGTCTTTGTATTGCTTGCGCTCTTCTTCGGTGACGGCGAACTCGTCTTCGGTCTCGGGCACCACCGGTACGAAGCGCACGCGGAAGTAGCGTTCCTTGTCACGGTTGCCCATGAACAGCAGGCGCGTGCCCTGGGTGCCGTTGGCCGGTACGATCAGCCGCGCCGGGCTGGCCATCAGGCCATCGCGCGCAGCGGCGCCGGGCTGGTTCTGCAACGGTACTTCACGGTAGGAGCCATCGGCGTCGTAGATCATTTCCAGGATGTTGACCTTGACGAACGCCGTGGAGGTGCCGCCATTGAACACCCGTTTCATATAGGTGCTCTTACCCGCCTCCAGGTAGTCGTACACCACGCCTACGTTGATCTGGGGGCCCGCCTGGGCCCCCAGGGAGAAAAGACATACGCATAACAACCAAAAACGTTTCATGCCACAACCTCATGTTTTGCAAGCGGCCAAGCGCGGCCATTTATCCAGGAACTATTCAACCCGCCGTTGCCGTGCCCAGGGTGGCCTCGGCCAGGGTGTCAGGGGTACAGCGCAGGTCACCGATCATCAGCACATCGCTCTCCTGGCGCGCCTGGCTGGGGTCAAGGCGGAACTGGCAGAGCAACTGGTTGGCGTAGCGCACTTCCAGGGTGGGCGAGCTGGCGTTCATCTCCATGGAGAAGAACCCGTCGACCTCGCTGACCCCGCGACTGGCGTGATTGATCACGTGGTGCCCCTTGAGCGGCCGGCCCTGGGCATCCAGCAGGCGACCGAGCACCGTGACGGTTTTCATCACGCTGATCTTGCGGTAGCCCACCCCGCCCTTGTTCAAGTGGTAGCTGGACCGCGCCGGCTGAATGTTGGCCGCCGGTGGATGGTTGCCCTCGAAGTCGAAACTCAGGGTGCTGTTCTTGTAGGCGGTGATGGGCACGAAGTTGCGCCCCGGCCGCAGGGTGCTGCTGCCGCCGGTAAGGTCGTCGGCGCGCAGGGTGATGTCGTCCAGGTCGGTCTCCACGTCCACGATCATCCCGGCGCCGTGGCCTTGGGGCTGGCTGCTCAGGGCAACTTTCTGCCCGCCCACCGCGACGGTGCTGCTCAGGTTCAAGCCACCGGTGATCTTGTTGTTGAAGGAGGAACGCTGGGCAAAGGCATCGCCGTACAGCGCATCGGTCTGGAAGCTGGTACGACCGGACAACCCGACGCCGTAAGTATCGGCAATCGCCGTGGCCGACACGCTTTGCAGCACGTGATCGTCCAGGGTGCGCTGGTAGGTCAGCGAGCCATTGTTGTCGCGGCTGCCGTCACGGGCAGTGCGCGTACCGAGGCTGGCGGACCATTGCTCGTTGGGCCCGCCCAGGGCCAGGCTGACGCTCACGTCGACGCCCACGTTGCGTTTGTCGCCGGTGCTGGAGGTGGCCGGGCGATCGAACACCGAAAAACGCCAGTTGGCGTCGCTGCCGAGAAGCTTGCCGCGCTGGTTCCAGCCCAGGTCCAGGCCCAGCCCTTCGATGTTGCCCTGGCTGTAGGACAGGCGCGAGTTGATCGAACTCTTGTTGCTCAATCGATGGTTGATCGACAGCGACGAGTTGCTGGTCTGGCCGATAAAGGCGGTCCGCGGCCGCAGCCGTGTGCCGTCGGGGAGGATCTCGTAGGTGCGGCGGGTGTCCAGCCAACTGCGGTTGTGGCTGAGTACCACGCTGCCGTGCCCGTAGCTGTAGAGGCCTTGCATATCCAGGCCGGTGCCGTGGTCCTGGGTCTGGTAGACGTTGGCATACAGGCTGGTGCTGTTGGCCAGGGTCCAGTCGATGGATGTGCCGTATTGCATCATTTCGCGCACTTTGCGCGCGGACAGGCCCAGGATCACCCGTGGATGGGCCAGGTAGTTGGCGCTGGCGCCGTAGGTCACGAACCCGGTGGCCTGTTCGTCCCAGTTACTGAGCAGCTTGGTTTCCCGACCGACGAAGGTGTTATAGCGCCAGCGTTCGTCGGCATTGCGCCAGTTGTTGGGTTTGTACACCAGTTCCTGGGTGGTGGCCGTGGTCAGCCCGTCTTCGATCAGGCGCACTTCGACTTCATAGATGCCCCCCGGCAGCGGGCGCGTGTCGAGGGTCTGCAGCCCCGCCGCCACCGGCTGGCTATTGATCAACAGGCCATTACGGTAGATCTCCACCGACGCCTGGCGGCTGGCGGTGACGTAAATCGGGTACACGCTGGGCTTGGGGTTGTTGATCAGCAGGCTGTCGGAGCTGCCGTACATCAGGCCCACGGCGGTGTCGGGGTTGGCGCCGAATGAGCGGACCTGCCGCGTGAGGCCATCGGAGCCAGGGGTGAAGTAACCCAGGCGCAGGAAGTTGCCTTCCATTTCACGCTGGCTGTAAAGCTCATGCACGGCGTGGTACAGCGTGGTATCGGTGCCGCCGAAACGCGACAGTTGCAGGTTCAGTGCCTGGGTCCAATTGCCGACGCTGGCGCTGGCTTCCAGGCCGTAACGGCCGCCCAACGCTTCATCCTGCCCACCATTGAGGTTCAATTGGTTATTGACGATCAGGCCCAGGCTTCCGGCCTCCGGCTGGTCGTAATAACGCTTGGTCTGCGTGGTGCGCTCGACGTTCTCGGTGAGGATCGAGACCAATGAGTTTTCCAGGCTGTAGTGCATCGCCAGGAGTTGCTCTGGGCAACTTCTTTCGCAACTTCCAAGGGTCATGCCCTGTTGCAGGAGTTGCTGCCACTTGGCCCGTTCTGAAGCCGCGAAGGGACTGTCGTTGGCGTCTGTGAATTCCAGCAAGGTAATACGGTCATTGCGGTCCAGCACAATCATGGCCTCGCCGAGAAACTGTTGGTCCAGTTCCACGCGCACGGCCAAGGGCACGTCAAAAAAGTGCTCTTCGAAATCGTTTGGCAATCCCTTGGACTGTGACAGCAAACTGCCCGGCGTCGTGCCAGGCGCTGTCGGCGCGGCCAGGGCGCCGGCGCACATCAATAGTGCCAGCGCGCCCGCAATAGGCGTCTTCGAAAACATGAACGGAATACTCGTAAATACGCACAGTCAGGGCTGCTTGACAAGGTCGGCAGCCATTGCCGGCAACCGACCTTGGGTCAATGCCCGCGTGATCGTCGCGATCACGGGGCCAGGGGTGCTCCGCGTCGGTTACGGATTCGGCGTACGCGGCACGGCGTCGAAGATCACCGTGTAACTGGCGGTGTACAGGCCATTCTGGGTGTCTGTCGGCTTGGCCGGAGTGATCACCAGGTCGGCCTGGGTGCCCGGGGTGGATTGAGGGTCGTCCACCACTTCCTGCGGGGTGCCAGTCAGGGTGACGCCGTTGAAGGTGTTGGTCAGCGCAATGCTGTTGGAACCGTTGTACAGCGCGGCCGACGTCGGGCCGCCTTCGATGTAGGCATGCACCGAACCGTCGGTGTTTTTCACGTCGAACGTGGCGCGCAGGGAACTCAGCTCACCGCTCACCGGGTTGTAGTTCATGGTTTCGTCTTTACCGAAGTTCGGGTCCCGTGGCTGCGCATGAAACTGCTTGGTCGGGATGTCGGCCTTGATGTTGATGGCGGTGCGCGCGTCATCGGCGGCAACGACCAGGGACGAATTCAAGGCGACCGCGACCAGAGCGGCCGCGACGGAAAGTTGTTTCAACATAGCGATATACCTGTTGGTTAAAAACAATTTAGTGAAGTCATTAAAAACCTGCATTACGCAAACTTTTCAACAACTTGCATTGACGAACGCACCGTCTCGCCTTATGCCAAACAAGTATTCTCAAAATAAAAGTTCAAGTAAGCAGTCCGCTTCTCTACTTCATGTAGCCGAGACACACCTAGTAATATGGGAAAAAAGTGGCATTTTGCCAAAACTTTAAAATCACCTGTAAGAAAAAGACTACTTGATAATAAACGAGAATAATTACGCACCGAACAAGTATGTAAGAACAATACGACATGCGCATAAAAACTCCAACATTCGCGTGCCGACAACGCGTGTAAGAGAACACCACTGACTACTTGAGTAGTTACTCTATTTATACAGAGTTGAATAACTCGAAACTTTCAGCCTGCTTTTCAGGCTCGTAATGCCTTGCGTGCCGTTGGTCGGGTGCGTTTGCCCTAGTCACAAGATATATCTTACGTTGTATCTAACCACGACAGGAGAAGCGCAATGAGAGGACACCCTCACCACGACAGCCACGACGGCTTCGAAAAACGCGGCGGTCGCGAACGCGGTGGCCGCGGCCCGCGGGTCTTTGCCCCAGGCGATCTGAAATTGCTGCTGCCGGCGCTGATCGCCGAACAGCCCTGCCATGGCTATGACCTGATCCGTCAGATCGAAAGCCTGTTCGACGGCGCCTACAGCCCCAGCCCCGGGGTGATCTACCCCACGCTGACCTTTCTTGAAGAAAGCGAGTTGATCAGCGGCGACACCGAAGGCGGGAAAAAACGCTACACAATCACCGACGCCGGTCGTCTCTTCTTAAGCGAGCAGACGGTTGCCCTCGACGGTATTCGTCTGCGCATGGACGTGAGCAAGCGCGCGCTGCGCGGCCAGGACCGACCGCCGGAAATCCACGAGGCGGTGCACAACCTGCGCCATGCCTTGCATTCGCACCACGGGCGCTGGAGCCCGGAAGAAATCGTGCGTGTCGCGGCACTGCTCAACAGCACCGCCCAAGCCATTGTCGACGGGAAAAACCAATGAATACGCAAACCATCCATCGCGTTACCCACGAAATCAAACGTCGCCGCCTGCACGTGCTGCGGGTGGTGGACATCACCCCACGCATGCGCCGCATCACCCTGGGCGGGCCCGAATTGACCGGGTTTGTCAGCCTGGGCAGTGACGATCACATCAAGCTGCTGTTCCCCCAGAACGCCGCCGAACAGGCCGCGCTGGAAAGCCCGACGTTCGCCATCAAGGGCGACGGGCCGCAACCGGCCATGCGCGACTACACGCCGCGGCGTTTCGACCTGAGCATCGGTGAACTGGATATCGACTTCGTGCTGCATGGCGACGGCCCTGCGTCGACCTGGGCCGAGCAGGCGCAGGTCGGCCAACACCTGTACATCGGTGGGCCACGGGGCTCGATGATCGTGCCGGATATCTTCGACAGCTACCTGTTGATCGGCGATGAAACCGCCATCCCGGCCATCGCTCGCCGCCTGGAAGAATTGCCGGCAGGGCGCACCGTGCTGGCCGTGATCGAGATCGCCAATACAGCCGAAAAGCAGGCGCTGCAAAGCGCGGCCGACGTCCAGGTGATCTGGGTGATTCGCGGCCAGGACGACCTGCTCGACACCGTGCGCGAACTGACGCTGCCGAGTGGCTCGCTGTACAGCTTTGTCGCCACCGAAACCAAGCTGTCGCGCCAGGTGCGCCGCGTGCTGCTGGACACGCACCAGGTCAAGGAGGAGTTCCTCAAGACCGTCGGTTACTGGCGCGCCGAAGGCAGCGACGAAGAATGAATCAGGGCTGGGGCTTGATGAGCTTGTCCAGCCCCACCACTGCCCCTGCTATCGCGACAAACCCCGCCAGAATGCCCCCCGCATTCACGAACACCTGTGGATAACCAAGGGTGCCCACATCAATGAACGGGTACTGATACTGCCCGAGCAAATCCCCCCGCAGCAGCACATAGGCAAAGTACACCAGCGGGTAAATCACCCAGCCGGCGATGTGCCTGAGGTGCAGGTTGCCCTTGGGCACGCACTGCCACCAGTAAATAAAAAACAGCACCGGCATTACGTCGTGCAGCAACTCGTCGGCGATGAACTGGAAGCCTTCGGGTTGCCACAGATGCCGCAGCAACAGGTTGTAAGCCAGGCCCACCACCAGGATGCTCACGGCGATCCCACTGCTGATGCCGGGCGCGAGGAAAAACCGCTTCGCGGGTGAATCGCGCTTCACCAGCGCATAGCTCAACACCACCACCGCGAGGGTGTTGGTGAGCACGGTGAAGAAACTGAAAAAGTTGACCAGCCCGCCCATCAGGCTGGCGCCGGATTCCCAGCGCGAATAGAAAATCAGGTATTGCTGAATCACCAACCCCACCCAACCAGCAAGCGCCGCCGCAGCCACAAACCGCTTCATGGGATCAGTCCAGCGGACGTTTGGTACGCATCAGTTTCACGTACAACCCTTCGACTTTTTCCCGCGCCCACGGGGTCTTGCGCAAGAACGTGAGGCTTGACTTGATGCTCGGGTCGCTCTTGAAGCAGCGTACGTCAATGCGTTCGGCCAGGCCGGCCCATTCGTAATGCTCCACCAGGGTGGTGAGGACGTGTTGCAGGGTCACGCCGTGGAGAGGGTCGTTGCTTGTCGCGGTCATGCCAGGCCTTTAGAAAAGAGAACACACAGCTGCGCACTTTAGCACGATCAAAAAAGTTCCCGTTTTCAGCGAAAAAGAGATGTTATATTGTAACCATACATCTCAAATCTTTTCGTTGCTTTACAAAGGAATGCCCAATGCTCTTCTCTTCCCTATGGCGCCTGTCCCCGCTCGCCGCCGCCCTCCTGATCGGCTCCGAAGCCCATGCCCTGGAGCTGCAACCCCAAGTCATCACCGGCAACCCGCTGGGCAGCGAGCAGCTCGCCTCGCCGACCACCGTGCTGGAAGGCGATGACCTGACCCTGCAACAAAAGGGCAGCCTCGGCGAAACCCTGAACAAGCAGCCAGGCGTGTCGTCGTCGTACTTTGGCCCGGGCGCCAGCCGGCCGATCATCCGCGGGCAGGATGGCGACCGCATTCGCATCCTGCGCAATGGCGTGGGTGCGCTGGATGCGTCATCGCTGTCCTACGACCACGCGGTGCCGCTGGATCCGGTCAACGTGGATCGCGTTGAAATCGTGCGCGGCCCGGCGGCGCTGTTGTACGGCGGCAGCGCCATCGGTGGCGTGGTCAACACCTTTGACAACCGCATCCCCACCGAAGCCATCGAAGGCATCCACGGTGCCGGTGAATTGCGTTACGGCGGCGCCGACACCACGCGCAGCAGCGCCGGCAAACTGGAGGCTGGCAACGGCACGTTCGCCTTGCACCTGGACGCCAACGCGCGGGAATTCAACGACCTGAAAATCCCCGGTCAGGCGCGCAGCCGCCACGCCCCGGCAACCGACGACGCCCCCGGCAAGAATGGCCGCCTGGGCAACAGCGACGGGCGCCAGGACGGCGGTGCCGTGGGCGGTTCCTACACCTGGGACGACGGCTATGCCGGGTTGTCCTACAGCAACTACGACGCCAACTACGGCTCCCCTGCCGAACAGGATGTGCGCATCCGCATGAAGCAGGATCACTACGCCTTCGCTTCGGAGATCCGCAACCTGCAGGGTCCGTTCACCTCGGTGAAACTCGACGCGGGCTACACCGACTACGAGCACCGCGAAATCGAAGGTGGCGAAACCGGCACGATCTTCAAGAACAAGGGGTATGAAGCCCGGGTAGAAGCCCGCCACCAGCCGCTTGGCCCGTTCGATGGCGTGGTGGGCGCGCAAGTGACCCGCAACGAGTTCTCCGCCCTCGGCGAAGAGGCCTTCGTGCCGCAGACCGACACCAACGCCGGCGCGCTGTTTATCCTCGAAGAAATGCAGGCCACCGAGCGCCTCAAACTCAGCCTCGGCGGGCGCCTGGAACACACCAGCGTCGACCCGGATGCCAAGGGCAACGCGCGTTTTGCCAATGCCGACAAATCCAATGACTTCACCGCCGGCAGCTTGTCTTCGGGTGCGGTCTACACCCTCACACCCGTGTGGTCCCTGGCCGCCACCCTGGGCTACACCGAGCGCGCACCGACCTTCTACGAGCTGTATGCCAACGGCGCCCACGTCGCCACCGGCACCTATGAGCTGGGGGATGCCAACCTGAAAAAAGAAAAGGCCGTGTCCAGCGACCTGGCGCTGCGCTTTGACAATGGCACTCACAAGGGCAGCTTCGGGGTGTTCTACAGCCGCTTCTCCAACTACATCGGGCTGTTGGGCAGCGGTCGCACGCTGAACGATGAAGGCGAAGAAGACGCGGGCGGTATCCCTGAGTACAAGTACTCTGGCGTGCGGGCACGCTTCGCCGGCTTTGAAGCCCAGGATCACTGGAAACTTGGCGAAAGCGCCTACGGTAAGTTCGCGCTGGAACTGTCAGGCGACTACACCCGTGCGACCAACCTCGACACCGGCGAAGCCCTCCCGCGTATCGCACCGTTGCGCTTGAACAGCGGCTTGCTGTGGGAACTGGACCGCTGGCAGGCACGTATCGATGTGGAACACGCGGCGGGCCAGGGTCGCGTGCCGGATAACGAAAGCAGCACCGATGGCTACACTACGCTCGGCGCAAGCATGGGTTATCACTTCAATATGGGTGGCAGCCAGTGGCTGGCGTTCGTGAACGGCGAGAACCTGACAAACCAGACCGTGCGCTATGCCAGCTCGATCCTGCGCGATATTGCCCCGGCGCCGGGTAGAAGTGTGCAGTTTGGCGTTCGAACCACCTTCTAAAAATTTCCCCCCAGCCTGTAGGAACCCGCTTACTGTGGCGAGCGGGCTTGCCCCCGCGTTGGGCTGCGCAGCAGCCCCAAAACCAGTCACTGAGTCTTTCTCAAAGACTGTGGTGAATTGACAGGGGGCTGCTTCGCAGCCCAACGCGGGGCAAGCCCGCTCGCCACAATCACTGTTACCAAATCTGAAATGATGCATCTTGCGATTTACGCTTTCTCTCGACGCCCTCTCCCTTTATCCTTGCCGCAACAAACTGAAACGTTTCACGCCCCCGGTCGACCTCATCTTGCTGATTATTCCCACCTGCAAAGACAGCGCTGTCTTACCTCGAGCTGCGCCTGGGGATAAATCGCCCCTCTGTGGATAACCCCACTTATCCCCAGAAAAACCGAATTAACGCTGAACCAAGCCCGTGCCGAATCGTCATCTACAGTGAAGCACGGGGTCACATAATTCCAACGTCACGGAGAAACACACTATGAGCACTGATGGTGCTTCGAGCCGAAGCCGCCTGCTGCCCAGGTTGCTAGGCGTCTTGCTGCTGATCATGGGCCTGGCCTTGCTGGCCGGGGGTATCAAGCTGACGATGCTCGGCGGGTCGCTGTACTACCTGCTGGCCGGTATCGGCATCACCCTGACCGGCATCCTGTTGCTGGCCACCCGCCGCGCCGCGCTGGGCCTGTACGCACTGGTGCTGTTCGCCAGCACCGTATGGGCGCTGTGGGAAGTCGGCCTGGACTGGTGGCAGTTGGTGCCGCGCCTGGCGCTGCTGTTCGCCCTGGGCATCGTCATGCTGCTGCCGTGGTTCCGCCGTCCGTTGCTGCGCGGCCAGCCTGCCCCACTGGGCACTGGCGCGCTGAGCGTCGCCGTGGTGTTGGCAGGTGCTACCGCCCTGGCCAGCCAGTTCACCAACCCGGGTGAGATGGTCAAGACCGGCCAACTGGACCGCGACGCGGTGCCAGGCATGGCCAGCGCCGCGCCGTCCCAGGCCGATGGCGACTGGAACTCCTACGGCCGTTCGGCCTACGGTGACCGTTACTCGCCGCTGGCGCAGATCACCCCGGAAAACGCCCATAAGTTGGTGCCGGCGTGGACCTACCGCACCGGTGACATCCCTGGCCCGAATGATCCAGGCGAGACCACCGCGGAAAACACCCCGCTGAAAGTCAACGGCATGCTCTACGTGTGCACCCCGCACAGCCAGGTGATTGCCCTCGACCCGGACACCGGCAAGGAAATCTGGCGCTTCGATCCGAAGATCAGCAGCCAGGGTGCCGAGAACTTCAAGGGCTGGGCGCATATGACCTGCCGTGGCGTGTCGTATCACGATGACGCCGTGTACGCTTCCGAGCAAAGCCCGACCGGCAGCGCCAGCCCGGCCGCCGCACCGAACGCCTGCCCGAAACGCATCTTCGTGCCAACCGCCGACACCCGCCTGATCGCCCTCAACGCCGACACCGGCAAGATGTGCGAAGACTTCGGCGACAAAGGCCAGGTCGACCTGCGTGCCAACATCGGCAGCTTCGCCCCAGGCGGTTACTACTCCACCTCGCCACCGGCCGTCACCAAGAACCTGGTGGTGATCGGCGGCCACGTCACCGACAACGTCTCCACCGACGAGCCCAGCGGCGTGATCCGCGCGTTCGACGTGCACACCGGCAAGCTGGTGTGGAACTGGGACAGTGGCAACCCGGACGACACTACCCCGTTGGCCGAAGGCAAGACCTACACCCGCAACTCGCCGAACATGTGGTCCATGTTCGCCGTGGATGAAAAACTCGGCATGCTGTACCTGCCGATGGGCAACCAGATGCCCGACCAATACGGCGGCGACCGTACCGAAGACTCGGAAAAATACAGCGCCGGCCTGACCGCCCTGGACATCGACAGCGGCCATGTGAAGTGGACCTTCCAGTTCACTCACCATGACCTGTGGGACATGGACGTAGGCGGCCAGCCGTCGCTGATCGACATCAAGACCGAAGCCGGCGTGAAGCAGGCGGTGATGGCGTCGACCAAGCAAGGCAGCATCTACGTGCTGGACCGTGCCACCGGCCAACCCGTGGTGCCGATCCACGAAGTGGCCGTGCCGCAAGGTGCCGTCGCGGGCGACCACACCTCGCCAACCCAGCCGAAGTCGGACCTGAACTTCATGCCGCCGCCGCTCAAAGAGCGTGACATGTGGGGCGTGACACCGTTCGACCAACTGCTGTGCCGCATCGATTTCAAATCCATGCGCTACGACGGTGCGTTCACCCCGCCATCGCTGCAAGGTTCGATCGTGTACCCGGGCAACTTCGGCGTGTTCGACTGGGGTGGCATTTCCGTCGACCCGGTGCGTCAGATTGCCTTCGTCAACCCGAGCTACATGGCGTTCAAGTCCAAGCTGATCCCGGCGGCCGACATCGCCAAGCAAGGCCCGCGCGTCAGCGAAACCGAAGGCGTGCAGCCAAACAAAGGCGCGCCGTACGGCGTGATCCTCGAAGCCCTGCTGTCGCCAATGGGCCTGCCGTGCCAGGCACCGGCATGGGGTTATGTGGCCGCGGTCGACCTGACCACCCACAAAACCATCTGGATGCACAAGAACGGCACCGTGCGTGACAGCTCGCCGGTTCCGGTCCCGCTGACCATGGGCGTGCCCAGCCTGGGTGGCACCTTCACCACCGCCGGTGGCGTCGCGTTCCTCAGCGGCACCCTCGACCAGTACCTGCGTGCCTACGACGTGAAAAACGGCAAGCAACTGTGGGAAGGTCGCCTGCCAGCCGGCGCGCAGACCACCCCGATGACCTACACCGGCAAGGATGGCAAGCAGTACGTGCTGGTCATGGCCGGCGGTCACGGTTCCCTGGGCACCAAGCAGGGTGACTATGTGATGGCGTTCAAACTGCCGGAATAAGCGACACCGGCAACAGAACTGTCACTGTGGGAGGGGGGCAAGCCCCCTCCCGCATTTTTTATCAGTGTTCTATGACTTCACCGCGCATCACCGCCAACCGCGCAATCAAGCGGTTCTGCACCGGCACCGCAATTGCCTCGCTGTCCATCGCCTTGATCAAGTCCTCCACCAACGCATTGAAATCACTGCGGCTCACATTCTGGCCCTTGTGACTCTCGGCCATGCTGTCACCGGTGTAGGTGCACGGCCCACCCGCCTCCACACAGAACTGCTCGATCAGCTTGTTGCGCAGGCGCTGGATATCAATGCGCCGGAAGCGCTCGACGATACGATCATCCCGGGCGATGTTGAGCAACATGCCCTCCACGATCCGCGTGATGCCGGGCATGGCGCCGAGGTCGCGATAGAGGCTGTCGTCCTTGGGCGGTTGCTGCGCGCAGGCGCTGAGCAGCAGGACGAAAACCAGCGGTAGACAGCGCATCAGAAACTCCCCTGCACGGACAAATACGTGCCGTTCTGGTGGTCCAGCGTGGCGATTTCGCCAAGCCGTGCATAAGCCAATACAAACGATACATGCTTGTTGGGGAAGTACCCCACGAACAGATCCGCCCAATCACTTTCGCCGGCAAACGACAGGTTGTCGGGCTTCTCACGGTACTCCACGCCCACCGCCCAACGCGGGTTGAGCAGCAACGCCAGCGAGCCTTCCTTGAGCAGGCTGCGGCTGTCGCGGCGGTCGCCGCCAAAGCCGAGCAAGCCGGTTTCATTGGCCCGACTGTAGCGCAGGCTGCCGTTGACCAGCACGTTGTAGCCAAACGCGGCGCCCATGAACAGGCGGCTGGCGGCCAGGTAGCCTTCGACGTCGCTGTCGCGCCTGGCGCCCACCAGGCTGGGAATATCAAAGTTCGTCTGGTGCTTGTATTCCAGGCCCAGGGAAACCTGGGGCAGCGCGTCGTAGATCACATCACCGAACAGGCGCACCTTGAGGCCGAGCACGTCCTGGCCCAGGTTGTCCTCGGGCAGATTGAGCTTATGCACCAGGCTGCCGAGGTCGAAGCGCTGGCGGGCGAAAGACACCTCGACGCGGTTGTCATAGGCCAGCGCCAGCCCGGCCACGTCCAGCCGATAATCCGGCAGGTTGACCGTGGTCGCGAACGCCGTAGCGCCCCATTCGTGATGTTCGCCGTATCCGGCCAGCACTGCCCAGGGTGTGATCCCTCCGCCCGCCGTGCCTTCGATACTGCTGGCGCCACCGGTAGCGATCAGGCGGCCGTTGTCGGCCAGTGCCGTTTGCAGGGCCAGTGCGCCAAGGCAACCGATCAGGAAAGAAAAACGCACGGTCATGTCACTCAATGAACCAGGGAAGTTTGCGCACTGAGCGGCAAGGCCATCCAGGCTTCGAAGGCGTCGGCACTCAACGGCCGGCTGATCAGGTAACCCTGGGCCGTGTCGCACTGCCAGCGCTCCAGCAGGCGCAGGCTGTGGGCGTATTCGACGCCCTCGGCAACGACCTTGAGGCCCAGGTTGTGGCTCATCTCGATGGTGGAGCGCACGATCACTGCGTCTTCACTGGTTTCATCGAGGTTGCGCACAAAGGATTGGTCGATCTTCAACTCCTGCACCGGCAGGCGCTTGAGGTGCGCCAGTGACGAATAGCCGGTGCCGAAATCGTCCACCGACAGGCCGATACCGCAATCGCGCAGCAAGTTGAGCACCTTGAGGGCTTTTTCCGGCTCACGCATCACCGCGCTTTCGGTGATTTCAAACAGCAGTTGCTCGGCCGGCAAACCATAGCGACACAGCAATGCCGAGACCCGGTGGGCCAGCTCATCGCCGAGCAGATCGTCCGCCGAGATGTTCAGCGACAGTTGCAAGGACAGGCCGCGCCGGTTCCATTCGCACAACTGGCGAATGCCCTGTTCGATCACCCATTGGGTCAGCAACTGGATACTGCCCGAGCGTTCGGCCAGCGGGATGAATTCCCCCGGCGAGACCATGCCGAACTGCGGATGCTGCCAGCGCAACAGCGCTTCGGCCTGACGCACATGGCCCTGGCGGATATCCAGCTTGGGCTGGTAGTGCAGCAACAGTTGACCCTGGTTGGCCGCGTGGCGCAGGTCACGGATCAGGGTGATCTGGCGGCGGTGCGCCAGGTCGCGGCCCTGCTCGTAGATTTGCAGGCGGCCGGGCATTTGCGCGGCGTCCTTCATGGCGATGGCCGCGCGTTCCAGCAAGGTGTGCGGGCTTTCACCATCGACCGGGTACACCGCGATGCCCAGGCGACAATCCAGCGCCAGGTCATGGCCGTTGATGCGCTGGGGACGCAGCAGCAGCTGTTGCAGTTTGTCGGCCATGCCCACCGCTTCGTCGCTGCCTGCCCCTTCGAGCAGCAGCAGGAATTCGTCGGCGATCAGGTGCGCCACGGTATCGCCGGGGCGCAACGCCGCTTGCAGGCGCTGGCTGACCGTGATCAGCAGTTGGTCCACCGCTTCGGGGCCGGCGGTTTCGCTGGCGGCGCGCAGGTTGTCGATGCCCAGGTAGATCAGGGCCACCGGGCGTTGCAGGGCAATCGAACTGCCCAGGCGTTCCATGGCCAGCGCACGGTTCGGCAGGCCGGTGACACGATCATGCAAGGCATTGTGCGCCAGCTGTTGTTCGCGCTCGGCAATGCCGTTCTGCATCGCGTTGACCGCCAGGGCCAGGCGCCCCAGTTCATCACTGCGCGCCAGCACCACCGGGGTCTGATAGTCGCCGCTGCCGATGCGTTCGGCCGCCTGCGCCAAGGCCTGCACCGGACGCGACACCGTGCGCGCCAGCAGCAAGGCACCGATCAATGAAGCGATCAGCGCGACCAGGGCAATCCCGAGAATCTTTTCATCCAACGGCACAAAGGCCTGCATCGCCGCATCCAGCGGGCTTTGCAGCAGGGCCAGGACTTTGCCGTTTTCATCACTGGCCAATACCAGCGATTGACTGAGGAAGCGGTGCTCAAGGTGATCGGTGGTGGACACCCCACGCCGCGTCGAGTCGCCCAGCATCAGCGCGCTGATGCTCTGGCGCAGTGCTTGCGGCTGGGTACTGACCAGCTCGCCGGGGCGGTCATGATCAATCGCCAGGAACGAGACTTCCAGGTTGCTCAACGAACGCAGCTCATCGGCAAATGCCGCGTCCATGCTGAACCCCATTACCACCCGCGCGATAGGCAACGGCGCCAGCACCGAAGCTTCCACCAACAGATGCGGCTCGCCCTGCAACGGCACCATCAGCATCGCCTGACGATTGCGCCGGGCTTCGCGCAGGGCCTGGTCGTAGCGAAAGGTCGAGCCCTCCGGAACGTCCTCCAGGGTGCTGGCCAGGACTTTTCCGTCCATGCCCAGCAGGATCATGTCGCTGGCGTTGATGCGCTTGCCGTGGTTGAGCAGCACCGAGCGCAGGGTTGCCGAATCGCCACTGGCGACCGCATCGCGAAAACCGAAGTCGGCCGCCAACAACTGCACGCCATCGGCCAGGCGCCGACCGCGTGTGTCGAGCAAGCGCTCGAACACCCGCGTGCCCACGTCCAACTGGGCCAGGGCCTGGCCGTGGACCGCCGAGCGGGTGGCGGCCTTGACGCTGAAATACAGCGCGCCGATCACCACCAGTGACAGCACGATCAACACGCAGGCGACCCGCGCCTGGAAGCTACTGCGCAGTTTCATGGGCGGCTCGATTGAAGGCATCGCCAAAGGCGCTGGGCGGCGGCGGCAAATCCGCCGGTGCGGGCTCCAGGCTCAACGTCACACGGTGGCTGAGCCCGGCAGCAGGCATGTGCAAGGTGCCGCCATCCAACGGCTGCATATCTGCCAGTTGCGGATGCCACACGGTGAGGTGGTAGTCACCGGCCGGCAACTGTTCCAGGCGCACACGGCCCTGGGCATCGCTGACGCCGAAACGTGGGTCATCGGTGACATAGATATAGCCGAGCATCCAGTCATGGATATTGCAGCCCAGCACCACCACGCCGGGCCTGTCGAACAGCAGCGGGTCAGTGGGCGTGCCTTCGTAAAGGCGCAGTTCGAAGCGCTTGGCAGCGGAGAACGAATACACCTGATGGCGAATATTGTCGCTGTTGGGGAAGCGCACCTGGGTACCGGTGTGCACTGCCAGTACATGGGGCGCGAAGCGTTGACCGCGCTGGTCCATATCCGCCTTGAGCACGCCTTGCGGCGCCTGCGCAGGGCCGTGCAAGGTGACCACGGCATCGGCAACAGGCTGACCGTCGACCTGCAGGGCCAACACCTCAAGCGTCGCCGCCGATGCGGGGCCGGCCACAGCCAGCAACAGTGCCGTACGAAGTAACGAGTGAAAAATCCAAGCCATGGTCGATCCGCAGGAAATGAGCTGAAAGAGCAGCCTGCCTTGGCACAGAAACATTGAAGTGCATGCATGATGACGCAAACAAGGCCAATTGCCATCATCGGTTTTACAGCAATACATAACCGCCTGTCGGCAAAAAACTATGCATTCGGTCAAGCCTTGTAGAGGTTATCGACGCTGTTTTGAAAATCTGCAGTCGAAGGGAAAGGCTTTTCTAGATCGGCACCCGCTCACGCCGCATCCACATCTCGAACGCCATCGCGTTCAGCGGGCGGCTGATCAGGTAGCCCTGGGCGGTATCGCAATTCCACTGCTTGAGCAGCTTGAGGCTGGGGGCAAACTCCACGCCCTCGGCCACTACCTTGAGTCCGAGGTTGTGGCTCATCTCGATGGTGGAGCGCACGATCACGCCATCGCCGCTGGTGCTGTCGAGGTTGCGCACGAAGGACTGGTCGATCTTCAACTCCTGCACCGGCAAGCGCTGCAATTGCGCGAGGGACGAGTAGCCGGTACCAAAGTCATCCACCGACAGGCTGATACCGCAACCGCGCAGTTGCTCCAGCACGCTGAGGGCCTGTTGCGGGTTGTGCATGATCGCGCTTTCGGTGATCTCGAAGATCAGTTGCCCGGCGTCCACCTGGTACTGCATCAACAGCGCGGTGACGCGAATCGCCAGGTCGTCATCAGCCAGGTCGTCCACCGAAATATTCACCGACAGCTGGATCAGCATGCCGCGGTGCGCCCACTCGGCGATCTGGCGCACCGCTTCTTCGATCACCCACAGCGTCAGGCTGCTCATGCTGCCGGTGCGTTCGGCCAGGGGGATGAACTCGGCGGGAGACACCTGGCCCAGGGTCGGGTGCTGCCAGCGCAACAAGGCTTCGGCCTGACGCACATGGCCGTGCTTGAGGTCGAGTTTGGGCTGGTAGCACAGGAACAACTCGCCCTCGATGGCCGCACGCCGCAGGTCGCGGATCAGGGTGATCTGGCGCTGATGGGCCAGGTCGCGGTCCTGCTGGTAGATCTGCAGATGCCCCGGCAGGCTCGCGGCGTCATGCCGGGCGATGGCGGCGCGGCTGATCAACTCTTCCACTTGCTGGCCGTCGGCGGGGTAAGCCGCGATGCCGATGCTGACTTCGTGGCGCAGTTCGTCATTGCCGATGCGCTGGGGCTCGGTGAGCAGCGCGTAGAGGCGGTCGGCGCGGGCCACGGCGCGGTCGACCTCGGTGTTTTCCAGCAACAGCAAAAACTCACTGCCGGCGATGCGTGCCGCGGTGTCGCTGGCCAACAGGCTCATGGCCAGGCAGCGACTGGCTTCGCGCAGCATTTCCTCGACACCTTCGGGGCCAAAGCCTTCGTTGATCACCCGGTAATTTTCGATCCCCACATACAGCAACACCACCGGCCGGCCTGCGCTGATCGCACTGCCCAGGCGCTCCATCGCCAGGGCGCGATTGGGCAGGCCGGTGAGCGGATCATGCAACGCGTTGTGCGCCAGTTGCCGCTCACGCACAGCGATGCCGCTTTGCATGGCGTTGAACGCACGGGCCAACAGGCCGAACTCATCATGGCTGCGCACCCGCACCGGCGTGCGGTAGTCACCGGCGCCGATGCGTTCGGCCGCCTGCACCAGCGCATTGAGCGGGCGCGACACTCGCCGCGCCAAAAACAACGCGCCGGCCAACGACACCACCAGCACCGCCAGGGCAATCCCGAGGAACTGCCGGTCCAGCGGCGCAAAGGATTCCAGGGCGTGGTCCAGCGGGCTTTGCAACAGCACCCGCACATCATCGCCGTCGCCCGTGTTGGCCAGCGGTAATACCTGGCTGAGCACACGCTGGCCGTAGAACAAATGGATCTGCGGTTCGGGGTCGATATGCCCGTCGCGCAACAGGCTGAGGGTACCGGCCTGGTAGGCGTCCGGTTGCGTGCTGAACAACGGGCCGGGCTTGGCGTCCTGCACGCTGAGGAACGACACCTCCAGGTTGCTCATGGAACGCAGTTCACTGGCGAACAGCTTGTCCATGGGGAACCCCATGACGATGCGTGCGATAGGCAGCGGGTCGAGTACTTCATCCTGCACCAACAAATACGGACGCCCATCCATGGCCACGATCAACATCTGCAGCCCCGTGCGCCGCGCGTGACGCAGGGCATCGTCGTAGGGGAAAAACTGGCCACGGGTGAGGATCGGCAACGTGCTGACCATGACCTTGCCATCCAGGCCCAGCACAAACACCTCGCTGGAGCGGATACCCGTGCCGTGACGGCGCAGCGCAGCAAGGATCGGCACGGTCTTGCCGTCGGCCACGGCTTGCTTGAACGGCAGGTCGGCGGTCAGCCAGTCCAGGCCGTATTGCAGGCGACGCCCGCGCAGATCGAGCAAGCGTTCGAACACCTGGCTGCCGGTTTTCAGTTGGACTTGCGCCTGGTTTTCCACTGCGCGGGCGGTGGCGGTCTTTACCGAGAAATAGGTGGCGGCCACGACTACCAGCAGCAGCAGCGCGAGCACCCCGGCGATGCGGGTCTGGAACGTGTGGCGCCACTTCATCGCAGTGCCCTCTGGCAGCGTTCGCCTCTCTCTGCCACTACGTCCCTTTGTCATGTGCATTCCCTGCGACTGCTGACCTGGCGTCAAAAAAATATCCATTTTGATTGAATATTCGATTTGAGGAGATTAGCTGGGAGTGGGCGTATGTGCACCCAATAAAGACGGGGAACTGGGTGACGGTTTTTTGGCGACAAAGGGTTGGCTGAGGTTTTGAGTTGAGTACATATCCGTTATTTTGATAACGGCGACTTATGGCTCCACTCTTACAGTTGCGAACACTGCAATTGTGGCGAGCGGGCTTGCCCCGCGCTGGGTTGCGAAGCGACCCTGAAGAAGGAATTCGTTGAGTCAGATACTCTTCGGTCGCCGGTTTTGGGGCTGCTTCGCAGTCCAACGCAGGGCAAGCCCGCTCGCCACAGGGTAGTTATCGCCTGCTCTACTTAACGACCTTGATATGAACACAATTACCCACCCCGAGCCCGCATGAAATCCCCCCACCGCCGCACCAGATAATTGTGCTCATCCATCACCGAATTCCACACCGCAATATGCCCCATGCGCTGCTCATACGACCCCCCGTCCCGCACTTCCCCCACATCGATCAACGGCAAACCATCGCTGCCCAACAACTCCTCCCGCGCCGGCAACCCCGCATACCAGTAATCCCATTCGGCACTGCTCAAGTGATCACGACTGCGCGCGGGGTTACCAATGTAGTAACCCTGGCGCGCCATCACCGCCCCGGGCCAGCCGGACAGCCACCAATTCAAGTACGCATACGCCGCATCCAGCACCGGCCCCTTGGCATGCCGCGACAACGACAACCCGCCAAACCACGCGCGATACCCTTCACGCGGCACGGCAAGGCGGTATTTCACCCCTGCGCGATGCAGACGCATCAGGGTCGGCGACCACAGGCTCTGGATATCGATACTCGGGCTGAGCATCAACTGCGCAGCTTCTTCATCGTCGGACCAGAACGCCGCAAAGTGCCCTTCTTTCTGTTTACGCACCAGGATGTCAGCGAGCACGTCGATCTCTTCGATGCTCATATTGCCGATGTCCCTGAAGCTGGCCAGCCCCGCGCCCTGCACCGCCAGTGCGGCATCCAGGGCGCCGATGGCGGCGTCGCTTTGCAGCGCGGTGCGCGCACGCCAAGCCGGGTCCAGCAGCCAGCCCCAGCTCTCGTTACCGTGGCAAAAACCGTCGGGCAAGCGCTCGGGGCGGTAGGCGAAACTGTCGGCGTTGTGGGTCAGCGGCAGCATGCTGATACGCTCGGTGACCGTGCTGCCGAGGCTGCCGTCGTGCTGCACGAACAGCCGCTCACTGGGCACGCTGCCACTGCCCAGGCGGTCGTCGGCCGACAGGCGCCCGCGCTTGGGCAGGTCGTTGATTTCATGCCACAAGGCGATGCGCCGGGTGTCGATAGGCTGGATCGCCTGGGCCGGCCACACAAAGTCGACGTTGTGGAACCACTGGTCGTACAGGTCGTAGCTGTCGGGCTGCATCACCGCAATACGCTGGGCCTGTTCGACATCGTGCACCTGGTACACCAGACGAATGCCCAGCTCTTGTTCGGCACGTACGCGCAGGCATTCAAGCAGGGTCACGGAGGTGCCGAGGACGCGCAGTGTGATCATGTCGCCCACCGCCGCGAAAAGACTTCAAACGAGCGCCTTAACAGCGCAGGGTCTACGCCACGCAGGATAAACACCAGGCGCGATTGGCGATCACTGCCCGGCCACGCCGGCAGATGCACCGGCGCGTGCAGGCAGTGCTGCACGCCATGGATGACGATGGGAGCGTTACTGGCGTTCACGTTAAGCAGCCCTTTGACCCGGAGGATTCGTTCGCCGTGGCATCTTAACAGCATCGACAACCACACCCCGAACCCCACCCAATCCAGAGGCTGGTCGAACGTCAGGCTGCACACTTGCGCGGCGCCGTGAGTGGCAGTGGGGATGCGATGCAACTGCCAGCGACTGACTTCAACGGCGGGCTCGGCGCTGCGCAGGCCTTCGCCGAGCAGCAGCTGGTCACCGCTGTGGATGTCGTGGGTATCGAGGATCGGCGTGCCGGCATTGAGTGCCTGCAAATGGGTACGTAGCGCTGCGCAATCCCCCGCCAGATCGGTCTTGCTCAGCAGCAAGCGATCCGCCGCCGCCACCTGCGCCAGCCATTCCGGGTGCAGGCGTTCTTGCAGGGCTGCGTGGCTGGCGTCGACCAGGGTGATCACCAGGCCGATATGGAAACGCCCGCGCAACTGCACGTCGTTGTTCAGGGTGGCGAGGATCGGTGCCGGATCGGCCAGGCCCGTGGTCTCCAGGATCACCCGTTTGAAGGCCGGGATTTCACCGCGCTCGCGGCGCTGCAGCAGGCCAAGCAGCGCGTCTTTCAGCTCGCCCCGGATCGAGCAGCACACACAGCCGCTGGGTAGCAGCACGGTGTCCGGCGCAACCTCCTCAACCAGCAGATGGTCGATGCCGACGTCGCCGAATTCATTGATCAGCAACGCGGTGTCGCCCAGGCTTTCGCCTTGCAGCAGGCGCTTGAGCAACGTGGTCTTGCCGCTGCCGAGGAAGCCGGTGATGACGTTGAGGGCGATGCTCATACGCAGGCCTCCAGATGATCCAGCAGGCGCGGATCGAGCGGGTCCAACGGACGGCCAAGCAGGGTCTCGGCAGCTTGCCAGAGTTGATCCAGGCCGCTGGCCAATGCCTGTTTACCGGTGGCGCCCAATAGCAGATAGGACGCGCCCTGGAAGTCTTCGACCTTGAGCCGGAACACCGCCAGTACCTGGTTGATCGCCGCAATCCGGCGCAGGCGTTCGCGACGCCGGGGCAATTCATCGCCCAGGGGGTCGCTCCAGTGCAGGTCTTCACCAAGCAATCCACAGAGTCCGCACATGGCTACACCTCACTCATGGCATGACATCGCCGGAGTTCGGGCCCAGGGTCTGGCCAACGAACAGGTTGCCGCCCGGCTCGCTGGCCAGCAGCACCGCGACCGGCGCCACTTCATCCGCCAGGCCGAAACGGCCCAGGGGCAGTTCCCTGGCCTTGGCGCGTTTCCAGTCGTCGCTGATGCCGCCGACCAGGGGCGTCTCGATCGGGCCGGGGGCGATAGCGTTGACCAGCACATTGTCCTTGGCCACTTCCAGCGCCAGGGATTTGGTAAAGCCGATCACCCCCGCCTTGGCCGCTGCGTAATGGGTCAACTCGGCGCCACCCTTGATGCCCAGTTGCGAAGCCACATTGATGATCCGCCCCCAGCGCTGCGCGAGCATGTGCGGCAACGCACGCTGGCTGGCGACGAACACACTGGTAAGGTCGACGCGCAGCATGTCGTTCCACATTTCAAGGGTCAGGTCCACGCAACGCGCCTGGGTGAGCATGCCGGCGTTGTTGACCAGAATGTCGATGCCGCCAAAGTGCTCGACGCAGCGGTCGACACTGGCCTGGGCACCTTCGACGGTACCGACATCGGCCAGGCATTCGAACACCTCGGCGCCGAGGTTGCGGCAGGTGATCGCGGTTTCCGCGAGGCTGGCCGCATTGCGGTCGGCCAGCACCAGGCGGGCACCTTCAGCGGCGTAGGCACGGGCGATGGCGGCACCGATGCCGCTGCCGGCGCCGGTGATCACGGCGCGGCGGTTTGAAAGTTGGGACATGTAAATTCTCCTGAACAAAACACAGGTCCAATGTGGGAGGGGGCTTGCCCCCGATGGCAGTGGTTCAGATAAAACAACGGTGACTGATGCACCGCTATCGGGGGCAAGTCCCCTCCCACACTGGACCCAGTAAACCAGTTAGTCAGTCGGGCCAGCGCACGGTCAGGCCACCGTCGATGACGATGCTTTGCCCGGTCAAATAACTCGACGCCTCACTGGTCAAGAACTGCACCAGCGACGCCACTTCATCCGCCCGCCCTACCCGGCCCAAGGGAATCGCCCGCGCCGCTTTCGCCAAGCCTGCCGGCCCCAGCGAATTCTTCGCATCCAGCGACTGCGGCGTCTCGATCAACCCCGGGATCACCGCATTGCAACGAATCCCCAGCGGCGCCAACTCCACCGCCAGCGACCGGCACAACCCCGGCACACCGGCCTTGGCCGCCGCGTAATGGCTGTGTTCCTGCCAGCCATACACGCCACCGGCAATCGACGAAATCGCCACCAGCGCACCACCTTCAGCCATATGGCGGGTGGCCGCACGGAAGGTGCGCATCACCCCCGTGAGGTCGACATTGAGCATTTCGTCCCACAGCGCGTCGGTCATCTCCAGCAACGGTGCGCGGCGCAGCAGGCCGGCGTTGGCCACGGCGTAGTCCAGCCGGCCGAAATGCGCCACCGCCTGTTCGGCCAGGGCGTCCACCGAGGCGGTATTGCCCACGTCCAAGGGCAGCATCAGGCATTTGCCGCCGGCCTCTTCCACCAGGCCTACGGTGGCCTGCGGGTCATGGGGATCGGCCGGGTAATACCCGCCCACCACCGCCACACCCACGCGGGCATAGGCCACCGCGAGGGCTTGGCCGATGCCGCTGGCGGCACCGGTAATCAAGGCAACTTCAGGGATCATCGATCACTCCTTACTGAACGGTTTCCGGACGCACATGCCGTGCGGCGAACATCAGCGCGCCGGAGAGGAAGCACGGCAGTGCGCCAAACCACAGCGCGGCGGTCTGCCAGTCGCTGCCGGCAGACAACACTTGGGTCGCGCCAAAGCCTGCGACTACAGCGCCGATCGGCCCCATGGCATGGATGATCGCGCCACCGGTGGCGCGGATGCTGGTGGGGAAACTCTCGCTGATAAAGAACAGCGCCGCCGAGTACGGCCCGATCAGGAAAAACAGGCCCAGGCTGTACAGCCCGACCACCATCGGCATATTGCTCGGGCCAAACAGCATCCCGGCAAACGACAGCCCGCCGAGCATCCAGCCCAGGCCGATCACGTTGCGACGGCCGATCTTGTCGCCCATCCAGCCGTGGCTCAGATAGCCGCAATAGCCCACCAGGTTCGACAGCACGAGGATGATCAGCGAGTTCTCGAACGAGATGTGGTGCACGCTGACGATCACCGAAGTGCCCAGCACGCTGAACACCTGGATCGCGGCCCAGTTGAGCAACAGCGCGGCGCCGATCACCAGGGTGGCGCGGCGCGCCGGGCCACGGAAGGCGGCCTTGAGGCCGGCCTTGCTGTGTTCGTCGTAATCCACGCCGTAGGTCACGGCGACGTTCTGCGCTTCTTTCACCGCACCGCTTTTACGCAGCTCGCTGATGCGCTGGTGGATCTGGAACTGCGGGCTCTCCTTGAGCTTGCGCGCCATGATCGCGATGACGATGGCCGGGATCGCGGCAAAGATAAAGCAGCCCTGCCAGCCGATGATCGGCAGCAACAGCGCGGTCAACCCGGCTGCGATCAACGCACCGACCGGCCAGCCGCCTTGCACCAGGCTATAGATAAAGCCACGGCGTTTGGTCAGGCGCGGGTCTTCCGAAGCGCCGTACAGCTCGCTCAGGTAGGTGGCGTTGACGGTCTCCTCGGCATAGCCCAGGCCGCCCAACGAGCGGATCAAAATCAGCGGCGACTTGCCCCACGCACCACCGATAGCGGTCAGCGCCGAACACAGCGCGGAACCCGCCACGGTGAAGATAATGCCTTTGCGCCGGCCCAACTTGTCGACCACCGGCCCAATGGCAAACGCCACCACCGCCGTGCCCACCGCGACCCAGGTCGCGATTTCCGCTTGCTCCACTTCACCCCAGCCGAAGTGCCGGCCAATCTCCGGCAGCAAGGTGCCGAACAGGATGAAGTCATACACCGCAAACACCCAGGCGAAAAACGCGATCCAGGTGGCGAAGCGCACTTCCTGGGACGTCAGTTGCCGGGGTTTCCAGCCAGTCAGGTCAAGCTTGTTGTAGATGGACATGGGTCGCGCCTCAGGGGTGGTTGCAAAGGTTCAGGTACGCGGTTGGCGGCGGATGAAGTCGTCGGCGATTTCGTCGAAGGTGACGAAGCGCACGCCGGCATGGCTCTGGATGTGTTCGATCAGGCGCTCCAGCATCAGCAGCACTTGCGGGCGACCGGACACGTCCGGGTGGATGGTCATGGTGAACACCGCATGTTCGTGTTCGCGGTAGACCCAATCGAACTGGTCGCGCCACATTTCTTCGAGGTGACGCGGGTTGACGAAACCGTGGCTGTTGGGGGCTTTCTTGATGAACATCATCGGCGGCAGGTCGTCGAGGTACCAGTTGGCCGGGATCTCCACCAGGTCGGTTTCTTCGCCGCGCACCAGGGGTTTCATCCAGGTGTCGGGGTGCTGGCTGTAGTCGATCTTGGTCCAGCTGTCGCCCTTGCGTACGTAGTAGGGATGGAAGTCGTTGTGCATCAGGCTGTGGTCGTACTTGATGCCTTTTTTCAGCAGCAGTTCGTTGGTCACCTTGCTGAATTCCCACCACGGCGCGACATAGCCGGTGGGGCGCTTGCCGGTGACCTGGGTGATCAGTTCGATGGATTTATCCAGCACGATTTCTTCCTGCTCGGCCGTCATCGCGATAGGGTTTTCGTGGCTGTAGCCGTGCACGCCGATTTCGTGACCGGCGTCGGCCACGGCCTTCATCTGTTCCGGGAAGGTTTCCATCGAATGGCCGGGGATGAACCAGGTGGTGCGCAGGCCGTAGCGTTCGAACAGCTTGAGCAACCGTGGCGCGCCGACCTCACCGGCGAACAGGCCACGGGAGATGTCGTCCGGCGAGTCTTCGCCGCCGTAGGAACCGAGCCAGCCGGCGACGGCGTCAACGTCGACGCCAAATGCACAGAGGATGTCTTTAGCCATGGTGTGTCTCCTTAAACGTTAAGTACGGTTTCGACGGACAACGCCGCGCGCAACAGGCGAGCGTCTTCTCCGGTGGGGGCGCTGAGCAGCAGCCCGGTGGGCAGGCCCTGGGCATCGCGGCCGCTGGGCAGGTTCACGCAGGCCATGTCGAGCAAACTGCCGGGCATGGTCAGGCGCAGGGTGGCGAAATTGGTTTTGACAAACAGGTCGTCGTCGGCCTCCAGCGGTGCCAGGGCTGGCGCGACATGGGCGACGGTGGGGGTGATCAGGATGGCGCCGTCGAGGTCGTCGATCAGTTGCTGTTGCAGGCGGCGGCGTGCATCGGTCAGGTGGATAAGCTGACTGGCGGGCAGTGCGCGCGCGGCTTCGAGGCGGCGACGTACGCGAGGGTCGAGTTGCTCGGCATCAGGGCCGTCGAGCAGCGCTTCATGCAGGGCAAAGGCTTCGAAGGAACCGAGCCAGCCGTGGTGCTTGATCAGGTCCAGGGTGGCCTGGAAGGTCGCGCATTCACGTTCTTCAACCAGTGCGCCCCGGGCCTTGAGTTGCTCCACGGCGCGCAGCAGATTGTTGCGCACAGCGGGCTCGACGTCCTGTTGCGCCAACACAAAGCGCTGGCCCTTGAGGCTGCGGGCAGTGTGGATCTGGGTACGGCCATGCAGCAGGTCGTCGATGGCCAGTGCATCGCGCACGCTGCGGGTCAGCGGCCCCAGGCTGTCGAGGGTATGGGCCAGGGGGAACACGCCGTCACGGCTGTAGCGTCGGCGGCTGCTGCGGTAGCCCACCAGGCCATTGAACGCCGATGGGATGCGGATCGAGCCCGCAGTGTCGGTGCCCATGGCGATGGGCACGATCCCGGCCGCCACGGCCACCGCCGAGCCGGACGACGAGCCGCCAGGAATGCGCGGCTGGTCGTCGCCATGGGGATTGTGCGGCGTGCCGAAATGCGGGTTCAGACCCAGGCCGGAATAGGCCAGTTCGCTGAGGTTGGTCTTGCCGACACTGACCATTCCGACGCGGCACAACAGGCCGACCACAGGTGCATCGAGCAACGCGGCAGGCGCGTTGCGGCGATAGGCAGCGCCTGCGGTGGTGACGCTGCCGGCCACATCGAACAGGTCCTTCCAGGCCAGCGGCACACCATCGAACACGCTCAATGGCTGCCCGGCGCGCCAACGGGCAGCCGAGGCTTCGGCTTCACGGCGCGCACGCTCGGCAGTCAGGCTGATAAACACGGCCGGGGCCTGGCTGGCCTTATCGAGTGCCTGTTCGAGGGCTTGCACCGGGTCACTGCGACCGCTGGCAAAATCCTCGGCCATGGAAGTGGCGTCTGACATCGGCTTGATCCTCAAAACGTACATATTCATAAAATGTACGTTTTACAAAGGCAGATTCCGTGCCAGTCTGTATCGGCACGTGTGTGCGCGATGAGGGAAGCTTGCCCAGAGCAGCTGGATAGATGCTTTTACACGTCAGGAAAAATCTTGCCAGGACGAGGGAAAACACTTTCAATGAAATAATGTATCTTCTATTAAAAAGTACATTTTGGTGCAGAAAAGTAACATCCTCGCTTTCAAGGCCCCAAAAAAGTGCCACCGACGTGGCGCAGAGTGACAGGCACGACTTATGAGAGAATCCTCGGCCACCTTCCTACAGCCTCCAGAGAAAACGATGAAAGCAGTGTCCGCCTCGGCCTCCCGTTACGCGATGATTCACAAGGTGATGCGTGACGCGATCGTCAACGGCACTGCGCGCCATGGCCTGGTGTTGCTGGAAGCGCCGCTGGCCGAATTGTTCGGCACCAGCCGTGTCCCAGTGCGCAAGGCCCTGGACCTGCTGCATGACGAAGGCCTGATCTGCCGCTTCAACGGCCGGGGTTACCTGATCAATCCCGAAGGCCTGGCCATGGAACCGCTGCGCCTGCCGCTGAGCCATGCACACCTGGGGCTCAACCGTGACGATGAACTGGTGGACACGCGCCCCCTGGGCGAACGCATCGTCGAAGAAATCGGCGCGGCGCTGTCCACCTGCATCGCCTTCGGCCATTACCGCCTCGACGAGCAAGCCGCCGCCGACCACTACGGCGTCAGTCGTGCGGTGGTGCGCGAAGCGCTGATGCGCCTGCGCGACCGTGGCCTGGTGGAAAAGGAGCCCTACTCCCAATGGCTGGCGGGGCCTTTGACGGCGCGGGAAGTCACCGAAGACTACGAACTGCGCGCCTGCCTGGAACCCGAAGCGCTGCGCCAGAGCGCGCCCCACCTCGACCGCGAGTTGCTCGAAGCCATGCTGCAGCGCGTGCTGGCCGCCCAGGACAACCCCCACTGCAGCCTGGAGGCCATCGAACAGATCGAGGACGACTTGCACCAACGCTGCCTCGCCGGCCTGCAGAACCGCAAGATCGCGGCGTTGATCCGCCAGGGCCAGAGCCCCATGATCATCAGCCGGATTTTCTACCGCTTGCTGGGGATCGGCGCGGATCCAGCCATGCTGGCCGAACATCGGTTGATATTGGAGCTGCTACTGCATGGTGCGTTTGATGCGGCGGCGTTGAACCTGCGCGAGCATTTGCAGCGGGCCAGGCAACGTATGTTGCAGCGGTTGAAGGTGCTGTCGGTGTTACCGGAGCAGCCGTTGCCGAGTTATCTGCACAAGATCAGCTGAATTCATGCAATTTGTTGCTAACTCCACCCCGCCATTGAAACCACCACTGCCCCGCCCCATCTAAGCACCATACTTCCTTATGCAGGTGCCCCATGAGCGACCAGCAAGATTTCCCCGATTACGACCTCAACGACTACGCCGACCCCGAAAACGCTGAATCCGCGTCGTCCAATACCGGCCTGGCCCTGCCTGGGCAAAACCTGCCGGACAAGGTCTACATCATCCCGATCCACAATCGGCCGTTCTTCCCGGCGCAAGTGCTGCCGGTGATCGTCAATGAAGAACCGTGGGCCGAAACCCTGGAGCTGGTAAGCAAGTCCGACCATCACTCCCTGGCCCTGTTCTTCATGGACACGCCGCCGGAAGACCCGCGCCACTTCGACACCTCCAGCCTGCCGTTGTACGGCACCCTGGTGAAGGTGCACCACGCCAGCCGCGAGAACGGCAAGCTGCAATTCGTCGCCCAGGGCCTGACCCGCGTACGCATCAAGACCTGGCTCAAGCACCACCGCCCACCGTACCTGGTGGAAGTTGAGTACCCGCACCAGCCCAGCGAGCCGACCGACGAGGTCAAGGCCTATGGCATGGCACTGATCAATGCGATCAAGGAACTGCTGCCGCTCAACCCGCTGTACAGCGAAGAACTGAAGAACTACCTCAACCGTTTCAGCCCCAATGACCCGTCGCCGCTCACCGACTTCGCCGCCGCGCTGACCTCGGCCACCGGTAACGAGTTGCAGGAAGTGCTGGATTGCGTGCCCATGCTCAAGCGCATGGAAAAAGTGCTGCCGATGCTGCGCAAGGAAGTCGAGGTCGCACGCCTGCAAAAAGAACTCTCCGCCGAGGTGAACCGCAAGATCGGCGAGCACCAGCGCGAGTTTTTCCTCAAGGAACAGCTCAAGGTCATCCAGCAGGAGCTGGGCCTGACCAAGGACGACCGCAGCGCGGACGTCGAACAATTCGAGCAACGCCTGGAAGGCAAGGTGCTGCCGGCCCAGGCGAAGAAACGCATTGACGAAGAGTTGAACAAGCTGTCGATCCTCGAGACCGGTTCGCCGGAATACGCGGTGACGCGCAACTACCTGGACTGGGCCACCTCGGTGCCGTGGGGCGTGTACGGCGAGGACAAGCTCGACCTGAAACATGCGCGCAAGGTGCTGGACAAGCACCATGCGGGCCTGGACGACATCAAGAGCCGCATCCTCGAGTTCCTCGCGGTGGGCGCCTATAAAGGCGAAGTCGCCGGCTCCATCGTGCTGCTGGTCGGCCCGCCGGGTGTGGGCAAGACCAGTGTGGGCAAATCCATCGCGGAGTCCCTGGGGCGGCCGTTCTACCGCTTCAGCGTCGGCGGCATGCGCGACGAGGCCGAGATCAAGGGCCATCGCCGTACCTACATCGGCGCGCTGCCCGGCAAGCTGGTGCAGGCGCTCAAGGACGTGGAGGTGATGAACCCGGTGATCATGCTCGACGAGATCGACAAGATGGGCCAGAGCTTCCAGGGCGACCCGGCGTCGGCGCTGCTGGAAACCCTCGACCCGGAGCAGAACGTCGAATTCCTCGATCACTACCTGGACCTGCGACTGGACCTGTCCAAGGTGCTGTTCGTGTGCACCGCCAACACCCTGGACTCCATCCCCGGCCCGCTGCTGGACCGTATGGAAGTGATTCGCCTGTCGGGCTATATCACCGAAGAAAAAGTCGCCATCGCCAAGCGTCACCTGTGGCCCAAGCAGCTGGAAAAAGCCGGTGTGGCGAAAACCAGCCTGACCATCAGCGACGGCGCCCTGCGCGCACTCATCGACGGCTACGCCCGCGAAGCCGGGGTGCGACAGTTGGAGAAACAGCTGGGCAAACTGGTGCGCAAGGCGGTGGTCAAGCTGCTGGATGAGCCGGACTCGGTGATCAAGATCGGCAGCAAGGACCTGGAAAGCTCCCTGGGCATGCCAGTGTTCCGCAATGAGCAAGTGCTGTCCGGCACCGGCGTGATTACAGGCCTGGCCTGGACCAGCATGGGCGGCGCAACCTTGCCGATCGAGGCCACGCGCATCCATACGCTCAACCGCGGCTTCAAGCTCACCGGGCAATTGGGTGAAGTGATGAAGGAATCTGCCGAAATCGCCTACAGCTACATCAGTTCGAACCTGAAGTCATTTGGCGGCGATCCGAAATTCTTCGATGAAGCCTTCGTTCACTTGCATGTGCCGGAAGGCGCCACGCCCAAAGACGGCCCGAGCGCCGGGGTGACCATGGCCAGCGCGTTGTTGTCGCTGGCGCGTAACCAGCCGCCGAAAAAAGGCGTGGCCATGACCGGCGAACTGACGTTGACCGGGCATGTGCTGCCGATTGGCGGGGTGCGTGAGAAGGTCATCGCGGCGCGGCGCCAGAAGATCCATGAACTGATCTTGCCGGAGCCGAATCGCGGGAGTTTTGAAGAGTTGCCGGAGTACCTGAAGGAAGGCATGACGGTGCACTTTGCCAAGCGCTTTGCGGATGTGGCGAAGGTGCTCTTCTGACAGCTATCCAGCGCCTGGTAGGCCCCCTGTGGCGAGCAGGCTTGCCCTGCTCGCCACAACAAGCCCGCTGCCCTGTTGTCACACCTTGTCTCATCTTCGGTTATGCTCGCCCTTCGTCGTGAATGAACGGAGCCCCCATGACCGCTGCCCGCCTGCTTCTCCCCTTGAGCCTTGCCTTACTGGCCGCGTGCGCCAGTGCACCGAAGCAAAACGTCACCGTGGACAACCAGAGCGCCTGTCCGCTTCAGCTTAAAAGCGGGCAAAACCTGACCCTCACCCTCCCGAGCAACCCCACTACCGGTTACCGCTGGGCCATCCAGGATTCCGCCGGCGGCGTACTGCGCGCGTTGAGCCCTGAGGTCTACAGTAGCAGCGAGTCGGGTGTGATCGGCGGCGGCGGCCAATCGACCTGGCGCTTCCAGGCCTTCGCCGCCGGCCAGGGCCGTTTGCGCCTGACCTCCCAGCAACCCTGGGAGCCGGAGGCCGAACCTGTCGAAACCTTTGACTGCGCCATTACGGTGAACTGATATGCCCTGGCTGATTCTTGCGTTGATGGGCGCCGGCACTTTTATCTACGGCCTGAGCACCCATGCCACCTTGCTGTGTCTATTGGTCAAGCCGCTGCCGGTACTTGCGCTGCTGGGCTGGCTGCATGATGCACCGCCCACCGACTATCGACGCTGGATCAGCCTTGGGCTGATTTTTTCCCTGGTGGGCGATGTGCTGCTTGCCTGGCCCGGCGACCTGTTTATCTTTGGCCTGGGGGCGTTCCTGTTTGCGCACCTGGCGTATCTCAAGGCCTATTTCAGTGATTGCCGCCGCCTGGCGCTGCTGCCGCTGGTATTGGCGCTGGGCATGGGGGTTGTGCTACTGAGCATCCTGATCTCGCACGGCCTCGGTGATTTGCTGATCCCCGTGGTGGTTTACGCCGCCGTGATCAGCGCGATGCTCTGGCGAGCGTTGGCACGCCTGGGCAGCGAAGTGCCAAAACGCTCGGCTCTGTTGGCGGCGGCGGGTGCCGTGTCGTTTGTGTTTTCCGACACACTGATTGGCATCAATCGGTTTGTGGTGGCGTTCGATGCGGCCCCGTACTTGCTGATCACTAGCTATTGGCTGGGCCAGTGGGGAATAACAGCAGCGGCATTCTCTCCAAGCGCTACTCAGCCATTCGCGAATGTACCAACGAAAGAACTTATTGATTAGATCAACGCTAATATTTATAGCCAAAACTTCTACAACACTGTCATTACTAACAGTATCCGACCTCTCGAATCAAGAATAGCCTTCCTACTACTCGGCAAGTCAAACCTCATTCACCGAAGATGGGAGTCTTGAATCATGAGCACAGCACAACCTAAAGGACAAAAAGCAACGGGACGCCTTACGGGCACCATTACCAGGAATGATCAACCGACAGCGTTCAATGGTACAGATCACTATATATATAAAGACAACAACGAACTTGAGATTTACTCAGGCGAAGAAACTCCCGGAGGAGCTTGGAAATCAATAAGTTTGAATCTGGACCCAAACATTACAGCAGGCACACATAAGCTAGGTTCTTTTTCAAGTTTTCGGAGCGCCACGGTCGTTCCAGGCAACACTGATGTTCTTCTAAACTACTCGGGCACTCTGGATATAAAACCCGACCATGCAAATCGACATTACACTGGCAGCATTTCTCTCTCTGCAAAAAACAATGGCTCAGATACCTACCAGATAGAGGCAACGTTTGATCTCAAAGAATGAACGTAGCCAACGCCAGCAATCATCCACTTTAAAAACTGTGCTCGCCTCATAAGCGAGTGCAGTTTTTTTCTGAATCGATGATGTCTTTCAGACAAACCGCGCACGCCCCCTTCAACCTGGCTAAAATACTGGCCTTTCCCAGATCAATGCCGGAACAGCCGTGAGCAAAGAACCCGATCGCCTATTCGCCCAGCCCCTGCCCCAGGTGCCGGACTTCGCCTTCAACGAAGACGTGGTGCGGGTGTTCCCGGACATGATCAAGCGCTCGGTGCCCGGTTACCCGACCATCGTCGAGAACCTCGGCGTACTCGCGGCGCAATTTGCCCAGCCCAACAGCGTGCTGTATGACCTGGGCTCGTCCCTCGGCGCCGTCACCCAGGCCCTGCGCCGCCATGTGCGCACCGGCGGTTGCCGGGTGATCGCGGTGGATAACTCGACAGCCATGGTCGAGCGCTGCCGTGAGTACCTCAATGGCCAGGACTCGATGTTCCAGGAGTTGCTGCCGGTCGAGGTGATCGAGGGCGATATCCTCGCGCTGCAATTTGCCCCGGCCTCGGTGGTGGCGCTGAACTTCACCCTGCAATTCATTGCCCCCGATGAGCGCCTGGCGTTGCTCTCGCGCATCCGCCAGTCGCTGTTGCCGGGTGGTGCGTTGATCCTCTCGGAGAAGCTGCGCTTCAACGATGCCGAAGAACACGCGCTGCTCACCGACCTGCACATCGCGTTCAAACGCGCCAACGGCTACAGCGAACTGGAAATCGCCCAGAAGCGCAGCGCCATCGAAAACGTCATGAAGCCCGACAGCCTCGAAGAACACCGCGAACGCCTGCTGGCAGCCGGGTTCTCGAAAGTCGTGCCGTGGTTCCAGTGTCTTAACTTTGCCTCGTTGATTGCCTTGCCATGATTGATCTTTCCCCCCTCGCCCGCCATCTGGTCGGCACTCCCCTGGCCGTGTGGGCCCAGGGCCTGCAAGCGCAGCTCGACAGCAAGATGGAAAAGGGCCATGGCGACCTGGAGCGTTGGCAGAGTGCGTTGGATGCGCTGCCAAAGATCCAGCCCAGTGACGTGGATTTGCTCAACGGCCTGACACTCGATACCGACTGCGACGATGACACCCGCGCGCAGATGCACACTGCATTGATGGGCCTGAGCCCGTGGCGCAAAGGGCCGTTTAACCTGTTCGGCGTGCATGTGGACACCGAATGGCGCTCGGACTGGAAGTGGTCGCGGGTTGCGCCGCACCTGAACTTGAAGGGCAAACGTATCCTCGACGTAGGCTGCGGCAACGGTTACTACATGTGGCGCATGCTTGGCGCCGGCGCTGACAGCGTGATTGGCGTAGACCCGAACTGGTTGTTCTTCTGCCAGTTCCAGGCGGTACAGCGCTACCTGTCCGAGCCCAGGGCCTGGCACCTGCCGTTCCCGTTCGAAGACCTGCCGGCAAACCTGGAAGGCTTCGACACAGTGTTTTCCATGGGCGTGTTCTACCACCGTCGTTCGCCGATCGAACACCTGCTGGCGCTGAAAGACACCCTGGTCAAAGGTGGCGAACTGGTGCTGGAAACATTGGTGGTCGAAGGCGATCAGCAACAAGTGCTGGTGCCGGAAGATCGCTACGCGCAGATGCGTAACGTGTGGTTCCTGCCCTCAGTGCCGGCGCTGATGCTATGGCTGCGCCGTGCAGGCTTCACTGATGTGCGCTGCGTGGATGTGAGCGTGACCACCGTCGAGGAACAGCGCGGGACGGAGTGGATGAAGTACCAGTCGTTGAGTGACTTCCTCGATCCCGAAGATCACAGCAAGACCATCGAAGGGCTGCCGGCGCCGATGCGGGCGGTGATCATCGCCAGGAAATGACGCTGATACCTCACTGATAAAATAGAGTTCCAAATGTGAGAGGGGGCTTGCCCCCGATGGCGGTGCATCAGTCATAAATATGCTTACTGACACACTGCTATCGGGGGCAAGCCCCCTCCCACCTTTTGATTTCCAGCGTCGTTTAGAGAGCAGATTTGGCCCGGCGGGCCTTGAAGAACTCGCTCAAGACCGTCCCGCACTCCTCAGCCAGCACCCCGCCTTCAAACAACACTCGATGATTCAGAAAGCCCTGGGTAAAAAACTGCCCCTGGCTTTGCACGACTCCCGCCTTGGGCTCCAATGCGCCATACACCACCCGCGCAACCCGCGAATGCACGATCAAACCGGCGCACATGCTGCACGGCTCCAGGGTCACATACAGCGTGCTGCCCACCAGGCGGTAATTGCTGATGGCTTGCGCGGCGGCGCGGATGGCGACCATCTCGGCGTGAGCGCTGGGGTCGTTGCCGCTGATCGGGCAGTTGAAGCCTCGGCCGATGATCTCACCGTCCTGCACCAGCACCGCGCCGACGGGCACTTCTCCCAGCGCGGCGCCTTCGGCGGCGAGGGCCAGGGCTTCGCGCATGAAGTCCTGGTCGCGGCTGCGATCAATGATTGCGGTTGGGCGGATCTGGCGCATCACGCCACCTCGATGGCGGCCATCAGGCCGGTTTCCATATGGTCGATCACGTGGCAATGGAACATCCAGACGCCTGGGTTATCCGCCACCAGTGCCACGCGGGCACGCTCGTTCTTGCCCAGCAGGTAGGTGTCGGTGAAATACGGGATCACCTTGTGCCGGTTCGAGGCGATCACCTTGAAGCTCATGCCGTGCAGGTGGATCGGGTGCTGGTACTGGGTCATGTTCTTCAATTCGAAAATGTAGCTCTTGCCCTTCTCCAGCTTGGCAATCGGGCGGTCGGCGCACGTCTTGTCGGTGATGTCCCAGGCCTTGCCGTTGATCTGCCACAGGCTGGGTGGCTTGCCGTTGTCGGTGTTGACCGAGACCGAACCCACCCACTCGAAATTGAAGTTGAGTTTCTCGGCATTGGCCAGGTCCGGTTCGCTGATCGGGTTGGCGGGCAACGCAGGCGGCCATTCGCCGGGCGCATCGGTGTTGGCGACCGAACGGAAGGTGCCGAGGCGTACCGGGCCGTTGCGGATCGACAGTTCCTCACCCACCGGCGGCGCCTTGATCGCCAGGCAGATACGCATGCCCGGGCCCAACCAATATTCCTTGCCCAGGGGGCGTGGCTCGATGGGGTTGCCGTCCAGCGCGTAGATCTGCGCTTCAACATCCGGGATGTTGATGCGATAGGTCAGGGTGTTGTCGAGGTTGAGCAACCGCACGCGGGTGATCTGCCCGGCCGGCAAATCGATCACCGCCTGGGACACGCCGTTGATCGTCGACAAGCGCCCTGCCGTACCGCCCCGGGCCGCCTCACGCGGGATACTGAATGCGACGAAAGCCCCCTCTTCGTCTACATGCCAGCTTTTCAGGCTGAGGGTGCGCTCGTGCTTGAAACCGGTGGGTTCGCGCTCTTCGATGATCAGCGGGCCAACCAGGCCACGGCCAAGTTCTTCGCTGCTGTTCACGTGGGGGTGGTACCAGTAGCTGCCGGCGTCGGGTACGCGGAATTTGTAGTCGAAGTATTCGCCGGGCAGGACCGGCAATTGAGAGACGTAGGGCACGCCATCCATTTCCAGCGGCAGGCGGATGCCGTGCCAGTGAATGGTAGTGGCAACCGGCAGGTGGTTGATAAAGCGTACCCGCAGCCATTCGCCCTGGCGCACCCGCAACTCGGTGCCCGGCGCCGAAGGGCCGAACGCCCAGGCTTCGGTCTTGTGCCCTGGCACCAATTCCACGTCCAGTGGCGCGGCGATCAGCTCGTAGTCGTGCCCCGCCTCGGCTTCGGCAACTTTCCCCAGCCAGTAGCGGTAGCCGCCACCGGCACCGACGCCCACTACGGCCAGGCCTGCAAGACCACCCAGGATTTGTCGACGGGAAAAGGATCGGGACACAACAACCTCACGTATCGGCCGCAGGCCCAAGGCCTGCAAAGGGCAGATACGATACACCTGCAACGGCTAAACAGTAAGGGTTCGCATGTGGGAGGGGGCAATCCCTCCCACATTGCAACTGCATCGTTGTTTAGTGCTTGGCGGCAGCCAGGATCAGGGCTTTCATTTCGGCGACAGCGCCTTTGAAACCGACAAACAGCGCATGGGCCACCAGCGCATGGCCGATGTTCAGCTCGTTGATACCCTTGATCGCGGCCACGGCTTCGACGTTATGGTAATGCAGGCCATGGCCGGCGTTGACGATCAGGCCTTGCTTGAGGCCGCAGCTCACACCGTCGATGATGCGTTGCAGTTCCTCGGCCACTTCGGTGGGCGTGGTGGCGTCGGCGTAGCGGCCGGTGTGCAGTTCGATCGCCGGTGCACCGACACGACGCGAGGCTTCGATCTGGCGCTCGTCGGCGTCGATGAACAGCGAGACTTCACTGCCGATCTTCGACAGGCGCTCCACGGCGGCTTTGATCCGCGCTTCCTGGCCGGCCACGTCGAGGCCGCCTTCGGTGGTCAGCTCCTGGCGGGTTTCCGGCACCAGGCAGATGTGTGCCGGGCGGATGCGCTCGGCGAACTGCATCATTTCTTCGGTAACGCCCATTTCGAAATTCATGCGGGTTTGCAGCACATCCTTGAGCAGCAGCACGTCGCGCTCCTGGATGTGGCGGCGGTCTTCGCGCAGGTGCACGGTGATGCCGTCGGCGCCCGCTTCTTCGGCGTCCAGCGCGGCCTTGACCGGGTCAGGGTAACGGGTGCCCCGGGCCTGGCGCAGGGTGGCGACGTGGTCGATGTTGACGCCAAGAAGAATGCGATTGCTGGTGCTCACGGAAGCGCTCCTGAAAAGGGAAAGAAACGCCGCACAGCATACACGGGGTTGTCAGGGCTTTCGAAACAACTCGCGGCTGACCAGCGGCCGTCCGCCCAGGTGCACGGCCAGGGCCTGGCGCATCAGGCGCTTGGCGGCGGACAAGGCGCCGGGCGCCGTCCAGTCCGCTTCGCTCATGGCCAGCAGCTCGGTGCCCTGGAACAGGCCAGGTTGCAGCAGGTACACGCGCTCCAGGCCGGCGTCCACTTGCAGGCGATACATACCATCGGCGGCGATGGGCTCGCCGTGCAGGTCGTTGGCCAGTTCGAAGCCGTAGCCCAGGTCGTCGAGCAGGCGCCATTCGAACGCACGCAGCAAGGGTTCCAGGGGACGGCCTTCGGCCAGGGCGAGCAAGGTGGCAGCGTAGTGATCGAATACTGCCGGGTGCGGGTCTTCGGCGGGGAGCAGGCGGATCAGCAGTTCATTGAGGTAAAGGCCACTGAACAGTGCATCGCCGTTGAGCCAGGCCGAGGTACCCACGCTTTCCATGCGGCCGACGTTTTTCAGCTCACCCTTGCCGCGAAACTCCACGTCCAAGGCCACGAACGGCCGCGCCAACGTGCCCGCCTTGCCCCGTGCACTGCGCAAGACGGCGCGCAGGCGGCCTTGGGGCGTGAGGAAGTCCACCAGGGCGCTGGTCTCGCGGTAGGCGCGGCTGTGCAGGACGTAGGCAAGTTGGCTTGGGGGTGGGGATTGGGACATGGCTGCTCACTGCTGGAATGCACTTTTGAAAACGACACAAACCTAATGTGGGAGGGGGCTTGCCCCCGATGGCAGTGTGTCAGTCACTTATTTGTCAACTGACCCACCGCTATCGGGGGCAAGCCCCCTCCCACATTTTCAGCCCGCGGTGCATTCAGGACCTTACAGGTCGCCATAGCCCAGGGAACGCAGTGCACGCTCGTCATCGGACCAGCCGCCCTTCACCTTCACCCACAGGTTCAGCATGATCTTGGAATCGAACAGCAATTCCATGTCCTTGCGCGCCTCGGTGCCGATGCGCTTGATACGCTCGCCCTTGTCGCCAATGATGATTTTCTTCTGACCGTCACGCTCGACGAGGATCAGCGCATGGATGTGCAAGGTCTTGCCCTGCTGCTTGAACTCTTCGATTTCCACGGTGATCTGGTACGGCAGCTCCGCGCCCATCTGGCGCATGATTTTCTCGCGCACCAGTTCAGCGGCGAGGAAACGGCTGCTGCGGTCGGTGATCTGGTCTTCCGGGAAGAAGTGCTCGTTCTCCGGCAGGTGCTCGGCGATCACGCGCTCCAAGGCATCGAGGTTGTGGCCATGCTGGGCCGAAATCGGGATGATCTGGGCGTTCGGCAGTTGTTCCTGCAGCCAGCTCAAGTGCGGCATCAGCTCGGCTTTGTCTTCGATACGGTCGGTCTTGTTCAGCGCGACGATCAACGGGCCGGTGACGTACTGCACGCGCTCCAGGACCATCTGGTCTTCGTCGGTCCACTTGGTGCGGTCGACCACGAAGATCACCACGTCGACGTCTTTCAACGCCGCCGAAGCGGTCTTGTTCATGTAGCGGTTCAGGGCTTTCTCGCCACCTTTGTGCATGCCTGGGGTGTCGACGTAGACCGCTTGCACGGTGCCTTCGGTCTTGATGCCCAGCATGTTGTGGCGGGTGGTCTGCGGCTTGCGCGAGGTGATCGCCAGCTTCTGGCCAAGGATGTGGTTGAGCAACGTGGACTTGCCCACGTTCGGGCGGCCGACGATGGCAACATAGCCACAGCGTGTTGCGGTTGAATCAGTCATGGCCATTCTCCACGCCCAGGGCAATCAGTGCTGCGGCGGCCGCTACCTGTTCGGCAATACGGCGGCTCACACCCTGACCTCGGCTTTTTTCGTTCAGTAAGGTGATTTCACATTCCACGAAGAACACGCGGCAATGGGGCTCACCCTGGATATCCACCACTTCGTAGCGTGGCAGTTCGCACCCGCGGGACTGCAAAAATTCCTGCAGGCGGGTCTTGGGATCTTTGTTGGTGTCGACCAGCGTGAGGCTTTCGATCTCGGAAGTCAGCCAGGCAGTGACACGTTCCTTGGCGGCTTCCATGCCGGCATCGAGGTAGATGGCACCGATCAGCGCTTCAAGGGCATCGGCCAGGATCGACTCGCGACGAAAACCGCCACTCTTCAACTCGCCGGACCCCAGGCGCAGGTACTCGCCCAGGCCAAAGCCACGGGCCAGCACGGCCAGGGTCTCGCCCTTCACCAGGCGCGCACGCAGGCGCGACAACTGGCCTTCACGGGCTTGGGGGAAGCGCTCGAACAGCGCCTCACCGGCGACGAAGTTGAGGATGGCATCACCGAGGAATTCCAGGCGCTCGTTGTTACGCCCGGCAAAGCTGCGGTGTGTGAGGGCAAGGACCATCAGTTCCTGGTCCTTGAAGGTGTAGCCGAGCTGGCGCTCGAGACGTGCTAGAGAAACGGTCACGGTTTATCCATATCTAGTTGGTGGCACCGGCGGCCATCGACGATTGACGCAGTGTTCAAATTCAAATCCTGGTTGGTGCCGCATGAGGCAGGACCGATTTGTCCCCACCCCAGAAAAGCATTCGGCGCTGTGATCACAGCGCCGCCTGTATTACTTGATCAGCCCGATCCGCGAGAAGTTCGGCAGGTGGCTGAGTTTGGGTTCCGGCCAGCTCATCCAGACCGCAAAGGCCTTGCCGACGATATTCTGGTCGGGAACCATGCCCAGCAGGTCCTTGGGAATGTTGGGGTCATCCCAGTACCGGCTGTCATTGGAGTTGTCGCGGTTGTCGCCCATCATGAAGTAGTGCCCGGCCGGAACCTTCCACTGCCCATCAGGCTGGGCACGGTAGCGGCTCATTTCCTTGCGGATTTCGTGCTCCACCGCACCGAGTTTTTCCTGGTACAGCTCGGCGCTGCCCAGGCTGTTCGGCTCGGAACCCAGCAGCTTTTCAGCCACCGACTCACCATTGATGAACAGGCGCTTGTCACTGGTGTAGCGAATCACGTCGCCCGGCAGACCAACCACACGCTTGATGTAGTTGACATTCGGGTCGCTCGGGTAGCGGAACACCATCACATCGCCGCGCTGCGGGTCACCGACTTCGATGACCTTCTTGTCGATCACCGGCAGGCGAATGCCGTAGGAAAACTTGTTCACCAGGATGAAGTCGCCCACGTCCAGGGTAGGCTTCATCGACCCCGACGGGATCTGAAACGGCTCCACCAGGAAAGAACGCAGCACCAGCACGATGAACAACACCGGGAAGAACGACTTGCCGTATTCAACCAGCAAAGGCTCTTTGTTCAGCTTCTCGATCACCACGCCATCGGGCTGGCTGACGCTGCCCTGATAGGCCGCGATAGCCGCCCGCCGACGCGGGGCGAAGAACACCAGATCGAGCAACGCCAGGAGACCGCAAACGGCAACGGCGATGACCAGCAACAGCGGGAAATTTAGCGACATAGGACCTAACTATCCAACCTGAGCACCGCAAGGAAGGCTTCTTGTGGAACTTCCACGTTACCTACTTGCTTCATGCGTTTTTTACCGGCCTTTTGCTTCTCAAGCAGCTTGCGCTTACGGCTTACGTCACCGCCGTAGCATTTGGCCAGTACGTTCTTTCTGAGTGCCTTGACGGAGGTCCGCGCAATGATCTGCCCGCCAATGGCGGCCTGGATCGCGACGTCGAACATCTGGCGCGGGATCAGTTCTTTCATCTTCTCGGTCAACTGGCGACCTTTGTAGTGCGCGTTGTCCTTGTGCACGATCAGTGCCAGGGCATCGACCTTGTCGCCGTTGATCAGCACATCCAGTTTCACCAGATTAGCCGATTGGTAACGGTCGAAATGGTAATCCAGCGAAGCATAGCCGCGACTGGTGGATTTGAGACGGTCGAAGAAGTCCAGCACCACCTCGTTCATCGGCATGTCGTAGGTCACTTGGACCTGGGTGCCGAGGAACAGCATGTCGCGCTGTACGCCACGTTTCTCGATGCACAGGGTGATAACGTTGCCCAAGTGTTCCTGCGGCACCAGGATATTGGCGCGCACGATCGGCTCGCGCATGTCTTCGATCGCCGAGAGATCCGGAAGCTTGGACGGGTTGTCGACGTAAATCGTTTCACCGGTTTTCAGCAACAACTCAAAAATAACGGTCGGCGCAGTGGTGATCAGGTCCAGGTCGTATTCGCGCTCGAGGCGCTCCTGGATGATTTCCATGTGCAGCATGCCCAGGAACCCGCAACGGAAGCCGAAGCCCAGGGCGTCGGAGCTTTCCGGGGTGTACTGCAACGACGAGTCGTTGAGGGTCAGCTTCTGCAGGGCTTCGCGGAAGTCTTCGAAATCGTCGGAGCTGACCGGGAACAGGCCGGCGTAGACCTGCGGCTGGATGCGCTTGAAGCCTGGCAGCACGTCGACGTCCGGCGTGGAGCTCAGCGTCAGGGTGTCACCTACCGGTGCGCCGTGAATATCCTTGATACCGGCGATGATGAAGCCCACTTCACCGGCTTTCAGATCAACGGTCGCGGTGTGCTTGGGGTTGAATACCCCGACGCTGTCCACCAGGTGGATCTTGCCGGTGGACTTGACCAGGATCTTGTCGCCCTTCTTCACGCGGCCATGGCGCACGCGCACCAGGGAGACAACGCCCAGGTAGTTGTCGAACCAGGAGTCGATGATCAACGCTTGCAGCGGATCTTCGTAGTTGCCGGTCGGCGCAGGGATGGTGTGCACCAGGCGCTCGAGCACTTCGTCGACACCCAGGCCGGTCTTGGCGCTGCAGGTGACGGCGTCGGTGGCGTCGATGCCGATGATCTTCTCGATCTCTTCCTTGACGCGCTCAGGCTCGGCCTGGGGCAGGTCGATCTTGTTCAGCACGGGCATGACTTCCAGGCCCTGCTCGATCGCGGTGTAGCAGTTGGCAACCGACTGCGCCTCCACGCCCTGGCCGGCGTCCACCACCAGCAGGGCACCTTCACAGGCCGCCAGGGAACGGCTGACTTCGTAGGTGAAGTCGACGTGGCCCGGGGTGTCAATGAAGTTCAGCTGGTAGGTGATACCGTCTTTGGCCTTGTAATACAGAGTAACGCTGTGGGCCTTGATGGTGATGCCGCGCTCGCGTTCGAGGTCCATGGAGTCCAGGACCTGGGCTTCCATTTCGCGCTCGGCAAGGCCACCGCACATTTGGATAAACCGGTCGGCCAGCGTCGACTTGCCATGGTCAATGTGGGCGATGATGGAGAAATTGCGGATATGACTCAAATCACTCACGGATCAACACTCAAAAAGGCTGCAGGCAGATTGCCCGCTGAAAAATAGCCGGGAATTGTACCTGATGCTCAGGCCAGACGTCATCTTTGCTGACCAGAACAAAAATGCCCCGATCTCTCGACCGGGGCATTTTTTGATCATAAGCGCGACATCAGCCAGCTCGACGCAACAGCCAGAACCCGGCCAGGGCGCAGATGCCGGTGGGCACCAGCACCGCAAACAGCGGCGAGAAGCCAAACACCAGGCTCGAAGGGCCAAGCAGGTCCTGGGCGATGCGGAAGGTGAAGCCCACCAGCACACCCGTGAATACACGCTGGCCCAGGGTCACCGAACGCAGCGGGCCGAAAATGAAGGAAATCGCCATCAACACCAGCGCGGCGGTCACCACCGGTTGCAACACCTTGACCCAAAATGCCAGCCAGTAGCGGCCGTTGTTCAGGCCCTGGTCCTTCAGATAGTGGATATAGCCCCACAACCCGGAGATCGGCAGGCTTTCCGGAATCATCACCACGGTATTCAGCAACTCCGGCTTGAGGGCGATATCCCATTCCTGGCTCGGTACGTTGATCACTTCGGTGCTGGCCTTGGTGCCTTGGCCAATATTGCGGAAGTAGGTGGTGGTTACATCGCTGAGTTGCCACTTTTCGCCACCGTACTGCGCACGTTTGGCGAAGCTGGACTCCAGCAGGTGACGCTCCTTGTCGAACGTATAACGGGTCACACCAATCAACAGTCCGCCGGGCTGCACGGCGTTGATGTGGATGAACTCATCGCCCTGGCGGTGCCACAGACCATGCTTGGAGCTTTGCGCATCGCCTGACCCCTGGGCCAGGGCGCGATTGGCCTGGGCAGTGGTTTCGGCTGGTGGCGCGACGTATTCGCCGATCAGCACGCTGCAGGCCATCAGCAGCAGCATGGGCTTCATCACCGCCCAGACGATACGACCAATGGACACGCCGGCAGCGCGCATGATGGTCAGTTCGCTATTACTGGCCAGGCTGCCCAGCCCGATCAGGCAGCCGATCAGCGCGGCCATCGGCATCATGTCATAGAGGCGACGCGGCGCGGTGAGGGCCACGTAGCTCAGCACGTCCCACACGGTGTAGGTGTCGCTGACATTACTCACTTCATCGATGAAGGCGAACAACGACGCCAGCCCGAGGATGATGCCCAGTACCGCCAGGATGGCGATCAGTACGCTGCTACCAATGTAGCGATCGAGCTTAGCCACGAGCCAACTCCTTCTGGCCACGACGGCTCTTCAGTTTCAAACGGATCGGTTCCCAGTAGAGCAGCCCCAGGCCGATCACCAGGAACATCCCGTGCACCACCCACAGGCCCAGGGTCGGCGACAACTTGCCCTTCTCCAGGGAGGTACGGGCGGAAATCAGGATGGTCAGGTAGGCCATGTACAGCAGGATTGCCGGCAACAGCTTGAGGAAGCGGCCCTGGCGCGGGTTGACGCGAGACAGCGGCACAGCCATCAAGGTCACGATGAACACCAGCAGCGGCAGGGAGAGTCGCCATTGCAACTCGGCGATGGAACGCAGTTCCTTGCTGCCCCACAGATCAGTCGTCGGGATGGCATCACGGTCGGTGACTTCGTCGCTGATGTCCGGACGAGCCAGCATCACGCCATAGGTGTCGTACTTGATCGCGCGGTAATCGGCCATGCCCGGGCTGCCGTCATAGCGGTAGCCATTTTCCAGGATCAGGTAGCGGCTGCCATCAGGACGGACTTCCTGGCGCCCCGAATCGGCCACCAGCACGGAAATGCCACGGTCTTTCTTGTCCTGGCCCAGGCGCTTCTCGGAGATGAACACACCGCCCAGGTTGGCGCGGTCGTCGGTCAGGGTTTCGGTGTAGGTCACCCGGGAACCGTCATTGAGCGCCTGGAAGCGACCGGGCTCGAGGGTGTCGAACTCGGTCATCGCGTCCTGCTTGTTCAGCACCAGCTGGAACTGCAGGGCACCCTGGGGCGCCAGACTCAGGCTCAGCCAGGCAACGATCAGCGCGATGCCGGCGGCCGGGATCATGGTCATGCCCAGCAGGCGCTGCTGGCTCATGCCGGTGGCCGAGAGCACGGTCATTTCGCTTTCGAGGTACAGGCGGCCATAGGCCAGCAGTATCCCGAGGAACAGGCCCAACGGCAGGATCAACTGCAGGAAGCCCGGCAGGCGAAAGCCCATGATCAGGAACAGCGAACCCGGGTCGAGGGCGCCGGAGGCAGCCTGGGCCAGGTATTTGACGAAACGACCACTCATGATGATGACCAGCAGCACCGCACTCACGGCACTCAGGGTCAACAGGACTTCGCGGGACAGATAACGGAAGACGATCAAACCAGACACTCCAGGGTTGTCAGGCTAAGGCGGCCAAACAAGCAAGCATACCGAGACAGCCCATTTACACAGGGCCGGCTAAAAAGATGGCGCATTATCCTGTGATTGACCGCGCCTGTCACGGAGCTTGCTCGTGCACACGCACAAAGCGTGCACCAAGGGTTGTCAGGCTCCGTCGGCGAGGTTCAAACTGCGGCCTTTGTCGCCGGCGGCTTACACGGCTGCCTGGTATTAAAGCCGGAGTACAGACTCCTGGCTAACCGACCTTTATAAGGGACCCGAAAATGGAACTGGTTGTAAAAAGCGTTAGCCCCGAAACGTTGAAAACCGCCACCCTCGTGGTCGCCATCGGCGAAGGCCGCAAGCTCGGCGTGGCCGCCAGGCAACTCGACGAACTCAGCGGCGGCGCCATCAGCGCGGTGCTCAAGCGCGGCGACCTGGCCGGCAAAGTCGGCCAGAGCCTGCTGCTGCAAAGCCTGCCCAACCTGAAAGCCGACCGCGTATTGCTGGTGGGCGTGGGCAAGGACGCCGAACTGGGTGACCGTCCGTTCCGCAAGATCATCAGCGGCATCCTCGGCACCCTCAAGGGCCTGGGCGGCAGCGACGCGACGCTGGCCCTCGACGAAGTCGTGGTCAAAGGCCGTGACAGCTACGGCAAGACCCGCCTGCTGGCCGAGAGCCTGGTGGACGGCGGCTATATCTTCGACCAGTTCAAGAGCACCAAGACCGAACCCCGCGCCCTGAAGAAAATCACCCTGCTGACCATCAAGGCCGCCCAGGCTGAAGTCCAGCGCGCCGTGACCCACGCCACGGCCATCGCCAACGGCATGTCGTTCACCCGTGACCTGGGCAACCTGCCGCCGAACATCTGCCACCCGACTTTCCTCGGCGAACAGGCCAAGGCGCTGGGCAAAGAGTTCAAGGGCCTGAAAGTCGAAGTGTTCGACGAGAAGAAGATCAAGGAACTGGGCATGGGCTCGTTCTATGCCGTGGGCCAGGGCAGCGACCAGCCGCCACGCCTGATCGTGATGCAATACAACGGCGGCAAGAAGTCCGAGAAACCTTACGCCCTGGTGGGTAAAGGCATCACCTTCGACACCGGCGGCATCAGCCTCAAGCCGGGCCTGGGCATGGACGAGATGAAGTACGACATGGGCGGCGCCGCCAGCGTGTTCGGCACCCTGCGTGCCGTGCTGGAACTCAAGCTGCCGATCAACCTGGTGTGCATCCTGGCCTGTGCCGAGAACATGCCGAGCGGTGGCGCGACCCGTCCGGGCGACATCGTCACCACCCTGAGCGGCCAGACCGTCGAAATCCTCAACACCGACGCCGAAGGTCGCCTGGTGCTGTGCGATGCCCTGACCTACGCCGAGCGCTTCAAGCCGCAGGCTGTGATCGACATCGCCACCCTGACCGGCGCGTGCATCGTCGCCCTCGGCTCCCACACCTCCGGCCTGCTGGGTAACAGCGACGAGCTGATCGAGCAATTGCTCAGCGCCGGTAAAGCCGCCGACGACCGCGCCTGGCAATTGCCGCTGTTCGATGAGTACCAGGAACAGCTGGACAGCCCGTTCGCCGACATCGCCAACATCGGTGGCCCGAAAGCCGGCACCATCACCGCGGCTTGCTTCCTGTCGCGTTTTGCCAAGAACTTCAACTGGGCGCACCTGGACATCGCCGGCACGGCCTGGACCAGCGGCGGCAAGGACAAGGGCGCCACTGGCCGTCCGGTGCCGCTGCTGACCCAGTACCTGCTGGATCGCGCCAAGGCCTGAAACTGAAGATTCCGGGGCGACGCTTATGTCGCCTCGGTCTCGGGAACCGCAATGACCCAAGTCGACTTCTACATACTGCCCAGCGCCGATCCGCTCGCGCGCCTGGACTTTGCCTGCAAACTCACCGAAAAAGCCTGGCGCATGGGCCACCGCATCTACCTGCATTGCAGCGATGCTGCCCAACGCGATGAGCTGGATGCCCGCCTGTGGCGCTTCAAGGGCGAAAGCTTCGTACCCCACGGCCCCGCCGAGTCTGAACCTGAAGGGCTGGTGGTGCTCGGTTTGGGCGACAGTTGCGGCGATCACCATGACCTGTTGGTCAACCTGGACCTGAAAGTGCCGCCGTTCGCCAAGGCGTTTGCCCGTGTGGCCGAGGTGGTGGTGGAAGATCCGGCTATTCGTCAGGCCGCGCGGGAGAGTTTCCGTTTCTACCGCGAACAGGGCTATCCTCTCCAAGATCACCGGCTACAACGACTTTGAGTAAATGATGGACACGCCAAACTCGCTGAAAAAAGATGACCACCTGCTGGACGACCTGGAGTCGATCCGTCAGTTACTGGGTGATGATGACTTGCAACCGCCGCTGTTGACCGAAACGGTCGAGGGCGAGGTACAGATTCCGCTGCTGTTCGACATGGTCGGCGGCAAACCTGTCGCGCCGGAGCCGGTTGTCGAAGCACCCGCCGTCGCACCTGCCCCCGCTGAAAAAGGGCCCGACGCCCTGCTACTGCACCTGGACAACGAACTGCGCGCCGCCGCACAACTGATCATGCAGGACGTGATCGACGACTTTGCCCCGCACATCGAAACCGAGATCAAGCGGCGACTGGATGCGCGGATGGAGCGGCTGCTCAGCCAGTACCAGTCCTGAGCCTTGCATAATCTCCCTGTGGGAGGGGGCTTGCCCCCGATAGCGATGGGTCAACGACTGCTGCGTTGACTGGCACGCCGCCATCGGGGGCAAGCCCCCTCCCACATTTGATTCGCACAAGTCTTCAACTCGCCCTCAGCTCCCAGCCCCGTTATACTTGCCGGCTTTCCTGAATTAATGCCAACTAGGGTCCCGCCGCGCATGGATAAGACCTACCAGCCGCACGCCATCGAAACTTCCTGGTACAACACCTGGGAATCCGAGAATTATTTCGCCCCGCAAGGCGCGGGCGATTCCTACACCATCATGATTCCGCCACCGAACGTCACTGGCAGCCTGCACATGGGCCATGGCTTCAACAATGCGATCATGGATGCCTTGATCCGTTTCCGCCGCATGCAGGGCCGCAACACCCTGTGGCAACCGGGCACCGACCACGCCGGTATCGCCACCCAGATGCTGGTGGAACGCCAACTCGAAGCCACCGGCCAGAACCGTCATGACCTGGGCCGCGAGAAATTCCTGGAAAAAATCTGGGAATGGAAGGACCAGTCCGGCGGCAATATCAGCCGTCAGATCCGTCGCCTCGGTTCGTCCGTAGACTGGAGCCGCGAACGCTTCACCATGGACGATGGCCTGTCGGAAGCCGTGAAAGAAGCCTTCGTGCGCCTGCATGAAGACGGCTTGATCTACCGCGGCAAGCGCCTAGTCAACTGGGACACCAAGTTGCACACGGCGATTTCCGACCTCGAAGTGGAAAACCACGACGAGAAAGGTTTCCTGTGGAACCTCAAGTATCCGCTGGCCGATGGCGCCAAGACCGCCGAAGGCAACGACTACCTGATCGTCGCCACCACGCGTCCGGAAACCATGCTCGGCGACGCTGCCGTGGCGGTTAACCCGAATGATGAACGCTACCAGGCGCTGATCGGCAAGTTCGTCGAGCTGCCGCTGGTGGGCCGCCGTATCCCGATCATCGCGGACGACTATTGCGACCCAGAGTTCGGCACCGGCTGTGTGAAAATCACCCCGGCCCACGATTTCAACGACTACGAAGTCGGCAAGCGCCACAACCTGCCGCTGCTGAACATCTTCGACAAGAACGCTGCCGTGTTGCCGGCCTGCCAGGTGTTCAATCTGGACGGCACGCTGAACGAAACTGTCGATGGCAAGATCCCGGCTGAATACGCCGGCCTCGACCGGTTCGAAGCACGCAAGCAGATCGTTGCCGCCTTCGACGCCGCGGGTTTGCTGGTGAGCGTTGACGACCACGGCCTGAAAGTGCCGAAGGGCGACCGCTCCGGCACCGTGATCGAGCCGTGGCTGACCGACCAATGGTACGTCTCCACCAAGCCGCTGGCCGAACCGGCCATTGCCGCCGTGGAAGACGGCCGCATCCAGTTCGTACCCAAGCAGTACGAAAACATGTATTTCTCGTGGATGCGCGACATCCAGGATTGGTGCATCAGCCGTCAACTGTGGTGGGGCCACCGCATTCCGGCCTGGTACGACGAGTCGGGCAAGGTCTATGTAGGCCGCGACGAAGCCGAAGTGCGTGCCAAGCACAACCTGGGTGCCGGCGTTGCGCTGCAACAGGACAACGACGTACTGGACACCTGGTTCAGCTCGGGCCTGTGGACCTTCTCCACCCTCGGCTGGCCGCAGCAGACCGAATTCCTGAAGAAATTCCACTCCACCGACGTACTGGTCACTGGCTTCGACATCATTTTCTTCTGGGTTGCCCGGATGATCATGCTGACCATGCACCTGGTGAAAAACGAGGACGGCACGCCGCAGGTACCCTTCAAGACCGTGTACGTGCACGGCCTGGTACGTGATGGCCAAGGCCAGAAGATGTCCAAGTCCAAGGGTAACGTGCTGGACCCGCTGGACATCATCGACGGCATCGACCTGGAAACCCTGGTGCAGAAACGCACCTCGGGCCTGATGCAGCCGAAACTGGCGAAGAAGATCGAGAAGCAGACCCGCGACGAATTCGCCGACGGCATCGCCAGCTACGGCACCGACGCCCTGCGCTTCACCTTCTGCTCGCTGGCATCCACCGGTCGCGACATCAAGTTCGACATGGGCCGTGTCGAAGGCTATCGCAACTTCTGCAACAAGATCTGGAACGCGGCGCGCTACGTGCTGGATAAAGGCGAAGACTGCGGCCAGAACGGCGAAGCCGTCGAACTGAGCCTGGCCGATCGCTGGATCATCTCGCAGCTGCAACGCACCGAAGCCGAAGTGACCCGCCAGCTCGACCAGTTCCGTTTCGACTTGGCCGCACAGGCCCTGTATGAGTTCATCTGGAACCAGTATTGCGACTGGTACCTGGAACTGTCCAAGCCTGTGCTGTGGGACGAGAACGCCCCGATCGAACGCCAGCGCGGCACCCGTCGCACCCTGGTGCGCGTACTCGAAGTCGCGCTGCGCCTGGCGCACCCGTTCATGCCGTTCATCACCGAAGAAATCTGGCAGCGCCTGGCGCCACTGGCGGGTATCGAAGGCAAGACCATCATGCTGCAACCCTGGCCGGTAGCCAACGAAGCGCGCATCGATGAGGCGGCCGAAAGCGATATCGAATGGCTCAAGACCCTGATGATGGGCACGCGTAACATCCGTGCCGAAATGAACATCGGGCCTGGCAAGCCATTGGCGGTGTTCGTGAAGAACGCCAGTGCCGAGGACCTGCGTCGTCTCGCCGAGAACGATGCGCTGCTCAAGAAGCTGGCGAAGCTGGAGTCGATCACCGTATTGGCGGCCGGCGAAGAAGCACCGCTGTCCGCCACCGCACTGGTTGGCGAGATGGAAGTGCTGGTGCCAATGGCCGGCCTGATCGACAAGGGTGCCGAACTGGCCCGCCTCGACAAGGAAATCGCACGCCTGCAAGGCGAAGTGCAGCGGGTGGGTGGCAAGCTGTCCAACGCGGCGTTCGTCGACAAGGCGCCGGCTGAAGTGATCGAGAAGGAACGCGCCAAGCTGGCCGAGGCCGAACAGGCCCTGGGCAAACTGGCGGAGCAACATGCGCGGATTTCCAGCCTGTAAGGATCAAACCGTGTGAAAAAAGAGACCTTCGGGTCTCTTTTTTTATGAAGATCAAATGCAATACGCCTCCTCAGGCCATTAAATTAACTCTCTTCACGTCCCCAAGCGGATCACTGTTCCTAATGACGTCCGCCGACGCTATTAAAGCGATCAACTTAGCACTTGCGAGCATAATGATTATAGAGAGGATAAAGCCACCACTTATAACTTCAAGATATAAGTTTTATAACCGTCGCCACACAACGCATTGCGTAGCCATATTGGAGGCCTGCGTGTCTATAGGAGAAGTAAGTGGGACACTGGCATAAAGAACCTTCATAACTTGGTTCCTTGAAGCAAAAATACTTACAAAAAAATTTGCACTCCATGAAAGATTCTGATCAGGATTCCTCCCTCCAACCTTCCTAAAGTCAAAGGGGCTTTACTTTCCTCGTCCAATACAGGAATCCCCTCATGCCAGTCATCCCGAATAATATTTCATCGTTATCGCCGGCATCTGCAAAAAACACTTACATTGAGCATGATAGTCTCTCGCTTCCCAGCGCCGCAGACAAAAACCCCGCCATTAAAAGCCAAACATTTCGCAGCTGGGAAACAGAGCACACTATTACTCATGACGAAAAAGACCGGTTACATACGCCAGAGGCAAAGGACCCTCGTAACTACCCTAAGACCCATGACAAATATGACCTCGCTTACTTACGAAACTGGAATAAACCCAAAGGCCCTGTTTGCACTGAAAAAGCGGCGAAGAAGTGCAATATCAATCAACTGGCGTTACTCACCCCTCCGAATACCCAGGCGCTCTTCAAGTTATACGACAACAAAGAGGGCTGGGGCGGTGTCCCGGGCTTTATCGATGCATTCTTGCGCGGGGAGCCAGGAGGAAGGACTGAGGGGTTTGGAGCACGGCCCGAACAGTTTTCGACCACGTCCTTTGACCCTCAACTAGGCGGTTTCCTGATATCGCCAAACCCCAGCAACATTCCTGAACGTGGCAAAACGTATACGGATGACGCCACTGCGTTACTTGAAAAGACACGTGGCAAGAATGGCTTCGGGTTGGTTTGCTACTGGATTCCCCCAGGAACCTATGAACGTTACCCTACCTTCCAAAAATTATTTCCACACGTAAAGATTCCAGAATCTTCACCTGCATTCGAAGAACGCGGGCATCTGCCGCCAAACCGACAGGACAGGGATTTCAATACCGAGTCTAATCAACAATACCTCCAGAGAACCGGAAACAGATTTCTATCGGTACCTGTGAACTTGGAGCGCAAACACATCCCCTTGCTTGAAGAGCTGACCAGTACCGTCAATAAGGTTTTGAAGGACGTATATCAAACGGATCCTGAGAAAGAAAAAGTTGAGATATTCACTCACAGTCCTGTATACGATATGGATTCGTGCGGCCTTCATGTACATGTGCGAGTCAATCAAGGGCGCCACCCCCTTGAAGAGGACCTGCGGAATTTGCCTATTGGTCAGTCAAATCCGAATCCGACTGTCATCGCCCCCGACAGTCATTTGAATCATTTCCCCCATAACCGGACTCTGATCGAGCAGTTGGAAAGCAATGGGAGACTCACCGACTTCCCACAAACCAAGAATAAACATTTCATCTCCTATAATATCGCCGCAAAAATGGAAAGAGCCAGAGATAATGGCATTGAGTTTTTAACTGTCCCGAATGTTTTCAAAAATCCAGCCCTCGCTGTCAGCAAGCAAAGCCTTACGCTATCTCCACACCCCTTGATCAATAGAGAAAACGACCCCAACAGTATTCAAATATCAAAAAAATCCGCGGCCAAATATAATTGTCCAGAAATAGGCTTGGTGCCCCCTGAAGGCATGCAAGAACGCATTTCACGTTATGCCAACAATGAAATACTGCCAACGTTCATCTATAACTTCTTTACTAAAGAGGACGACCCGAAGGCAAAGGCATTCCAACAGCACCCAGAACAGTTTCCTGCCACCCACTTTTCCACAGAGGGCGGCATGTTTTTAATGCCCAATACAAAATATGTCCCCGGAAAATCCGAATCCTTTGAGCGTCCGGAGGACATTCTGGCAAGTACCCGCAACACGGGTGGGTTTGCCTTGGTCGGCTATTGGGTCCCGCCTGGTGTTTTTGAAGGCAAAGAACCGTTCAATAAACTCTTTGGCGTAAACACCCAGCGGGCTGAAGGTCCTGAAAGTCGTGAGACCATCGCTGCGTATAACAAACGAACTGACTCATCTTTTATTGTCAACCCGATTGACCTGCAAAAAAAACATATTCCGATGCTCAATGAGTTCAAGGAAATGAGCCTTAAACACTTGCAGGATGTATACGGGGTCCAGCCTGACAAAGAAAAAGTCGATATTTACCTGCACAGCCCGATCTACGGAAACCGGACGGCCGGCCTTCATATTCATGTGCGCATTAACCAGAACCTGCCTGCGGGAGAAATAGATAGTAATCGGCTTGGCTTCGACAAGCTCATGTCCATTTTGAACGATGAAAAAATTTCTGATAGCCACATTCGGGAGCACATTTTGAACAGCGGCCTCAAGACGAACTCTGGAAGCTTTTTGTCATTCAGTTCTGCTTGGGGAAGGCAACAATTCGAAGGTACAGCGACCACCTACGTACCCAACCCATTCCGACGTCCGGACCTCATGACAAGCACATGAAGAGCTAAGTGCATTGGAAGATGAACACCCTCAACCAAAACCGGCAAGCCTCCACCACAGGGGGAGGCTTGCGCATGAGTGCGCCGGTTTGGGTCCACGAGTAACCCTTCCCACTACGACACGCGGTAGCGGTATATGTGTGACAATACCTGCCACTTTTGAAACAGCCTCAGAATCGACGCAGCCAATGACCGCCCCCAGCACGCCAAAACCTCCGCGCAAGAAGCCTAAAACCGCAGCCACGGCCAAACCCGTGGTGCCGCGCAAAGAGGCCACCCTGCATCCGCGCAACCGCCACACAGGCCGCTACGACTTCCCGGCGCTGATCAAGACCACGCCAGAACTGGCGCAATTCGTGATCATCAACCCGTACGGCAAGGAAAGCATCGACTTCGCCAGCCCGGATGCGGTGCGGGTGTTCAACCGGGCGCTGCTGAAGGCGTTCTACGGCATCCAGCATTGGGACATCCCGGCCGACTATCTGTGCCCACCAGTGCCGGGGCGTGCGGACTACGTACACTTCCTCGCCGACCTGCTGGCCAGCACCAATGACGGCAAGATCCCGCGCGGTTCGATCGTCAAGGTGCTGGACATCGGCATGGGCGCCAACTGCGTCTACCCGCTGATTGGCTACATGGAATACCGCTGGAACTTCCTCGGCTCCGAGGTCGACCCTATCGCCGTGGCCGCGGCCAAGGCCATCGTGCAGTCCAACGACCTGAGCAAGGTCATCCAGTTGCGCCAGCAAACCAACCCCAAGCAGATCCTGCTGGGCTTGCTGGAGCCGGGTGAGCGCTTCGACCTGACGATGTGCAACCCGCCGTTCCATGCCTCCATGGACGAAGCCACCAAGGGCAGCGAACGCAAATGGCGCGCCCTGGGCAAGGCCGATCCCAAGCGCAAGTTGCCGGTGCTGAACTTCGGTGGCCAATCGGCTGAACTGTGGTGTGAAGGTGGCGAGGCGCGCTTTGTGACGCAACTGATCGCTGAAAGTGCGCATTTTGCCCACAAGGTGTTGTGGTTCAGTTGCCTGGTGTCAAAAGCGTCGAACTTGCCCGCGATCGAGACGGCGTTGAAAAAAGCCGGCGTGCTGGAAAGCCAGGTGGTGGAGATGTCCCAGGGACAGAAGCAGAGTCGCTTCGTGGCCTGGACCTTCCAGACCAAGAACGAGCAGCAGATCTGGCGCCAGCGCTGGGTGCGCTAGGCACAAATTGCAGGCAACAAAAAACCGTGCCCGGATCGCTCCGGAGCACGGTTTTTTTTGCTGCGGCTTACTTGTTAACAGCGTCGGTCAGGCCTTTGGCCACAACCAGCTTGATAACTTTCTTGGCAGCGATTTCGATGGGGGCGCCAGTCGAAGGGTTACGGCCAGTACGGGCAGGACGCTCGGTCACTTTCAGTTTGCCAATGCCTGGCAGAGTGATTTCGCCGACGGTTTCCAGCTGGTCAGCAACAACTTGGCTCAGTTGGTCCAGCAGAGCGCGCACGGTAGTTTTTGGTGCGTCTACTGCTTCAGCCAGGTCAGCGATCAGTTGGTCTTTAGTAATAGCCATTGTGGTGTTCCTTCCCTATCAAATTCATATGGATTGCAGAGTGCAGTGTCAGCCGTCGAGCCCGACCGTCATGGCCTGGCACCCCAGGCTTATAACCACGGAGATCGCGGTTATAGATGCTTGAAACGGGGATTGGTTCGACCTGACAGATGCTGAATGCACGCTTATCGCCGAGACTTGGCGTAAGACGGGGCAAAACTAGCACAGAGACGGGGAAATATCCGCCTCTACCTACCCATTTGGTCAGCTTTATCGCTCTAAACCGTGAAAAAAAGGCATATGCCCCGTCGGAAGGTGCCCAAAACACCCTTCGAAGCACGTCTTGGCCAATGGTGCGGTACACTTGGCGACTTTTCGGGGAGGCCCACCGCTCCCCTCTCAACCAGCCGAGAAGCCTATGCCGATCCGTCATTGCATCGTCCACCTGATCGACAAAAAACCCGACGGCACACCTGCAGTTCTCCATGCCCGCGACTCCGAGCTTGCCGAGTCGGCCGCCATCGAGAACATGCTTGCCGACCTCAACGAGAGCTACAACGCCAAACAAGGCAAGGCCTGGGGTTTCTTCCATGCCGAGTCGGGCGCGCACCCGTTCAGCGGCTGGTTGAAGGAGTATTTCGACGGTGGGCAGGATTTCACCACCTTCAGCCGCACCGCAGTCGAGCACCTGCAGAAGCTGATGGAAGAATCCAACCTTTCCACCGGCGGCCACGTGCTGTTCGCCCACTACCAACAAGGCATGACCGACTACCTGGCCATCGCCCTGCTGCACCACAGCGAAGGCGTGGCGGTGACCGACGAGCTGGACGTGACCCCGTCCCGTCACCTGGACTTGGGCCAACTGCACCTGGCGGCGCGGATCAACGTGTCCGAATGGCAGAACAACAAGCAGTCCAAGCAGTACATCTCGTTTATCAAGGGCAAGAACGGCAAGAAGGTGTCGGAATACTTCCGCGACTTCATCGGCTGCCAGGAAGGCGTCGACGGCCCAGGAGAGACCCGCACCCTGCTCAAGGCCTTCAGCGACTTCGTTGAAAGCGAAGACCTGCCCGACGAATCCGCCCGCGAAAAGACCAAGACCCTGGTGGACTACGCCAGCAGCCAGGCCAAGCTTGGCGAACCCATGGGCCTGGAAGAACTCTCGGGGTTGATCGATGAAGATCGGCCAAAGGCGTTCTACGACCATATCCGCAACAAGGATTACGGCCTCTCGCCGGAGATTCCGGCGGATAAACGCACCCTCAACCAGTTCCGTCGCTTCACCGGCCGCGCCGAGGGCCTGTCCATCAGCTTTGAAGCACACCTGCTGGGGGACAAGATCGAGTACGACGAAGCCGCCGGCACCTTGATCATCAAGGGCCTGCCGACCCAGCTGACCGACCAGCTCAAGCGCCGTAACTGATGCTGGGCGGGGTCTTCAAGAAAGTCCTGCTGGTATTGCTGGTGGTGGTGGTGATCCAGAACTGGGGCAAGATCGAGCGGGTGTTCAACCCATCGCAGGTAGCCCCTGAACAAGTGCGCGCTTCGGCGCGCGTGGTGCTGTATGCCACCGCGTGGTGCGGGTACTGCAAGCAGATCCGCCGTTTCCTGGACCAGAAAGGCATCCCCTACCAGGCGTTCGATATCGAGAAAGACGCCCAGGCGCGCAAGACGTATGAGGCGTTGGGCGGCGGCGGGATTCCGTTTGTGGACGTGAACGGCACGCTGATTCGCGAATACAGCCCCGAGAAGATCATGGCGGCGCTGAAGTAATCAGCGCACCACGATCATGCGCCCCAGCACCTGGTGCTGTTCAAAACCGAGAACCACCTGCAAGGCATTCAGCACAGCCTGTGGGTCTTTGCTCGGGAAGCTGCCGCTGACACGCCTGGCGCCCATCTCTTCGTTAAGCAACAGGATGCGACCGGGGTAGTAACGGCCCAGGTCCTTCACTACGTCCGCCAAGGGCGCCTTGTAGTAGTTGAGCCAGCCGTCGCGCCAGGCCAGGCGTGATTCGCTGTCGACCCCATGCATTGGTTCGGCAATGCCATCGGCGTAGGCCACTTGCTGGCCGGCGGTAAGAACCTGCTGTTGGCCCTGCTTTGACGGCGTCACGCCAACCCGTCCGGACAACACCGTCACCTGGGCGCCTGCCGGTTGCAGGCGCACTTCGAACTGGGTGCCCAGCACCCGCGCTTCACCGCTGCCCGCCGCCACCACGAAGGATTGCCCGGTGTGGGTCACGCTGAAAAAGCCGGCCCCGCGACGCAATTGGATACGCCGCTCGCCATGGTTGAAATCCACGGCGATGGCGCTGTCAGCGTCCAGGGTGACTTGGGAGTTGTCGGCCAGCGTGACGGTCTTGATTTCCCCGGGTGCCGTCACGTAGTCAGCGCCAAGGTCATCGACCCAGCGCGACGGCTGCCAACCAGCCCCCATGGACACCATCACCACCAGGCAGGCAGCCATGGCCAACGCCCCGGACCAACGCAGCACCCGCGAACGCTTCGGGGTGTTCATCGCATTGAGGTAGCCCTGCAAGGCCATGGCTTCTTCGTCCGCCAGCTTGCGCGCCGGGACTTCGCTCAACTCCCACAGCACCTGGGCCTGGGAATAGGCCTCGACATGTGCAGGGTCGGCCCGCAGCCACTGGCTGAACGTGGCCTGGTCGCCACTGCTGGGCTGGTCGTGCAGCAGGCTCAACCAGGCCAGGGCCGCTTGCTCCTGGGCGGGCGTGGGGATGACGTTCACGGTGCTTTCCCTGGCGTGCGTGGGGATGAGGGGTCGCGAAGGCTGGCTTTGCAGGCTTCGAGGGCACGCATCATATGTTTTTCCACGGCACTTTGGGACAGGCCCATGGCCTTGGCGATTTGCGCGTACTTGCGGCCGTGGATGCGGTTGAGCAGGAAAATCTGCCGCGTGCGCTCGGGCAAACTGCGCAGCGCCGCTTCGACATGGCGCAGATCATTGCCGGCTTCCAGCGCCGCCTGGGGCTCGGAGCCTTGGTTGTCGTGCTGTTCGGGCAGCCAGCCTTCGCTGCTGCGCACCCGCGCGCCTTCGCTGCGCAGGTGATCGATGGCGATATTGCCGGCGCAGCGCAGCAGGTAGGTGCTGAGTTCTTCGACCTGCACCAGCGGCCGGCGCCAGAAGCGCAGGAACAGGTCCTGCACCAGGTCGGCCGCCGTGGCGCGGCACCCCACGCGGCGACTCACCAGGGCCTCCATCTGCGAACGCTGGGACAGGAACACCTGCAGGAAATGCGCACGCCCACCGGCCGCGTCAGCGTGCTGGCTGTCCTGGGGTTCCGGTGGGGTGCTGATCATCATGGACGGGCTCAGAGTGTGGCGAAGGCTGCGACAGGGCTGGCGAGCAGGCCGACACCCGCCAGGATCAGGGCCAGCCTTGGCCGATACGGCAACAGCAGCACCAACAGCAGTGCGCTGAGCATCAACACGGCGCACCACTCCACCAAGCCCTGGCCCCAACCGGCGATGGCCACGGCGGGCCAGATCGACACGGTCAGCAGCAACCACCCGGCCACACGCAAACCCAGGCGCCGGCGAGGCGTGGGTCTACTGTGCAACAGTTCGCCGTGATGACGGTCGGTGGACAAGCACAGCGCAGCAAACCCGGCGTAGCACATCAGCAGTGCAAGCAGCATTCAGTTCGCCTCCTGCTTGAGCGTCAACCCGCGTGTGCGTTCAACCTTGGGCGCAGGCACGGTGCGATGCTGCATCTTCCAGGCGGCCCAGCCGAGGAATATTCCGCTGGCCAGGCTCGTCAGGTCGAAGCCGGCCATGGCCCAGTCTCCGGTGGCCAATGAAACGCCCAGGTGATGCGAGGTGGTCAACGCGTTGAGCAATGGAATGGCGATAAACAGCAATGCGCCGACGCTCAACTGCTCGACCCAACCCTGGCGGCCACGCCGCAGGATGGCGTGCAGCAGGCTCACGCCCCAGGCAATAAAGAAGGTTTGCACTTCCCAGTCGGAACGTTCGGCGAAGGTCACCGGCAGCAGGCGATTGGCCCAGAAAAACGCCGCGATGGCGATCATCAGGCCGGACATGCTGGCGATGTTGAGTACTTCCACAAGACGCAGTTCAAACGGCATCACATTGCTCTTGAGGTGCTTGAGCTGACGCTTGCCAAGCCAGATGACCAGCCCGGTGCCGATCATCGCCGTGCCCGCCAGCCCGCAGATAAAGTACAACCAGCGCAGCACCGGGCCGGCGAAATGGCCCATGTGCAGGCCGTAGAAACTGCCGCCGATGGCCGCCGGCAGCGACTGCCCGCCGCTCACTCGCAACAGTTCGCCGGTGCTGCCATTGAAGGACACGGTACTGCCGAAATCGTGCACTACGCTGTCGGAACCGGCGCGCAATACATTGACCGAGGCGTTCACATCGCCCGGGTTATTCACCGCCACGCGCCCCACATGCCCGCCCGCCCACTGTGCCCGCGCCTGCTCGTACATCGGCACCAGCGGCAGCAATGTGCCTGGCTGGCCCGATGCAGGCGCGTTGTTGGTGTTCGGGAACACCTCGCTGAAAAAAGCGCGGGTGTCGTTGCCATAGGAAGCCAGGATCGGCGCCGGCATCACCATGCTCATGAAGATCACCAGGCTGCTGTAGGTGATCATCAAATGGAAAGGCAGCACCAGCACACCCACCGCGTTGTGCCCGTCGAGCCAGGAACGCTGGCCTTTGCGGGGACGGAAGGTGAAGAAGTCCTTGAAGATTTTCTTGTGGGTGATGATGCCGGTGATCAGCGCGATGAACATCACCATCGCGGCGATGGTCGACAGCCAGCGCCCCCACGGGTGAGGCATTTGCAGTTGGAAGTGGAACCGGTAGAAGAACTCGCCGCCCATGCTTTCACGGGCCTGCACGGCCTGGCCGGTGACGGGGTCGAGGGTTTTCTGGATGAAGTTGCCACGCTTGCCGGGGTCGACCTTGTCCTGCCACATCACCGACAGGCCGGGGTCGCGGCTGTCCGGCAAGGTGATGAACCAGCGCGCGGCGGTGGGTGCGACCTGCTGCAGATAGGTTTGGGCCACGGTGAGGCTGCGCGCATCGTCCAGGGGACGGGCCTGCACTTCGGGCTGCATCCAGTGGCTGATCTCGTCCTTGAAATACGACAGGGTGCCTGTCAGGAAAATCGCAAACAGCAGCCAGCCGAAGATCAACCCGGCCCAGGTGTGCAACCAGGCCATGGCCTGACGGAAACCCTCTTTCATACTCGTGTCATCCACAAGCCCACGCCCGCCAGGGTGGCGAACGCCGCACTTGGCAGCAGCACACCGAACCAGGCGCGTGCGGCACTGCGGCAGGCGAAACACCAGAGCACAGCGAGCAGGTAAAACACGAAGGAACTCATCATTCCGGTGATCACCGCATCGGCGCGAGAGGTAGGCAGCCACAGCGCCAGACAGATGCTGGCCAGGGACGCCATCAGGTAACCGCCCACCACGGCAGCCAGCACACGCGAGGTCACGGCGAGACGATAGGAGACAGGCAGCGAGGTTTTGCTTTTCATGCGGGAGGCGCCAGGTTCATCAGCGCGCAATATTAATGATAAATATTCTCATAAGCAAAACAGAACGGATGAATCACCTGTGCGGATGGATTGCCGAAGCCACTCACGCGCCCTACAATGCGAACAATTCTTGTTCTCTAAAGCATGGCGATGCTTGTGGAGTGTCCCCCGTTGAGCCCGTCCAACACCGTCGAAGTTTTGTACACCGACCATCACCACTGGCTCACCGGCTGGTTGCGACGCAAGCTCGGCTGCCCGGAAAGCGCCGCCGACCTGGCCCAGGACACCTTCATGCGCGTGCTCACCGCGCGGGAAACGCCCACCCTGGTCGAGCCCCGCGCGTTTCTCACCACGGTTGCCAAGCGCGTGCTGTTCAACTTCTACCGCCGCCAGGACCTGGAACGCGCCTACCTCGATGCCCTGGCACACATGCCCGAACACGTGGCGCCATCGGAAGAAGAACGCGCAATCATCCTGCAAACCCTGGTCGAGCTGGACCAACTGCTCGACGGCCTGCCGGTGCAGGTCAAGCGCGCCTTCCTGCTGGCGCAACTGGATGGGCTGACCTACGCGCAAATCGGCGCGGAGCTTGGGATTTCCATCGCCACCGTCAAACGTCACCTGACCAAAGCGGCCATGCGCTGCTATTTCGCCCTATGAACTTCTCCACTCAAGTCGCCGAACAGGCCGTGCATTGGCTGATGGAAATGCAGCAAGGCGGACTCAACCCTCGCCAGCAAGCCGCCTGGCAACACTGGCTGAACGCCCACAGCGAACACCAGCGCGCCTGGGACCATATGCAACGCGTCAACCAGCGCCTGCGCGGCATGCCCTCGCCCCTTGCCCATGCGGCGTTGAACGCGCCAACCTCCACCAGCCGCCGCCAGGCGCTCAAGTTGCTGTTGATCCTCGGCGCCGGTTCGGCCGCCGCCTGGGGCCTGCGCCAGCAACATATCCTGCCGCCGCTGAGCGCCGACTACCGCAGCCCCATCGGCCAACGCCGCAAGGTGCAATTGGCCGATGGCAGCCAGTTGCAACTCAATACCGGCAGCGCGGTGGATGTGCACTTCGATGGCAGGCAACGACTGATCCGCCTGCTTGAAGGCGAAATCCTGCTGACCGGTATCGCCGGCAACACACCGCTTAACGTATTGACCGGCCAGGGTCTACTTACCAGCCAGGCCGCACGCATGAACGTGCGTCAGTTCAACGACCACACCCAGCTGGCGGTATTCGATGGCCGCGTCGAGGTAATGCCCAACACCTACAGCGGCCTGCCGCTGACGGTCGAGGCCGCGCGCCAGGTCAACTTCACCCGCAAAGGCTGGGACACCCCGCGCCCTAGCGACGCCAACAGCGGCGCCTGGGCCGACGGCATGCTGGTCGCAGCCCACATGCGCCTGGAAGATTTCCTCGGCGAACTCGGCCGTTATCGTCGTGGCCAGGTCAATTGCGACCCACAGGTGGCCAACCTGCTGATCTCCGGCAGCTACCCGCTGGACGACAGCGAACGGATTCTGGACCTGCTGGAAGTGAGCCTGCCGGTCAAAGTGCGGCGCTTCACGCGGTATTGGGTGACGGTGCAGGCACGCGCCTGAAATTAATTCAAAACACTGTGAGCCGTTTTCCACACCTCGCGTGACAGAGAAGGAAAGCCCCCTTGATCCTTCCTTCTCAGGACCGCTCTTCATGCCCCAGCAACCCACGCTTCTCGCCCGCACCCTGCGCCAGTTCCTACTTGGCGCCAGCCTGAGTCTTACGGTACTGCCACACGCCATGGCGGCCGATGCCAAGCCGTATCACATCGCGCCGACTTCGCTGGAAGCGGCGTTGAATCAATTCGGACGTGAAGCGGGTGTGCTGATTTCCTTCGGTTCGCAAGTCACCGCGGGCATGCAGAGTCGTGGCTTGTCCGGTAACTATGGCGCCGCCGACGGCCTGCAGAAACTGCTGGAAGGCACCGGCCTGCAAGCCCGCGCCGAAGGCGACAATGCCTACAGCCTGCAACCGGCCAATGCACCGACCACTATTGAGTTGGGCACCTCCAGCGTGGTCGGCGACTGGCTCGGCGACGCAGCGCAAACCAATGTGTTCGAACACCCCGGCGCCCGAGATGTGATCCGCCGCGAAGAGTTCGAACGCCAGGGCGCCACCCAGGCCAGGGACGTGCTCAATCGCATCCCCGGCGTCAACGCCCCGGACAACAACGGCACCGGCAGCCACGACATGGCGCTGAACTTCGGTATTCGCGGCCTCAACCCGCGCCTGGCCTCGCGCTCCACGGTGCTGATGGACGGTATTCCGGTGCCGTTTGCGCCGTACGGCCAACCACAACTGTCGTTTGCGCCGATCAGCATGGGCAACATGGATGCCGTCGACGTGGTGCGTGGCGGCGGCGCCGTGCGCTACGGCCCGCAGAACGTCGGTGGCGTGGTCAACTTCGTGACCCGGGCGATCCCGGATGCGCCCACGGTCAAGGGCGGCCTGCAGACCGAAACCAGCCCGTCCTCCAGCCATGACGGCTTCAAGACCACCAGCAACCTGCTGGCCGGCGGCACGGCCGACAATGGTCTGGGCGGTGCGCTGCTGTACTCCGGCACCCGTGGCGGCGACTGGCGCGAGAACAGCAACACGCGCATCGACGACCTGATCCTCAAGGGTAAATACCAGCTCGACGACGCCAACAGCTTCAACGCCATGGCGCAGTACTACGAAGGCCAGGCCGATATGCCTGGGGGTTTGAACGTTGCGGACTACAAGGCAGATCCGTACCAGTCCACCCGCCCCTACGACAAATTCTGGGGCCGCCGCACGATGTTCAACTTCGGCTACCGCTATGAGCAGGATCGTCGCGAGTTCACCGTGAATAGCTTCTTCACCAAGACCCTGCGCAGTGGTTACCTGGACCAGGGCACCTTCCTCTCGCTGTCCCCGCGCGAGTACTGGGTGCGTGGCATCGAGACCCGCTTCGCCCAAGGCTTTGATGTGGGCCCGACCAGCCACGAAGTAGGCGTCGGCTACCGCTACATCAACGAGGCCGGCCACGAGCTGCGCTATCGCACGCCGATTGCCGCCAACCAGCAGATTCCCACTACCAACAGCCGCAACGACCGCGACACCCGTGGCGGCACCGAAGCCAATGCATTCTTCATCGACGACCGGATCGATATCGGCAAGTGGACCATCACCCCGGGCGTGCGCTACGAGATGATCGAGTCCCAGCAGACCAACAACCTGAGCAACGTCAAATACAAGGGTGACTACAACACCGCGCTGCCGGCACTGAACGTGCTCTACCACCTCACCGACAGCTGGAACCTCTATGCCAACACCGAAGGTTCGTTCGGCAGCGTGCAGTACAGCCAGATGCCCAACCGCGTGACCAGCGGCGAAGTGAAACCGGAAAAAGCCCGCACCTGGGAACTGGGTACCCGTTACGACGACGGCACCTTGCGTGCCGAGATCGGCGCGTTCCTGATCAACTTCGACAACCAGTACGAAAGCAACCAGACCAACGACTCGGTGATTGCCCGTGGCGAAACCCGCCACCAGGGTATCGAGACCAGCGTCAACTACGCGCTCGATGGCTTGAGCCCGGCGCTGGCCGGGTTTGATGTGTACGCCACTTACGCCTACGTCGACGCCACCATCCGCGAGGACGGCCCGAACAAAGGCAACCGCGTGCCCTTCTCGTCCAAGCACAAAGGCACCCTTGGCGTGGGTTACACCGAAGGCCGCTGGAAACTCAACCTGGACAGCAGCTACCAGAGCAGCCAGTTCGCCGACAACGCCAACACCCAGGCCGAAAGTGCCGACGGTGCCAACGGACGTATCCCGGGCTATATGTTGTTCAGCAGCCGTGCCGCCTACGACTTCGGCCCGCAGTTGTCGGATTTGAACGTGGCGGTGGGGGTGAAAAACATCTTCAACAAGCAGTACTACACGCGCTCGTTCGACGATAACAACAAGGGCAAATACGTCGGCGAGCCGCGCACGGTGTACGTACAGACCTCGATTGCGTTCTAACTGCCCGCCAGGCAACTGGGAGTGGCCGCGACCAGGGCGTCGATGGCGCAGCGGGTCTTGGCCGGCATATGCGCGGCGGTCGGCCAGATCACGTGGATCGGCGAGGGTTGCTCACGGTAGGCGGGCAACACCGCTTCCAACTGCCCGCGCAGCACATAGTGTGCAATCAACCAACTGGGCAACCAGGCCAGGCCGACGCCCGCGATAGCAGCGTCCGCCACGGCCTGGAGGTCATCCAGCACCAACGGCGATACGACCCGCGAACGGTGCGGGGTGTTGCTGCGGTAGGCAATGCCGCGGTGGCCGGCAAGGTCATCCGTCGATTCAATCCGTCCCACCCGCTGCAAGTACGCCGGTGAAGCGGCCAGCCCCACGGACTGTTCGCCCAGGCGCCGTGCACTCAAGCGTTCGGTGTCAGGCAAAGCACCGATTCGCACGGCGATATCGAAGCCTTCCTGCACCAGGTCGGTGATACGGTCAGCAAAACACACCTCGATCTCCAGTTGCGGGTAACGGTCCATCAACCCCCATAACGCGGGCGCCGCATAGTGATGCCCGAAGGCCAGCGGCACGCTGGCGCGCAGCCGGCCGCGTGGCAACTGCCGGCCACTCTCCAGCACCGATTCGGCGGCTTCGAGTTCGGCCAGTGCGCGCAGGCAATGCTCGTAGTAAGCCTGCCCGTCTTCCGTCAGACGCTGGCGGCGAGTGGAGCGCTGCAACAGGCAAGTCCCCAGCCGCGCCTCCAGCCGCGCCAGGCCCTTGCCCACCGCCGAGCGCGTCAGGTTCAGGCGTTCGGCGGCTTCCGTCAGGTTGCCGCTTTCGACGATCTGCAGAAAGAGTTCAATGCCATCGAAACGCGCAGTGGCCATGATTTTATTGTCGCCCTTGATTCCCCTGTTGACGGAAAACTTATCACGAATAAAGAAACAGATTCCCCTGAAAATCTAACGACCCCTCGACCTCAGGAGAATCCCATGCCACCCGCCGCCACCTTATCGGCCATCAACCCACCTCGCACCGCCAGAAACGGCCTCGCCCTCACCGCCGTGTGCCTCGTCGCCCTGATGTTCGGCCTGGAGATCTCCAGCGTGCCGGTGATCCTGCCCACGCTGGAGCAGCAATTGGGCACAGGCTTCCAGGATGCCCAATGGATCATGAATGCCTACACCCTGGCCTGCACCAGCGTATTGATGGCAGCCGGCACCCTGGCGGACCGTTTTGGCCGCAAGCGCATACTGGTGCTGTGCCTATGGTTGTTCGGACTGGCTTCGCTGGCGTGTGGGTTGGCGAACGATGCACCGACGCTGATTGCCGCGCGCTTCGTCCAGGGCGTGGGCGCCGGGGCGATGATGATCTGCCAGTTCGCGATTCTGTCGCACCTGTTTCGCGAACCGGCGGCGCGGGCACGGGCGTTCGCAATCTGGGGCGTAATCGCCGGCGTGGGCCTGGGCTTCGGGCCGATGGTGGGGGCGTTGATCCTGGCAGTGGCGGACTGGCGCTGGGTGTTCCTGGTGCATGTACCGCTCACCCTGTTCACCCTGGTGCTGTTGCATGTCAGCGTGCAGGAGTCCCGTGACCCGGCCGGCCATCGCCTGGACATCGCCGGTATGCTCACCTTGACGCTGTCGGTGTTCGCGCTGGTCTATTTCATCACCCAGGGCACCGAGAACGGTTTTGGCACACCGGTCATGCTCGGCTGGGCGGGACTGGCGGTGGCCGGGTTGCTGTTGTTCATCATCGTTGAACGACGCAGCGCCCACCCGATGTTCGACTTCTCGGTATTGCGCATCCAGCGCTTCAATGGCGCCTTGATGGGCTCGATCGGCATGAATTTCAGCTTCTGGCCGTTCATGATCTACCTGCCGTTGTATTTCCAGGCCGGCCTGGGCTACGACACCCTGACCAGCGGCGGCGCCCTGCTCGCCTACACCCTGCCCACACTGCTGGTACCGCCGCTGGCTGAGCGCCTGGCCCTGCGCTATGGCGCCGAGCGCATCATTCCGTTGGGCCTGGGGTTGATGGGTGTCGGCTTCCTGGCCATGGCCGCTGCCAATGGGGTGGCGCAACCCAGTATCCTGCTGATCCTGGGCAGTTGCATCATTGCCGGCACAGGCCTGGCGCTGACCAACTCCCCCACCACCAACACCACGACCGGCTCGGTGTCGACGGACCGCGCCGGCATGGCCTCGGGCATCGACCTCAGCGCACGGCTGATTACCCTGGCGCTCAACATCGCGTTGATGGGGCTGGTGCTGTTGCTGGGGATCAGCGATCAACTGGCCGGTGTGCTGCCCGAAACCACGGCGCTGGATTGGCCGGGCATCAGCCAGAACATTGCGGCCGGCAAGCTCGATGTACCGGCGTTGAACGCCGCGCAGGCCCAGGCCGCACTGCGCCACGGTGCCGGCTGGGCGATGCTGTTTGCAGGATTGGGTGCGTGTGGGCTGGCGCTATCGAGCCGGTACTTTTTCCGACGCGGACAGTAAATGAAAACGGGCCTGCAGTTGCAGGCCCGTTTGTAGGGGGGTGAAAATCGGTCAGCCGTTAATGACAGCGTTTTCGTTTTCCAGGAATTCCTCTTCCAACGCGTCTTCATTCACTTTATTGATTGGCTGGTTTTTCGCGGCAGCGCGTGGCTTGCCTTGCAGTTTGCCAAACAGATGTTCCAACGCATGGTCCAGCTTGGTCGCCGCACCGTCGATGGCCTGTTCCAGCGTATCGGCCTTATGCAGCACCGACAGTGGCTGATGGCCTTTTGGCCGCGCTTCCAGGCGGCAACTCAAATCGTGGGGACCGGGCTTGTCGCCGTTCTCATCCCGCAGGTAGACCTCCACTCGGGTCAGGTCTTCTTCGTAACGTTCGAGCGTGCTCTCAATGGTAGTACGTACCCACTCCTCCAGTCGGATGCTGCTTTCAATATGGTTATCGCTATTGACTTGGATTTGCATAGTTCTTCCCTTATTTCAGCTAGCTCGCGAGAGGTCACAACTGCGACACCGGGGCGGTGAAACCATGACCTCTTGATTACACAATTGAGCAGTCCGCAGAACAATTCAACCCCTTTGCAAAGATAAATCCTACATTACAAATTAAGCCTGACGACGAGCAAAAACGCTGTTAGGGTGGGGAGTTAGTTACATCTTCTTACGTGCAATCAACCTTACAGTTGCCCCTCTCCCAACGGGTGCAATCCGCGAAAGATCTCCGCCTCCTCCACCAGCCAATCATGTACCGCACGCACGCCCGGATGGCTCAGCGCACCCGGCGCATACAGCAGTACGTAGCGTTTATGGTTAGGCACGGCCAGGCCGAAGGGCACGATCAAGGTGCCGCGCTCCAATTCATCGTTGAGCAAGGTGCGGCGTGCGATGGCCACGCCCATGCCGGCGATGGCGGCTTCGATGGTCAGGTGGTTGCGGTTGAAGGTGTGGCCACGGCGCACATCGGCGTCGTGGTAGCCGATGGCATTCAAGTAAAACTCCCACTCCGCATACTCATAACTGCCACGCCAGGCGGTGATGTCATGCAGCAGCGGGAAATGCACCAGGTCGGCCGGCCCATGCAACGGTGGGCGACCGCGTAGCAGGCTCGGCGCGCACACCGGGAAGATCTGCTCGTCGAGCAAGGCGGTGGATAACAGGCCGGGGTAGCTGCCGTCGTTCAAGTCGACGGCCAGGTCGAAGTCGCCCTCATGCAAGGCGATGCTGCTGTCCTCGGCGACCATACGCAATTGGATATCCGGAAAGCGCTGCTGCAAACGCGGTAACCGAGGGGTCAGCCACTTGCCGAGAAACGACGGGATCGAGCGCAGGCGCAAGGTGCCGCTGATCATTCCCGCGTCCAGGCGCTGCAACTCCGCGTCGATGCTGCCATAAGCCTCGCCCACCGTCGCGGCCAAACGTTGCCCCTCGGCACTCAGCTCCACCCCACGGGCGCGTCGATGAAACAGACGAAACCCCAATCGCTCTTCCAACTGGCGGATTTGCTGGCTCACCGCGCCCGGCGTGATGTGCAGTTCTTCGGCACAACGGGTGAACGACAGGTGCCGCGCAGCACAGGAAAAAACGTGCAGCCAGACATACGTCTGGCCATGGAGGGGCCGGATCATAGCGTTTAGTCCTGCTAAAGGGTGTCTTAGGATAATTCGTTGGTCAGTGCCGTGCCAGAGGCTCAGTATCGCGCCAATTGCGCTCGTCCTACAAAACATGGCAGCGATTCCTACTCCATTGCTTGTAAGGGTTTAGCATGGCTATCAGTGTTTTTGATCTATTCAAAGTGGGCATCGGCCCTTCCAGCTCCCATACCGTCGGCCCCATGCGCGCGGCGGCGACCTTTGCCCAAGCCCTGATCGACCAACGATTGTTGAGCGCCACCCGCCGCGTGGAAGTACGCTTGTATGGCTCGCTGTCCGCCACCGGTGTAGGGCATACCACCGACCGCGCCTGTGTGATGGGCCTGATGGGTGAGTGGCCGGACACCGTCGACCCCACCTCGATCAATGCGCGTATCCAGCAACTGCGTGAATCCGGGCGACTGTTACTCGCCGGCCAGCAGGACATTGCCTTCAACTGGCACACCGACCTCCTGCTACTGGACGAAAGCCTGCCCTACCACCCCAACGCCATGTCCCTGCACGCCTACGGTGAAAACGGCCTGCTGAGCGAGCAAACCTATTACTCGGTAGGCGGTGGTTTCATTATCGAAGCCGCCGAAGCCGCCTCCGGCATCGCACCAGCCAGCGATGTGCAATTGCCCTACGACTTCTCCAGCGCTGTCGAACTGCTGGCTTTGTGCAACAAGCACGGCCTGCGGGTTTCCGAACTGATGATGGCCAACGAACGTGCGTGGCGCAGCGACGCCGATATCCGCAGTGGCCTGCTGCATATCTGGTCGGTGATGCGCGAATGCGTGGAGCAAGGCCTGCGCTATGAAGGCATCCTGCCGGGCGGCCTGGATGTGCCACGCCGCGCGGCGAAACTGCACCGCAGCCTGTTGGAAATCGGCAAGCCGAATGTCATCACCTCCACCTTGTCCGCCATGGAATGGGTCAATCTGTTCGCCCTCGCCGTCAACGAAGAAAACGCCGCCGGCGGGCGCATGGTCACCGCGCCGACCAACGGTGCCGCCGGGATCATCCCGGCCGTGCTGCATTACTACATGAAGTTCAACGCCGACGCGTCTGACGACGACGTGGTCAATTTCTTCCTGGCCGCCGCCGCCGTCGGCATCCTCTGCAAGAAAAACGCTTCCATTTCCGGTGCCGAGGTTGGCTGCCAGGGCGAAGTCGGTTCGGCCTGCGCCATGGCAGCCGCCGGCTTGGCCGACGTGCTCGGTGCAACCCCCGAGCAACTGGAAAACGCCGCGGAAATCGGCCTGGAACATAACCTGGGCCTCACCTGCGACCCGGTCGGTGGCCTGGTGCAAGTGCCGTGCATCGAGCGCAACGCCATCGCCGCCGTCAAGGCGATCAACGCCACGCAAATGGCCCTGCGCGGTGACGGCAAGCACTTCATTTCCCTCGACCGGGTGATCCGCACCATGCGCGATACCGGCGCCGATATGCATGACAAATACAAAGAAACTTCACGGGGCGGCCTGGCGGTCAGTTGGGTGGAGTGCTGATTGGCTTGATTGCGCTGTCAGCGATCGTTTTCTCGGGACTGCCCTGAAACAGGTCACCCCACTCAAGCACGACCCAAAACAACGGTGGGAGGGAGATTGCCACCGATAGCGGTCTTCCAGCCAAGTATTCATTGGCTGAAAGTCTGCTATCGAGGGCAAGCCCCCTCCCACATTGGGATACGCGCTCCACACGGCACGGCCTTTGCTGTACAGCTCATGAGGCAAACGGACTTTGTTAAACCTCAACGACGAAGTGGCCGGTGGTCAGGAGACGCGAACTAATCCCGACACCGGTCGTCAATGACTGCATGTTCTTATCAGGCGGTAACACACCATGGACAATCCTTTTCAGATCATCACCGATACCTTCACCCCGCAATACCGCGTCAATCTGAGCATCCAACGCCTGGACGGCAGCATCATGCTGACCCTCTCCAACGAGCAGGGCGTGGTAGCCAAACGCATGATCAGCGCCGAGCAACGCAATGATCCAAAGCGGCTCAAGCGTCTGGTGCAGAGCATCCAGTTCGGCATCGCCATCGAGCAGGGCCACAGCGCCATGGACATCCTCACGGTGATGACGGATGGCGACCACAAAGTGCTACAGCGCCCGCCTGCCCGTACCCTGCCCTTCAGCGTCGGGCTTTAAAGCTCGCCCTTCTCGGTTTCCAGGCTCGCCTCGCCCTTGCGACGCGGGCCTTCGACCTTCACGGAAGGGAATGCCGATGAGGCATAGCGCACCACCAGGATCGAGAACGCCAACAGCAGAATCCCACCGCACAGGTAGATGATGCCTACATCCGGCGGGTTGTGATGGGACACGTTGGAGATCAGCAGACGCGTCAGCGCAGTGATTGCCACGTAGATCAGGAAGCGTACCGGCATGTGGTTGGTCTTGAAGTAAATCCCCACCATCGCGCCCAATTCCAGGTAGATGAACAGCAGCAAGATGTCATCGATCTTGATGTGTCCGTTCTCCAGCATCCCCAGAAACTCCATCACCGCCGCCCAGGCCGTCACCGCACCAATGGCGAACAGCGCCAGGTAGTGGAACGACTCGACGAACAGATTGCCCAGGGACTCGGCCAGACCATGTACTTGCTGGCGCAGCCTTTCGGCCCAGTTGATTTTCACGATGATGCTTCCTTAGGTCGACTCGACCGGATAATGCGGGTTGGACGTGACGGTTGTTCTGCATGCAGAAAAAAGGCCAGGGGCAGGTATAAGATGATGGCGGGGTGATATGAGGCACTCCAATCCCGTATTTCCAGACTACATTAAAAAACTGCTACCCAAACCCCACGGTTTGGCTTACCCTTTTCGCTGTATATAAATACAGTAGTCGCAAAAGACAACTATCGTGAAGGCATGTGAGGTGGTGAATGGCCGTCGAAGTGGTATACCGCAGCAGCCGAGATCTGGAGCGTTTGTTCATGGATAAAGCCGAAGCTGACCGTCATGACAAGATGCTTGAACTCGCCGAGTTGCTCGCAGAAGTGTTGCAAAAAGCCGTGCCGTCCCTGAGCGAGCAGCAGGTGGAAGAAGCCGGGATCTACATGGCGAAGAACCGCGATGTGTTCGCCAAGGCGTTCAAGAGCCAGCCGGACGCGTTGTCCGAGTTGCTGAACGCGGCGGCGGAATAAAGCCCGAATTGAACAGGCCCTGAATCATTGGTTCAGGGCCTTTTTAATACCTGGCTATTGGTAAAGCAGGCGCTCGGCGAGTTCGTCGGCCACGCGGGCGGGTGAGCGTTTTTCGGCCTGGGCGTGGGCGAAGATTTCGGTGAGGCGCGTGCCGATGTTGGACAGGTGCGCGGTGATGGAAGGGAGCTCTGCGCCGCTGTGCCTGAGGGCGACGTAGATCAGCCCTCCCGAGTTGATCACGTAGTCCGGTGCGTAGAGGATGCCACGCGCCTCCAGTTGATCCGCGTTGTCGAGGTGGGTCAGTTGTGCACTGGCGGAACCGGCCACGGCGGCGCAGCGCAGTTGGCCGACGCTCTGGCGGTTGAACACGGCACCGAGGCCGCAGGGGGCGAGGATGTCGCACGGCGTGCTGAGCAAGGCGTCATTGGCGATGGGGTGTGCGCCCAGTTGCTCCATGGCCAGTTGCACCTTGCCGTGGTCGATGTCGCTCACCAGCAGTTCGGCCCCGGCCGCGTGCAGTTGTTCAGCCAGGGCGAAGCCGACGTTGCCCAGGCCCTGGATGGCGACACGCAAGCCTTCGAGGTTGTCGCTGCCCAGGCGTGCCATGGCGGTGGTGCGGATGCCGGCGAACACGCCCATGGCAGCGTGGGGCGAAGGGTCGCCCGCAGCGGTGGTGCTGGTGACGTAGCGGGTGTGCTGGGCGATGCAGTCCATGTCGGCCACCGAAGTACCGCTGTCGATGGCCGTGATATAGCGACCGTCGAGCTGTTCGATGCAACGTCCAAAGGCTTCAAACAAGGCGGCACGGTTTTCCACATGGGCGGGACGCAGGATCACGGCGGTGCCACCGCCCACCGGCAAACCGGCCAGGGCCGCCTTGTAGCTCATGCCTTGGGCCAGGCGCGCGGCATCTGCCACGGCACTTTCGTCGTCGGGATAGGAGAGGTAGCGACAGCCGCCAAGGGCAGGCCCCAGACGGCTGTTATGGATGGCAATGACCGCCTTCAGCCCGGTGACCGGGTCGACGCTCAAGTGCAGCGATTCAAGGCGGGTGCTGTGCATGAGAGCAAACATCGTCAAGCTCCCGAGTCACTTCTGGTAGTGGGCCAAGTATAGGCTTGCGGTAGAAAACTGCCGGAATACGCTGGAATAAGCCGGCCGATTTGGTAGGGCTTGCGACATAAGCGCGCAGGATATTTCCCAAGCCACTGGACGAAAATTCCCAGCAAGGCTAAAACGGGGGCATCCGCCGGAGATTGCAATGAACCCCCGCAAAGCCTTTTTCGCCTGCCTGGAAAGCTCCCCGCCCGCGCTGTTTGAAGCAGCGTTGTGGATTGCGGCCGAGCATGACCCGGCGGTGCAGCCATCCGTGATCCTGCAGGAGCTGACGCTGCTGCAACAACAGGTGAGCATCGGCATGCCCATGCTGCCGGCGGATGAGCTGGGCCAGCCGTTGCTGCGGCGCCTGAATGACCTGGGGTTTGCCCAGGATGAATTCACCCCGCTGCGCCCCGCCGCCGCCTTGCTGGACAAGGTGTTGCAACGCAAGCGCGGACAACCCCTGGCGATGGGGCTGATCGCCATGGAGCTGGCGCGACGGATGGATATCCCCATGGTCGGCGTGAACTTCCCCGGGCATTTCCTGCTGCGCGTACCCGGCGCCGATCACCTCTTGGACCCATGCGGCGGCCGGCGCCTGTATCCCAATGATTGCCGCGACCTGCTGCAACGCCAGTACGGCCCCAACCTCAAGCTGCAGGCCGACCACCTGCACACCGCCGACCCGCGTTCGATCCTGCAGCGACTGTCCCGCAACTTGCGGCAATTGCACCTGTCCAACGACGCCCCGCTCGAGGCCCTGGTCGACGCCGAACGTGTGCTGGAACTAGGCAATGCCAGCGCCGCCGATTACCTGGCACGGGCCAGCCTGTACCAGCGCCTGGACTGCCCCAACGCCGAGCGCTTCGATCTGGAACACGCGCTGATGCTCAGCGAAGACCCGATCCAGCGCCTGCGCCTGACCGAACGCCTGGGGCATTTGCCGCCCAACTCAGTGGTGCACTGAACCCACGACTTGCCACAGCTAGTTCGCTCGCAGTGTCAGTGATTGGCCGGTGCCTTGAGAATATCGCCGGGCATCGCGCTCTTCGGCCCCCCAGCCCCAGGCGAACGCACCTGGATAATCAACAACGCCGCCACTACCGCCGGTATCGCGCAGAAGAAGAAAATCTGCTCCACCGGGATATGCATCGCCAGCAACATGCTGCCAAACAACGGGCCCAGGATTGAACCAAACCGCCCCACCCCCAACGCCCAGCCCGTCCCCGTGGCGCGCACCTGTGCCGGATAAAAATTGCTGGCAAAGGCATTGAGCGTCAGTTGCCCACCGATGATGCAAAACCCGGCTGCAAACACACAGGCCACCAGGTAACGGGGGTTGTCATGGTTCAGGCCGAGCAGGATGGTGCACACCGCCGCTATCGCCAGCACGCCGGACAACAGCCGCACCTTGCTTTTCAAACGGTCGGCGAACCAGGCCATGCCGATGGCGCCCAAGGTCCCGGCAAACAGGAACATCGAGGTCACCAGGTTGGCTTCTTTCAACGCCAGTCCACTTTCCAGCAGCAGCGACGGCAACCAGCTGATCATGAAGTACAACAGGATCAGGCTGACAAAAAAGGTCGCCCAGATCAGCAGCGTCGGTCGTGCATAACCATTGCGGAACAACTCCACCACCGTCAGTTTGCTGCCCTGCTCCTGTTGGTTTTGCGCCTCGGTGGCCAACGGCGGTTGCCAGCCCGGCAACATCCGCGACGTCACGCTTTGCAGCCGCGCATAAGGCGGAGCGTCGCGCAACAGACGTGGCAAGGATTCCGGCAACAGCCACACCAGAAACGGAAACAGCAGCAACGGCGTCACGCCACCGGCGAGAAACACGGCCTGCCAGCCAAACCCTTCGATGAACCCCGCCGCCACAAACCCGCCTGCCGCGCCGCCGAACGAGAAACCACAAGCCGCCAAAGTCACCATCAATGTGCGCAGGCGTGGAGGGGAATAGTCCGACATCAACGCCATCGCACTCGGCATTGCGCCGCCCATGCCGATGCCACAGATGAATCGGGCGGCCATCAACGTGGTCAGCGAGTTGGCGAACACCATCAGCACAGTCAGGGTGGCGTAGATCAGCACACAGCCGAGCAGGATACGGCGTACCCCGAAACGATCCGCCAGCGGGGTGACCAGCAACGAGCCCAAGGTCAGCCCGAGCAGGTTGGCGCTGAACACCGGGCCAAAGGCAGCCTTCTCCAGCCCCCAGTCCTGGGCCAGCGCCGGCACCACATAACCCAGGACCTGGGCGTCGTAGCCATCGGTCACCAGCAGCAGCGCCAGCAACAGGAGAATCAACCACTGGTAGCGCGACACCGGACGGGCGTCGAGTGCCGCGCGAAAGCTGGCAATCTGATTATGCATCGCAAGGTACCTATTATTTTTATAAGGGTGTTGCAGGTCAAAATGTGGAAGGGGCTTGCACCCTTCCACAGTGTGTCCTAAGGCGTGTCAGGTTGATTGGCGGGGTGTGCTTTCACAAACGCCGGATTCTGCGCCGCCAATGCCGCCACCCGCCCGATGCGCGGGTACGCCGCCAATGGCACCTTGAAGCGTTCCGCCGCATACAACTGGGGAATCAGGAACGTATCGGCCAGCCCCGGCTGCTCGCCAAAACAAAACCCCGTGTCGCCGATCAACTGCTCCACCGCGCCCAGGCCCTGGCTGATCCAATGGCCGATCCATTCCAGCACTTGCGCCTCGTCATGCCCCCACTGGCGCAGCAGGTTCTGGGTACTGGAATTGTGCAGCGGATGAATATCGCAGCCGATGATCGAGGCCACCGCACGCTCATGGGCGCGGGTCGCCAGGTCGTTGGAGAGCAGCGGTGCCTGTGGATAACGTTCTTCCAGGTATTCGATGATCGCCGGCGACTGAATCAACAGCTCGCCCTCATCGGTGCGCAACGAAGGCACACGGCCCTGCGGATTGATCGCCAGGTACTCCGGCTGGCGATTGGCACCGCCCGCCGGCACCAGCAGGTTGACCGGTACGGCAGTGAAATCCAGGCCCTTGAGCGCCAGGGCAATGCGCACCCGGTACGACGCAGTGGAACGGTAGTAAGTGTAGAGTTCCATCGCCGGGCCCTCCTAGCGCGCCGCGACCACGGTGCCACGGCATTCGCCGAAGCCGATGGAGGCAAAGCCTTCGCGGCGGCAGCGGGCGCGCAGGATGATTTCGTCGCCATCCTCGAGGAACTTGCGCACCTCGCCGGACGGCAACTCGACCGCCTTTTTGCCACCTTCGGTCATTTCCAACAGGCTGCCGAACTGGCCCGCCTGCGGCCCGGACAAGGTGCCCGAACCAAACAGGTCACCGGCCTGCAACTGGCAGCCATTGACGCTGTGGTGCGCCACCAATTGCGCGACAGTCCAGTACATGTGCAGGCTGTTGCTCAGGGCCAGGCGGAATGCCGGCAGGTTCTGTTCGCGCATCGCGGCGGTGGTCAGCAGCACTTCCAATTCGATATCCAGGGCGCCCGCAGCCTGGTCGCGTTTATCCAGCAAGTACGGCAGCGGTTGCGGGTCGCCTTCGGGGCGCGCCGGTTGCGCTGTGCGGAACGGCTCAAGTGCCTCGACCGTGACCACCCACGGTGAGATGGTGGTGATGAAGCTTTTCGACAGGAACGGCCCCAATGGCTGGTATTCCCAGGCCTGGATATCCCGCGCCGACCAGTCATTGAGCAGGCAGAAACCGGCGATGTGGTCCGCCGCGTCACCAATGGCAATCGAATCGCCCATCTCGTTGCCCTGGCCGATCCAGATACCCAGTTCCAACTCATAGTCCAGGCGTGCACACGGGCCGAAGGTCGGCTCGGTCTGGCCGGCCGGCAGGGTCTGGCCCTTGGGACGACGCACGTCGGCGCCCGAGGCGCGGATGGTCGAGGCGCGGCCGTGGTAACCAATCGGCACGTACTTGTAGTTGGGCAGCAGCGGGTTATCGGGACGGAACAGTTTGCCGACGTTCTGCGCGTGCTCGATGCCCACATAGAAGTCGGTGTAGTCGTTGATCTGTGCCGGTACGTGCATCCGGCAATCGGCGGCACGGTGCAGTACCTGTGCCTCGCGGGTTCGCAATGGGCTGCCTTCGGCCAGCAGTTCCAGCAGACGCTCGCGCAGGGCCACGCGCGGGCCTCGGCCCAGTTCAAAAAATGCGTTCAGTTGACCACCGGCGGTAGCCTCGACGGCGCGGCGGGCATCACCACTGAACTCGTCGATGGCGGCATGCAGATCCAGGATCGAGTCACCAATCGCCACGCCACTGCGTGGCGCACCGCCGTTGATGCTGAACACACCCAGTGGCAGGTTCTGCAAGGGGAAATCGGTGTGACCGTTGGCGGAGGCCACCCAGCTGCGGGTGAGTGTGGGCTGCGTCATGGGTTATCTCCGGTTCGGGTTGAAGGTAGCGGGCAGCGAGGCCCAGCACGCGTCATAAGCAGGTTGCAGTTGCGGGCAGTCCAGGGCGAACTGGGTCGGGCGCAGCACCTGGCTGGTCTCGAACATGAACGCCATGGTGTTATCGATCTTGTGCGGCGCCAGCTCCACGTTGATGGCCTTGGTGCAGGTCTCGCCGTCCGGGCCGTGGGCGCTCATGCAGCTGTGCAGAGATGCGCCCCCCGGCAGGAAGCCTTCGGCCTTGGCGTCGTAGGCACCCTGGATCAGGCCCATGTATTCGTTCATCAGGTTGCGGTGGAACCACGGCGGGCGGAAGGTGTTCTCGGCCACCATCCAGCGCGGCGGGAAGATCACGAAGTCGAGGTTGGCCAGGCCGTGGGTGCTGGTGGGCGAGGTCAATACGGTAAAGATCGACGGGTCCGGGTGATCGAAGCTGACGGTGCCAATCGTGTTGAAACGGCGCAGGTCGTATTTGTACGGCACGTTGTTGCCGTGCCAGGCGACCACGTTGAGTGGGGAATGGTCGAGCTCGCAGGCCCAGAGTTCGCCGAGGAATTTCTGTACCAGCGTCGTCGGTTTCTTCACATCTTCATAGTGCGCAACCGGCGTCAGGAAATCACGCGGATTGGCCAGGCCATTGCTGCCGATGGGGCCCAGGTCCGGCAGGCGCAGGGGGGCGCCATGGTTCTCGGCGACGTAACCGCGCGCTTGCGCGTCCAGCAGCTCGACGCGGAACTTCAGGCCACGAGGCAACACGACGATTTCCAGTGGCCCCACTTCCAACATGCCAAGCTCGGTGGCGATGCGCAGGCGGCCTTGCTCGGGAACGACCAACAACTCGCCGTCGGCGTTGAAGAACACACGCTCCATGGAGCGGTTGGCGCGGTAGTGATGGATGCTGATGCCTGAGGGCTTTTCTGACCCGGAATTAGCCACCATCCCGACCAGCCCGTCGATAAAGTCCGTCGCCTCGCTCGGCATATCCAACGGGTTCCAGCGCAGGCGATTGGGCGTCACCGCGCCCAGCGGACCACCGGCCAACTGTCGTTCAAGCCTGATAAACGCCGGGTGATTGGCCGACGGCTGGATGCGGTACAGCCAGGTACGCCGGGCTTCGCTGCGGGCCATGGTGAACGCGGTGCCGGAGAACAGTTCGGTGTACAAACCGTAGGGCGCTTTTTGCGGGGAGTTCTGGCCGACGGGCAGTGCGCCGGGCAAGGCTTCGCTGGCGAATTCATTGCCGAAGCCCGACAGGTATTCGAGGTTCATGGATCATCCTCTGCACGGAAGTTGTTTTTATCGTAATCCAGTTACGCATAACGTAATTTGATCACCATCGACCGTCAAGCTATAAAGACGCCCATTCATCTCTCGGATTCTCGTCCCTCCATGGAAAAGCCCCGCGACACCGGTAAACAGAAAGTCCGCTCGGCCGAAGTGGGCACCGATATCCTCAAGGCCCTGGCCGAGTTGTCCCCGGCCACATCGCTGTCACGCCTGGCCGAACACGTACAGATGCCGGCCAGCAAGGTGCACCGCTACCTGCAGGCGCTGATCGCCTCGGGTTTCGCCGAACAGAACACCGCCACCAACCACTATGGCCTGGGCCGCGAAGCGTTGCGTGTGGGCCTGGCGGCGCTGGGCAGTATGGATGTGCTGAAAGTCGGCGCACTGCCCCTGGCGGAGTTGCGCGATGAATTGAATGAAACCTGCTTTTTGGCGGTGTGGGGCAACCAGGGCGCGACCGTGGTGCAGATCGAACCGGCGGTGCGCGCGGTGACGGTGGTGACGCAGCTGGGTTCGGTGCTGCCGTTGCTCAGCTCGTCCACCGGGCTGGTGTTCAGCGCCTTCCTGCCGTCGCGGGAAACCGTGGAGCTGCGCGAACGTGAGATCCAGGCCGGCATCGCCCATGCGTTGGCGGACGACCAGGCCTACGCCATCACCTGCGAACAGATCCGCAGCCGTGGCCTGCACTTTGTGCATGGTTTGTTGATGCCCGGCGTCGATGCGCTGTCCGCACCTGTGTTCAACGCCATCGGCCAAGTCGCGGCAGTGATGACCGTGGTCGGCCCCACCTCGTTGTTCCATGCCGATGAAGACGGCCCGGCGGCGCAGCGCTTGCTGGCGGCGACTCGGGCCGTGAGTTGGCGCATGGGTTATCAGCCCTGAACTAATCGTGCCATTGGGTCAGGGCCAACGCCACGCGGTTCTCCAGGGCGCGGATCGGCGCGGCGCTGCTCAGGTAGTTGTTACTGATCATTGAAAACACCAGGCGCCGGCCCTGGGCGTCGCTGATGTAGCCGCTCAGCGACGACACGCCGGCCATGGAGCCGGTCTTGGCGTGCAGGTTGTTTTGCGCAGGCGTCCCACTCAGGCGATAGCGCAGGCTGCCACCGGTCATGCGGTCCGGGTTGCCGGCAATCGGCAAGGCGTTGTACCAGGCGTCGAACCACGGCTGTCTGGCCGTGGCCAGCAGCAGATCGGTGAGGCCTTGGGAAGACACCAGGTTACGCCGCGACAGGCCCGAACCGTCGACCTGGCTGAGAGTCGTCGGGTCCAGGCCCTGGCGCCGCATGAAGTCCGCCACCGCGGCCACCCCCGCCTGCGCCGTGCCCGCATTGGACGTCTTGCGCCCCATGGCCTTGAGCAAGGCTTCGGACATGTTGTTGTTCGAAAGCTTGAGCAGCGGCGTGATCAGCTCCTGCAATGGCGCCGACTGATGTTCCGCCACGACCTTGGCCGTCGCAGGACTGGCACCACCGATCACACGGCGCCCGAGCACTTGGATGCCTTGCTGCGCCAGTGCTTGCTCAAACAGATTCGCCACCAGTTGCGTCGGCTCCCACACGCTCACCCACTGCCGGCTTTGCTTGCCCGGCGCCAACGCGCCGGTGAGTTGCAGCAGGTTGGTGCCGTGCTGGCGGGTGATGCCGTAATTGTTGCCGGGGCCGCTGACAGCACGGTTGTCCAGTTGCACGTAGTCGGTGGACGGACTCACCAACACGCTGACCGGCTGACCCACCACGGCGGGGGCTTTGGCGGTGACCAGCAACGTGCCCGCATCAAAATCAGAATTGGGTGACACGGTCAGCGCCGAAATTTGCGCGCCGTAGTAGGTGCTTTCGTCGTCCTGGGCCCAATCCACGCCCAGGCGTTCGGCGTCGAAAAAGCTATCGTCGAACACCAGGTCGCCCTGGATCTGACGCACGCCCTGGCCGGCAAGCTGTGCCGCCAATGCCTGGTAGTCGGCGAACTGCGTGGTCGGGTCGCCCAGGCCCTTGAGGTACAGGTTGCCGCTGAGACGCTCGCCTTGTTGCGTGCCGTTGCTCAACAGTTGCGTGGAAAAACGATACTGCGGCCCCAGCACATCCATCGCCGCTGCGGTGGTGAGCAGCTTGAGATTGGATGCGGGAATCAGGCGGGTTCGCGGGTTGTGTTGATAGAGGGTGCTGCCGCTGCGGGCATCACGCACCATCAGGGACACAGTGGCGCCGTTGAGGGCCGGGTCGGCCATCAACTGGTCGATGATGGTTGGGGTGGACGTCTGGGAAACACTCGCGCAGCCACCCAGCAATAAGCTCAAGCCCACCAGCATCCCGCTGGTGGATATCCATTTTCCAAAGTACATCAGTAGCGTTTTCCTAAAGCGGTCAGTGGCAGCAACGCTAACAGCTCCCTCCCCCTGTGGCGAGCAGGCTTGCCCTGCGTTGGGCTGCGCAGCAGCCCCCATCAGAACACCGCGCTATACCAGTTATTTCTCACCGACCAGGTTTGGGGCCGCTGCGCGGCCCAACGCGGGGCAAGCCCGCTCGCCACAGAAGCCTGCTCACCACGGAAGCCAGTTCGCCACACAATAGGCGCATCAGAACTCCAGGGTGCTCGACACCGACACCTGACGCGCATCACCCATGGACACAAACAACCGGCTGGCCGCCGAGGTGTAGTAGACGCGGTCGAACAGGTTCTTCACGTTGAGCTGGAACTTGACCTTCTGCCCGTCAATCCTGGTGTCATACGTGGCAAACGCATCCGCCACGGTGTACCCCGGCAGGGTGAAATCGTTGGCGGCATCGCCTGCACGCTCGCCGACATACCGCGCGCCGGTCCCTACCCGCAACTGATCGCCCCCGAACACGTTGCCGAAGTCATAGGCCACCGACAGCGAGCCGGTGTGCTTGGCCACGTTCTGCAGGCGGTTGCCTTCCAGGGTCGGGTCCTTGTCCTTGATGTCTTCGGCGTCGGTGTAGGCGTAGCTGCCGATCAGGCTCCACTTGTCGGTCAGTTGCCCGGTGGCGTCCAGTTCCAGGCCGCGGGAACGCACCTGGCCGGCAATGCTGTAGATAGTGTTCGCGCCGGAACCGACCGATACCAGCACGTTGCGCTTGTCGATGGTGAACAACGCGGCACTGGCCGTGATGCGCCCAGGGATGTCGAGCTTGGCCCCCAGCTCCCAGGACTTGGATTTCTCGGGCGTCAGGTCGCCAGTCAGCGTGCTGCCGTCGGCCAAGGCAGCAATGGTGGAGTTGGGCTTGAACGATTCGGTGTAGCTGCCATAGAACGACAACTCATCGGTGTAGCGGTACACCAGCCCAGCACGCGGCACCCAGGCCTGGCCATTGCCGTTGGTGTTGGCCTTGAACGGTACGCCTTTGCCAGCGTATTGGTCGTACATCTGGTAGCGCGCACCGGCGACAAAAATCCATTGGTCGTTGAGGTGAATCGCATCCTGGAAGAACAGCGAGTCGCTGCGCAGCAGGTCGGTCTGGGCGCTGTCGGCGGGGCTGACGGTGGTGCCCGCCACTTCGTTGCCATACACCGGGTTGTTGTAGTTGAAGGTGCCGCGCGAATTCTGGCGGATCAGGTCAGCGCGGTAGATCTTGCGGTACTCATCATCCAGGCCGAACACCACATCGTTCTGCAGGCCGAACACATTGACCTTGCCTTCCAGGCTTGCAGTGGCGAAACGGTCGGTGGTGATCGCTCCCTTGGTGCCATCCATCTTGCGGGTCAGGGTGCCGTTGGTGTTTACCGCGCTGACGCGCACCTGGCTGGCGTCATAGGTCTCGCGGTTCCAGCTGTAGCCGAAGTGGGCTTTCCAGTCGTCGTTCAGGTCGTGGTCGGCTTCGAAGCGGTAAAGGTCGGAGCGACCTTCCATGTTGTTGAACGGTTCATCCAAACGACGTGTGGCCGGGATGTCCAGCGGGTGGTTGGACTTGTCGATGGCGGTACCACGGTCGAACGGCGTGAGGAACTCGCGGTGCTCATAGGCGAACAGCAGTTGGGTGCTGTCGCCATACCAAGCCAGCGACGGCGCGATCAGGCTCTCGCGGTGGGTGCCGAAGTTGCGCCAGTAATCTTCGTCTTCATGATCGACGATCAGCCGATAGGCCAGGCCGCTGTCGCCAATCGGGCCGGTGGTGTCGAGGCTGCCGCCGCTGCCGTTCTTGCCGTCACCGAAGGTGGAGCCGCGTACGGTCAGGGCGGTGGACTGGACCAGTTCAGGCCTTTTACTGACGATGTTAACCACGCCGCCCGGGTCCTGGATGCCGTACAGCAACGACGCCGGCCCCTTGAGCACTTCGACCCGTTCCGCCGTGGCGTTCAGCGCACGACCCTGCACGATGGGCATGCCGTCACGCATGATCGAGCCGTTACGGTTGTCGCCAAAGCCGCGCAGCATCACCGCGTCCTGGGTGCTGGCCAGAGTGTTGGCCTGGGTGATGCCGCTGATATTGCCCAGGGCGTCATCCAGGTTGCGCGGGGTCTGGTCGCGCAGCACTTGGGCCGGGACCACGTTGACGGTTTGCGGAGTCTCCAGCAGCAGGCCATGGGAGCGCATCACCGAACTGGTGGGTGGTGGCTGGTAGCTGGTGCTGTCCTGGGCCTGGCTGGCACCGCTGATGGTGGTGGCGCCGAGGTTGACCGCGCCTTCGGTGGGCACCGGCTCAAGGGCCAGGGTGCGAGCGTCGATCTGGCGGAAGGTCAGGCCGGAATTGCCCAGCAGGCGCTGCAGGGCCTGGATCGCGCTCATCTGGCCGCTGACCGCCGGGGCTTTGATGCTGTAGGGCGCTTCGTCGGTGTAGATCACGCTGATCCCGGTGACCCGGCTGAAATCGCTCAGGGCCTGGGGCAGCGGCTTGGCTGCCAGGGCAAAGGTGAACTGGGCGCTTTGCTGCTCTTGTGCCTGCGCCATGCTCAAGGGCAGCACCGCCAGCCCCGATACCGCCAATACCGAGGCTCCCAGCCACTGTTTAACCCAACCGCCCGCCGCTGACTTCATGCTGTGAGAACCCGTGTAGAAAACGCTGTTAATGCGAATAGATCGCAGTTTCAAGCACTACACGGTTGCGCGGTGGTTTTACCTCACTTTTATTTGCAAATATTTTTCCCTACTGCGCCTGGATGCGAAAACCGATGCGCGGGAAATGCACATGCACGATGCCCGCGCGCTCGTCGGTGCGGCGCAGGATCAGTTCTTCACGCCCGGCAAACAGCAGTTCGCCGGCGACCGGGTCGGTGCCGTAGTCGGTCGCCGAAATGGTCACCTGCTGGCCTGCCTTGAAGCCGTTCAAGTCTTCAAACAGTTCTTCGGGCAGAGCAGCCGGCGTCGCATTGCGCGACACGTCCAGGGCTTGCTCGGCGCTCATCTGAGTGGAGGTACCGTGGCCGAAACCCAGCACACGATCCAACCAGGCGGCAACGGCGGGATAGGCGTCTACCAAAGGCGACGTCACTGAAGAGCCTTTGAGGAACCACAGGGGATGGGCCAGGGCAAAGTCGGCAATCGACGGCTCGCCGAACAGGAAATCCCCGGCCTGGTGCTGCAGTTGCTGATCGATGCGGCCAACAATCGCCGGCCATTGATGCTTGGCTACATCCAATTGCACCCGAGTCGCCGTGCCGCCGCTGAACAGTTTGCTGCGATCCGCCACCAGCACCTGGAGCATTTCCGGCGGCACCTTGGCGAACTTGACCGCCAGTGATTCCGGCTGGAACACCAGCGCCACCGCATGGGAGAACACCACCGAGTCGGCCCAGGCGGCGAAGCCTTGGGTGACCAGTTCCAGGCCTTGGAGAAACAGGGCCGGAGCGGCTTTTTCCTGTTCCAGACGCCGGGCGATCAGCGCGGTGTCGCAGTAGATATCGGCACCGATTTGCAGCACGGGGGTCTTGCGATAGCCGCCCGTCAGGGCGGTGAGGTCCGGCTTGGGCATCACCGGCGAAATATGCACCGAGCGCCAGGACAACCCCTTGAAGCCCAGCAACAGCCGGGCTTTTTCAGCAAAGGGGGACTGCGGGTAGTGGTGGAGGATCAACTCAGACATGCCAGGCTCCGCGAGAGAAGTGAATCGCTAGCTTAGCCTGCAAACCCTGGCGCGGGCATGATGGGAACTCATCAGTCAAATCAATGAGCCACTTGCCGCCAGGCACTCCTTGGCGCTCTTCTTCAACTTCTTGATCAGCCGTTCCTGACGCAGGGCCTCGCCCTTGCTCGCGCATTGCTCGGTGTACACCAGCGCCACCGCCGGGCTGGACAGGAAAAACCGCGCACCCTTGCCGCTCTGGTGCGAGGCGAACCGGCGCACCGGGTCATTGCTGATGCCGCAGTACAGCGAGCCATTGGCGGCGCGCACCAGGTAGACGAACCAGGGTTTGGCTTCAGGTGTATTCACAGAAAAATTCGGCAATACCAAAGAAGCGACAAGCTTATCAACGACTGGCCTGGAATGCCTTCAAGCCTTTGCGCGCCTGGGCACGCACGGCGTTTTTCACCAGCGGCGTCCACCCCAGCAACAACCCCTTGGCGCCCAAGGCCTGACGCGACCAGCGCCACAGGTCGAAGTGATCGTGGTGTTCGCAGATCCTGCCGTCGCGAAACACAAAGCGCGCCTGGATATCGTTGACCACTGTGTTGCCAGTGGCGCTGAACAGGTAAGTCGCCACCCAGTGAGCGCCACCGCTACGGTCGTCGCTGCGCACATTGTCGAAGGTCAGGGAGAAATCCTTGGCGCGGGTGGTGAGCATGCGCCACATGTCACCGGCATCGCGGCCGCGCAGTTCGCCGAAGGCCGGGTCGCTGAAGACCACATCGTCGGTGTAGCAGGCCGACATGGCCTCGGCGTCCAGGCGCTGGAACGCGCTGTAGAACTCGGTGATCAAGGCGTTGTGGGCATCACTCATGAACAGGCTCCGCAATTATCGGCATAAGGCCAGCACGATAATCCGCGGCGCCTGGAAACACCATGTTCATTCACCCGATGGATAAGCGAGGGTGCGTCAGAGGTAGACGATATCCAGGGTGGCGCTGCCGTCTAACGGGATCTCTTCGGTGATGGCGCCCCGTGGTTTCCGGACCCGAGTCTGGATCGTCAGGTCCATCGCCAGGTTCTGGACCGGCACCGGTATCGCGTCCGCTTCACCAACGGCCCCGACCGACCGCATCCAGCGTGGTTGCCAGGCTTGATCTTCAGTGGCAGGGAACCAGAGTTTCCCGTCCACGGACTCAATCGAAGGGGCCGGGGCGCCATCCACCTGGACGTTCTTCACAAGTAGCCGATACCCGCCCAACCGCCAATTCTCGCCGTGAAAGCCCAAGCCAAATGCCGACTCTGTATCGTACCCATACCAGGCACTGCCGGAGCGATTGTCGGTGGCCTTGACCGCCATCAACGTCGACGCCTCACAGTTGACACTCAACGCCAGCGTGGCCTCAGGCAGGTAAGCGTCGTAAGAAAGATCGCCGATGGAAATCTTGCCATGATCGACCACTCCTGCGCGTGACAGTGCTGGCGTGCAGGCGGAAGGGGTCAATGTACCCACGACGCTCAGGTCTATGGTGGACGCGGCAAACAAGTTCGAACTCGCCGTGATCAGGAGTACGGAGGAAATAAGGGACAGTGAGTATTTCATTGATTCAAGTGCTCGCATTCAAGCCAATACAGATACTTGCATCTTGCCTTATAACAAGACGCTGCTCTGTATTCAGCTCAGTGTTGGACATAGGTATTTTATGTCGCCGATTTATAACTATCGGGCACATGAACACACACTAACCTGCCAACGCTTACCCCCCCATACAACTAATACGAATCACCATCAAGCCTGTAACAAAACTGCAACTTATCCATTATTCACACCAACTAAGGCACCATGCCGCTTTGCCGTGCGTAGGTAAAAAGATCCACATCGGTGGAGATACACAAACGCTGCATGGCCGTGCTTTTCTGCTTGCTGATGGTCGAGATACTGCGGTTGACCCGTGCGGCAATCTGGCTGACGGTCATGCCACTGGCGAGCATTCTGACCACCTCCCGCTCCTTGCCCGACAATTGCGGCTGGGACGGATGCGCCAAGTCGGCTTGCTCCATCTGCAGGCGCAGGCACTCACTGACAAAAGTACGCCCCTCGACCACCGCCCGCAGAGCCAGGGGCAGCTCCCTCGCCGACGCGCTCTTGGCCACGATTGCCCGCGCACCATGGGCAAACGCTTCGCGCAGCGTCACAACGTTGGCGAACATCGTCACCAAAATCACCGGCAATTTGGGGTATTGCCGATGCAACAAGCCCAACAAGCCATACCCATCTGCCTGTTGGTTCCCTGGCATCGCAAAGTCGGTCACGATGATATCGCACGGGATACCGCTCACCAGTGCCAACAACTCATCCGGCCCGTTGGCTTCTCCTACGACTTTGTATTTACCACTTGCCTCGATCACCACTTTTTGCCCAATCCGAACTATAGGGTGATCGTCAGCAATAATTATGCGAATCATCGACACTATCCGTGATGGCAATTTGAATTTACGCAAAATAGCGCGCTCTGCCTCATGTAACAACCTGAAATAACTGGGTGATTGCGCGTTACCCCCCACGTCGCTGGAAGTCGGCATTTAACCCACAAAACAAAAGGAAATTACATACAGATAAATCCTACATATCAGCAAAGAAACTTCTTACAAGCATCTCAGTTTAAAGTTGATGCAACCGCTGCAGATAACACTCGACATCGCGGTGGAATCGCTCCAATGCCTGCCGATTCCTTCCCACCCCATTGGCCTGTACCCGGTCAATCAACACCGCGGCCCGCCGCTCCAAAACCGTCGCTCCCAGAAACGCCACGCTGCCCGCCAGTCGGTGCAAGCGCTGCGAGGTCAGCGTGGCGTCGCCGCTGATACGCGCCTGCACCAGCACTTCTAAGTCGTCGCGGGCCTCTCGCAGCAGGCTTGTCAACATCGCCTCTACCACCGACCAGGAGCCAAAGGTCGCGATGAGGCTGTCACGGGAAGGGAATCGTTCCCGTCGACGACGCGGCGACTGCGGTTGCCGGCCACGGGCGCAGAGCAACGGCGCCGGCGCCAACCACTGCGTCAGTAACTCGTGCAACTGGCCCAGGTTGATGGGTTTGACCAGCCACCCATCCATCCCGGATTCCAGGCAACGGCGAATCTCTTCCGGCCCCAGGCGTCCGGTCATGGCAATGATGGGGATACCAGGCCGGCTCTTGCCGTACTCGCGTCGACGCCATTCACGCGTCATGGCGAAGCCATCCATCACCGGCATTCGGCAGTCGGTAATGACCAAGTCAAAATGCCCCGTCTCCAAGGCGTGCAGCGCCATGCGGCCATCGCCGCAGGCTTCGTGGGCGACCCCCAGCATCTGCAGCAATGACCCGACCAGCAATCGATAGGTTGCATGATCATCGACCACCAGGACCCGGGCCTGCTGCCAGTGGGCGGGAACATCAGCCGGGGGCGAAGCCTTTCGTGAATAACGACGTGGAGCATTGCCCGGCATAACAACCTCATGCAGAGCGATCAGCTCACCAGGCTTACCTGGCGCAAGGAGACGCCTGAAAAGGTTTATGGCCTGTCAGACGATTTCACTCGAACTTTTCGCACAAAGACATTCCGCTTCATTCAAAAGAAGCCGGATCGATTAAAAAAGAGCGCGAAAAATATCCGAACGAATGAGTTTGAGCGATACAACAACTACGACTAAGCCACTTTCCTTACATGTTGATCTGCACATTCCAACAGCAAATCGCAGCGGTATCAGGCAGCGCCATTATCGTAATTGTTGCATTCCAGCCCCCAGGGGAACGGGCGTTAAATATGTCCCGGCTCAAGGCAACAAGAGGCGCGTCGCCGCCTACAACATCCCTCCAATATCGCGACGCCAGCGCCCCGCCCGAGCCACTGACTGCCCTTCGTGCCAACACTTCGCCCAGGAATGCGCTGTTCACATGAAAGCCCAATATGCCCTGCTCTTCACTACCTTGCTGATGACCACTGCAACCCCGTTGCTGGCTGCCAGCAGCACCGACCTGAACGTCTCCGGCCTGATCACGCCAAGCGCTTGTACCCCTTCGCTCAGCGGCGGCGGGGTGGTCGATTTTGGCAAGATATCCGCCGCCGATCTCTACGAACACAGCGCCAAGGCGTTGCCGCCCGCGACGTTGCAATTGGGCGTGGAGTGCGAAGCCGCCACGCTGTATGCCTTCATCGGCCTGGATAACCGCGACGGCAGCTCCATCGGCGGCCCGACCTCCTATGGACTGGGGTTGATCAACCAGACCGAACGGGTAGGTGCCTTTGACCTGGGCCTGAACAACGCCACCGCCGACGGCGTGCAGGTCGCCACCCTCGCATCCAGGGACAACGGTGCCACCTGGCAGCAGAGCAGCGAAAACGCGTTATGGACCCGCGACCGCCTGGCCGGATTCGGCACTGAGGCCGCAGGGACCTGGGCGCCAATCCCGATCCGCGCCTTGAGCAGCGACCTGCGCATCTACGCGGTCATCGCCGCCACCAGCACCCTGACCCTGACCGAGGAACAACCCCTCGACGGCTCCGCCACGTTGGAGTTGCGCTACCTGTAAGCCCCACTGCTTTCCCTTCACACAAGGACCCGTGCCGATGGACAGAAACACCTGCGCCACACTTGCCCTGTTACTGAGTACCTGCGCTCCCGCAGCCTTCGCAGCCAGCACTACCGACCTGAATGTCTCGGGCACCATTACGCCCAGTTCATGCACCCCCAGCCTGTCCAATGAGGGCGTCGTCGATCATGGCAAGTTGACCGGTCGGGACCTGGACATCGATCTGCCGACCCGTTTGCTCCCCGGTGAAATGCAACTGGATGTGCATTGCGAGGGCGCCACGCATTTCACCCTGACCACCGTCGATAACCGTGGCGGAACGTCGGCCATCAATCCGGTGTTCCACGGGCTGGGAGTGGTCAACGATGACCAGATGCTGGGCAGCGTCGCGCTCGGACTGTTCGAACCCGTGGCGGATTCGACACCGGTGCAGGCCATCATGTCGCGGGACGGCGGTGCCAGCTGGGGGCCGTCGTCCTACCTGGGGCACGCCGCACTCACCGCCTTCGCCGCCGCGGGCGCCCCCTATACCCCCATTGCCATCACCGAGCTCAGCGCTCGCCTGCGGGCCTTCACCATCATCGCCCCGGCCCGCGACCTGACCCTGCTGGACGAGCTGCCGATCGATGGCAGTGCCACGTTGCAACTCAAGTACTGGTAACCCTTTTTCCCTTGCCCTTTATATGGAGCCTGACCATGAAACTTTCCTTGAATACCTTGTTCGCCAGCGTACTGCTGGCCGGTAGCGCCAGCGCCTTCGCGGCCTCCAGCGTCGATCTCACCGTCAAGGGCCTGATCACCCCCAGTGCCTGCACTCCAGCCCTGTCCAATAGCGGGTCTGTGGACTACGGCAAGATTTCCGCCAAGGATTTGAATGTCGACCAGGTAACGCCCCTCACCGAGCAAACCGTACAACTGACCGTCACCTGTGATGCGGCTACCCTCATGGCCCTGGACGCCGATGACAACCGTGCCGGCTCGAACTACGGCGGCGACATCACGGAATTCGGCCTGGGCCTGATCAACGGTACGCAGAAGCTCGGGGCCATGGGCCTGAGCCTGAACACGCCGATTGCCGATGGTGTGGAGGGGCGGCCGATCACCTCGGTCGACGGCGGTGTCACCTGGGTCGTTGCGCGCAACTTGACGCCCGACAACCTGATCTCGGTGGCCGACACCGCCGTCGACACGCCCATCCCGGTGCAGGTGCTGACCTCGGACCTGACGGTCAGCCCCAAGATCGCCCCCTCCAGCCAATTGACGCTGACCAACGAGGTGGCCATCGACGGTTCGGTGACCGTGACGGTGCGCTACCTCTAAGCCCACTCGAAACGCACACAGGCAGGTCATGAGACCTGCCTGTGTCCTGCACTGAAACGAAGAACCAGGCAACCGGTGAACCTCCCCATGAAGCACACCTCTTCACGCCTTCTTGCCATGCTTTGCCTGCTCTGTAGCGGGCCCGCAGCGTTGGCGGCCTCCAGTACCGAATTGAATGTGACCGGGATAATCACCCCCAGCGCGTGTACACCGACGCTGTCGGCCAACGGCATCGTCGACCACGGATTGGTGCCGGCACGCAGTCTCAACCAATACGAATTCAGCGTCTTGCCCACCCAGGCCCTGGACCTGAATGTGAGCTGCAACGAGTCAGTGCTGTTTGTATTGGTGGGCTTGGACAATCGCGCCGATTCATCCCTGGGCCCGGGCTTTTACTATGGCCTGGGCCATAACGTCCACGCGCCCACCGAACGACTCGGCACCGTGTCCATTGCCTTTCGCGACGTGATGGGCGACGGCGAGCGCGTACTGGTGCTGGCGTCCAGCAATCAGGGCCTGACCTGGTTCCCGGAAAGCAATGCCTACCCGAACAATTACATGGGGTTCGCTCACCCCGGCACGTTGGTGCCGGAACCCCACCGCCAGATCGCGGCCACGTTGCAAGTCAATACGTCGATCAATGCGGCCGCCTATTTGACCCTCAAGCAGGAAGTCCCTCTGGACGGTTCCATCGTGCTTGACCTGAGGTATCTGTAGCCATGTCCCCCCTGCCCTTTTCAACCCGCGCCTTCACCGCCATTCGCTACGCCGGCCTCTACCTCGGCGCACTGGCCCTGACGTTCGCCGGCCCCTCATGGGTGCTGGCCGACGGCATGGTGCCCGACACCTCGGTGGTCATCGTCAACGAGGCGGACGGCGAAGCCTCGGTGTCCGTGACCAATACCGACGACAAGTTGGCGCTGTTGCACGTGACCCTTGAAGACATCCCCGAGGACAAAGCCTCGCTGTTGTTCGTGACCCCGCCCCTGGCCCGGGTGGAACCGAACAAGAGCCAATTGATCCGTTTCATTCTGCAATCGCCGCAACCGCTGAAAACCCAGCGCCTGAAACGGGTGATATTCGAAGGCATGCCCCAAGGCCGTTCGGCGGCCCAGGCCGGGCACGCACGGGTGGGCGTGACCGTGCGCCAGAACCTGCCGGTGATTCTGCACCCCAAGGGCCTGCCCCCCAACCGCACACCCTGGACCGGACTGGAGTGGCGCCTGCAGAACAACCAATTGAGCGTCAGCAACCCCACGGCCTATGTGGTACGCCTGGCTCAGGAGTTGCGCTTGTTGCCCGGCGACGGTTCGGCCTTGCTGCCGCGTACCTACGTGCTGCCCGGTGAAACCCTGCGCGTGACGGCCACCGGCAGCGGCGCGAGTCGCGTGCAACTGCAACCGGCCACGGTGTATGGCTTTGCCGTGGCGCCCTACGAAGCACCGATCACCCTATAAAAAAGAGTGGCCTGCCAACGCCACCGGAGGGCCTGACTGAACCGCAGAGTCAGCAGGCCACCCCCAGTTGAGAATGACCTTGTGAGCACAGTAATGACTGACCGCCGCGGCCAAGCCGTGCCCGCCGTTTCACCACGCCGCGCGCACACCTTATTGGCAGGGCTGGCGCTGACCCTGGGTGGTTCACTGCCATACGAGGCAGCTTGGGCGAGCGACAACCTGATTGCCGGCGCCTTCGACCCCCAAACCTTGTCCCATCGCGGCATCGATCCGGAGTTGGCCAACCTGCTCCTGCAAACGCCCCGTTTTGCCACGGGCAGGCATGCCGTCAACCTGAGCGTCAACGGCCAACGCCGTGGGCGGGTGGATGTGGAATTCGACCGCCAGGGCAGTCTCTGCTTCAGCCGGGCCCTGCTGGATGCGGCCAACCTGATAGTGCCCGATGAAGTCCAGACCCCAGGCTGCCATCGTTTCCTCGAGCGCTACCGACAAACCGTCATCGAGCAAGACCCGGCCAGCCTGACCCTGGCCCTGGTGGTACCGACCGATGCACTGCGCCCCGCCCGGCAGGATATCTCCGGCTATCAGACCGGTGGTTTTGCCGGCCTGCTCAACTATGACCTCACGGGCCTGCATAACGAGTTCGGTGACGCCACCAGCCGCTTCGGCTCAGCCAACACCGAAGTCGGCTTCAACGCCGGCGACTGGATCGTACGCAGCCGCCAGGTCAAGACCTGGCAAGACAGCCGCTCACGCACCACTCATCTGGATGCCTATGCCCAGCGCACCTTTGCCGAGCAACAGGCAGTGTTCCAGGCCGGCCAGATCAGCCTCTACAACCCGGTGCTGGCGGGCACGCAGATCACCGGCGCCCAAGTGCTGACCGAAACCGCACTGCAAGACCAGAATCAGGGCGCGACGATCAACGGCATCGCCAACAGCCCGGCCCAGGTGGAGGTCCGCCAGAACGGTGCGCTGATTCACTCCACCGTGGTGCCGGCCGGACCGTTCGCGCTGACGGATGTGCGCCGCTTGAACAGCCGCTCCGACGTGGAAGTCACCATCAAGGAAACCACCGGCGAAGAACGCCGCTTTACGGTGCCTGCCGCCATGCTCGGGCTGGGCTTGCCGGCGCCGGGGTATTCCGTGGCGGCGGGCCGCGTGCGGCAGATTGGCGACAGTGACGGCACCGAGCCCTGGGTGGTCAGCGCGGGGTGGAGTGGTGCGATCCATCCGCAAGTCAGCCTCGGCGGCGGTGCACTGATGGCCGATGACTATCGATCGGCGGGCATCAACCTGGGTTGGCTGCCCTGGCAGGACAGCCAATTGCAGGTCTCGGCGCAAGCGGCCCAGGCCAGCCACGAGGGGCGTGAGCGTGGCGTCCAGACGGACGTGTCCTGGTCCCAGCGCTTGAGTGAAAACTGGTCGGTGACCACTGCCGGCTCGTGGCGCTCCCAGGGCTATCGCGACCTCGAGGACTCAACCTTCGTCGGCAACAGTCGCGACCAACAACGTTCGCGCTATCGCGATCAGCAAAGCCTCACCGCGTCCTGGGCGCATCCAGCGCTGGGAGCGTTCAGTGCCGGCGTGTCGCGCACTGCGGCCTATAACGGTGAAAGCAGCAGCCGCGCGTTGGCGTCCTGGGGCACCAGTTTTGGCCGGGTGTCGGTGTCCGCCAGTGCCGAATGGCAGGTGGGCGGCCGCCAGCAAAACGATGACAGCGTTTACCTGAACATCAGCCTGCCGCTGGGTGAAAACCGCCGCGCCCGCACTTGGGCGCGCAGGGCCGGCGGTGAGCATCGCCTGGGCGTGGGGTTGAACGAGCAACTCAACGACCAGTTGAGTTACCGCGTGGGCGTGGAGCATGACAGCCGCGACCGCGAGGTGGAGTCTTCGATCGGTGTCTCGGCCCTGCCGTGGTACAGCCAACTGGACTTCAACTACACCCGCAGCAATGACGAGCACTCCAGTTACCAGGGCGGCGCCCGTGGCGGCGTGGTGGTGCATGGCGACGGCGTGACCTTCTCGCCCTATCCGGTGCGCGACACCTTTGCCGTGATGTCGGTGGGCGAGATGGCGGGGATCAAGGTGGCAACGCCCAGCGGCCCGGTGTGGACCGACTGGCAAGGCCAGGCCGTTGTGCCGCAACTCAACGCCTACGGCCGCAGCCCGGTGGAAGTGCAGACGCGCTCACTGCCGCGCAACGCCGATATCCATAACGGCCTGGCGGTGATTTCCGCCGGGCGCGGCGCGGTGGACAAGGTTGAATTCGGCGTCGCCCTCACCCGGCGCGCGCTATTGAACGTGACCACCGACAACGGTCAGCCGTTGCCGCGCGGCGCGACCGTCAGCACCGCCGACGGTGAATTCATCACTCTGGTGCAGGAGGACAGCAAAGTCTTCCTGCCCGACGTACTCAACCCGCGTCCTCTGTGGATCAAGGCCCCGGGCCAGGCGCCTTGCCGCCTGAGCTACGAATTGGCGGACGACGTCGACCCCGAGGTGTATTACGAAACCGCACCCGCCCGGTGCCACCAACCATGAGGACTGTGACCATGGGCCTGAAACCTGTCTTGTACGTCATGGGCGTGCTGTTCGGCGCCCACGCCCTGGCCGCCGACGAATGCAAACTCAACCTCAGCCAGACGCACATGGACTTTGGTTTGATGAACCGCGCCGTGGCATTGGTGCCCGCCCCCGAGCGCCTGCTGGGAGAGCGACAACTGAGCCTGACGTTGAACTGCCCGCAACCTATCGACATGAGTGTGTTTTATCGTGGGCTGGGCGCGGGCCCTGGGCGCTTTCGCTTCACCGAGCGCGGCAGCTACGGCTTGCAAGTGCGCGATGCAGTGCTCGACGGTCAAACGGTCGAGCTTGGTTTGATTGCAGGCCCGGGGCAGGCGCCATCGGTGGTCGCTGGCCATCTGAATTGGCAGCCCGACCACGGCGTGGTGCCGATGCGTGGTGGCGTCGCGGTGACCGGGCGCAACCTGTCGCTACAGCTGCAGGCCAGTGCCTGGGCCAACGAAGATGCCGCCCGGGTACGCGACGCAGTCACCTGGGACACCTCCGGGCTGTTCGACGCCTTCGCCGCCGGGCGCTCGCGCGAGTTGCACTGGCAGGCACGTTTTGCGCCGGCCGCCTGTACCCCCACCCTGTCCAACGGCGGCCATGTGGAGCTGGGCAAACTTTCGATCGGCGACCTGTCCATCGACAAGGACACCCTTCTGGCGCCACGGCCCCTGTCCCTCAGCGTGACCTGCGATGCACCGACGACCTTCGCCGTACGCATGCAGGACAACCGCCAGGGTTCGGCAACCGGCGCCACGGATGAAACCACCTTTGGCCTGGGCCTGGACGCCAGCCGCCAGAAAATCGGGCGTTATCGCCTGCTGTTCGACCCGTCGCACATCGCTGCCGACAGCTTCGCCCATGTCTTCAACACCTTCTCCAGCACCGGCGGCCTGCCCTGGAGCAGCGCCAGCGCACGCATCACTGCGGTAGGCGCCAATCGCTACCTGGGGTTCAGCAACACCTCCGGCAGTACCGGGGGACCCACTGCCATTCAACACCTCAGCGCCACGTTGAGCCTGGAAGCGACCATTGCGCCCTTGGGCACCCTGGACCTGGGCAACGAGGTACGCCTCGACGGCGCAGGCACCCTCGAAATTCATTACCTATAGGAACGCAACCATGAAAGCGATACTGATCCGACTGACCGCCTGCGTGTGGCTGGCCCACATGCTACAGGCCCAGGCCGCCTCAACCGTCGAGCTGAGTATCAACGGCCTGATCACGCCCAGCGCCTGCGCGCCCGCACTGTCCGAGGGCGGCGTGTATGACTTGGGCAAGATAGCCGCCAAAGACTTGAACAGCGATCGACCCACCCTATTGCCCGCCACCAGCCTGCAACTGGCAATCAACTGTGAAGCCAGGACGCTGCTGGCCCTTGAGCCCCGGGACAATCGCCTCGGCTCGAGTTACAACGATTCACCCAACTCATTCGGCCTGGGGCTGACCGGCAATAACGCCAAGCTCGGCTTCCTGCTGCTGACCCTCGATACCGCGTTGGCCGACGGCGTTGAGATGATACCGATTGGCTCGACGGCGTCCTCGTCCTGGTCCCCCACGAGCATTCTCTCGCACCACTTCCTCACCGCATTTGCCCCAAAAGACGTATTCGCTCCAGTACCTGTGCAGCAACTGACCGCCCAACTGCACGTCGTGCCAGCCCTCGCCCCCGCCAACACCCTGCCACTGAGCGAAGAAGTGCCCTTCGAAGGCTCGGTGACCCTGACCATCAAGTACTTATAGGAGCTGAACCATGAACGCCTCACTGATTCGCGTGGCCGCCCTTGCCTGGCTGGCCAGTATTTCAACCGCCCAGGCCGCGTCCACGGTGGAACTGACCGTGGGTGGCCTGATCACCCCCATGGCCTGCACCCCGGCGTTTTCCGGCGGTGGGTTGATCGACTTCGGCAAGATCTCCCGGCAGGACCTCAACCAGGCCACGGGCACCCGGCTGCCGCTCAAGTCACTGACCCTGACCGTCAGTTGCAACGCCCCCGGTCGCTATGCCCTGCGCATGCACGACAACCGCGACGGCTCGGCTCACGTCAACAGCGAGATTTACTACGGCCTGGGCCTGGACAGCGCGGGTAACAAGATTGGCGTGTACTCGGTGAAATTCGATCCCAAGCAAACGGTGGCCGATGCTTTGCCGGTGACTTATGGCACCGAGTCGACCACGGGTGGGGTGGCGTGGCGTACATCCAACAGCAACCCCATCGATATCGGCTCCAGGAGCCTGCTGGGCTTCACCGATGTGGCCGGCAGCACCGCCGGCCCATCAGCGATCCAGAACCTGACCAGCACCCTGACCCTGGAAGCCGTGATCAACGCCAGGCAAAACCTCGACCTGAGTGTGGAAACGCCGATGGATGGCTCCGCGACGCTGGAAGTGGTGTACCTGTAGGCCGTACGCAGCCCCTGCGTTACCTCGAGGCCGCAGATCAAACCCGCTCGCTGAGCACGCCAACATAGCGTGCTCGGCCGGCGCCGAGCCCTGTGATGATTGCCCCCAGGCCGATCACAGCGAACACCCAGCCGGTGGCGCCCCAGCCGCCGGTCCAGTCATGCAGCACACCCACCGCCAATGGCCCCATGGACGCCAGTGTGTAGCCAAAGCCTTGCGCCATGCTCGACAGGTTGGCCGCCACGTGGGAATCCCGCGAGCGCAACACAATCAAGGTCAGCGCCAGGCTGAAGGTGCCGCCCTGGCCCAGGCCCAGCAGGATCGCCCAGCCCCACAGGCCGTCGAGCGGCGCGTACAGGCAACCGAACAGGCCGCCGAGGGTGAGCAGCATCACCACCACAATCGCCAGCCGTTGATCCTTGCCCCGCGTCGCCAACCACGGTGCCGCCAGTGAGCTGAACAGCTGCACGATGATCGAACCCGAGAGCGCCAACCCGGCCTCAGTGGCGCTCAGGCCACGGCCGATCAGAATCGACGGCAACCAGCCGAACACGATATAGGCCAAGGACGATTGCAGGCCCATGTACAACGTCACCTGCCAGGCCAGCCGGTCGCGCAGCAAGCCCTTCACGCGATAGGCCACGTGGTGCGCACCGTGCTTGTGCCCGACCTGCGGCAACCAGACCAGTGCCGCTACCAACGCCGGCAAGACCCAGAACCCCAGGCCGATGCTCCAGCTGTCGCCGAAGTAATGGCTCAGGGGCACCGAAGCGCCGGCTGCCAATGCCGCCCCCAGGCACAGGGCCATGGTGTAGACGCCGGTCATGGTGCCCGCCTGCCGGGGGAAATCACGCTTGACGATCCCCGGCAACAGTACGCCGATGATGCCGATACTCGCTCCGGCGATCAGGCTGCCGACGAACAGCCCGGCTTCGCCAAATGAACTGCGCAGGATGATGCCGGCAGCCAGGGTCAGGAGGATGCCCAGCACCACCCGTTCGGCGCCGAAGCGGCGCGCCAGCAACGGAGCGGTCGGCGCGAACAGGCCCAGGCACAACACCGGCAACGTGGTCAGCAGACCGGCCCGGGCTGCCGACAGCCCCAGGCTGGCGGAGACGTCGGCCAGCAACGGCGCCATGCTCGACAGTGCCGGGCGCAGGTTCAGTGCCACCAGGACCAGGCCCAGCAGCAACAGCCATGGGCGGCTTACCAACGGTGGCGTGTGCTGCACCACCTCGTCATCGGCTTCGGCGTCGATCAGCAGTTCTTCGAATTCGGTTTTGCGCTGGGTTTCAAGGCTCATTGATCAACTGCCGGCAGAGGGATTTGGCGCGTTCAGGGTTTTGCTGTTCCACGGCGTCGAGCAAGGCGGTGTGCAGGTCGAACACCGCTTGGCGACGCGGTGAAATGTTCAGGGTCTGGCGCAACTGGGCGGCAACGATGCGCGAGAAATACTGGTACAGCTCGCTGAGTGCCGGATTGTGCGCGGCGTCCACCAGATGCTTGTGGAACAACAGGTCAGCGCTGATATAGGCCTCAAGGTCGCCGTGAAACAGCTTGCCACTGGTGTCAAGGGCTTCGCGCAAGGCGATGAGGTCTTGTTCGGTACGACGCATGGCGGCCAACCCGATGGCTTCCACTTCAAGAATCTGCCGCGTCTCCTGCGCCTGCTCCAGGGTGCAGTGGGATAGCGCCCGCATCGTGCCCAGCGGATCGGTCATCGAGCGCAGGTAACTGCCATCGCCCTGGCGGATTTCAATCAAGCCGGAGAACGCCAATACGCGCATGGCCTCGCGCACGGTATTGCGGCTGATACCCAATTCGGCGGACAGCTCGGGCTCGGTGGGCAGGCGTTCACCGATGGCCCACCGGCCTTCGGTGATGCGCAGGCGCAACTGCTCCAGGGCCTGGTCGACCAGGGAGCGTTTGATCAAAGGGGCTATGTCTGTCATGGGCTCCGCGCTTTCGTCCAATCATAGGATGAATTTTCCTACAGCCTATTCGGACTTGCCTACAAAGGCAACGCACTACGGTTCTTAGGCAGGTAAAGGAGCAGTATTTTCGATTGGTAAAATTACCCTTTGAGGGTAATTATGGACTTAGGTGTCTTATGGAAAAGTACACACCTCATTACGATTTGGCGGTGATAAAGGCGGATGTGAGGCGGTTGGGAAGGAAAGCATTCACCCGGACAGCAGAGGAATGTGGCGAGCGTCTTGGATTTGGCATCGAGGAAATGCAGGACGTTATTTATGAGTTGCGAAACTGGATGTTGTACAAGTCGATGACCACTTATGGAGACCATCGAGTATGGCAGGACGTGTACCACACCCACTCGAAAGGTAGGGAGATTTACATCAAGGTCACTTACCGCACAGACGGTAGACCTCCGGTGATCTCCTTCAAGGAGAAAAACCCATGAAAAAGAAAGAGCTGTGCTACATCTGCGGGGCCCCCGATGCATTGAGTTATTACCAGGGCCGCAGCGAAACAATCAGAGTCAAAAATATGGAGCGTCGGATCGACAATCTTTCAGGCTGGGAGTGTGAGGTGTGTGGTGACGGATTCTGGGACCCAGAAAACGACAGTGCAGACCGCTACGGCAAAGCCAAGGAAGAATTGATCCTTGCCTTCCGACAAATCATCGGCGCCGAGATAAAACGCATCCGACGCAAGCTGCATCTTACGCAAAAAGAGGCCGTCGAACTGCTGTCGGGAGGCGGCCACAACGCGTTCTCACGCTACGAACGCGGCGAACTGCTTGCCCCCAAACCCCTGGTATTACTGATGCGCTTGCTGGATCGTCACCCGCATTTGCTGGCTGACGCAAAAACCCTGGCCGAGGGTGCAGACATGCGCGGCGCGTTCACCTACATCAAACACGATAACGCTGAAACGCTCAAAGTGTCCTAGCCCCAAAAATAAACCCGGCGCCAGGCCGGGTTTATCGTTTCAAGCATCGATCAATGCAAGATCTGGCTCAGGAACAACTTGGTCCGATCATTCTGCGGGTTGTCGAAGAAGTCATTCGGCGCCGCCTGTTCCACGATCTCCCCCTTGTCCATGAAGATCACGCGGTTGGCCACGGTGCGCGCAAAGCCCATTTCGTGGGTCACGCACAGCATGGTCATGCCGTCTTCGGCGAGGCCGATCATGGTGTCCAGGACCTCTTTCACCATTTCCGGGTCGAGTGCCGAAGTCGGCTCGTCGAACAGCATGATCTTGGGCTTCATGCACAACGCACGGGCGATCGCCACGCGCTGCTGTTGGCCGCCGGACAGTTGTCCCGGAAACTTGTGCGCCTGCTCCGGGATGCGCACGCGCTCCAGGTAGTGCATGGCGATTTCCTCGGCCTTGCGCTTGGGCATCTTGCGCACCCACATTGGCGCCAGCGTGCAGTTCTGCAGGATGGTCAGGTGCGGGAACAGGTTGAAGTGCTGGAACACCATGCCGACTTCGCGGCGGATCGCTTCGATCTGCTTGAGGTCGTTGGTCAACTCCACGCCATCGACCACGATGCGACCCTGCTGGTGCTCTTCCAGGCGGTTGAGGCAGCGGATGGTGGTGGACTTGCCCGAACCCGACGGGCCGCACAGCACGATACGCTCGCCCTGCTTGACGTTGAGGTTGATGTCTTTCAACACGTGGAACTGGCCGTACCACTTGTTGACGCCCTGCATCTGGATAATGCCTTCAGGGCTCACAGGCTGTTTGATCGCTTCGCTCATAACAACAACTCCTAACGCTTGTGGCCTGTGTCGAGCTTGTGTTCCAAATGAATGGAATAGCGCGACATACCAAAACAGAAAATCCAGAACACCAGGGCCGCGAACACGTAGCCTTCGGTGGCCATGCCCAGCCATTTAGGATCGGCGGCGGCTTGCTTGACGCTGTTGAGCAGGTCGAACAGGCCGATGATGATTACAAGGCTCGTGTCCTTGAACAGCGCGATGAACGTGTTGACTATGCCGGGAATCACCAGCTTCAGGGCTTGCGGCAGAATCACCAGGCCCATGCTGCGCCAGTAACCCAGGCCCATCGCTGCAGCCGCTTCGTACTGACCTTTGGGAATCGCCTGCAAGCCACCGCGCACCACCTCGGCCACGTAGGCCGACTGGAACAGGATCACGCCGATCAACGCCCGCAGCAGCTTGTCGATGCCCATGCCTTCGGGCAGGAACAACGGCAGCATCACCGAGGACATGAACAGCACGGTGATCAACGGCACGCCGCGCCAGAATTCGATGAAGGTCACGCAGACCACCCGAATCGCCGGCATGTTCGAGCGTCGCCCCAACGCCAGCATGATGCCCAGCGGCAAGGCGCCGGCGATGCCGACGGTGGCAATCACCAGGGTCAGCATCAGCCCGCCCCATTGGCTGGTCGCCACGTTGGTCAGGCCGAAGATGCCGCCATGCAACAGGAAGTAGGCGATGATCGGGTACAGCACCAAAAAGCTCAGGCCGTAGATCGCCTTGCGTTGGAAACGCGAGATGAACAGTGGCGCCACGCCAACGATGGCCAGCCACACGGTCAGGTCCACGCGCCAGCGCAGGTCGCCGGGGTAGTAGCCGTACATGAACTGCCCGAAGCGCTGTTGGATAAACACCCAGCAGGCGCCCTCCTTGGTGCAATCGGCCCGCGTGGTGCCGACCCAGTTGGCATCCAGGATCGCCCAATGCAGGATCGGCGGTACCACCAGGTAGATCAGGTAAAACGCCAACAGGGTCAGCAGGGTGTTGAGCCAGCTGGAAAACAGGTTGGCGCGCATCCATGCCATCGGGCCGAACACTTTGTTCGGCGGCGGCATATCCGGTTTGAATGTATGCGTAGTCATGCTGGTTTCCTCACCGCTCGATCAGCGCAATGCGCTTGTTGTACCAGTTCATCAGCAGGGAAATGCTGATGCTGATCGCCAGGTACACGCTCATGGTGATGGCAATGACTTCGATGGCCTGGCCGGTCTGGTTGAGCACCGTGCCGGCAAACAGCGAGACCATTTCCGGGTAACCGATACCGGCGGCCAGGGACGAGTTCTTCGCCAGGTTCAGGTATTGGCTGGTCAGCGGCGGAATGATCACCCGCAGCGCCTGCGGGATGATGACCTTGCGCAGCGTCGGCCCAGGGCGCAGGCCAAGGGAGCGCGCGGCTTCGGTCTGGCCATGGCTGACGGACTTGATGCCCGAACGCACGATCTCGGCGATGAACGCTGCCGTGTAGACGGTCAGCGCCAGGGTCAGTGCCAGCAGTTCAGGGATGAGTACCCAGCCACCGACAAAGTTGAAGCCTTGCAACTTGGGCATTTCCCAATGCAGCGGCGCGCCGAAGATCAAGGCGCACAACGCCGGGATCACGATGAACAGCGCCAGGCCCGCCCAGAACTTGTGGAACGGTACGCCGGTGGCTTCGAAACGTTTGTTGGCCCAACGCGCCATCAGCACGATTGCCACGATGGCGACAACGATGCTGACCACAAACGGCCAGAATCCGTCAGCGGCAATCGCTGCCGGCATGTTCAGGCCACGGCTGCTGACAAAGAAGGTGTCACCGAAGTTATGACTGTTACGCGGCCCCGGCATGGTCAGGAACACCGCGAAGTACCAGAACAGGATTTGCAGCAGCGGCGGAATGTTGCGGAACACTTCCACATACACGGTCGCCAGCTTGTTGATCATCCAGTTCGGTGACAGCCGCGCCACGCCGATGATGAACCCCAGCAAGGTCGCCAGGATCACGCCGATAAAGGTCACCAGCAAGGTGTTGAGCAAGCCGATCACGAAGACCCGGGCATAGCTGTCCGATTCGGTGTAGTCGATCAAATGCTGCGCGATGCCGAAGCCGGCACTGCGTTCAAGAAAGTCGAAACCCGAGGTAATGCCCCGGTGCTGAAGGTTGGTCTGGGTGTTGTTGAAGAGGTACCAGCCCAGCGAGACCACCGCCACTATCGTGATGATCTGGAAGAGCCACGCACGCACTTTAGGGTCGCTGAAGCTGAGCTTCTGCTTGGGTGCGCCGATTTGATTTTGCATGAAGTGCCCCGGAAATAATGGAACAGAACATCACCCGGCGGTTGGCCCACCGGGTGACAGAACCATCAGCGATCAGCGCACAGGTGGTGCGTATTGAATGCCGCCAGCGTTCCACAGCGCGTTCAGGCCACGGTCGATTTCCAGCGGGGTGCTCTTGCCCAGGTTGCGCTCGAACACTTCACCGTAGTTACCGACTTGCTTGACGATCTGTACAACCCAGTCTTTCTTCACTTTCAGGTCTTTGCCGTATTCGCCGTCAGCACCGAGCAGACGCGCAACGTCCGGGTTCTTGGTGGACTTGGCTTCAGCTTCGACGTTTTTGGAGGTGATGCCGGCTTCTTCAGCGTTGAGCATGGCGTAGCCAACCCAGCGCACGATGGCCAGCCACTCGTCGTCGCCATTACGCACGACCGGGCCCAGTGGTTCCTTGGAAATGGTTTCCGGCAGAACGACGTAGTCCTTCGGCGAGGCCAGCTTGCTGCGCTGGGCGAACAGCTGGGACTTGTCGGAGGTCAGTACGTCGCAACGCCCGGATTCCAGCGACTTGGCGCTTTCATCGGAAGTGTCGAAGGTGATCGGTGTGTATTTCAGGCCGTTGCCACGGAAGTAGTCGGAAACGTTCAGCTCGGTGGTGGTACCGGCCTGGATGCAGATAGTTGCACCGTCCAGTTCCTTGGCACTTTTCACGCCCAGCTTGTTGTTTACCAGGAAGCCGATGCCGTCGTAGTAAGTGATGAAGCCTGGGAATTTCAGGCCCATGCCGGCGTCGCGGGAGCTGGTCATGGTGGTGTTACGGGACAGAATGTCGACTTCGCCGGATTGAAGCGCGGTGAAACGCTCCTTGGCATTCAACTGGCTGAATTTGACCTTGGTCGCGTCGCCGAAAACGGCAGCGGCCACAGCGCGGCAAAAGTCGGCGTCAATCCCGAGGATCTTGCCGCTGGCATCCGGTACCGAGAAACCCGGCAGGCCGTCACTCACGCCACACTGCACAAAGCCTTTTTTCTGCACGGCGTCCAGCGTAGCGCCCGCCTGGGCGAAACCACTGACACCCAGTACAGCCGCCGCAGTCACGATGGCCAGGGTGGATTTCAATACCTTCATTCAAACCTCCAGTTTGCTCTTGTTGTGTCGGAGCTCGAACCTCAGCGCACCCTTATGAGGCGATATCGACCCGTGTTGGCTTTTTTTAGGGTCAAGCGGCATGAAGTTGTCGCAGTAATTCCAGTTGCTATCCCACAAGCGGCAGTCACTGATAGTGTTACCGTCCCGGGATAGCGCTGACATCGTTCAACACATAGCAAGCGCCGTACCAGAGTGCCGGCTGAGTCGTTCCAGCCCCCGGTCAAGAGAAAAAGATTCAACCGTGCGACATCTTCTTAACAGATCAACCCATCGCGCACCGTTCCGTCGCACTTAATCGGAGCGCGCGCACATTAATGGAGCAGACATGACCGAACCCTTGATTCTTCAGCCCGCCAAGCCCGCAGACGCCTGCGTTATCTGGTTGCATGGCCTGGGTGCCGATCGCTATGACTTCCTGCCAGTGGCCGAGGCGCTGCAGGAAAGCCTGCTGACCACGCGTTTCGTTTTGCCCCAGGCACCGACCCGGCCGGTGACGATCAATGGTGGCTACGAGATGCCAAGCTGGTACGACATCAAAGCCATGAGCCCGGCCCGTTCCATCAGCCTGGAAGAGCTGGAAGTCTCGGCAAAAATGGTCACGGATTTGATCGAGGCACAGAAGAGAACCGGAATAGACGCTTCGCGGATTTTCCTCGCCGGGTTTTCCCAGGGTGGCGCCGTGGTCTTTCACACCGCATTCCTGAATTGGGAAGGCCCCTTGGGTGGCGTGATTGCCCTCTCCACCTATGCCCCCACGTTCAGCGACGAGCTGGAATTGTCCGCCAGCCAGCAGCGCATTCCCGCCCTGTGCCTGCACGGCCAGTACGACGACGTGGTGCAGAACGCCATGGGCCGCAGCGCCTACGAGCATTTGAAGAGCCGTGGTGTCACCGTGACATGGCAGGAATACCCAATGGGCCACGAAGTGTTACCCGAGGAGATACGCGATATCGGTGCCTGGTTGACCGCTCGCCTGGGCTGAACACCTGCGTTTATGTAGCCGTATGACAGACGCACTACGCCGCGCCCGATTCTTGCATTACACTGGCCGGCGTACATTCCTTAACCAATTAATGAGATCACCGTGCTCAAAGCACTCAAGAAGATGTTCGGCAAAAGCGAGGCTGAGCCGCTCGCGCCTGATTCCAGTGCTCCTGCCCCGACAGCCGGCAGCCGCAATGACGGCAGACAGCCCGACCGGACCGCACCCGCCGCCCAGCCGAAGAAGCCGACGGTGACCCCACCCGAACAGGCCAGACCGGTCGAACCCGTTGCCGCACCGGTGGCACCAAAACCGCGCCGTGAACGTGCGCCAAAACCGCCGGTAATTCCGTGGAAACTCGAAGACTTTGTCGTCGAACCCCAGGAAGGCAAGACCCGCTTCCATGATTTCAAGCTGGCCCCGGAACTGATGCACGCCATCCAGGACCTTGGTTTTCCGTACTGCACGCCGATCCAGGCGCAGGTGCTGGGCTTTACCCTGGCCGGCAAAGACGCCATCGGCCGCGCCCAGACCGGCACCGGCAAGACCGCCGCGTTCCTGATCTCGATCATCACCCAGTTGCTGCAGACGCCACCGCCCAAAGAGCGCTACATGGGTGAACCGCGCGCGCTGATCATCGCCCCGACCCGGGAGCTGGTGGTACAGATCGCCAAGGACGCCGCCGACCTGACCAAGTACACCGGCCTCAACGTCATGACGTTCGTGGGCGGCATGGACTTCGACAAGCAGCTCAAGCACCTCGAAGCCCGTCACTGCGACATCCTGGTGGCTACCCCTGGCCGTCTACTGGACTTCAACCAGCGCGGCGACGTGCACCTGGACATGGTCGAAGTGATGGTGCTGGACGAAGCCGACCGCATGCTCGACATGGGTTTCATCCCACAAGTGCGCCAGATCATTCGCCAGACCCCGCCGAAATCCGAGCGTCAGACCCTGCTGTTCTCCGCGACCTTCACCGAAGACGTGATGAACCTCGCCAAGCAATGGACCACCGACCCGTCCATCGTCGAGATCGAAGCGGAAAACGTCGCCAGCGAAAACGTCGAGCAACACATCTACGCGGTAGCCGGCGCCGATAAGTACAAGCTGCTCTACAACCTGGTCAACGACAACGGCTGGGAACGCGTGATGGTGTTCGCCAACCGCAAGGACGAGGTGCGCCGGATCGAAGAACGCCTGGTGCGTGACGGTGTGAACGCCGCGCAACTGTCGGGCGACGTGCCGCAACACAAGCGCATCAAGACCCTGGAAGGCTTCCGCGAAGGCAAGATCCGTGTGCTGGTGGCCACCGACGTGGCCGGGCGTGGGATTCACATCGACGGCATCAGCCATGTGATCAACTTCACCCTGCCGGAAGTGCCGGATGACTACGTGCACCGCATTGGCCGTACCGGCCGTGCCGGAGCGGCGGGTGTGTCGATCAGCTTTGCCGGGGAAGATGACTCGTATCAGCTGCCGTCGATCGAGGCGTTGCTGGGGCGCAAGATCAGCTGTGAGACGCCGCCGACGCACCTGTTGCGCGCCGTTGAACGCAAGCGTCCGTAAGCTGGAATGCAGTGAAAACTGTGGGAGGGGGCTTGCCCCCGATAGCGATGGCACATCTAACATCTCTGTTGGCTGACCCACTGCAATCGGGGGCAAGCCCCCTCCCACATTTGGTGCTGTGTTTGGCCTAAGACTTCCAGCGATCCGCGGCGGCGTGGTCGCTGTGGCGCCCTTCCACCCAACGCGGCCCCTCGCTGGTATTTTCCTTCTTCCAGAACGGCGCCCGCGTCTTCAGGTAATCCATCACAAACGCGCAGGCATCAAACGCCGCCTGGCGATGGGCACTGGCCGCCCCGACAAACACAATCGGCTCGCCAGGTTCCAGCGCGCCAATGCGGTGCAGCACTTCCAGCTTGAGCAACGGCCAGCGCTGCTCGGCTTCCACAGCGATCTTGGCCAGGGCCTTTTCGGTCATGCCGGGGTAGTGTTCCAGGAACATTCCCGCGACATCCAGACCGTCATTGAAATCGCGTACATAGCCAACAAAACTCACTACCGCACCCACGCCGACATTGGCCGCATGCATCGCGTTGACTTCAGCACCGGGATCAAACGCCTGGACCTGCACACGAATGGCCATGCTCAGCCTCCGGTCACGGGTGGGAAGAATGCTACTTCGTCACCTGCCTGCACCGGCTCATCAAGGCCGCACATCTCTTCGTTGCGCGCACACATCAGGCTGGTTTCGTTGAGCACTGCAAACTCCGGGTCACTGGCCAGCGCCAGACGCACCGCATCGACAGTGGCGAAGTCGCCCTCCATCTCCAACGAATCAAAACCCACCGCTTCGGCGTAACGCGCAAAAAACAATACGTTGATGCTCATGCCTGGTCCGCCTTGAAATGCCCGCTTTTGCCGCCGAGTTTTTCCAGCAGGCGAATGCTTTCGATGGTCATGCCACGGTCCACCGCCTTGCACATGTCGTAGATCGTCAGCGCCGCGACGCTGGCAGCAGTAAGGGCTTCCATCTCCACGCCGGTCTGGCCGGAGAGTTTGCAGCGCGCCACGATACGCACCAAGTCTGCACCCTCGGCGCTCAGTTCGACCTTGACACCCGTCAACATCAACGGATGGCAGAGGGGAATCAGGTCACTGGTTTTTTTCGCGGCCTGGATCCCGGCAATGCGGGCCACGGCAAACACGTCGCCCTTGGGGTGGGCGCCGTCGACAATCATTTGCAGGGTCTCGGGCAGCATGCGCACACGCGCTTCGGCCACCGCCTCACGGAACGTCACGGACTTGTCGGTGACGTCGACCATATGGGCGCGACCTTGGGAATCGAGATGAGTCAGCACAGGGATACTCCTGATCAGGAGCAGCGATTGTAAACCCGTCGGTCAAGATTGCGCACACCTGATTCCCCTTCCCTGAATCACCAGTAGCCAATGCTCGATCAGTGCGACGAATACACCCCATCAGAACAAAGAATTGGCGCCAACAATCCAAGCACCGTAAAACTTGAAAAAAAACGGAATGCCCACTTCATGACCTTACTGTATTTCATCCTGCTCAGTTTATTCGCCGGTTTTGCAGTGCCCTTGCAGGCAGGCACCAACGCAAAACTGGGTAACCTGCTAGGCCATCCTTTATGGGCCACGGCAGTATCTCTATTGGTCAGCCTGGTTGTACTCATTGTTGTCATTATTGCAGTCAAGGCGCCTCGCCCCAATCTTGCCGCCGTGCAAGACGGCCCCTGGTGGATTTGGATGGGCGGTGTTGCCGGCGTTTTTTATATTACCGTAGCCTTATTGATGGCGCCTCGACTCGGCGCCCTCAACTTCATCATGGCGGTATTGATCGGACAACTTATCGTTTCAATTGCGATTGACTATTTTGGCTTATTGGGTTTCCCCAAACAGTCTCTCAACATTAATAAACTGGTCGGCGTACTTGTCGTCATAGGAGGATTCCTTATTACCACTCGCACTTGATTCACGCCTAACAGGGTCACCAAAAACAGAAGACTTCTTCATGTTCCCAGTCAGGGATTGACGACAGCTATTAACTTTAAAAAGGTGAGGCAATGACCACTCAAACTGCAACGGCAACTTACGACGCCATCGGCGAACGCTTCGAAGCTTTCACGGACAGCGCCTCGCAGCGCTCGGTGGAAACCGCAACCTTCTTCAGTATGGTTGGTAATCCCCAGGGCAAATCCGTACTGGACCTGGCCTGCGGTTTCGGTTTCTTCGGACGCGAGCTGTATCGCCAAGGTGCCAGCAAAGTGGTTGGCGTGGACATCTCCGCCTCCATGATTGAACTGGCCCGGGAAGAGTCGGCGCGCAACCAGGAGCCGATCGAGTACCACGTCAGCGATATCTGCGATCTGGGCATTCTCGGCAAGTTCGACCTGATCACCGCCGCCTGGCTGTTCAACTATGCCGATTCGCCAGAAAAACTGGACAAGATGTTCCAGGTCGTCGCCAAGAACCTCGCCCCAGGTGGACGGGTCGTGGCTTACACGGTAGAGCCAACCTTTCAATTGAAACGTGGCAACTTCACCAAATACGGCGTGCACGTACTCACCGAAGAACCCCATGAAGGCGGCTTTCGCCACCACGCCGAATTCGTCACCACACCGCCCAGCGCCTTCACCTTCCATCGCTGGAGCCGCGAACGCTATGAGCTGGCGATCATGAAAGCCGGCTTCTCCCGCCTGCAGTGGCAAAAACCGATTATTTCCGAGGCCGAGCGGGCCAAGCACCCCAAGGGCTACTGGGATGATTTCGAACGCAACTGCCTGCAAACCGGGCTGATCTGCACCCTCTGAAGGCCGGGCACGTACGCCTGGGTGTACGTGCCTTTTCTCCCACGCAGTAGGAAAACGAGCGTTATGACTCCCAAGGGTTTCAACCATTGGCCCGTGTTCGACGGCCCCCTGACCGCCGAAATGACAGACCGTTTCTTGATGGGCCTACCTGAGCATTTCCACGAAGCCGTCAACCTCAAGTTGCCGCTGGCAGCCTGGCGCCTGGTGTCGGAAGAGACCAGCGAACAGTTGGCCGACCGCGTCGAAAACCCTGTCTCGCCGCTGGCCTGGCGCTATGCCGCCGCCCAACTGCTGGCACTGACCCATGACCCCAGGCTCGATGTACTCAACCCCACGATGATTCAAATCAGCGCAGGCACCGTCGAGATCGGTCTGGCCGAATCGGCGGTCGACCAGGTGATGCATGACATGCGCGGCCTGGGCCTGGATCGGGACTGGATCGCCAAGGAAGTCCCTCGTCATCGCGTCCACCTGCGGCCATACGCCATCGGTAAATATCCGGTGACCAACCTCGAATACCGAGCCTTTCTCGAAGCCAACACGCAGGCACGGACTCCCGAAAGCTGGGCCTTCGGACAGTACCCTCACGCACGCGCCAACCATCCGGTCTACGGGATCACTGCCGATGACGCCGACGCCTACGCTGCCTGGCTCAGCGAGGCCAGTGGCCGCAGCTTCCGCCTGCCCACCGAGGCTGAATGGGAATACGCCGCCGCCGGCCCGGAAAACCTCGAATATCCCTGGGGGAATACCTTCCTGCCCGAGCGTGCCAACACCGCCGAACTGGGCCTGTTCGACACCACTCCGGTCGGCTTCCTGGTCGAGGGTGCTTCGCCATTTGGCTGTCTGGACATGGCCGGTAATGTCGAAGAATTCGTCGCTGACGACTACGCCCCCTACCCCGGCGGCACCGCCATCACCGACGACCTCGTCACTGTGGTTGGCACCCACCGCATCGCCCGTGGTGGCAGCTTCACGCGGTTTCGCGACCTGACCCGCAATTGCCGGCGTCACGGCAAGTATCCGCGACAGATTTACGTAATGGGCTTTCGCCTCGCACAAACCCTGTAATCCCTCTTCTGTACCAAAACAATAACGCGTTGATCATTCAAGCACGGAAGGAACCGCCATGAACCGCCTAAGCGTACGCAACCATGTTGATATCCCCCTGGACGACCATTCCAACCCTGGAACTTTCTACACGTTCAGTGGGTTGGACACGGCACACGAACATATCGTGATAAAGCTTGGCCCCGCCAATCCCATCAGCCCGTTGGTGCGTATTCATTCCGAATGCCTGACCGGCGATGTATTCAGTTCACAGCGCTGCGACTGCGGCCCGCAATTAAACGAGTCGATCCTGCGCATGCAGGAAGTGGGTGGCTATCTTATCTACCTGCGCCAAGAAGGCCGCGGCATCGGCTTATATGCAAAGTTGGACGCCTACCGCCTGCAGGATTCTGGCATGGACACGTTCGAAGCCAATACTCATCTGAACTTTCCGGAAGATGATCGCGACTTTTCCATGGCCGCAGGCATGTTGAAAGCGCTGAACATCAAACATTGCCAATTGATCACCAATAACCCGGACAAAGTTCAGGCCCTGGTGGATAACGGCATTGTAGTGGACAACGTTATTCCGACCGGTGTGTTTGTCACCCGACATAACACTCATTACTTGCAAGCGAAAGTCGATAAGAAAAATCACGTGATCAACCTGATGAAACAACCGAAGCGCGCCTGAACACTTTCTTTCGCCCACACTACATTAAGGATGATGACGCATGAGACACTTTGGCCCTATTAGCGGTATCGCAACATTCAACGATACTTACGTTGCAACCGCCGGTTATGACAACCAGGTTATTTTGTGGGATGCAAAAACCAAGACGCCGATCCAGCGCGTGCTCCACGACCACCTGGCCAACCAATGTGCGTTCAACGCCAGCGGCACCCTGCTGGTCAGTGCCAGCAGCGACTACACCGCCCGCGTCTGGGAAATCCCTTCGCTGCGCTTGAAAAGCGTGCTGGTGGGTCACGATGACGACATCGAAATGGCTGCCTTCTCACCGGATGGCCAGACCATCGCCACCTGCTCGCGGGACCACAGCATCCGCCTGTTCGACCTCAGCGGGCGAACCCTGCGGATCCTCAGCGGTCACGATGCCGACGTGATTTCGGTGTGCTGGGCCGCCGATGGCAAGACCCTGGTTTCCAGCAGCGATGACGGTTCGATCCGCCGTTGGGACGCTGCCAGCGGCGAACAACTGGACCTGATCGACCTGGGCGGCGTCGAAACCGACACCGTTGCCCTGTCCCGTGAGGGCATCATTTTCGCCGGTGACGACGAAGGCAAAATCTCCGTGATCAGCAGCAGCGGCACCTACCTGCAAGCTGCCCATGCCGCCGGCATCAAGCGCATCGTATGGAACGACGCGCAGCGCCTGCTGGTCAGCCTCAGCTACGACCGTTGCGTCATGCTGTGGGAGCTGACGCCCGACAACCAACTGGTAAAAACCGCCCAGACTTCACTGCCAAGCATCATCTGGCCACGCAGCTGTGCATTGCTGGGCAACCATCGCATCGCCTTCGTGACCTTCGGTTCCACCTACGCCACCTGGGATTTCATCACTCAGGAATGGGACGTGGGCGGCATCGAGCCGGCCATCAGCTTGAACGCCGTCACGGTGGTCGGCGACGACATCTACAGCATCGGTGATGCCGGCATCCTGCAGATCAATGGCCAGCCCAGCACCAAGGCCGGCAGTCTGTGCAACTTCCTGCTGCCCTTCGGCGACAGCGTGTTGACCGGCGGCCAGATGGGCACGGTGTTCGACGCCAAGACCGGCGACGTCATCTACCAGCACCGCTCACCGCTCAACTGCGGCACCACCTTCGAAAAAGATGGCCAGTTGCACGCCGCAATCGGCACGTACACTGGCGAAGCCTTGATCTTCAATCTGGAACACCAGCAGCCGCGCTTCCTGCGCGAAGTGCGCATGCACGAGAACGCCATCAAGGGCATCGCCGCCGATGAACAGTACCTGTTCAGCGTATGCGCGACAGCGGCCGCAGCGTTCTTCCGGATCGAAGACTTCGAGCTGGAAACCTACCTGGACAAGGCCCACGACCGTATTTCCAACGGCTGCACGCAGATCCAGGGCGGCTTTGCCAGTATCGGTCGCGACCTTAAGCTGCGCCTGTGGCAAGCCGGCAACAGCGAGGTGTATGACACACCTCATAGCCACTCGATCAAGTGCATTGCGATCTCCAAGGACCGCCAGATGATCGCCACCGGCAGCTACGGCGGCACCGTGGCCGTGTTCGACCTGGCCAAGCGCAAATGGGCAAAGGTGGAGAAGATCACCGCCAGCGGTATTTCATGCCTGACCCATGACGCCGAAGGCAGTGGCTTCCTGGCCAGCGCCTACGACGGGCGTATCTACCCGATCACCGCCCACGCTGTTGCAGGGCAACGCCGCCCATGACCCACTTCAGCGAAATCGACTTTCAACATATGCATCATGCATTGTCGTTGGCCGAGCGCGGCAGTCACTCCACCTGGCCCAATCCACGGGTCGGGTGCGTCATCGCCCACGGTGCACACATCGTGGGCGAGGGCTGGCATCGGCGTGCGGGCGGTCCGCACGCCGAGGTCTTCGCCCTGCGCCAGGCGGGTGCCCTGGCCAAGGGCGCCACGGCCTATGTGACGCTGGAACCCTGCAGCCATGTCGGGCGCACCGGTGCCTGTCACCAGGCGCTGATCGAGGCTGGCGTGGCGTGTGTGGTCGTTGCCCATGAAGACCCGTTCGAGCAGGTCGACGGTCGTGGGATCGCCGAACTGCGCGACGCCGGGATCGAGGTTCGCGTGGGCTTGCTCAATGCGGTCGCCCGCGAGTTGAACCGTGGCTTCCTGTCCTCGGTCAAGCGCCAGCGGCCGTGGGTGCAACTGAAGATGGGCATGAGCCTGGATGGCCGCACCGCGCTGAACAACGGGCGCTCGCAATGGATCACCGGCGCCAGGGCGCGCGCCGATGTGCAGTATTGGCGAGCGCGCAGTGCAGCGATCCTCACCGGCAGCGGCACGGTGCTGGCCGACAACCCCTCATTGACCGTACGCGAGATGGCATCCGCCGAAGCCATCGCGCCGCTGCGGGTGATCCTCGACAGCCAGGCGCGGGTGCCGGGTACCGCGAGGGTGTTCGACGACCAGGCGCCAAGCCTGCATGTGGTGCACGAGCAACATCTGCCGCCAGGCGCCAACGCCGAGCGCTTGCTCGGCCTGCCGGGCAACCAGAATGGCCTCGACCTGCATGCCTTGATGGTCCATCTGAGCCAGCGCGGCTTGCATGATGTGATGGTCGAGGCCGGGCCGACCCTGGCCGGCAACCTGCTGCGCGCCGGGCTGGTGGATGAGCTGTTGCTGTACGTCGCGCCGCGCCTGCTCGGCGACCTCGCACGGCCGCTGGTGCATTTGCCGGAGCTGGAAAACCTCACCCACTCCCTGGACTTCACCCTGTACGAAGTGACCCAGTTGGGCCAGGACTTGCGATTACGCCTGCGCCCCGATCAGTCGACCTGCACGGTATGAGCTACCACTTGCTTGACCTGTTCGCGCAACCACGCATGTGCCGGGTCGTCACAGAATCGCTGGTGCCAGATCTGCACAAAGGGAAAGCGCGGAATGCTGAACGGTGGCGGCAATTGCACCAGGTCCGGGTTGAGCAACGTGTCTTCCAGCGTGCGGGTGGCCACGGTAAGGATCAGGTCGGTGTTGTGCAACAGGCTCGGCGCCGTACGCCAGTGCGGCACGCTGACGGCGATGCGACGACGCAAACCTTCGGCACGCAACAGGCTATCGACTTCACCATTGGCACCTCCGTCCATGGACACCTGGATATGCGGGCGCTCCAGGTAGCTCTCCAGATCCAGCATGCCGTCCTTGGACAGGGTCCGCCGGTCGAGCAGGCAGGAAAACGTTTCCTCGAACAACACTTCCATCGACACATCGGGCGTCAGGCTGGGGAACACCCCCAGCGCCAGGTCGATCTTGCCCTGCGCCACTTGCTCGAACATCGCATGCCGGCTGCCCTGGGTCACCACCAGCGTGGTGTTCGGCGCCTCGCTGCGCAGTCGCACCAGCAACTTGGGCAGGATAATCGCCGCGCCGTAGTCCGACATCGCCAATTGAAAGGTGCGTTGGGAACTGGCCGCGTCGAAGTCGATGGATTTGCCGAACAGTGTTTCGATCTGGCTGAGGATGTCGCGCAACGGCACCTGGATATTCTGCGCCAGCGCGCTGAGCACCACTTCGTTACCCTCGCGGATCAGGATCGGATCGTCGAGCAGCACCCGCAACTTACTCAAGGAGTGACTGATGGCCGGCTGGCTCAAATGCAGTCGCGCACCGGTGCGGGTGACGTGTTTTTCAGTCAGCAGTGCATCGAGCACCACCAACAGATTCAAATCGATATTGCGCAGTAGGACCGTGACCATGCTGTGAATTCCATCTCAGGGAGCAACCTTCAACAAGGAGCAAAACCATGCCTCAACTCAAACGAATCATTGAGACCGCGCTGTACGTAGACGACCTCGACCGCGCCAAAGCGTTTTACGCCCGGCACCTGGAGCTTGAGACGATGGTCGAGAGCAACGTACTCGTCGCGTTAAATGTCGGTCAGCAGAATACTCTCTTGCTCTTCAAACGGGGCGCCTCTCTTCAAACCAAATACTTGAGCGGCGGCGAGATCCCTCCCCATGACGCCAACGGGCGCATTCATATCTGCTTTGCCATCGACGCCGACGATCTGCCGACCTGGGAGGCGCGCCTGGACAACGCGAACATTGCCATCGAGGGGCGCACCCACTGGCCCAAAGGTGGATCGAGCATCTATTTCCGCGATCCGGATGAGAACCTCGTCGAACTACTGACGCCGGGCTGCTGGCCCATTTACTGATTGCCGCTCAAGGAATGAAGCTTATGTCACACGTCAGTCGATCCGGACGTGCCGTCTCACGAACCAGCGTGGCGCTGTTGATCGCCGTGGTTGTCCTCATTGCGTTGGCGTGGGCATTGTGGCGCTGGAGCCATCAGGCTGCCGCTGCCTACGCGCCCGCGCCGATCAAAGTCGCGGTGGCGCCGGTCAGCGACGCCCCCTTCACCCGCTACCTGGAAGCCATCGGTGAGCTGGAAGCCGTGCAGCAGGTGAGCGTACCCGCCGAAGTCGGCGGACGTGTGGTGCAGTTGCCAGTGGAATCCGGCCAGCGCGTCGAGCGCGACCAAGTGCTGGTCAGGCTCAACGATGCTCCCCAACGCGGCAACCTGATGCGCCTGCAGGGTGAGTTGGAAAATGCCAAGGTCAAACTGGAACGCTCGCGCACCCTGGTCAAGGTGAACGCCACGTCCCGCGAAGCCTTCGACAATGCCCAGACCGAATACACCACCGCCCAAGGCGCCCTGCAGGAACTGAAGGCGCAGATCGACCAATTGACCATACGCGCACCGTTCGCCGGCACCCTCGGGATCCGCAAGGTTCACCTGGGCCAATTTGTGAACCCCGGCGACAGCCTGATCAACCTGGTCGGCGACAAGGGCCTGTACGTGAACTTCAGCGTGCCGGAGCAAGCCCTGGCCCAACTGAAGGTCGGCAATACCCTGGATGTGCAACTCGATGCCCTGCCGGGGCAACGCTTCAGCGCACGTATCAGCAGTATCGACCCGTTCCTCGACCGCTCGCGCACCCTGAGCGTCCAGGCGCTACTGCAGGCCCCCACCGACGGCGCCCTGCCGCGCATGTTCGCCAAAGTGCGCCTGCCGCAGTCACTGCCCGGCAACACCTTGAGCGTGCCGGAAACCGCCATCACCTATAACGCCTACGGCGAAGATGTCTTCGTGGTGCAGCCATCGACCGATGCCAATACCCCACCCGTCGTCCGCCGCGTATTGGTCAAGACCAGCGAGCGGCGCAATGGCCGCGTAGTGATCGATGCGGGTCTGAATCCGGGTGACCGCGTGGTGATTTCCGGGCAGATCAAACTCAGTGACGGTGCCGCTATCGAGCCCCTCGAACGTACGGTGTTGAACGATGCCAACCCGTCCTCGGGGATGACCATGGCCGGAGAAAACCCGTGAAATTCACCGACCTGTTCGTACGTCGCCCAGTGCTGGCCCTGGTGGTCAGCCTGCTGATCGTACTGGCCGGGCTCAAGGCCTACCTCGACCTGCCTGTGCGCCAATACCCGCTGTTGGAAAGCTCGGTGATCAGCGTGACCACCGATTACCCCGGCGCGCCCGCCGAGCTGATGCAAGGCTTTGTGACCCAACCGATCAACCAGTCGCTGGCCTCGGTGGAAGGCGTGGACTATGTCAGTTCCTCATCGGTGCAGGGCCGCAGCCAGATCACCCTGCGCATGGCACTCAACCAGGACTCGGCCAAGGCGTTGAGCGATGTGATTGCCAAGGTCAACCAGGTCAAATACCGCCTGCCTGAACAGGCCTATGACCCGGTGATCGAACGTTCCGCCGGCGATGCGACAGCGGTGGCATACGTGGGATTTTCCAGTGATTCGCTGTCGGCCTCGGCCTTGAGCGATTACCTGAGCCGCGTGGTACAGCCGTTGTTTTCCACGATCGACGGCGTGGCCAAGGTCGAGACCTTCGGCGGCCAGCGCCTGGCCATGCGCCTGTGGCTCGACCCGCAACGCATGGCAGGCCACGGCATCAGTGCCGCCCAGGTAGAACAGGCGATCCGCGACAACAACTTCCAGGCAGCACCGGGGCAGATCAAAGGCCACTATGTGATCTCCTCGATCCAGGTCAACACCGACCTGAGCAGCCTCGATGAGTTTCGCAACATGGTCATCCGCAACAACGGCGACCACCTGCTGCGCCTGCGCGATATCGCGACCGTCGAGCTGGGTTCGGCTGCCTACGAAACCAGTGCGTTGATGGACGCCAGGCCCGCAGTGCACCTGGGCCTCTATGCGACACCCAAGGGCAACCCACTGTTGATCGTCGCTGACATCAAGCGCCTGTTGCCGAACATCGAGAAAACCCTGCCGCCAGGGGTCAAGGTGGCCCTGGCGTTCGAGACCGCGCACTTTATCGAAGCCTCGATTATCGAAGTCATCGAAACGCTGATCGAGGCCATCCTGATCGTGGTGGTGATCATCTACCTGTGCCTGGGCTCGGTGCGCAGCGTGATCATCCCCATCGTCAGTATTCCATTGTCGATGCTCGGCGCCCTGGGCTTGATGACGTTGTTCGGCTTCAGCATCAACCTGCTGACGCTGCTCGCAATGGTGTTGGCGATCGGCCTGGTGGTGGATGACGCGATTGTGGTGATGGAGAACATCCACCGGCATGTCAAGGAAGGCCGCAGCGCGCTGCAGGCAGCCTTGTTCGGCGCGCGCGAGATCGCTTCGCCGGTGATCGCCATGACCATCACCCTGGCGGCGGTGTACATGCCCATCGGCCTGATGAACGGCCTGACAGGCGCGCTGTTCAAGGAGTTCGCCCTGACCCTGGCCGGCGCCGTGCTGGTCTCCGGGGTGATCGCCCTGACCCTGACCCCGGTCATGTGCGCCAAGCTGCTACCGGGCCAGGAGCATGAAGGCACCATGAGCCGCCTGGCCGAGCGCTTCTTCCACCGCCTGGCACGCCTGTATCAGCGTGCGTTGCTGGGCTCGCTGCGCAAGCGCGGGCTGATCCTGTTGTTCGGCGCCGTGGTGCTGCTCAGCCTGCCCTGGCTGTATGGCCATGCCAGCAAGGAATTGGCGCCCAACGAAGACCAGGGCAACCTGCTGCTGGCGATCAAGTCACCGCAGCACGCCAACCTGGATTATGTAGAGCGCTACGCCTATCAGTTGAGCGGGATTCTCGGCCACTTGCCGGAGACCGTAAGTACCTGGATCATCAACGGCAATGACGGCGTCGCCGCGAGTTTTGCCGGGGTGAACTTCACCGAATGGTCGCAGCGTCAGCGCAGCGCAGCGACAATCCAGGCCGAGCTGCAACAAAGCGTCGATGCCGTGGAAGGCAACTCGATCTTCGTGTTCCAGTTGCCGCCACTGCCCGCCTCCACCGGTGGCTTGCCGGTGCAAATGGTGATGCGCAGCACAGAAGACTACCGCTCGCTGTACCAGGCCATGGAGGCGCTGAAAACCCAGGCGCGGGCCAGCGGGCTGTTTGCGGTGGTCGACAGTGACCTGGCGTTCAATAACCCGGTGACCCAAGTGCGCATCGACCGCAGCAAGGCCAATAGCCTGGGGATTCGCATGCAAGACATCGGCAGCACCCTGGCGGTGTTGATCGGTGAGAACTACACCAACCGGTTCGCCCTGCAAGGCCGCTCCTACGATGTGATCCCCCAGAGCCAGGCCTCGCGGCGCCTCACGCCCCAGGACCTGAATGGCTTCTACGTCGACACCGACACCGGCCAGCAGGTGCCGCTGTCCACCGTGGTGAGCCTGCACAACGTGATCGAGCCGAACAAGCTCAAGCAGTTCAACCAGCAGAACAGCGCGACCTTCCAGGGTATTCCCGCGCCCGGCGTCAGCCTTGGCCAGTCAGTGGCCTTTTTGCAGGAACACAGCCGCCAGTTGCCCGCCAGTTTCAGCCATGACTGGCAGGCCGATTCGCGGCAGTTCATCCACGAGGGCAATGCGCTGATGCTGACCTTCCTGTTCGCGCTGATCGTGATCTACATGGTGCTGGCCGCGCAGTATGAAAGCCTGACCGACCCGCTGATCATCCTGATCACGGTGCCGCTGTCGATCTGCGGCGCGTTGATTCCCCTGGCGCTGGGGCTGGCGACCATCAATATCTACACGCAGATCGGCCTCGTCACCCTGATCGGTCTGATCAGCAAGCACGGGATCCTGATGGTCGAGTTCGCCAACGAGCTGCAGGTGCTGTACCGCTGCACCCCGGCCCAGGCGATCATGCGCGCGGCACGCATTCGGCTGCGGCCGATCCTGATGACCACGGCGGCCATGGTGGTGGGCCTGGTGCCGATGCTGTTCTCGTCAGGTGCCGGCGCCGGCAGCCGCTTCGGGTTGGGGCTGGTGATCGTGATCGGCATGCTGGTGGGCACGCTGTTTACCTTGTTTGTACTGCCGTCGGTGTACACCCTGCTTTCCAGGGCACATAAACCGGCAATCGATTGGGCACAGGTCGAGCAGTCGGCCTGAACACAAAAAACGGGCGTCCCATGGGACGCCCGTTTTAGTCAGTGCCGAGGGTCAGAGATGGGATTCGGCGTATTCGGCCAGGATCGAACGTGGAACACCCTGCAGCGCAATGTGCACGCCGTTCGGGAAATCCTTGAAGCGTTCAGTCAGGTACGTCAGCCCGGAGCTGGTCGCGGACAGGTAAGGGGTGTCGATCTGTGCCAGGTTGCCCAGGCACACCACTTTGGAACCGGCGCCGGCACGGGTGATGATGGTTTTCATCTGGTGCGGCGTGAGGTTCTGGCATTCATCGATCAGGATCAGGCTCTGCTGGAAGCTGCGACCTCGGATGTAGTTGAGGGATTTGAACTGCAACGGCACTTTGCTGAGGATGTAGTCGACACTGCCATGGGTGTTTTCATCATCCATGTGCAAGGCCTCGAGGTTGTCGGTGATCGCCCCCAGCCACGGCTCCATTTTTTCCGCTTCGGTGCCGGGCAGGAAACCGATCTCCTGGTCCAGGCCCTGCACGCTGCGGGTGGCGATGATGCGGCGATAGCGTTTGGTCACCATGGTCTGCTCGATGGCGGCAGCCAGGGCGAGAATGGTTTTCCCCGAGCCTGCGGCGCCGGTCAGGTTGACCAGGTGGATGTCAGGATCGAGCAGCGCGTACAGCGCCAGGCTCTGGTAGATATCACGCGGTTTCAGGCCCCAGGCCTCCTGGTGCAACAGGGGTTCCTGATGCAGGTCGAGGATCAGCAACTTGTCGACCTGGATCTCTTTGATCCAGCCCACGAAGCCCTGTTCGTCGACGATGAACTCATTGATATGTACGGCCGGCAGGTTATCGATCAGCTGCACCTGGTGCCAGGTACGGCCATGGTCCTGACGGGTTTCGACCTTGCTGACGCGGTCCCAGAACGAGCCAGTCATCATGTGATAACCACGGGACAGCATCGACACGTCGTCGACCAGTTGGTCGGTACTGTAGTCCTCGGCCGCGATCCCACACGCTCGGGCCTTGAGGCGCATATTGATGTCTTTGGTCACCAGCACTACGCGCAGGTCCTTGTCACGGGCGTGCAGGTCGATCAATTGGTTGATGATTTTGTTGTCGTTCAGGTTTTCCGGCAGCAGGCTGTTGGGCTCGCTGCGCTTGCTCATCAGAATCGACAGCAAGCCCTTGGGTCCGCTTTTGCCACGCTGGATCGGCACGCCGACTTCGACATCTTCTGGCGAAGCTTCGCCCAATGTCTTGTCGATCAGGCGGATGGCCTGGCGGCATTCGGCGGCCACGCTGTGGTGCCCGCTTTTGAGTTTATCGAGCTCCTCAAGCACGATCATCGGGATGGCGACGTGGTGTTCTTCGAAGTTGAGCAGTGCGTTTGGATCGTGGATCAATACGTTGGTATCAAGCACATAAAGGATTGGCTGGTCGGAAGAAGGGTTACGTCCATGATCATCCATACTCGGTCACCTTTGTGGGAGCCAGTCGACGCAATACCTGGGCGGTGCTGCGCCTCGATTCGACCACCGACTGCACCTGAGTGACGTCAAGCGCAGTGCCCACATGAGGAGTCTTGGAAGACGCCACCTGTGTTGCAGGTTTCGGCGATCTGACTTCGTAATACCGCAAAACGTGTGACAGGAAAAAGCACTTTGACGCTTTTTTGAAGTTTATTTTTCAGGATGACGAATAGCACTAGCCGAGTGCCACTTACCCCGCTAAAGTCGGAAGTCCGCCTGCATCGAAATGTCGCACAAAATTACCCAAAAATCGCCCAAAACCCAACAGTTCCGGGCACTTCAGCGAAACGCCTCCCGGCAGTCCTGCCAACCCAGACCACTCTGCGCCGTCGCCTGCAACAGCATGGGCAAAGCGACCCGTGCCTTGTCCTGGGTGTCGTGGAACACAATCACGCCTTTGCGCCACAACAGCATCAAGGTCAGCACCCGTTGCGCCGACTCGTCGGCCTTGAGCTTGCCCGGTTCATCCTGGGAATCGATGTCCCACAACGCCACCTGCAAGCCTTGCGCCTGGAAGAAGCCTTGGCTGTCCGCGCGGCGCTGGCCATAGGGCGGACGGAACAGCGGCACGTAGTTTTCCGGCATCAGGTTTTGTGCCAGCGAAGCGCTGCGGGTAATCGAGCTCTGCCAGTCCACCCAATGGCTGTGGGAACGGTACTGCCAGCCCTGGGTGCCGACGCACTGGCCCTGGTACAGCGCCTGCACATCGGCAACCGAACTGCGCTCGACACGGGCCTGCAGGCTGCTGCCAAGGGTGAAGAAGGTCGCGCTCATCTTCTGCTTGCGCAAATAGTCGGCGAGCCAGTCGGTATTGCCGCTGACCGGCGCAGGGCCGCCGTCGAACGTCAGCAGGAACAGGCGGTCATTGAACTCGTCGCCATTGCGCTCATGGTCGCCGAAACGTGCGACTTCGCTGCTGATCTGCGGAAACAGCGCGGCCTTGCGCAGCAATTCATCCAGGTAGCGCTCATGGAAGGTATGGCTCGGAGCGGCCCAGCCTATATAGAAGGAGTCTTCGCTCACCTCTAACTTGCCGGCCTGCTCGCGCAGGTCGTCCATGTTCTCCACCAGATAGCAGAACGAGGCGTCTTCCGCGCAGCTCTGCTGGGCGAAGGTGTAGTTCTCCAGCAGGCGCTGCCAGAGCTGGCGGCGCAGGTCGTCGATGGCGGCCAGGTTGATGATCTTCAGGCCCAGGCGCTGCTTGAGCGCGGTTTCGTCCTGGTTCTCGCTGGCCAGCAGGCTGTGGGCGAACATGAGGATTTCGGCACGTGAAGCCACATCGAACAGTGCCGGGCTGCCGAGTTTTTCGGGCCAGGTGCCACGGTCAAGGCTGGCCACATCCACGGGTGCTGCCTGGGCATTCAGGCATAGCAGGCATGCCGACAATAAAAGCGCTATTCGCACACAGGGTCTCCCTCTCCAGAGTCACCGGCCATCATAGCGGATCCCGCCTATCGCCATCATAGGTGGAGTCAAAACGCCCCAGCCCCTAGAATCGCCTCACGTTTAAAGGAGACGACTTCATGCTGATGGTGATTTCCCCCGCCAAGACCCTCGATTTCGAGACCGCGCCGGCGACCCAGCGCTTTACCCAGCCGCAGTACCTGGACCACTCCCAGGAGCTGATCGAGCAACTGCGCACCCTCAGCCCGGCGCAAATCAGCGAATTGATGCACGTATCCGACAAGATCGGCGGCCTCAATGCCGCCCGCTTCGGCAGCTGGACCCCGGCATTCACTCAGGACAATGCCAAGCAGGCGCTGCTGGCCTTCAAGGGCGATGTTTACACCGGCCTGAATGCCGAGACCTTCAGCGATGCCGACTTCAGCTACGCCCAGGACCACCTGCGCATGCTCTCGGGCCTGTATGGCCTGCTGCGCCCCCTGGACCTGATGATGCCGTACCGCCTGGAGATGGGCACCAAGTTGCCCAATGCCCGTGGCAAGGACCTGTACGCCTTCTGGGGCACGCGTATCAGTGAATGGCTCAACCAAGCGTTGGCCGAACAAGGCGACGACGTGTTGCTCAACCTGGCCTCCAACGAATACTTCTCGGCGGTCAAGCGTACGGCCTTGAAGGCGCGGATCATCAACACCGAGTTCAAGGACCTGAAGAACGGCCAGTACAAGATCATCAGCTTCTACGCCAAGAAAGCCCGGGGGATGATGAGCCGCTTTGTGATCGAGGAACGCATCAACGACCCGGCGAAGCTCAAGCAGTTTGATGTGCAGGGCTATCGCTTCAACGCCGAGCAGTCCAAGCCGGATAACCTGGTGTTTTTGCGCGATCACGCACCAGAATAAAGCTCCCGAGAACACTGATGAACAAATGTGGGAGGGGGCTTGCCGCCGATGGCGATGGATCAGCCAGCTTATCTTTAGCTGACCCACCGCCTTCGGGGGCAAGCTCCTCCCACATTTTTAACCGCATTTTAATTCGCGAATCGTCATTTTTTTGACGTCAAAAAATATCCCGACGCATCTCTAACAATTCTTTCACTCGACATTCGTCGATTTTTTTCGTAGTGGCACCACTTTTTTCAAACACTAGTGGCACAAAACTATCCCCGCGCGCCAACTCCCTATAACTACTGGCTCAAATAGCAAGTGCTATCAATATACTACCAGTGCCATCTTTCCTAATATTTCAAGAAATTTCAGGAAACAGGATGAGCGGCCCGGAACTTCGTCTAAACGCACGGCTCATACCACCGGTAACGAAATTCTCTGCTTCTGTAAGAGATGACTTACATGACGACCCAAGGAAGTAGCAAAGTTGCCCCATCAACTTTGACTCACGGGTCATATCATCAACTGATATGAGTTGAGGGCGGCGATAAGGATTAATTGCTATCCCCTATAGGCCAAGGCAGCGCTTACCCAAATGTGTCAGTGACGACACCCAAGATGTTGATAAATAAGGGCCTAAAGCCCCCATCAGGATCTTGTGGCACTGGCGTCGGCACCTTTCCCCAGAAAGGCCGGCTGCATTTCAGGGCAAGCCCCAATAACAAGGCCAAGTTGCGCACAACTTGAGTGCAATTGTTAGTCACTCGCTAATTAACATGCCTGTACGCGGTAAGTTGGCGTCTATTCGCCTAACTTTCGCGGCATCAGTGACGCTTGCAAACATGAACTCCGCCATTAATTGGCATGATTAACACAGTCTTGAAGACAAAGAGGTAAATGCGATGCGCATCAGCATATTTGGTCTCGGTTACGTTGGCGCAGTCTGTGCCGGTTGCCTGTCTGCCCGTGGCCACGAAGTGGTCGGCGTAGACATCTCCAAGGATAAGATTGACCTGATCAATGCAGGCAAATCGCCCATCGTTGAGCCCGGTCTGGGCGAGCTGTTGAGCCAGGGTATCGAAACCGGCCGACTGCGCGGCACGACCAACTTCGCCGACGCCATCCGCGATACCGACCTGTCGATGATTTGTGTCGGCACGCCGAGCAAGAAAAACGGCGACCTGGAGCTCGATTACATCGAAGCCGTGTGCCGCGAGATCGGTTTTGTCCTGCGTGACAAAACCACCCGCCACACCGTGGTCGTGCGCAGCACCGTACTGCCGGGCACCGTGGCCAACGTGGTGATCCCGATCCTCGAAGACTGCTCCGGCAAAAAAGCCGGCGTCGACTTCGGTGTCGCGGTCAACCCGGAATTCCTGCGTGAATCCACCGCCATCGCCGACTACGACCAGCCACCGATGACGGTCATCGGCGAGTTCGACAAAGCCTCCGGCGATGTCCTGCAGTCGCTGTACGAAGAACTCGACGCACCGATCATCCGCAAGGACATCGCCGTTGCCGAAATGATCAAGTACACCTGCAACGTATGGCACGCCACCAAAGTGACGTTCGCCAACGAAATCGGCAACATCGCCAAGGCCGTCGGCGTCGACGGTCGCGAAGTGATGGAAGTGGTATGCCAGGACAAGACCCTCAACCTGTCCCAGTACTACATGCGCCCAGGCTTCGCCTTCGGTGGTTCGTGCCTGCCCAAAGACGTGCGTGCCCTGACCTACCGCGCCAGCTCCCTGGACGTGGAAGCGCCGCTGCTCAACTCGCTGATGCGCAGCAACGAGTCCCAGGTACAGAACGCCTTCGACATCGTCTCCAGCCACGACAAACGCAAAGTCGCCCTGCTGGGCCTGAGCTTCAAGGCCGGCACCGACGACCTGCGCGAAAGCCCGCTGGTTGAACTGGCCGAAATGCTGATCGGCAAGGGCTTCGACCTGAGCATCTACGACAGCAACGTCGAGTACGCCCGTGTCCACGGTGCAAACAAGGACTACATCGAAGGCAAGATCCCGCACGTGTCGTCCCTGCTCAACTCGGACTTCGACGATGTGATCAACAACTCCGACGTGATCATCCTGGGCAACCGTGATGAGAAGTTCCGTGCCCTGGCGCAGAACGCACCACACGGCAAGCAAGTGATCGACCTGGTGGGCTTCATGTCCAAGGCCACCTGTGCCACAGGCCGTACCGAAGGCATTTGCTGGTAACAGCAACGGCAAGTTCCGGGCTGCAAGCGTACCTATCCCCAGCGCTTGCAGCCGGGAGCCTTCTTCACCTTCGGATGACGCTTATGTCCAAGTTAAAACACGTACTGCTCCAATCCGCCGGCTGGCTGTTCTTTTTGAGCCTGCTGATGGGACTCGCCCTGCTCTTGCCGGCGAGTACGTTCGACTCCGAGTCGAAGAATTTTATTTTCCTGATTGGCGCCGTCGGCATCTGGCGCTACTCGATGGGTGCTACGCATTTCTTTCGCGGCATGCTGTTCCTGTACGTGGTCTACCCGCACCTGCGCCGCAAAGTGCGCAAGCTGGGCAAGGCCGCCGACCCGTCCCATGTGTTCCTGATGGTCACCAGTTTCCGTATCGACGCGCTGACCACCGCGCAGGTCTACAGCTCGGTGATCCGTGAAGCCATCGAATGTGGCTTCCCCACCACCGTGGTCTGCTCGCTGGTGGAAATGTCCGATGAGCTGCTGGTGAAGAGCCTGTGGGAACGCATGAATCCACCGGAGCACGTGAAGCTCGACTTCGTGCGCATCGCCGGCACCGGCAAACGCGACGGCCTGGCTTTCGGTTTCCGCGCCATCTCCCGCCACCTGCCGGACGACCGTGCCGTGGTTGCCGTGATCGATGGCGACACCGTGCTCGCCGAAGGCGTGGTTCGCAAGACCGTGCCGTGGTTCCAACTGTTCGGCAACGTCGGCGGCCTGACCACCAACGAGTTCTGCGAAGTGCGCGGCGGCTACATCATGAGCGAGTGGCACAAGCTGCGTTTCGCCCAGCGTCACATCAACATGTGCTCCATGGCCCTGTCCAAGCGCGTGCTGACCATGACCGGCCGCATGTCAGTGTTCCGTGCCAGCGTGGTCACCGACCCGGGCTTTATCGCCGACGTGGAAAGCGACTCGCTGCAACACTGGCGCCTGGGCCGCTTCAAGTTCCTCACCGGCGACGACAAGTCCAGCTGGTTCAGCCTGATGCGCCTGGGCTACGACACCTTCTACGTGCCGGATGCCGCGATCAACACCGTGGAACACCCGCCGGAAAAGAGCTTCATCAAGGCCAGCCGCAAGCTGATGTTCCGCTGGTACGGCAATAACCTGCGCCAGAATTCCCGTGCCCTGGGCCTGGGTGTGCGTCGGCTGGGCCTGTTCACGAGCATCGTGCTGTTCGACCAGCGCGTGTCGATGTGGACGTCCCTGCTCGGCCTGACCGTGGCGATCATCGCCACCTTCAAATACGGCGGCGCCTTCATCCTCGCGTACCTGCTGTGGATCGGCATCACTCGCCTGATTCTCACCCTGCTGCTGTCGTGCTCCGGCCACAAGATCGGCCCTGCGTACCCGGTGATTCTCTATTACAACCAGATCATGGGCGCGCTGGTGAAGATCTACGTGTTCTTCCGCCTCGATCAACAGTCCTGGACCCGCCAGGACACCAAACTGACCCGCGATTTGGCCAGCTTTCAACGTTGGTTCAACACCTGGTCGTCTCGGACCATGACCTTCTCCGCCGGCAGCATCTTCGTTGCCGTGTTGCTGATGATGGTCTGACCCTGCCAAGCCTGAATTAACTCTAGGAAATTGCCCTGATGAACAGCCAAGTAAATGCCAATGTTGTCCACGAATCCGAAGCCCAGCGCCAACATGCCCGCGTAAAAATCCCGGCCAAGCTGCGCTTCTTCAACACCGACCGCACCCAGACCGAAGCACGGGTGATCGACCTGTCCGCCGGCGGCCTGGCGTTCACCGCCACCCAGCCGTTGACCGTCGGCGAAGTGCACAAGGGCCGCCTGCAATTCGTCATCGATAACCTTGGCCTGGCCATGGACGTGGAACTGCAGATCCGCTCCTACGACCGCCAGACCGGCCGCACCGGGTGCCAGTTCCAGAACCTCGACGCCCAGGATATTTCCACCCTGCGCCATCTGATCACCTCGCACCTGTCCGGTGACATCGTGACCATGGGCGACGTGCTGGCGACCCTGCAACGTGACAACTTCACCAAGGCACGCAAGGTCAAGGACAGCGGCAGCAACATGAGCGCCGCCGGCCGCCTGCGCGCCGTGGTGTTCAGCGCGGGTATCTTCATCGTCGGCCTGGCGGCTTTCGGTTTCGTCTTCAAGTCGGTGTACGGCATGTACTTCGTCAGCCATGCCCAGGCCGGCCTGGTGAGCGTACCCGGCATGAACGTGACCATGCCACGCGACGGCACCGTGCAGAGCCTGCTCAAGGGTGACGCGGTCGCCGCCAAAGGGGCGCCACTGGCGACCTTCAGCACCAGCATGCTCGACGTGCTCAAGGGCCACCTGGACGAAGACCAACTGCAACCGGCCAAGGTTGAAGAGCTGTTCGGCAAGCAAATGACCGGCACCCTGACTTCGCCGTGCGATTGCGTGGTGGCGCAGCAACTGGTGGCTGACGGTCAGTACGCCAGCAAGGGCGACGTGATCTTCCAACTGGTCCCACGCGGCAGCCAGGCCAACGTGGAAGCACGCTTCACCTATCGCCAGTTCGCCGATGTGCGCCCAGGTACCCCGGTGAGCTTCCAGGTGGCCGACGAGGAGCAGATCCGCACCGGCACCATCGTCAGCAGCACCAGCCTGAACAGCGCCGACCTGTCCTCCGACATCCGCGTGCAGATCAAGCCGGACGCACCGCTGGACAGCACCTACGCCGGTCGCCCGGTGGAAGTCACCAGCGACCGTGGCCCATCGCTGAACTGGCTGATCGATAAAGCCATGGCTGCGGGTCTTTAATCATGAGCGCCCTTCGAAACCTGCCGGTGCCCCTGGCGCTGGCCATCGCCCTCGCCGGTTGCGCCGGCCTGCCCGACCAACGCCTGGCCAATGAAGCGCTCAAGCGTGGCGACACCGTCACCGCGCAGCAGAATTACCAGCAACTGGCAGACCTGGGCTACAGCGAGGCCCAGGTGGGCCTGGCTGACATCCAGGTAGGCACTCGCGATCCGGCGCAAATCAAACAGGCCGAGGCCACCTACCGTGCGGCAGCGGACACCTCGCCCCGCGCCCAGGCGCGCCTGGGTCGCCTGCTGGTGGCCAAGCCCGGCAGCACCGAAGCCGAACACCATGAAGCCGAAGGCCTGCTGAAAAAAGCCTTTGCCAATGGCGAAGGCAACACCCTGATTCCGCTGGCGATGCTGTACCTGCAATACCCGCACAGCTTCCCGAACGTGAATGCCCAGCGGCAGATCAGCCAATGGCAGGCCGCCGGTTACCCGGAAGCCGGCCTGGCCCAGGTGCTGCTGTATCGCACCCAGGACACCTACGACCAGCACTTGGATGACGTGGAGCGCATCTGCAAAGCCGCGCTGAACACCACCGACATTTGCTACGTCGAACTGGCCACGGTCTACCAGAAAAAAGCCGAGCCGGAAAAACAGGCCGAACTGCTCAAGCAAATGGAAGCCGGTTACAGCCGTGGCACCGTTACCGCACAGCGTGTCGACAGCGTGGCGCGTGTGCTGGGTGACGCCACCCTCGGCCAGCCGGACGAAAAAACCGCCCAGGCCCTGCTGGAAAAAATCGCCCCCGGCTACCCGGCTTCCTGGGTCAGCCTGGCGCAACTGCTCTATGACTTCCCGGAACTCGGTGACGTCGACCAGATGATGAAGTACCTGGACAACGGCCGCGCCGCCGACCAGCCGCGCGCCGAACTGTTGCTGGGCAAGCTCTACTACGAAGGCAAGTGGGTGCCGGCGGATGCCAAGGCAGCCGAAGCGCACTTCGAAAAAGCCGTGGGCAAGGAAGTGGCCGCCGATTACTACCTCGGCCAGATCTATCGCCGTGGCTACCTGGGCAAGGTCTACCCGCAAAAAGCCCTCGACCACTTGCTGACCGCTGCGCGCAACGGCCAGAACAGTGCCGACTTCGCCATCGCCCAGTTGTTTTCCCAAGGCAAGGGCACCAAGCCCGACCCATTGAACGCCTATGTCTTCAGCCAATTGGCCAAAGCCCAGGACACCCCGGAAGCCAATGACCTGGCCGCCCAGCTTGAAGCGCCCTTGACGCCTGAACAACGCGCCCAGGGCCAACGCCTGGTGCAACAGGAACTGGCCGCCCGCGGCACCCTGGCCCAGAGCACGTTGCAACTGCACGCCCTGGATGAAGAAGACGACGGCGAGGAATCCCTATGAAGCTCAACCCATTCGTCAAGGCCGGCATCGGCCTGACCTTCGCCCTGCTGTGGTCGTGCCCGACCCTGGCCGCGCTGACCGAAGCCAAGAACTTCGGCCTGGAAGTCAAAGCCACCGCGCAGTCCGAAGATGACCGCGACCTCGGCACGCAAAAAGGCGGCGACGTCAACGGTATCGGCCTTGACCTGCGCCCGTGGATCTACGGCGAAAGCGGCGCGTGGAGCGCCTATGCCATGGGCCAGGCGGTGGCGTCCAGCGACATCATCGAGACCGACACGCTGCAACAGTCGGCCGATGACGCGAACCAGCAAACCACCAACAACGACCGCAAGGCCAAGAAAAACTACCTGGCCATGCGCGAGTTCTGGGTCGGCTACAGCGGCTTCACGCCCTACCCTGGCGAGATCCTCAAGCTGGGTCGCCAACGCCTGCGCAATGACGACGGCCAATGGCGCGACACCAACATCGAAGCGCTGAACTGGACTTTCGACACGACCCTGCTCAAGGCCAATGTCGGCGTCGCCGAACGTTTCAGCGAATACCGCACCGACCTCAAGGAACTGTCGCCCAAGGACAAGGACCGTCAGCACCTCTACGCCGACGCCGCCTACCAGTGGACGCCCGGTCAGTGGATCGGCCTGCGCGGTCACCACACCCATGACAACGGCAAGCTGGACTACCCGGAACCGGGCGTGCCCACCGACTCGTTGGACAAGCGTGAAAACGGCGACCTGACCTGGCTCGGCATCGAAGCCAACAGCGACGCCTACAACTGGCGCAATACCAACACCGTCAACTACTGGGCCAGCATCACCGGTATGCGCGGCGACCGTGACTCGGTCAATGCCCTGAATGCCGACGGCACCCGCCCGACCAACGCCAAGCGCAGCGACGACGTGAGCGGCTGGGCCACCGACCTCGGTGTGCGCCTGCGCCTTGACCCGCAGTGGCAAGTGGGCGCGGCCTACTCCCGCGCCAGCGCCGAGTACGAGCAGAACGGCCTGCAAAGCAACCGTTCGAACTGGACCGGCACCCAGTCCCGCGTGCACCGCTTCGGTGAAGCCTTCCGTGGCGAAATGAACAACATGCAGGCCATGAGCCTGTTCGGTTCCTGGCAGCTGCGCGAGGACTACGACGCCAGCCTGGTGTACCACAAGTTCTGGCGTGTCGACGGCAACAAGCCGGTGGGCAGCAACGGTATCGATGCGGTGCAGAACAACACCGACGACGTCACCGGCGCGATCCTGTCCAGTACTTCCCTGCCTCTTGAAGATGGCAAGAAAGACCTGGGCCAGGAGATGGACCTGGTGGTCACTAAGTACTTCAAGACCGGCCTGTTGCCGGCTGCGCTCAGCCAGTCGATCGATGAGCCGTCAGCGCTGGTGCGTTTGCGTGCCGGCGTGTTCAAACCGGGCGATGCCTATGGCAGCAACGTCGACTCGTACATGCATCGCGCGTTTGTCGACGTGATCTGGAAATTCTGATGGGAGCCCGCCCAATGAATGCTCAAAGCCTACTCGTCGCGGCAATGCTGTTGGCCAGCGCCACAGCGTTTGCCGATACGGCGGCCAAGGCGCCGACCATCGCCAAGGAACTGCAGCAGGCCAAGACCTACACCATCTCCAGCCCGCCTACCGCGCCGCTGGAAATGGCCAAGCCGGCCCTGCCGGACCTGTCGGGCTACACCGCCGCGGCGATGGAAAAAAAGATCGTAAGAACCAAGCCGGGCAAGATCAGCATCCGCCGCATGATGCAGGAAGACGCGCTCAAGGACTTCATCGGCGGTGACAACAAGATGGCCGAATGGGTGGTGCGCCAGCACGGTATTCCCCAGGCGATCTTTGTCGACGACGGCTACATGAACCTCAAGGACCTGCTGGGCAAGGTGCCCAAGCAGTACCTGAGCGAGACCTCGCCGGGTGTGTTCCTGGCCAAGTTGCCGATCGTGGTCGGGCGCAAGGGCATCCTGGAAATCGACAAGAAGACCCAGGAGCTGCGCCTGTCCCAGGAAGGCGGTTCGTTCCTGATCAACGACGGCCAGCTGTTTGTGCATGACACCAAGGTCACCGGCTGGAGCGAAAAGGCCAACGGCCCGGCGCTGTTCAAGTCGCCCAAGGAATTCCGCCCGTTCCTGCTGGCCTGGGGCGGTACCGAAACCTACATTTCCAACACCAAGATGGCCAGTTTCGGCTACGCCAACAGTAAGTCGTACGGGGTGAGTATTTCCCAGTACACGCCGAACATGGCCAAGGTGCTCAAGCGTCCGGAGCCGACCGGCTGGATCATCGATTCCGAGTTCTCGGACATGTGGTACGGCTTCTACTGCTACGAGACCACGGGCTTCGTGATCAAGGGTAATACCTACAAAGACAACATCGTCTACGGCATTGACCCCCACGACCGTTCCCACGGCCTGATCATCGCGGACAACACCGTCTACGGCACCAAGAAGAAGCACGGCATCATCATTTCCCGTGAAGTGAACGACAGCTTCATCTTCAACAACCGCAGCTACGACAACAAGCTCTCGGGCCTGGTGATCGACCGTAACAGCGTGAACAACCTGATCGCCGACAACGAGATCTACCGCAACCACACCGACGGCATCACCCTCTATGAGAGCGGCGACAACCTGCTGTGGGGCAACAAGGTGATCAGCAACCGCCGCCACGGCATCCGCGTGCGCAACAGTGTGAACATCAAGCTCTACGAAAACACCGCGATGGCCAACGGCCTGACCGGTGTGTACGGCCACATCAAGGATTTGACCGACACCGACCGCGACATCGCCCTCGACCCGTTCGACGCCAAGGTCTCGCTGATCGTGGTGGGCGGTGAACTGGCGGGTAACGGCAGCGGGCCGCTGTCCATCGACTCGCCGTTGAGTATCGAGCTGTACCGCGTATCGATGCTGGCACCGACCAAATCCAGCGGCATCAGCTTCTCCGGCGTGCTTGGCGATCGCCAGGAAGAGATTCTCGACCTGCTGGTGCGCCAGCAGAAAGCCGTGCTGATCGACCCTGTCGAACGCCAGACCGAAATGCAGGACTGAGGATGACCCTTATGCACCCACACATGATCAAACTGCTGAGCCTCTCGGGTCTGACCCTCGGCCTGCTCGCGGCCAGCCAGGGCGTACGCGCCGACGACGTCAAGGCGCCGACCTTCACCGCCGAGCCATGCTGCAGCCTGTGCCCGGCCGCCCACGATGCGCGCAACTACACCACGCGCTATCAGCAGAACTTCACCACCCTGGTGCAAGCCCAGGGCGACTGGTTGTTCCGCACCCAGGAAGACCTGCGTACCGAATTCGACACCACCCCGTCCGGCTACAAGCGCATGCAACAGCTGCACGACGCGTTCAAGGCCAAGGGCGTGGAACTGGTGGTGGTCTACCAGCCGACCCGTGGGCTGGTGAACCGCAACAAGCTCAACCCGGAAGAGAAAGCCAAGTTCGACTTCGACAAGGCCCTGGGCAACTACAAGACCATGCTCGGCCGTTTCGCCAAGATGGGCTACGTGGTGCCGGATCTGTCGCCGCTGACCAACGAGCAACTGCCGGATGAGCTGCCGGCCCACGATTTCTACTTCCGTGGCGACCAGCACTGGACCCCGTACGGCGCCCAGCGCACCGCAAAAATCGTCGGTGCCAAAGTGCGTGCGATGCCCGAGTTCGCGGATATTCCCAAGCGTGAATTCGAAACCAAGCGCTCCGGGCGCATGGGCAAGACCGGCACCCTGCACAACATGGCCGGGCAACTGTGCGGCACCAGCTACGCGATCCAGTACATGGACCAGTTCACCACCGAGCCCAAGGGCGAAGCGGGCGACGGCGATCTGTTCGGCGATTCGGGCAACCCGCAGATCACCCTGGTGGGCACCAGCCACAGCGGCAAGAACTACAACTTCGCCGGCTTCCTGGAACAGGAAATCGGTGCCGACATCCTCAACGTCGCCTTCCCCGGCGGCGGTCTGGAAGGGTCGATGATCCAGTACCTGGGCAGCGATGAATTCCAGAAGACCCCGCCGAAAATCCTCATCTGGGAGTTCTCGCCGCTGTATCGCCTGGACCAGGAGACCATCTACCGCCAGATGATGGCCCTGCTCGACAACGGCTGCGAAGGCAAGACCGCGCAGATGACCGCGAGCACCACCTTGAAACCCGGCAAGAACGAATTGCTGGTGAACAGTTCGAACAAAGACCTGCGTAATGCCAATCACCAGGTCGATATCCGCTTCGCCGATCCGTCGGTGAAAACCCTGCAAGCCACCCTCTGGTACATGAACGGGCGCCACGAGGACATCAAGATCGAGAAACCCGAGACATCCGATACAGACGGGCGTTTCGCCTTTGAACTGCGCACCGATGAAGACTGGGCCTCGCAGAACCTGCTGGCCGTGGAAGTGCAGGGTCCCGAAGCGGGCGCTGCTGCGCAGAAGGTCGAAGCGAAAATTTGCACACGCAACGTATTCCCGGCCGGTGGTCAACAGACCGCTTCAACTGGGAAATGAGGTTACCTATGCAGAAGTTACTGATCCCTACGCTGCTGGGCCTGGCGATGTTCGCAGGCTCCGTCAACGCCGCCGCACCGCTGCGTCCGCCACAAGGCTATTTCGCACCGATTGAAGCGTTCAAGACCGGCGACTTCAAGGAAAACTGCGACACCATGCCGGCGCCCTACACCGGGCCGCTGCAGTTTCGCAGCAAGTACGAAGGCTCGGACAAGGCACGTTCTACCCTGAACGTGCAGTCGGAAAAAGCCTTCCGCGACAGCACCGCCGACATCACCAAGCTGGAAAAAGACACCAGCAAACGCGTGATGCAGTTCATGCGTGATGGCCGCCCCGAGCAGCTCGAATGCACCCTGAACTGGCTGGTGTCGTGGGCCAAGGCCGATGCATTGATGTCCAAGGACTTCAACCATACCGGCAAGTCCATGCGCAAGTGGGCGCTGGGCAGCATGGCCTCGGCCTATGTGCGCCTGAAGTTCTCCGACTCGCACCCGTTGGCCAATCACCAGCAGGAATCGCAACTGATCGAAGCCTGGTTCAACAAGCTCGCCGATCAAGTGGTCAGCGACTGGGACAACCTGCCCCTGGAAAAAACCAACAACCATTCCTACTGGGCCGCCTGGTCGGTGATGGCAACGTCCGTCGCCACCAACCGTCGCGATCTGTTTGATTGGGCGGTGAAGGAATACAAGGTCGGCGTGAACCAGGTCGACGACCAGGGCTTCCTGCCGAACGAATTGAAGCGTCAGCAACGCGCCCTGTCGTACCACAACTACGCTCTGCCGCCGCTGTCGATGATCGCCAGCTTTGCCCTGGTCAATGGCGTGGACCTGCGCCAGGAAAACAACGGCGCGCTCAAGCGCCTGGGCGACAAAGTGCTCGCCGGGGTCAAGGATCCCGAGATCTTCGAACAGAAGAACGGCAAGGAACAGGACATGAAGGACTTGAAGCAGGACATGAAATTCGCCTGGCTCGAACCCTTCTGCACCCTCTACACCTGCGCGCCGGATGTGCTCGAGCGCAAGCATGGGATGCAGCCGTTCAAGACCTTCCGCCTCGGGGGCGACCTGACCAAGGTCTATGACCCGACGCATGAGAAAGGCAACAAAGGTTCCTGACGAAACGCGGTAAAACATGTGGGAGGGGGCTTGCCCCCTCCCACAGTTCGAGTCGGTTTCGTCAGTTGGAATGTTGTACGGCCCGCCCCCGATTTTTCGTGGGGGGGTTTGGGGGGGCTCTGGCCCTTGACTGTTGGTTAAACATGGAGAGATCGGGATGGTTTTCTCGTCCAATGTGTTCCTGTTTCTGTTCTTGCCGATCTTTCTCGGCTTGTACTACTTGAGCGGGCAACGCTATCGCAACCTGCTGCTGCTGATTGCCAGCTACGTGTTCTACGCCTGGTGGCGAGTGGACTTCCTGGCGCTGTTCGCCGCCGTGACGCTGTGGAACTACTGGATCGGCCTGAAAGTCGGTGCCGCCGGTGTGCGCACCAAGCCGGCCCAGCGCTGGCTGCTGCTCGGCGTGGCGGTCGACCTGTGCATCCTCGGCTACTTCAAGTACGCCAACTTCGGCGTCGACAGCATCAACGTGATGATGAAGTCGGCGGGCCTTGAGCCGTTCATCCTGACGCACGTGCTGCTGCCGATCGGTATCTCGTTCTACATCTTCGAGTCGATCAGCTACATCATCGACGTGTACCGTGGCGATACCCCGGCGACCCGCAACCTGATCGACTTTGCGGCGTTCGTGGCGATCTTCCCGCACCTGATTGCCGGCCCGGTACTGCGCTTTCGCGACCTGGCCGACCAGTTCAACAACCGCACCCACACCCTCGACAAATTCTCCGAGGGCTGCACGCGGTTCATGCAGGGCTTCATCAAGAAGGTGTTCATTGCCGACACCCTGGCAGTCGTCGCCGACCACTGCTTCGCCCTGCAGAACCCCACCACCGGCGATGCCTGGCTCGGCGCGCTGGCCTACACCGCGCAGCTGTACTTCGACTTCTCCGGCTACAGCGACATGGCCATCGGCCTGGGCTTGATGATGGGCTTCCGCTTCATGGAAAACTTCAAGCAGCCGTACATCAGCCAGTCGATCACCGAGTTCTGGCGGCGCTGGCACATCAGCCTGTCCACCTGGCTGCGTGACTACCTGTACATCACCCTGGGTGGCAACCGTAAAGGCACGCTGACCACCTACCGCAACCTGTTCCTGACCATGCTGCTCGGTGGCCTGTGGCATGGTGCGAACATCACCTACATCGTATGGGGCGCGTGGCACGGCATGTGGCTGGCGATTGAAAAAGCCATCGGCCTCAACACCGCGCCACGCAGCTTCAACGTCGTGCGCTGGGCCTTCACCTTCCTGCTGGTGGTGATGGGCTGGGTGATCTTCCGCGCCGAAAACCTGCACGTCGCCGGCCGTATGTACGGTGCGATGTTCAGCTTTGGCGAGTGGTCGCTGTCGGAACTCAACCGCGCCAACCTCACCGGCCTGCAAGTGGCAACCCTGGTGGTGGCCTACGCAACCCTGGCGTTCTTCGGCCTGCGCGATTTCTACACCAATCGCCCTGCCGAGAAGACCAAGCCGGCCGACCCGAGCCTGATCAAGGCCGTGCCGGGCGACAACCCCGGCAGCATCCACGAGCCCGGCTTCACCGTGGGCCAGGATGCCGCTGTGCAACCGGCCTACTGGACCGCTGACTGGCCACGCTACGCCATGCGCGCTGCGGTGCTGCTGCTGTTCGTGGCGTCGATTCTCAAACTGTCGGCGCAGAGTTTCTCGCCGTTCCTTTACTTCCAATTCTGAGGGAGCCGACCATGACCCGTTCATTACGCGTCCTCTATATCGGCCTGTTCCTGGTGGTGTTGCTCGCCCTGGGCGCCTGGTCGCTGCGCAGCTTCTTCGGCTTCAGCACCAATGCCGACGCCACCGTGCTCAACGGTCGCTGGACCAAGGCGGTCGAGACCCACTACGACGACCAGTTCCCGATCAAGCGCCTGGGCACCAACCTGTGGGCGGCGCTGGACTACAAGCTGTTCAATGAAGGCCGTCCCGGCGTGGTGCTGGGCCGCGATCACTGGTTGTACAGCGACGAGGAGTTCAACCCCGCCGTCAACGAAGACCAGAACCTGGAAGGTAACTACGCGCTGGTCGAAGGCGTACGCCAGAAGCTCAAGGCCCAGGGCATCCAACTGGTGATGGCGATCGTGCCGGCCAAGGTGCGCCTATACCCGGAACACCTGGGTGAAGTGAAGCCGGCGAGCATCCACGCCAACCTGTACCAGGACTTCCACGCCCGTGTCGCCGCCGACAAGATCATCGCCCCGGACCTGCTCGGCCCGCTGCAACAGGCCAAGCTCGGCGGCAAGCAGGTGTTCCTGCGCACCGACACCCACTGGACCCCGGACGGCGCTGAAATCGCGGCCAAGCAATTGGCCAAGACCATTGCCGCCAAGACCCCACTGAGCGGCGAGCCCCAGCGTTTTGTCACCGAGGCCGAAAGCACCACACCGCACAAAGGCGACCTGCGTCTGTTCCTGCCGCTGGACCCGCTGTTCGAAAACCTGATGCCGCCGCAAGAGCCGCTGCAAAAACGCGTCACGCACCTGGCCGAAACCAAAGGTGACGACGCGCTGTTCAGCGACAGCGAAACCCCGGTGGCGCTGGTGGGCACCAGCTACAGCGCCAACCCCAACTGGAATTTCGTGGGCGCCCTCAAGCAAGCCCTGGGCAGCGACGTGGTCAGCTACGCCGAAGACGGCCACGGCCCGATCCTGCCGATGCTCAGCTACCTGAAAAGCGATGACTTCAAGAACAGCCCGCCCCAGGTGCTGATCTGGGAGTTTCCTGAACGTTATCTGCCCGTGAACAACGAAATCGGTGATGCCGACCCCGCGTGGGTTGCGCAGCTTAAACAAGCCGGTTCGCGCCAACAGAACATGGCCATCAACACTAAATCCGAGACGCCCGACCGGGCGCAAAACTGAAAGAGAGGTAACTCACATGACTTTCACTACAACTCCTCGTCGTCTCGCTAAAACCCTGGCCATCGCAGCCGGTTTGAGCTTCGTATCGATGTCCGCCTTCGCCGGTGGCGACGCTGCCCTGTACGGCCCTACCGCGCCAAAAGGCTCGAGCTTCGTGCGCATCTACAACGCCAGCAACCAGGAAGTCAGCGCTACCGTCGGCGCCACCAACCTGAGCGACGTGGCCCCACTGGCCAGCAGCGACTTCAGCTTCATGCCCGGCGGTGACTACAGCGCCAAGGTCGGCAGCCAGACCGTACCGGTCAAGCTCGCTCCGGACCACTACTACACCCTGGTAAACAGCGGCAGCGGCCAGCCACAACTGATCGAAGAACCGCCGTTCAAGAACAAGCAGAAATCCTTGGTGCGCGTGCAGAACCTCAGCGACAAGGCCCTGACCCTGAAAACCGCGGATGGCAAGACGGATGTGGTCAAGTCAGTGGCAGCCAAGGGCCGTGGCGAGCGTGAGATCAACCCGGTGAAAGTAAGCCTGGCGTTGTATGACGGTGACAAGAAAGTCGGCGATGTGAAGCCGGTTGCCTTGGAACGCGGTGAAGCGGCGGTGCTGTATGTGACGGGCTCCGGTTCGAGCCTCTCGCCAGTCTGGGTCAAGCGCCCAGTGTCGACCCGCTGAAGCATTTTTCCGGGTTGGTTGAGACCAACCCGGACCGAGACAAAAACAAGAGTGAAACGACAAACCTTCGTAGCTCTGACCCATATCGATTCAAGGAGAAACACCCATGATTCCAGTCATCCTTTCCGGTGGTAGCGGCTCACGTCTTTGGCCGCTTTCCCGTAAACAGTTCCCTAAACAGTTCCTGGCCCTGACCGGTGAACACACGCTGTTCCAGCAGACCCTGGAGCGCCTGGTGTTCGAAGGCATGGACACCCCGATCGTGGTCTGCAACAAGGACCACCGCTTTATCGTCAACGAACAACTGGCCGCCCGTAAGTTGGAAAGCCAACGCATCCTGATGGAGCCGTTCGGCCGCAACACCGCGCCGGCCGTGGCCCTCACCGCGATGATGCTGGTCAACGAAGGCCGTGACGAGCTGATGCTGGTGCTGCCCGCCGACCACGTGATCGACGACCAGAAAGCCCTGCAACGCGCCCTGGCCCTGGCCACCGTGGCCGCAGAGCGTGGCGAGATGGTGCTGTTTGGCGTGCCGGCCACCCGCCCGGAAACCGGTTATGGCTACATCAAGTCCACCAACGATTCGCTGCTGCCCGAAGGCGTGAGCCGCGTCGAGCAGTTCGTGGAAAAACCCAATGAAAAACGCGCCGTCGAGTTCGTCAAAAGCGGCGGTTACTTCTGGAACAGCGGCATGTTCCTGTTCCGCGCCAGCCGCTTCCTCGAAGAGCTGAAAAAGCACGACCCGGACATCTACGACACCTGCCTGCTGACCCTGGAACGCAGCGAACAGACCGCCGATACCGTGTCGTTCGACGAAGCCACCTTCGCCTGCTGCCCGGACAATTCCATCGACTACGCCGTGATGGAAAAAACCCAGCGCGCCTGTGTGGTGCCACTGAGTGCCGGTTGGAGCGACGTGGGCTGCTGGGCCTCGCTGTGGGCGGTCAACGACAAAGACGTCCACGGTAACGTCAGCAAAGGCGACGTGGTGATCCAGGACAGCCGCAACTGCATGATCCACGGCAACGGCAAACTGGTGTCGGTGATCGGCCTGGACAACATCGTAGTGGTGGAAACCAAGGACGCGATGATGATTGCCCACAAGGACAAGGTCCAGGGCGTGAAGCAGATGGTCAACACCCTCAACGACCAGGGCCGCAGCGAAACCCAGAACCACTGTGAAGTGTACCGTCCGTGGGGCTCCTACGATTCGGTGGACATGGGCGGCCGCTTCCAGGTCAAGCACATCTCGGTCAAGCCGGGCGCGTGCCTGTCGCTGCAAATGCACCACCATCGCGCCGAACACTGGATCGTGGTCAGCGGTACGGCCGAAGTGACCTGTGACGAGAACGTGTTCCTGCTCACCGAGAACCAGTCCACCTACATCCCGATCGCCTCGGTGCACCGCCTGCGCAACCCGGGCAAGATCCCGTTGGAGATCATCGAAGTGCAATCGGGCAGCTACCTGGGTGAAGACGATATCGAGCGCTTTGAAGATATCTACGGTCGCTCCACACCGGTAGAACGTGGCGTGTCGGTGAAAACTATCGCGCAGTAAAACAGTCGTACAAGAAGCCCTCGCCCAGCCCATTGCGTCCCCTATCCGCAGTGGGTTGGGTGGGGGCTTTTCTCGTTCAAGGGTTCTCTACACCTATCAGCGGACGGCCCCATTGTGTCCCATCGAGTTGACGCCCCAATTTCTTGGGGAAAAGGCGTTGTAATTGCCGCTGGAGTGATCTTTCCCCGCGTTTTTGAATTGATCCTTGCCAAGTTTTTCAGCGGCCTTCCCTCCCCACATAAGCGCCCCACCTGCGGCTTTGGAGGCAAATCCCCCGGAGTTGGACACCGTCTTTCCGAGCACCTTGGCCATTCCCCCGACAACGGTCAGAGCGGCCCCCTGGGCTTTGTCCTTTTTATCGTTGTAGAGCGGTGGAAAGAAGTACGCATTCAGTTTGTCATTGACGCCTTGCAGAACCGTTTGTCGCAGGTTTGTAAGCCCCATGTTTTGCATACGAGGGAATAGGCGCGAGCTGACCTCCTCCCTGGGGGCTTGATCGATTGTTCCCAGCACGACAGGCGCTGGTACGGATGCAGGTACTACAGGAGAAATCTGCGCAGGAGCGAGGATGTTTGGAATGGCCATGGTGGATCTCACTTCGTAAGATGGCAGTAGGGTTACTGAAGGGCTTACAGAGCGTCTGCGTACCCGGTTTTTTGTAAAAAGACTCCACACTGGTTCGTGTCTCGAAGCCAATAAACACCTGGGGTGGTAGGTTTCAGCGGCGTCGGCAGTCCCACTCGGGCGAGCTCCCGAAGGCGATCGTCGGACGTCCTGCAAGATCGAATTTTTCGGCGCCATGCGCTTGGGCAACCTTGCCTCCCACAATCATCACTAGACCCAAGGCTTTGGAGAGAAGGCCACCACTGGCAGCTAACTTTTGCCCAGCCTCCTGCACGGCCATGCCGCCCACGGCAATACCCACACCCTTGGCGCTCATGTCACAGTTACGCGATTGCAGCATGGCTTGCTTCAGGTTTGTCAGCTTCTGAGCCTGCCTACGCGAAAACGGGTGTGATCCTGCCGCATCAATCGTTTGCGTGAGCGATGCAGGGTGGGACTGCTCAGCCACTTTTGAAGATGTGATAAGCGCGGTCGCCACCGACGCTAGGGAAGAGGTAACCTCAGGAGCAAGAAGGGCTGCAATAGTCATCGTTTATCTCACTTGATCAGACTGCGATAAGTACATCCTGGACAATCCGTACTTCCCTGTTATAGCTCTGTGGACAAAATGCGTGGGCCGGTTCCTCGCACAGGAAAACTGATCCTGCGTTAGGCATCCACACCCGCCCGCGAGTAGGATGTTTTATCCGCATATGAGACTGTCATCATGTTTTTTGGCGTTCTACTGATCATCACTTGGCTGGTCCTGCTACTGCGCTACCCGGCCAGAGCCTTGCCGGTGTCGCTGGCCGCCGCCGTGGGCCTGGGTTTCGTGGCGATCTGGGTGGTATGGCTGGACAACCGCGAAGCCTCGCAACTGGCGCGCCTGGAACTGCGCATCAGCTACGCCCCGCAAGAGTGCCCGGCCGACCGCCCGCTAAAGTTGACCCTCAACAACGGCAACGATGTACCGCTGACCGAACTGCGCTGGCGCGTCGCCGCCTATGCACCGGGCGACTCGGTCAACCTGGCCGACAACGTCTACGCCGCCCCCCGCTATCGTGGCCCCGGCGAGTTGCAGGCCAGGGCGACGTGGGACGACTGCCTGCCCACCCCACCCTTGCGCCCTGGCTATCGCCCGCAAACCCTGGAATTTCGTGCCGAGCACCTTCAAGGCCGATTTGCAGACTGAGCCACGGGGACAAGTGAATCAGATTCAGGCCGGATTGATCCGTTTGAGCAACACGCTTTTATGCGGCGAGTCCACAGTTGAGCGCGTGCGAATAACTTTTTGTTCCGCACTCGGCCCTGGATTATTCTTTACCCATTCAAGACGCTCTTTCTCACTGATGAGAGTGGCTTCATACACCTCCAGGATCGCTTCGGGCTCGACGTAGGAGTCAATCAATACCTCCTGCGAGCCTTTAGCAAAATTCATCACCATGTTTAATTCACCTCCAATCGGCTTTGAGCCCGGTGCATCTGCATGCTCCTGCTGCATCGCCGCGCGCCCCTGTTCAGTGGTCAGATCAAAGGTAGTGCTCTCAGCCGGCCTGCGAAACTTCACGACCCTCTTGCTTCCCTCGGCAGCCCATATGCCCGCCACTTTGAGAGAGCGCGTGCCTGAGATCCATCTGGACTTGAGCAGGGCCCTCGTGCCTCTTCGAACATGTTCATACGAACTGGTGAACTTGTCATGCCCGATCGGCGGTCGAAGCCCCCTGAGTTTAAGCCTGGTTTCATCCTTGCGCAGCGCACGATAGAAAATATCCGGATCCTCACTTTCCGATTCTCCTTCCGAATCTGGATGTCGGGCCCTGACTCGGGGTGGGACGCTGGTCACCTGGGACGAAGGCCCTGCCTGGTTGTCCAACCTGGGTCGCTTCGAGGACGAAGCCGAAGATTGTTCGTCCTGGGCTCTTTTCCCTTTCAAGCCATCATCGTCAATAAGATTGACAGGGTTGTTTCCGACCATCCGGTAGAGGTTGGGCCCGTCAATCATCAATTCGGGGTCCGGGCTCAACCATCGCTGTTGCCAAGGTAAGTAATAGCGTCGCTTGAAGTAGTAAAGCCCCGTCGCATCGCACTCCTTGCCCACGTAACCCAGCGTACGATAACTCTCTTCACTGGAATCACCACGCTCCCAAAGAGCTGTAGTGCCAAACGGATGGTAACTTTCGCGACTGACGACCTTCGCCATACCATCCAGCTCTACGGCCCATGATCGCAAATGATCATCCAGGTTGTAGCGGTACTGATCATTTGCCACTCGCTTGGGTCGCGCTGTTTCCCAGTGCAGCACCTGCACTTCACCCACAGTGATCACATGCAACACATTGCCGTGCACATTACGGATCTCCAAATCCGGTAAATAGCGTGTTTCCTGGGTGACAGCACGCGCATTGGTATGGGCAATGCGCACTTTGCGCCGACGCTTACCTTCTGAGTCGTAGACGTAATGCTCACTGTCATTGTCGGTGGATTCGCGCACCACCGGCTCTACGTGGAGCAATTGGTTACGCTGATCCCAATTCAGCGGTCGGCCCTCCAGCCTGAGTAGGTTGCCATTGGGGTCAAACTCGTCGTCGAAATCAGCTTGGGTCAGCGACACACCCTGACTTTCAGGCAAGCAGCGATTGCTGAAGGGAGCCGCCTTCAAAATCCGCCCATGGCTTTGTGGCCCTTGGTGGATCAACTCCAGCAAATTGCCGCCCCTGTCATAGCGGTACGTCTGACAGTATTTGGCTATTGCGAGGGGGTCGGCCACGTGATTCGGCCCTTGGCGAAGACTGCCCGCTTCAAAGCCAGTTGCCCTGACCAATTGACCGATGCTGTCGTGGTGGTAGCAACTGATCGGATCGATACGCTGATTGTTAAAAAACCGCACCGCTAGCGTCGTGTCCTTAATTCTGACAACGTTACCCGCCGGTTCATACTCGTAATGAAGGTCCTGCAAGAGCGCGCCACTGCCGCGATAACTGGACAGCTGGCGTAATCGACCGTCTAGAGGACAGTAATCAAACTGCCTGACCACACCATTGCCCAGGGTTTTGCGTTCTATCTTGCCGTGCGCATCGTAGACAATGGCGCTCACCAGAGTCGTTTGCGCTGACGCCCCCTTGAGCCTGAGCCACGCCTCACGCAATTGGCCGTCGACCGTGTAGCGGAAGCCCTGGTGATTACCTGCCACATCGATCTTTTGCAGCACCCCGCCGAGTGCATCGAGGTAAACCTGAGTGCGCAACCCCTCGCCAGGCTCCAACAAGGCATTGCGCAGGTGCAAGGATTTCGGCCAGTCCGGCATATCCAGGGTCTTCAGGAAATGCTGCACATGATCCAATACGGTACCGCCCATCGCGTACTCGTTGAAATGGCGAGTGCCCGCAGTGTCATCCTGCCGGATGACCTGCCCGCATAGGTTACTGTCGGCATGGACTGGCTCTGCACGCGCATAGGTAAAGCGCTCCGTGCACAAGCCTTGCTCAACCACTGCCAACGGTCGTATCAACTCATCAAATTCGACCTCGCGCTGCGTACCCCGCCCATCCTGCGAATACACGTTTTGCCCGGCTTCACCAAACACGTGGACACGCCACCCAGCGTCGACGCTTTGGGTACTCAGCACCTGGCCGCCCAAGGAGTAAACAGTTGTCAGGTTTGCCGGCACCGTAGGGTCGCCTTCATGCAGTAAATGCAAGCGGGGGTCCCATTGGGCAGTTGCCTGGCCTGCCTTGTTGTAAAGCGTGCGTGTGACTCTCAGGTCTGCCGCCCCCTGCGGATCGCTGCGGCAATAGGCAACTGCGCGGCAGGCCAGGCCGCGCGGTTCAATCGCCGTCAGGTCAGGCGTATGCGTGTGCACCTGGGGATTGAATAATGGCGTGACATCCGCGTACGCCCTGGCTGCTCGGGTTTCTTCATACGTGTCGTTTTCATCCTCCCTGATGGTGTACCAGCAACGGAAAGTCTGACGCCGCAGATGGCCTTCCTTGGCAAGAATAGTATTCGTCGGCCGCCCCAACGGGTCGTAGAGCTGTGTATCGTAGTAGCCGTGCAGGCTGGAGCTGGCGTCGTTGATGCAATGCCAATTCGAGGCAAAGTACGGCCGATACACCCTCACCGCAAGCCCCTTGTTGTTGTACTCGACCCGCTCGCTGACGCGCCAGCGCGGCACATCCGGCAGCGTAATCGGCTTGCCCTCGGAGTCCAGCGCCAGGGTGCCGTCCGACTGCACCTGGTACGCATAGCCATCGTCCACCTTATGCTTGGTTTGCAATGGACGGCCGAATCCATCCCAACAGCGGATCGTCATGCGAATCTGCCGGTCAGGGGCAGTCGGATCATTATCCGCCAGGAGGAGCACACCATGCACCGGTTCGCGCTGCACGTTCACCAGGAGCGCACGCAGGCGCTGGCGTGCAGGCGTCAAGTCTTGCGTCGGTAAAAGCGCATGCGCGCCAGCGCGTATGTGGCCACTGGGCAACAGGTCGCCTTGCTTAACGCACTCGTCAAGCCAGGCCAAGTCCGACCGGTCAACTTCGGGTATGCGGCCCATCCAACTGAACGGGTTTTCGAAATAAGCGGTGGCGGCACCTTGCAGTGCTTGCTCCGGCGCCTCGATCGCGTGGGCGGGGCTGTCGTCCTGTGGCCGTTGATAATTGTCAACGGGGTCGAATCCCACGGCCTCACCGCGCTCCACACCGTAAAAGCTGGTAGCCAGCACCTGTCCGAAAGCGCCATGTAGGACTTCCTGGCTATTTTGATTGGGGTCGAGGATGCGGGCAGGTTGCATCAAGCGGTAATCAATTTTCTCGACCTGAGTCTTACAGCCATCAGGCAAGGTCACCGACGTGTTCAGGCATCGGTGAGGGTCATAGCCCAGTAACGTCACGCCGTGGGCCTGGGTCTGCTGCACCGTCAAGACCTGATGAAAGTCGGACAATGGGGCATAGGTGTAGAAGCCCCGCCTGATCGACCAAAGCGGCTCCGGTTCCAATTGCGGGCCGAGCAGCCAGGGCATGCGGCGGTAGCCGATCTCGGTCAGGCGTGCCGCCAGGTCAAACGGCATATCGCCGTGTTCATTCTTGAGCAGGTCATACGCCTGGAGCGCGGGTTTATCGAGCTCAGCCCTCTCCACATAGTCCGGCAAAGCCTCGAAACCGGCCTGGCCGTCGGGCCATGGCGTGTTACCGGGAAGCTTGCGATAACGCTGCAGCGATTGCCCGACCAGCTGGCGCTGGATGCTGTCATTGAGCGGGTTGTCGGCGCTGGCGGACGTAAAGTATTCGTAGGTAATGTCTTGCGGCATCAGGCCTTTGGGGCCAGCGCCCTTGACCAGCACCATCGCATCGGTGCGTTGCAAATACGGCAGGCCCAAGCGCCAGGCGTCGGGCTCGGTCAGGTTGATGAATCGCGCAAGGGTCTGCGTCAGGTAGTAACGCTGCTGTGCATCATCATGGGTGTCGCACCACCAGCGTTTTTGCGGCGCAAGCGTGTGAGGGTCCAATTGGCACGCCGGATCACTCCGAGCAGTGAGACGCCGGGCGTATTCGACGGTAACGCTGTCGGTCGGATTGCCGACAGCATCCCAGTGCAAATTCAAGGTCTTCTGACACACAGGGTCGGCGCTTTTGCGCTCGTAGCGATAGGTGATGATTTCAACCGGTAATACGTGCAGCACATGATAGGGGGCATGTTTTCCACCGGTGGGACGCTGCAGCCTGCGCAGCAGGTAGCGATGCTGCTCGACGGAATACGGCGTGCCGTCCTCGTCACCAAAGTCAAAGAGTTCACTGCGCAGCACCTGCCCAACCAGTGCATTGCACATTTGTTCCTGTTCCTTGGCATCGGGGACGACCAACTGATCGCAGTCGTCCGCCTCGTGATAATAGCTGTAGAGCGTACCCTTCAAATCGATAGCGTCACTATCCCCGTCGAAGTAGTCCTGGGTGGGTGGGTCCACGGTGTCACCGACGTGATACCAGGTTTTGCGCAACACCGGCGCGCTGTAACCCTCCTCGCGCTGCCCATTTGCCTGCTCTTCGCAGTCGCTCGACAGCTGCAAGGCGAACCCATGAAACTCACGCTCGACGCCTTCGTAGAAGGCCTTTCGATAGCTGAACCGCTGGGTCAATTGGTTGCCGGTGATTTCATCATGCTGTATTTGGACGCTGACCAAGGGCAGCGCAAATGGCAGGTGGCACACCGCTGGTTGTTCGCGGGCCTGGAGGTATTGTTTTTCATCCAACCACTCCTGGGCCGAACTGCGGTACACGACAGTTGCGGCAGCACCGAGGTTATTGTTGGTGCCACACAACAGGTACGGCTTGGCGTGAACCAGGTCATAGCGCCAGTGCCGAGGGCTCATATGGGGCACGGTCAGCACCAGGCTCGAATACCCCTGCCCTTGCAGGTCCGCGGCGCTGACTTGGCAAAATCGGTCATAGTTCACACCGGGTGGCCAAGGCAGGCACAGGGGGACTTCATCAAAACCGTTGCCACCACGGTTCATATAGATCAGCGCACAGTTCGGCCGCAATAACACCAGGTCGACAGCACCAGAGCCGTCGAAATCGGCGAGCAGCACCTGTGACGCGTCGAACTCATCGTAGGTGAAGGGTAACTTGCACCACACAAAACCCTTGCCGAAACGCCCACGCCCCAGGTTAGGCCAGCATTTGAGCTGATCATGGCGCACTTCAACAAGATGCTGCTGGCCGGAACCCAGCACGTCACAGAACGCCACCAGTCGGTCATTCGCGCGACTGAATAGCGGCAGGCAGTCATCGTCGATACTGTGCGCCACTTCCTGGGCGGCTCGATATCCTTCTGCGCGACCGCTCGCATAAAGGCGCACGCTGTGTGGACCGATCATTGCCAGGTCCTGCAGCCCTGCGCCCATCAGGTCCGCCAGTTGCGCCTGAGGATGAAAGAACTCATTGGGCAGTGCCTTCAGCGAGATGAACTGATCCCAGCGGCCATCCGGCCGGTAGGTGAAAAAGCCGCTCCAACCCGGCTTGGCGATGATCCAATCCGGAGTGCCATCACCCGTGATGTCCGCCAGGAATTGCCGCACAGGTTTTGTGCTATCGGCGACGGGAATGCGTTCGAGCTCACGCCACTCGTCATAAACCACCTCATCGGGATGGGTCGGAGCCTCGGCCCGTTTGGGCGAGCGGTAATACCAGCTTTTGTCGCTGCGATAGAGAATGCCTGCCATGCCTTCGCTCAGCAGATCGAACAGATGGTAGCGATCACCATCGTTCAAGCCGGGCATCGCATCGAAAGGTTGGAACCCCGTCACATCTTCAACCGGGGAGAACGCCTGATAAGTAAACTCAATAGGGGGGCGGCTATGAAGCACGCCATTACCGTCACACGCCTGGGAATGGGCTGCGCTCAAGTGGCTGTAGCCCAGGGCGGTAGTGTGGTACTCGAGTAGCAAACGTTGTACCAGGACCGGCTCAGGTCCGAGTTCCGCAAAGCTGTGAAACATCAGGACTTGGTGGCACAAGCGTTGCGTCCACAGTCCGAAGCCATAGCGGTAGTCGGAGTAGGCATCCGTCCGTGCAGTCCAATGTTCTGTTCCAGCATAGGCTGGGACCGCCTCGATCCCACGGGGCCGCTCCCCGTAGTCAAACACCAGATGAAAGTGCCACTGCACATTGGCCCAGCCAGCAACTTTCCAGGCATAAAGGTGCCTATGTCCCTGGGCATTACCGTAATGCACCGCGCTCAAGTAACGCTGGGCACGGCCATCACGGGGCTGGTCGGGGCCTGGCGCGTCGGTGTCACGTTTATATTCATAGGCCACGTGCTCGCCAGCGGGGTTAACTTTTTCATGAATCAACCAAGCGGCTACGTTTGTCTCATCATCAGGACAAGCCAACCGTGAGTCCGCGGTCTTACCGTAAATGTGAAGGCTGCCGTCTGCCGTATGCACCAGCCAGAACATGGTCTGATCGGCGTTTGAGGTCCAGCGCTCAATCAAGGCAAATGCGCCTTCGATGCGGGGCCAGTAACGTGTCACCTGGTGACTGCCGACGTCTAGCCCGCGGTAATGGGTTTCGGTCCTCTGGACTAGTTGTCCATCGCGGTCATCCCGTTCCGGCATCAACACTTCGCCGTCGGGGCCGAGAACCAAGTCCTCATCGGTGTAGGTAGGTACGCCTTGGGATGTGCGCCGACTGATGGCATTAACCGTCTTGCTCCAGCCCATACCGAAGTCGCTGTTGCCCGCATCGCTGCGATAGCTCAACGCAAGGTCCGGCGCAAGGCCGCGTCCAGGGGAAATAGGCAAGGGCAACGCATATGACGCCGTTCCCCTCGCGCCTACGGCACCCAAACCATCCCCAAGACTTCGAATCGCGCCACCGCCCTTCGGCAGGCTGGGTGGAATGATGTTCAGTGAGTCGTCATGGTTCATGAGGGCTACTCCTGGCCGAGTTTAGCGGTGTAACTCAGGTGGAGGATGATGTCTTGCAGCGATTCGATGTGCCGCTCACGTATCTGCGGATTTTGCTCGGTAAATGCCAGGCGCCAACGGGAGACCGAGCCAGTGGGTTCGAAGGGGAGATAGCGCTCGTCATCGCCGGTGAATTGGCCGTCGTCGTTATCCACGTGAGATAAGACAATTTGCAACTGACCTTGCCTTTCCTGGTTTTTTTGAGGCTGCGTCAGTCACCAGGCCTTTTAAAAAACGGGTGTTGAAGACCGGCTTGACTTGCGGTGCTTTCGCGCCGGTCTTGGGTTTGGCTTTCGATTTAGACGTTGTTGGTGGTTTCGCTGTCGTGGATTTCTTATCTTTGGCTTTCACATCCAGTTTGCCCCTGTTGCCCGAGTGAGACTGGATTAAACATAAGCCATTTCACACGATGGTGAACCTGTGAAAGTTGACAGGTTCACGCTCGTTTCCCGCGAAATGTACATGTTTCAATTTGCACCACAGCTACGGTAGGGTGCCTCTCCACAAAGACAGCGACACCGCCAAGGACCGCCCCATGCCCAACGTACTCATCACTGGTTGCTCCAGCGGCATCGGCCGCGCCATGGCTGACGCTTTCAAGGCAGCAGGCTTCGAAGTGCTCGCCAGCGCTCGCCGCGAAGCCGACGTTATCGCCCTCAACAACGCCGGTTTTCACGCCGTGCTGCTGGACGTCAACGACAACGCCGCCCTGCTAACACTGGCCAGCCATGTGGGCGAGCTGGACGTGCTGATCAACAACGCCGGTTACGGCGCCATGGGCCCACTGCTTGATGGCGGCACCCAGGCGCTGCAACGCCAATTCGAAACCAATGTGTTTTCCATCATCGGCGTGACCCAGGCGTTTTTTCCGGCGCTGCGCAAACGCAAAGGCCTGGTGGTGAATATCGGCAGCGTGTCCGGGGTGCTGGTGACGCCGTTTGCGGGCGCCTACTGCGCATCCAAAGCGGCCGTACATGCCCTGAGCGACGCACTGCGCATGGAACTCGCGCCGTTTGGCGTGCGGGTCATGGAAGTGCAGCCCGGTGCGATCAATACCAGCTTCGCAAAAAACGCCGGTGCCCAGGCCGAATTGTTGATCAACGAGCAATCGCCGTGGTGGCCATTGCGCGAAGGTATTCGCGCACGCAGCCAGGCGTCGCAGGACAAGCCGACACCCGCCAATGAGTTTGCGGCGGACGTACTCAAGGCCGTGCAACAGTCGCAACCGCCGCGCCTGCTGCGTTCGGGCAACGGCAGCCGCGCGTTGCCGTTGATGGCGGCGCTGTTGCCCAAGGGGTTGTTGGAGAGGGTGCTGAAGAAGCGTTTTGGTCTGGCGGGCTCACTCTAGCCCTTCATGAAATCAATAAATGCCCGCACCTTGAGCGGCAAATGCCGAGTGTCCGGATACATCGCATAGACCCCTTGCGGAGCGAAGCGATGGTCCGGCAACAGGCGCACCAACCTCCCGCTGTTCAGATCGTCCTGCACCAACCACTGCGGCAACACTGCCACGCCATGCCCGCGCACGGCAAAGGCTTGCAGGACCGCCGCGCTATCGGCCACCAGCGAGGCATTGCCGGGACGGTACTGATGTTGGCCACCTTCGGGGTCGGTCAGGCTTAACTCAGTCAGACGGCCATGTGCCAATTTGGGCAACGGCTCCAATGCCTCCAGCGTGTCAACCCCGGCGAACTCCGGTGCCGCCACGACAAACACCTCGAAGGTGGACAATTGCACCGCGCGGTGATTGGAATCGAGCAGGCGGCCCAGTCGAATCGCCACGTCGAAACGTTCGGAGATCAGGTCGGCATGGGTCGAGGAAGTGGACAAGTGAATGTCCAGGTCCGGATGCAGGCGGCGGAAGGCTTCGACCGCCGGCGCGACCACGGCCAACGCGTATTCGATGGTGGTGGTGATGCGCAACGTGCCTTTGAGTTGGGCATGCTCCGAGCGGGCTTCCTCCACCGCCAATCGAGCTTCTTCGAGCATGCGCGTGCAACGCACGTAGAAGCGTTCGCCGGCATCGGTCAGCGCCAGTTGGCGGGTGTTGCGGGTCAACAGAGTAACGCCCAGTTCCGCCTCCAGGCGCTTGAGGTTGAAGCTGACCACGGCGCGAGTCTGGCCCAACAGGTCAGCGGCAGCGGTGAGAGAGCCGGCCTCGACCACGGCCTTGAAGGTGTCGAATCGGTCCAGGCTGACCATGGGTTGGAGGTCTCTTTGTCAAAATATTTTTGACAAACTAGCAGGCAAACCGGCGTAGCCCAAATGTTGTGTGCGGCCTACCCTGCCCGCTTCATTCGCAGGATTGCGTTCATGACCTACCGCTCGAAAGTCGCCTGGATCTTTTTGCTGGGCTTCGCCCTGGACCTGGTAAACATGTTTGTCGCCACCGTCGCCTACCCGGACATTGCCCGCGAACTGCACGCCTCGGTCACGCAACTGGCCTGGATCAGCAATGCCTATCTGATCGGCCTGACCGTGATCATTCCGCTCAGTGTCTGGTTGGCTGCGGTGATGGGGGAGCGAACGCTGATCGCGGCAAGCCTGTTGCTGTTCGCCGGGGCATCGGTGATGGTGGGCCAGGCGAGTTCGATTGAAACACTGATCGGCTGGCGTGCCCTGCAAGGGCTGGGCGGTGGCTTGCTGATTCCCGTCGGGCAGGCCATGGCTTACCGGCATTTCCCGGCGGCTGAACGCAGCCAACTGACAGCGCGAGTGATGTCGGTGGCATTGCTGGTGCCGGCGCTGTCTCCGGCTCTGGGTGGTTTGATTGTCGACAACGTGTCGTGGCGCTGGATCTTCTACGCCAATCTGCCACTGGCGTTGATGACCCTGCTGCTGACCGTTCTATGGATAAAACCTGACAGGCCGTCGAGCCGTCGTGTGCCACTGGACGTGGGCAGTATTTTCCAACAGATGCGCAGCCCAATGCTGCGCACCGCGATGCTGATCTACCTGTGCATCCCCGGCGTGTTCATCGGTACCAGCCTCATCGCCATACTCTATCTTCGCGGCCTCGGGTACGACGCCACACAGACCGGCGCCTTGATGCTGCCGTGGGCACTGGCGTCGGCACTGGCGATTTTGCTCAGCAAAAAACTGTTCAACCGCTGTGGTCCGAAGCCGTTGTTGTTGGCGGGCATGCTGCTGCAATGCCTGGGCATCCTGTTGCTGAATGGCCCTGCACTGATCATTCCAGCCTATTTGTTGATGGGGTTGGGCGGCAGCCTGTGCAGCAGCACCGCGCAGACCCTGGCCTTTCTCGACATCCCCGCTGAACGCATGGGTCACGCCAGCGCCTTGTGGAATATCAATCGACAAGTCAGCTTCTGCCTGGGCGCCGCTGCACTGAGTGCGCTGTTGTCAGCCTTGGATTCCTTCGCCATAACCTTCACGATGGCGGCAGCCCTGACCCTGCTGCCTCTTTTTGCGGTGCTGCGCCTGGATGCGTCCAGGCTACGTGCACTGCTTCACCCTGCCAGCGAGCCCGACCGATGATTGACTACAGCGATTTTTTTGAAGAAGTGATCCAGACCCACGTCGAGATCGAACAATGGTTTGCCGGTGTCGCACCCGAAGGTACCTTGCAGACGTTGCTCGCCCGCTTTTCGCCGGAGTTCAGCATGATCGCCCCCGCTACCGGCGCACGGGTAAATGCCGCCGGGGTCAATGCACTGTTCACGCGTCTGGGCGGCATGCGCCCGGGGTTGAAGATCACCTTGAGCGAGATGGCCGGGATCGACCGGCATGCTCGTGGGGCGACGGTGACTTACCGCGAACATCAGGTGGATGCCAGCGGCACGCAGACGGATCGCCGCGCTACCGTGGTGTTTGAGAAGCAGGCCAGTGGCGTGCTGTTGTGGCGGCATTTGCACGAGACCTTCATAGCGCAGTGAGATAATTACCAGGCCGCGTCCTACAAAAAACAGCGAACGGCCTGACATCATTACAAGGAAACAATCCCCAGGCTCTTTCACCTCTGTCGACTCACAGGTGAAAGGATGCCCAGGGATTTTCTGCAAAGTGGTGTGCCGCAAGCGCATACCACTACTCGCCAGCGGCTGACCAGTCTGCTGGACCTGCCCAAGCTCTATCGAACCATAGACGCCGACCCGGCCATCGTCGGGGCCGCAGTGGTGCATATCGGCAGTGATTATCAGGTGACGGTACTGCGTGAGTTTGTGCCGCTGTGCAGTATCAGGCCCAAGCGCGTGATGTTGCGGGAAATGACGGGGCCGGTCAGGACGGCAGAAGAATATGCGCAGCTGGCGGCCAGTTCACCGCGTGAGTCGCAGGTGTGGAAAGAAGCATCGGGAGTCGTGAGTTCCTGCGGCGGGGCTGTAATAGGCATCATAATTGCGAAGGCAGGAATCGCGGCGGCACCGTTCAGCGCAGGTACCAGTCTTGCTTTGTCCTACGTTGCTTTGGCCGGCACGGCTGCAAGCGGCGTGCAATGCCTCAACAGTCTATGGCGGACCTACAATGAGTTCGTCAACCCCGCCGAGAACGACTACTACGACTCGTTAGGTTGGTACCAGGCAATGACCGTCGCTCTAGACGGAATCTCACTCGTCGGTGCGGGAAGCACTACGTTTGCCACGGTAAAAACGATTATGGCGATCAAACATTCGACGGGGCGCGAAGTCACTGATGTCTTGAGGCATATGAGTCGTCAGGAACGCGCAAAGCTAACCAGCGAAGTATTACGCCTGAAAAACCCTCATCACCCCAGTGCAATGGTTCGCCTGAAACAGTTGTCTGGGCAGTTGCCCAGACGCTTCAGCAATTCCCAGATACGCCTAAGCATCATGACTCAGATCCAAGACCAAATCGGCGCCACTTTGGCTGTCACGGGCAGCACTCTATCCGGAAACGTCAATCACGTGATCGTTGCACTCTACGAGGAGTTCGACAGCCATGAAATATAGCGTCGACCCCTTCCGGGAGTATTTAATTTGGCGCCGTTATGCGTACCGTTTTTTACCGGTATGGGGTGGCGCCTTACTGCTTTGCTTGAATACGATTGCCGGCAACATGGCGCATAGCCTCTCGTACTACGCAGCGCTCTATCACCTATCGACCGAGTATTCTTTCGGAACCGGCGTAGCACTCTGCTTGATCTTCTACGTGGGCCAAGCGATGTTGTGGGAAGGATCCCGTCATGCATCTCGAGTACTTGTAACTGTGATCATCGCGAATATCTTGCTCTCGATCGCCTATCTGGGCAGCCACGCTGTGACATTGCTCAACCTATTGCCGCTATTCTCGGCTCTGCTTTACATCTTGGTTCTCAACTCAAAAAAACATCGCCGTTTTACCAGCATCTTGAGAGTGAAACGCCGTCGCAAAGTGAGGGCCAACGCACTCCTTCAATAGCCGACCTCAACCACCCGGCAACTTCCGCACAATCACCGTGCAAGTAATCCCCGCCACCTACCCCCGCTTGCGGTAGCCAGCAGCGTTCTATCAGGAAACATCAACCACCTCATCATCACTCTCTATGAGGAGTTCGACAGCCATGAGCACTAAAAACGGCCCGATCCCAGCACCGGGGACATTGCGCAGTGACACCAAGCGTTTCGCTTTCACGGTGGGAACTGCAGTGTCCATGAACTTGGTCAGCAGTTCAGGCAACCTGTCACACAGCCTGTCGTATTACACCCGAATCAACTATCTCCCCAGCGAATACGCGATAGCAGCGAGCCTGATATTGGTGCTGGTAATGTGCATGGGATTAGCCCTGGTGGTACGAGGGTTACGCTCAGGGCCGCCACTACTTGTGTGCACCGCAGCCCTGAATGCATTGCTTGCGGCAGACTACCTGGGGAGCCACCCGGTTTCTATGTTTGCACTGTTTCCCTTGTTTCAATCTCTGGTCTGCCTGCTGATGCTCAATACACGAAATCACCGCCGATACGTCAGCATAATGCGGGTCAGACGGCGACGCGAAGTGCGGGCCAACGCACTCCGCCAATAGCCGACCTCAACCTCCCGACAACTCCCGCACAATCACCGTGCACGTAATCCCCGCCGCCAACAACACCCCCTGCGGCACTTCATCGATATGAATCCGCACCGGCACCCGCTGGGCCAGGCGCACCCAGTTGAAGGTCGGGTTCACATCGGCAATCAACTCGCGGCTCTCGGGATTGTCGCGGTCGTAGATGCCGCGCGAGATGCTTTCTACATGGCCCTTTAAGGTCTCGCCGCTCATCAACTGCATATCGGCTTTGTCGCCGACCTTCACATGGGGCAGTTTGGTTTCTTCGAAGAAGCCGTAGACCCAGAACGAATTCATATCCACCACCGCCATCTTCGCTTCGCCGATGCGTGCGTAGTCGCCTCGGTGCACGTTGAGGTTGGTGACATAGCCGTCCACCGCCGCCAGCACCCGGGTGCGTTTCAGGTTGAGTTCGGCGGCTTCCAGTTGCGCCAACGCATGCTGGTAATCGGCCAAGGCGGAGTCGGCGATGTTGCTGGCGTCGTCACGGTTTTCTTTCGAAATCACCAGCGCATCCAGGTCCGCCCGGCGATGGGCGTTGACCTTGCGCATTTCCCAGGTGGCTTTGCGCGACGCGACCAGCGATTGCGCCTGCTTGACCGCAATGCGGTAGTGCTCGGGATCGATCTGCATCAGCAGGTCGCCTTTTTTGACAAGCTGATTGTCACGCACCGGCACGTCGACCACTTCGCCGGTGACGTCGGCCGCCACGTTGATGATGTCGGCTCGCACACGGCCGTCGCGGGTCCACGGGGTTTCCATGTAATGCACCCACAACGTGCGGCCAATCCAGATCGCCAGGGCCAGTACCAGCAAGGTCGCGAGCAGGCTGAAAAACTTTTTCATCGGGGCATTCTCAACGGTAGACGCTCAGCGCCAGGGCGCCGAACAGGCAGACGAACAGGCTCAGGCGCAGCAACGCCGGGTGCCAGAAAAAACGGTACAGGTCGAACCCGGCCAGGAAGCGATCCACACCCCAGGCCAGCCCCGCCGCGATCAGGAACATCAGGGTCATGGTCGGCATATAGATGCCATGGAAGGCGATTTCACGGGGCATGCGCAGCTCCTTTAAAGGCAGCGAGTGGCGATTGCGGGTCGAGCAATGAAGTGCGGATAAAGTGCAGGTAGCTTTTCACCCGGCGCAGGGCCGACGTGTCGAAGTGCGGGGCGAAGGGTTCGTCGGTAGCCTGTACGCGGCTGATCGCATGGTCGACGGCGATGAGGCCGCGCTCCAGGTTGCTCGCGCTGGGTTGCAGGAACAGCCGCACCAGCGAGCGGCCCATCACGCGGATCGCCTGGCGCCACGGCTGGGACTCGGCGTACGCCGGGTGCACCGGAAGGATCGCCTGTTCCTTGCGCAGCTCAATGATCGCGTGACCGACTTCCAGCACCACGAACATCCAGCGCAGCAGGTCGCGCTGCACTTGCGGCTGGCCGACGGCGAGGCCGTAGGCCTGGTGCAGCAGGTCGCGGGTGCGGCTTTCAAAACTCGAGGCCAGGCCCTTGAGCTTGCCGCTGATCGCATACACCACCTGTTCGCGCAGGTCCTGCTCCAGGCGGCGCCACAACCAGCGGCTGTTGGGCGGCAGGATGATCGCCCCCGCCGCCGCGCACACCAGCATGCCGATGACCATGGCGATGTAGTCGTTGATAAAGGTGTAGGGGTTGTAGACCGTTAGGTTATCCGGCACCGAACCGGTGCTGAAGAAGATCAACAGGCCTACCCCGACACCCGCGTATTGCGGACGTGAAGCGAGAAACGCGCCGAAGATGATCACCGGCGCGAGCATCACGCACAGCAGCGGGAAACCGTCGATCCAGGGGAACACGAAGAACATTTCGACAAAGCCCACCAACGCACCGAGCAACGTGCCGCAGGCCATCTGGAACGCCATGCGCTTCGGGTTCGGCGTGGCGGCGGACAGGCCCACGGTGGCGGCGGCGATCAGGGTCATGGTCGCACCGCTGGGCCAGGCGGTGGCGACCCAGTAACTGCCGAGCACAATCAAGATAAACGACGCGCGAATCCCCGAGGCGACGCAAGCCAACCAGTTGGTCTTCGGGATAAAGGTTTCGTCCCACTGCTCGCGCGCATGGCTGTGATCGGCCAGGGACGCGTGGGTTTGCGCGTAGTTGTGCAGGTCGTCGACGAAACGGTAGAGCAACTCGTAGGCGGTGTGGAAATCCAGCTGCTCGGCTTCGGTGGGATCGCCTTCCTGAAAGGCCGCGCGCAGGCTACGGACCTTGGCGGGCAAGCTGTCCTTGTAGGCACTCAGTTGATTGACCAGGCGCGCCGCGTCAGGGCTGGTGAGCGCACGGCCAGAAAAACCATCGAGCACTTCGGCGAGGTCTTGCAGGCCGGGTTTGATGGCCGCGACAACATGGTCGGCGGCATCGCTGCGCAGGCGCTCGAGCAACTGGTGCAAGGCATTGAAGCGCGTGGTAAGGCTCATGAACTCGCTGTTGAGGCGACTGAGCCGACCATTGCGCCGGCGCATGTGCGGGTCTTCAAACACCGTGACACTGCGCAGCCCTTCCAGGCCCACGGCTTCGGCGATGAAGCGCACGTTGCTGGCCTCGAACCCTTCACGCTGGCTGCGCCCGCGCAGGCCATCGGTGACGAACAGCGCGAACACCCCAAAGCGCTGGTACAAGGCATTGCGCATGGCGGCGCTGGAGGTTTGCGGCAGGATCGCGGCGCTGACCAGCGTGGCGCACAGAATCCCCAGGGAGATTTCCAGCACCCGCCACACCGCTGCCATGAAAGCACCGTCCGGATGCGCCAGCGCAGGCAGGCCGACCATCGCCGCCGTGTAGCCGGCCAGCACGAAACCATAGGCACGAAAGTTACGATTGCGCGTGGCACCAGCGGTGCACATGCCCACCCAGATCGCCAAGGCACCAAGGAACAACTCGGTGTTCTGCGCAAACAAGGCGATCAGCAGCACCATCACCGCCGACCCCGCCAGAGTGCCGAGGAAGCGATAGAAGCTCTTGGCAAATACCTGGCCGCTCTGAGGCTGCATCACGATAAACACGGTGATCATCGCCGTACGCGGTTGCGGCAACTCCAGGCGCATGGCCAACCACAGCGTGAGGAACGCGGCGGCCAGCACCTTGAAGATATACACCCAGGTCACGCCATCGCTGCGTACCCAGTCGAAAAAACCACGGCGCCACTCAAGGGCATGCAGCCAGCGCAGCGGTGCAGGCAAGGGAGTCATCAAATCCTACTCAGTGATCGAACACGGCCAGTGCCGTCGGGGTCTTGCTCGGGAGGGTCTTGGCGTCTTGCGGTACGTCGCTGCCAGCACCGAGGCCGCCGCCCAGGGCGGTGACCAGTTCGGCATGGGCACTCAGGCGGGCGGCCTGCACCTGTTGCTGCACCTGTTGCTGGCGGAACAGCAACGTCTGCGCATTCAGCACATTGAGGTAGTCGGTGAGGCCGCGCTGGTAGGCGATCATCGCGATGTCGTAGGTTTTCTGCGCCGAGGCCACCGACTGCGCGGCGAAGGACGCTTGTTTGTCCATGGACTCGCGACGGATCAACTGGTCGCTGATGCCTTTGAGCGCGTTGACCAGGGTCTGGTTGTACTTGGCGACCGCGATGTCATAACCGGCGCTGGCTTCACCCAATTGCGCACGCAGGCGCCCGCCGTCGAAGATTGGCAAGGTGATCGCCGGACCGACGTTGTAGTTGAATTTCTTGCCCGCCAGGAACTCCAGCATGCCGCCACCGGTGGCCATGTAGCCGAGGCTGCCGACCAGGTCCACGTTGGGATAAAAACCGGCGTGGGCCACGTCGATGCCACGGGCCTGGGCCGCAACTTGCCAGCGGCTGGCGACCACGTCCGGGCGTTGGCCGAGCAATTGCGCAGGCAGTCGCGACGGCAGTTTCAGGGGCGCGGCGAGAGACAGGGTCGGGCGTTGCAATGTCGCGCCCTCCCCCGGCCCCTTGCCCGCCAGCGCTGCGAGTTGGTTGCGGCTCAGGGCGATCTCTTCGTCCAGGGCGTCCAGTTGGCGATGGGTTTCCGGCAACGGCGTTTCGGCCTGGCTGACATCAAAGTGGGTGCCGATCCCGGCGTTCAGGCGTTTGTTGGCCAGGTCGAGAATCTGCTGCTGTTGCGCCAAGGTGGCCGCGACGATATCGCGATTGGCGTACTGCAACGACAGCTGGATATAGGCGCGCACCACGTTGTTCTGCAATTCGAGCTGGGCCTGGCGCGCTTCGGCGGCGCTCATGTGCGCCAGGTCGACGGCACGTTCGCTGGCATTGCTTTCACGGCCCCACAGGTCGAGGGCGTAGCTCAGGCCCAGGGACGCATTGTTATCCCATGTGTTGGCACCGCTCAGCTCGCCCGGCCCGTAGAATTGATCCTTCGGCCAATTGTGACGCTTGAGGGTAGTGTCGCTATTGATCTGCAACGACTCGGCCGACTCGGCAACCCCCGCCATGGCCCGTGCTTCACGCACCCGTGCAACGGCCATGACCATGCTTGGGCTGTTTTCGGTAGCGAGGGCGACCCAGCGGTTCAGTTGGGGATCGCCGTAGGCTTGCCACCAGTGTGCGGTGGGCCAGTGGGCGTCTTGCGCGGCGCTCTGGATGGCGTCGTCGGTAGCCAGGTTATTGGCGTTGAGGGACTGGCCTTGAGGGGCTACTCCTCCGGTTCCGATGCAGCCGCTGATTGCGAACGATAAAGCCCAAACACTGAGAGTCTTGAGCTCTCTGCTGATGCGACGCGGCACTGCTGTGAATTCCTGAGAGGGTGTTGCGGGGAGAGGTGGCGCAATTCTAGGGGGCGGCATGGGGAACGATAAGCTGGCATTCCTGTGAATCTTTGTTACCGTTCAGACGATAATCCGAGCTGGCTCCAAGGATGTAGGGCTATTTATCCCGGCACAGGGACATTCTCCCTACAGCGCGGTGCGCTGCCAGCAAGCACACTAACGAGCATTCCACCCTCTGGAGTGCCCGAATGTTTTCAGTCCTCAACGCACGCCCTTTCGAAGCAGCCATATCCGCCCCTGCACAACAGACCGCTGACGTTCTGCGCAGGCAGCTACACCTCTCGCCAGCACCACTGCAACCCGGCATGCGCCCCCTGGAGCGTGATGTGTGCTGGATTGCGGACAGCGTCCTGGAAAAGCTGATCCCGCTTGCAGACGATCATCGCGATCGAGCGTCAATAGAGGCGCTTCACCACAAGCTGTCCAGCCGAGAGCCGAGCCTTGAGGTGTCGGTAGAGGCATTACCGGACTTTTACGCGTTTTTCAAAAAGGCCGAACACCTGCTTCGCCGGCACCGCACCTCCAGGGACCCGGACATCGAGGCCGACTATGCACTGTGTCGAGCCCTCAAATGGCAGTTCCGGGCAGCCGTCAGTGCTGGCAAACATCTGCGCCTGACGCAAAAGTTATTACCGGCACTCGCCTATGTCCGCAATGGCGGCGAACGCAGCAACCACCGTCATATCGGCTACAACGTTGCATTGGAACCAACGCAACAGACGCGTGCCGGGCCGCAGCTGGCAGCCGACTCCCGCCTGGAGGTCTGCGCCGACCAGCGCATCAGAAGCACGCGCGCCATCAGCCTGCAGGCACAGTTGAAGTCATCGATCGAGAAGCTGTTCCAGACCCACAGCCAACTCGGTATCGGCTATGTTTCGGCTCGCGAATACGAAAACCTGGAACAGTACGCCGATGCGCGCAGCCATTCCGTTCGCACCTCGCTAAGCGAGAGTATCCGTCGCACTGTGAAGAACCTGCCCAGCTTGTTGCGTGATAGCTACAACCTGCAGAAACACCTGGCCTACTCAGCGCTGAGCCAACCCTATGTCAGGGCGGCATTGGCCGACGCAGGCCTGACCGATGTTGAGCTGCCCAGCGTGAGAAACACGTCCCAACCGGTGATCACCGAACGCGGCTTCGCGTTGACGGCCCATAACAAGTCGACGGTGAATGTCTTCAGTGCTCTGCAGGTGAAAACCACGATAAAGCCAACCCTGCAACGCACTCACCGCCACATCACCCTGGATATCCTGAGCCTGTATGAAACGGCGCCGGAGTTGGCGCATCGTCGCCTGGCCTCGCACAAGCACTACAACGACGACCCCCTGGCACTGTTGGCCGACATGAAAAACCACATAGACGCCACCAGCAAACAATTCACCCGGCAGGTCTGCACACCCGTGCCAGCGTCCGAGCTGAACGCCACCCGCCACGCCAGCAACAAACAGGCCCAATCATTGCTGGAGCGCTATGTACTGCTCAAGGCACAGTCGCGCATCGATAGGCCGCTGGAGAATGAAATGTACACGCTGATCCAGCGTCACCCTGCTCAGCTGCGCCCCGATGCGCTGAAAGTCTACAAGCTGACCGCCATCGCCCAGATACAGAGTTTCTCTGCCGGGGTAGCGGCCTCGTCACAGGGCGGGGCGGGCAAAGGCGTGACCATTGAAGTCAGCCAACGCAAGCTCGATGACCCGCACCTGAGCGGTGATTACCTGACAATCGATATTGCCCCTTTAGAATCCCGGCAAGTCGTCAAGGAAATGCTGGACCAAGCACTTGATACCATTGGCGAGCAGACATTCGGCTGGGGACACCTGGTCCGCTCGATCAGCGAATCGCTGCCTGATCCCGCCAGACCGTGGTCCACCCAAGTGCTGGTAAAGATAAAGCACGGCCAACCGGTGATGCTCTATACCCGTCATACGGAGGACAAAGACCGCAATCTGGTACTGCCGCAACAGGTTGAACAGTTCAGCGTCATCGAGGCGCAGTCGTTGCGCACCCGGCAAACCTTGCACAAAGACCGGTTAGGCAGCGACTCACTGGATCATCTGCTGCCAATCGCCCTCCGCTACCTGGAAAACCCCGATGAGAAGCCGGGCTGGGACGATTACGTAGAGCGGCACGCCGATGACTTTCATGCATTGCTCGACACCCTGGGCCGGCAGGCCCACGGTACGTCGCTGACCGCGGAGATTGACGCACTCAAACGCATCAGTCCGGTACTCGCCCGGGCCGCCGAAACCCTGATACAGCGCGCCCACGCCGCCCTCGACGTACCTACCGGTGAAAACCGCGCCCGCGCACAGGCGGCATTCAATCACTTGCTACAGGAATACATGCCGCACTATAGGGCGAAAGTCAGTGAGGCCTGGACGTTGTCCTGACTCTTCGCCACCCACGTCGGGAGGGGACAGCGCCCAGCGGATACACACCTGCGCGCAACTTCATGTCACAATTTGGCATCTCCCTTGAGAACACTCCATGGACACTTTGCAAAACATGCGCGCCTTCAGTTGCGTGGCCGAAGCCGGCAGCTTCACCGCCGCCGCGGTGCAACTGGATACCACCACTGCCAATGTGTCGCGCGCGGTCTCCAACCTTGAGGCCCATCTGCAAACCCGCTTGTTGAACCGCACCACTCGGCGCATTGCACTGACCGAGGCGGGTAAACGTTACCTGTTGCGCTGCGAACAGATCCTGGCCTATGTCGAAGAAGCCGAAGCCGAGGCCAGTGACGCCCATGCGCGCCCCGCCGGGCAATTGAAAGTGCACACCATGACCGGCATCGGCCAGCATTTCGTCATCGACGCCATCGCTCGCTATCGCCGCACCCATCCGGACGTGACCTTCGACCTGACCCTGGCCAACCGTGTGCCGGACCTGCTCGACGAAGGCTATGATGTGTCCATCGTGCTGGCCAGCGAACTGCCGGACTCGGGCTTCGTGTCCCAGCGCCTGGGCATCACCTACAGCATCGCCTGTGCCTCGCCGGATTACGTCAAGGCCAAGGGCTGCGCCCATCGCCCCAATGACCTGCTCAACCATGCCTGCCTGCGCCTGGTCAGCCCGGTGATCCAGCTCGACAAGTGGACCTTCAACGGCCCCGAAGGCCAGGAAAGCGTGGCGATCAATACCTCGCCGTTCCTGGTGAATTCGGCCGACGCGATGAAAACCGCGATCACCAGCGGCATGGGCATTGGCCTGTTGCCGGTGTACGCGGCCATCGAGGGCCTGCGCAACGGCACCCTGGTGCGGGTCATGCCCAACTACCGTTCCCAGGAATTGAACCTGTACGCCATCTATCCCTCGCGCCAATACCTGGATGCGAAAATCAAGACCTGGGTGGAATACCTGCGCGGCTCGCTGCCGGAGATTCTGGCGGCGCACCAGGCGGAACTGGTGGCGTATGAATTGAGTGGCAGCCTCAGCGGTGCGCGCCTGGCGAACTGATCTCTCCCAGGTGATACAGATCAGATGTGGGAGGGAGCTTGCTCCCGATAGCGGTGCGCCAGTCACCAGATGTGTTGACCGGTCCACTGCCATCGGGGGCAAGCCCCTGCCCACTTTAGGTCTGCCGTACCCTGACAACAGTGGCAAGGAATGTTAGCGTGCTTGGCATTCTCCCGTAGTCGATGAGCCCGCCTGCAATGAAAAAGACTGTCCTCGCCTTCAGCCGCGTCACCCCGGCAATGATCGAACGCCTGCAACAGGATTTCGAGGTGATCGCGCCCAACCCCAAGCTGGGTGACATCAACGCTCAATTCAATGAAGCCCTGCCCCACGCCCACGGCCTGATCGGTGTGGGCCGCAAGCTGGGGCGCGAGCAGTTGCAAGGCGCAAGCAAGCTGGAAGTGGTGTCCAGCGTGTCGGTGGGTTACGACAACTACGATGTGGCGTACTTCAACGAGCGCGGAATCATGCTCACCAACACCCCGGATGTGCTCACCGAAAGCACCGCCGACCTGGCCTTCGCCCTGCTGATGAGCAGCGCTCGCCGGGTGGCCGAGCTGGACGCCTGGACCAAGGCCGGCCAGTGGAAAGCCAGTGTCGGCGCGCCGTTGTTCGGTTGTGATGTGCACGGCAAGACCCTGGGCATCGTCGGCATGGGCAATATCGGCGCGGCCGTGGCCCGGCGTGGCCGCCTGGGTTTCAACATGCCGATCCTCTACAGCGGCAACAGCCGCAAGCCGGCGCTGGAGCAGGAGTTGGGCGCACAGTTGCGCAGCCTGGACGCGCTGCTGGCCGAGGCGGATTTCGTGTGCCTGGTGGTGCCGTTGAGCGACAAGACCCGGCACCTGATCAGCACCCGCGAGTTGGGGCTGATGAAGTCCAGCGCGATCCTGATCAATATTTCCCGCGGCCCGGTGGTAGACGAACCGGCGCTGATCGAAGCCCTGCAAAGCCAGCGTATCCGTGGTGCCGGCCTGGATGTGTATGAGCAAGAGCCACTGGCCGAATCGCCGCTGTTCCAACTGAGCAATGCCGTGACCCTGCCGCACATCGGCTCGGCCACCCATGAAACCCGCGAAGCCATGGCCAACCGTGCCCTGGACAACCTGCGCAGCGCCCTGCTGGGCCAGCGTCCGCAGGACCTGGTGAATCCTCAGGTGTGGAAGGAATGATTTTAGCGGCCCATGCCCCTAAAGCATGGGCCGCTCAAGTCGATAACCTTCCATAGATCGTCATCCCTGATCCACAGAAGGTTTTTATGCCCACCACCAAAGCCCGCGCAGACTCACTCTCGCTTCTGCTCTTTACCTTGCGCAGCGGCAAGCTGATGGCTATCAACCTGCTGAAAGTCAGCGAAATCATCCCATGCCCGCCGCTGACCAAGCTGCCGGAGTCCCACCCGCATGTGAAAGGCATCGCCACCCTGCGCGGCAACTCGCTGGCGGTGATCGACCTGAGCCGCGCCCTCGGCGAAATGCCCCTGGCAGACCCGGACGGTGGCTGCCTGATCGTCACCGACGTGAGCCGCTCCAAACAGGGGTTGCATGTGCAGGCGGTGAGCAAGATCGTGCATTGCCTGACCACCGACATCCGTCCGCCGCCCTACGGCTCCGGCGGTAACCGTGCGTTTATCACCGGGGTGACCCAGGTAGAAGGCGGCCTGGTGCAGGTGCTGGATATCGAAAAAGTCATCCATGGCATCGCACCGGCGCCAATCGAAGCGGCGCCCACCGACTTGACCATGGAAGAGGCCGAAGTACTGGGCAATGCGCGCATCCTGGTGGTGGACGACAGCCAGGTCGCGCTGCAGCAATCGGTACACACTCTGCGCAACCTCGGCCTCACTTGCCACACCGCACGCAGCGCCAAGGAAGCCATCGATGTGCTGCTGGAGCTGCAAGGCACAGCCGAGCAGATCAATGTGGTGGTGTCGGACATCGAGATGTCGGAAATGGACGGCTACGCCCTCACCCGCACCCTGCGCGAAACCCCGGACTTCCAGCACCTCTATATCTTGCTGCACACCTCCCTGGACAGCGCGATGAACAGCGAAAAAGCCCGGCTGGCCGGCGCCGATGCGGTGCTCACCAAGTTCTCTTCGCCCGAGTTGACCAAGTGCCTGGTAGTGGCCGCTCAAACCGTGGCGCAAAAAGGCCTGTGAGCGAATACTTCCAACTGCTGCGCCGCGACCTCACCGGCAGCCTGCCTGCCCCGCTGTGGCCCGCGGATACACAGTTGGATCATTATCGTGACGAGCTTGCACCAGCGATTCATGCGGTATTGCGCATGACCCAGGACCAGGGCGGCGGCCGCGTTCCCCACCTGGAAACCTGGCAGCACCAATTCACCACCGACGCCGAGTTCGACCCCACGCTGTGCCTGGTGGCGAGCAACCACGAAGGCATTCTCGCCGTCGCGCAATGCTGGACCAGCGCGTTCATCAAGAACCTCTCCGTTCACCCTTGCGCCCAGGGCCAGGGGCTGGGCCGCGCCTTGTTGCTGCACAGCTTCCAGGTGTTCAAGCAGCGCGGCGAGCCCTATGTGGACCTCAAGGTATTGGAAAGCAACCTGCGCGCTCGGCAGTTGTATGAGAGCGCAGGCATGAGATTTGTCCTACGCGATGTAATGACAGAGGACTGACAGGCACTGGCGTGCAACTTGCTTCCACAGAGACAATACGGTGAACAGAGGTAGAAACCCGTCACCGTTCTTGCGTGCCCTCTGACCTAGCCTGGTGACAGATCCGCCATGAACACTCGATTTTCCTGCGTAGGTTGCGGCAAATGCTGCTCCGATCATCACGTGCCCCTGACCCTCGAAGAAGCCCGCCAGTGGGCGGCAGACGGCGGCAGCGTCATCGTCCTGGTGGAAGGTTTCCTCGGTAATGGCCTGGGCCTGCCCCTGCAACAACGCGAACATGCCGAACGCCGTTCGGTGGTCGTGCCCAGCGGTAACACCGAGGCGTTTGTGGCAATCACCTTTGCCGCCTACAACGCCGGCCCCTGCCGGAATCTTGACGAGGACAACCGCTGCCGTATCTATGAGCGTCGCCCGCTGGTGTGCCGCATCTACCCGATGGAGATCAATCCGCATATCCCGTTGAACCCCGCCGCCAAGGATTGCCCACCGGAGTCATGGGAACAGGGGCCGGAATTGATCGTGGGCGGCCAGCTGATGGACCCTGAACTGGCGCAGTTGATCCAGCGCTCACGTCAGGCCGACCGTGATGATGTGCAGACCAAGGAAGCGGTGTGCGCCTTGCTCGGCATTCGCACTACAGCGCTCAAGGGCGATGGGTTTACCGCTTACCTGCCGGACATGGGCGCGTTTGCCCAAGCGATCGAGTTGGCGGTGGGTCAGCCGTCCGTGGCCAATGAATGGGTGTTCCATGTGTCGGGAATGGACATCGCCGAGCAAGTGCTGGATGCCGGGGCGCAGATTGCCACCGAAGTGCCGGCCAACTATGCGTTTATCTCGTTGCGCGCGGCCTAGACCAGAACTCCCGCGCCAACTGCCGTAGATCCTCCGCCAGTGCGGCCACATCGCTTGAACTGAGCCGGCTCTGCTGCCCAGCACTGACGGTGGCCTCCCCGGCATCACGGATGCCGACGATGTTGCGATTGATGTCCTCGCTCACCGTGCTCTGCTCCTCCACGGCGGTCGCAATCTGCTGGCTCATGGCGGTGATTTGTGTGACGCGCTGGCTGATGCCATCCAGTGCGGCGGCTGCCCGCTGCGCCTGTTTGACGCTGGCGTCGACATGCTCGCCACTGTGCGCCATGGCCTGCACCGCGTCACGTGCGCCGCCTTGCAGGGTGCTGATCATGCGCTGGATTTCATCGGTCGATTGCTGGGTGCGCTGGGCCAGGCCGCGCACTTCATCGGCCACCACCGCAAACCCGCGCCCCTGCTCACCGGCCCGCGCCGCTTCGATAGCCGCGTTCAGGGCCAGCAGGTTGGTCTGCTCGGCAATCGTGCGGATCACTTCCAGCACGCTGCTGATTTCACCGCTGTGGTTTTCCAACTGGTGGATAACCTCCGTGGCCCGCGCCAGCTCCTGGGACAAGCGCAACACCGCATCATGACTTTCATCCACACGCAGGTGACCTTCACGGGTTTCGCTGCCGGCCTGATCGGCCGCCTTGGACGCCTGCTGGGCATGGTTGGCCATTTCGGCCACGCTGGCGGCCATCTGGTGAATGGCTGCCGCCACCTGGTCGGTCCGGGTCTGCTGGCCAAGGCTGCTGGCGTGACTGTTGTCGAGGTGCTGCACCAACCGTGCAGCGTGGCCGGAGAGGCGCTGGGAGGCATCGTCGATACGCCCTACCACTGCGCCGACCTGGGCTTCGAGCATGTGCAGGGCGAACTCGATCTGCCCGCACTCGTCGCGGCGCTCGGTGTAGATCGCCTGGCTCAGCGGGTTGTCGGCCACCCGGCGCGCGCGCTTTTGCAGTTCAGCCAAGGGCCGCAACATCAGCCGCACGCCAGCCGCCCCCACCGCACAGCCCGACACCAACGCCAGTAACTGCCAGACCGGCGCGGAGTCCGTCAGGCCCAAGCCCAAGGCCCAGGTCACCGCGCAAGTGGCGATGACCCATGCCGACAATTTCACACCCATGCCGACGACCGGCCAGGACAGCCGCTTGCCCGCTCGCAAACGCGCATACATCCGCTCCGCCACCGCGATCCTGCGCGCATCCGGCTTGATACGCACCGATTGATACTCCACGGTCGCGCCCTCTCGGGTCACCGGCGTGGCATACGCGCTGACCCAATAGTGGTCACCGTTTTTGCAGCGGTTTTTCACCATGCCCATCCACGACCGGCCGCTCTTGAGGGTTTGCCACATATGGGCGAATGCCTCGGCCGGCATGTCCGGATGCCGCAGGATGTTGTGCGGCGCCCCCAGCAGCTCGTCACAGCTGTAGCCGCTGATATCGATGAAGTCCTGGTTGGCGTAGGTAATCGCGCTGGTCAGGTCGGTGGTCGAAAGGATGTTGGCGTCGGGGGCAAAGTCCACATTCCGACCGGTGACCGGCAGATTGATCTTCATGGAGAAGCGCGCTCGTGATTGTTGGGGGAGTCGGCAGGGCGTCGACTCTAAGCGCACCGAGGGGGCAAATACTGATCCAGCTCATGTTCCGCGCAATTAATTAGCCATCACGGCCGGTCCAGATGATAAGGCGCGACGATCCGCTGGTATTCGCCATTGTGCTTGAGCTGTTCAAGCGCACGATTCAGCTCGACACGCAGCGCCGTGTCGGTATTGCGCAGCGCAATCGCAACACCATTGCCTAACAGCTCAGCACAAACGGCGGGCCCCAGAAAGTCGAAATCCTGGCCGACAGCCGTGTCGAGCAGGGCCTCGCGAATTTCCACAGTGCCCTGCAGGGTCGCATCGATATCGCCTGCCACCAGGCTGCGGACCAGCTCGTCGTTGAGCCAGAAACTCTTGATAATCACGCCTTCGCGCGCCCATTGCGAACGAACAAAGGCTTCGCGATTACTGCCCAGCAATACGCCCACTCGCTTGCCCTTGAGCGACCTTGGTGTCGGCATCAGGCCCGAGCTTCGACGGGCGACAAGACGCGTGGTAAAGGGGTAGAGGTTGTCGGTAAAACTGACCCAACGCCGGCGCAGGGGTGTAGGGGCAATGCCCATGATTGCATCGAATTGCCGCGCTTCAAGACGTCCGAAGTTTTCGACCAGCACCTGGTCGACCCAGGTACAGCGAACATTCAACTGCTGGCAAAGGGCGTTGCCCAACTCGATATTCAAGCCGACCAACTGCCCTTGCGGGTTGCGGCTCTGGAAGGGGGGAAATTGCGCGGCAACGGCGAAGCGGATTTCGCGTCGAGGTTGATCAAGGCCTGCAACGGCATCCACCGCAAGCAACAGGACAAACGCTACACAAAGGTGTATCAGGGCCACAGGAAACGTCCTTTTCCGGAAAGAGCGCCCTCCGCTGCTCCCTGTGGAAAAACCAGGGGTGCAGCGGAAGCTGTGCAAGCTTTCAAGAAATGGTCGCGGGCTTACAAGAAGAAATAGCGACTGGAGCTGTAGGCAACATCCCGCAAATATTACAGTGGATTAATCTTAACGTTTACCCATGGAACGGCGGGTGCCCGGTGGCGCCATGCCCGGGGTCTTGGTGTGGCCATTCCTGGCACCGTTCTTGTACCAGGGCTGGGCGGCATTCTTGGCCCCGGCCAGCTCACCCGGCTTGAAGGGGAATTTGAACGCCGGGATCTCGGCTTTTTCAACGCCTTCGGCGCTGGCCGGATCGACGAGGTCGGCCGCTTCAACAGGGGGTTGTGTCGGGGAAGTCATGGAAGCTCCGGAGCGTGCAAGAAATGACGCGGGGCCGGCTTGCGGGCCACGCTGGCGCGCAGTATACCTGCCCGCCTCGGATCTTTAACCACCACCTGTACGAATGGTCTGCCTTTACTGACAGCGCCGTCAGTTAGCAGTCACCTTGCTGACCGGGTTGGCAGGCTATAAAGGCCTCACACACTTCCAATCCTTTGCCCTGGCGCCTCACCCCATGCACATTCAACGCAAAACCGCCCTGATCGTGGGTGTCCTCGTGGTGTTGGCCGTTGCGGCCTGGGCCTTGACCCGTCCAGCCAAAGCCAGACTGGCGGCGCCCACGGCGATTCCGGTGCGGGTGGTGAGCGTGGTGCAGCAGGATGTTCCGCGCTTTGTCAGCGGGATCGGTTCGGTGCTGTCACTGCACAGCGTGGTGATTCGCCCGCAGGTGGACGGCATCCTCACAAAATTGCTGGTCAAGGAAGGCCAACGGGTCAAGGCCGGCGACCTGCTGGCGACCATCGATGACCGCTCGATCCGCGCCAATCTCGACCAGGCCAAGGCGCAACTGGGCGAAAGCCAGGCGCAGTTGCAGGTGGCGCTGGTCAACCTCAAGCGCTACAAGGCATTGAGCGTCGATGACGGCGTGTCCAAGCAGACCTATGACCAGCAACAAGCGTTGGTCAACCAGCTCAAGGCCACCGCCCAGGGCAACCAGGCCGCCATCGATTCGGCCCAGGTGCAACTTTCCTACACCCAGATTCGCTCACCGGTCAGCGGCCGCGTGGGTATTCGCACCGTGGATGAAGGCAACTTCCTGCGCACAGCCGATACCCAGGGCCTGTTTTCCGTGACCCAGATCGACCCGATTGCCGTCGAGTTCTCCCTGCCGCAACAGATGCTGCCCACCCTGCAAGGCCTGATCGCGGCGCCCACCCCGGCCAGCGTCGACGCCTACCTGGGCGCCGATACCGACGGCCAGACCGGCGATTTGCTCGGCGAAGGCCATTTGAGCCTGATCGACAACCAGATCAGCTCCACCACCGGCACCCTGCGCGCCAAGGCCGAGTTCAACAACGCTTCACAGCGCCTGTGGCCGGGGCAACTGGTGACTATCAAGATCCAGACCGCCCTCGACAAAAACGCCTTGGTCGTTCCACCGACCGTGGTACAGCGCGGCCTGGATTCGCACTTCGTGTACCGGGTCAACGGCGACAAGGTCGAGGTGGTGCCGGTGCAGGTGACGTACCAGGACAGCGACCTCAACATCATCAAGGGCGTGCAGGCCGGGGATGTGCTGGTCAGTGACGGCCAGTCGCGGCTCAAGGCCGGTGCGCAGGTGGAGGTACTCAAGGACCCACCGCAGGTCATCCAGACCGTCGATGCCAAGGTGCAACCATGAGCCGTTCGCCGTCAGCCTGGTGTGTCGACCACCCGGTCGCCACCCTGCTGCTGACCTTCGCCCTGGTGCTGCTCGGGCTGATTGCCTTCCCGCGCCTGGCCATTGCCCCACTGCCTGAAGCGGAGTTTCCGACCATCCAAGTGACCGCCACCCTGCCCGGCGCCAGCCCGGACACCATGGCCTCGTCCGTGGCCACGCCATTGGAGGTGCAATTCAGCGCCATCCCCGGCATGACCCAGATGACCTCCAGCAGTGCCTTGGGCTCCAGCCTGCTGACCCTGCAATTCACCCTGGACAAGAGCATCGACACCGCCGCCCAGGAAGTGCAGGCGGCGATCAACACCGCGTCCGGCAAGCTGCCCAGCGATATGCCGAGCCTGCCGACCTGGAAAAAGGTCAACCCAGCGGACAGCCCGGTACTGATCCTCAGCGTCAGTTCCAACAGCATGCCCAGCACCGAGCTGAGCGACTACGTGGAAACCCTGTTGGCCCGGCAGATCAGCCAGATCGACGGCGTTGGCCAGATCAACATCACCGGCCAGCAACGCCCGGCGATCCGCGTGCAGGCGTCGCCGGACAAACTCGCCGCCATCGGCTTGACCCTCGCCGATATCCGCCTGGCTATCCAGCAATCGAGCCTCAACCTGGCCAAGGGCGCGATCTACGGCGAGAACAGCGTGTCGACCCTGTCGACCAACGACCAGTTGTTCCACCCGGAGGACTACGCGCAGTTGATCGTGTCCTACAAGGACGGCGCACCGGTTCAACTGCGTGATATCGCCAAAGTCATCAATGGCTCGGAAAACGCCTACGTGCAGGCCTGGTCCGGCGACACGCCCGGGGTCAACCTGGTGATCTCACGCCAACCCGGCGCGAACATTGTCGAGACCGTCGACCGTATTCAAGCCGAGTTGCCGCGCCTGCAAGCCATGTTGCCAGCGTCGGTGCAGGTCAGCGTGTTGACCGACCGCACCAAGACCATCCGCGCCTCCTTGCACGAAGTGGAAGTCACCTTGCTGATCGCCATCCTGCTGGTGGTGGCGGTGATGGCGCTGTTCCTGCGCCAGTTGTCGGCGACGCTGATTGTGTCCAGTGTGCTGGGCGTGTCGCTGGTCGCCAGTTTTGCGCTGATGTACCTGATGGGCTTCAGCCTGAACAACCTCACACTGGTGGCAATCGTGATTGCCGTGGGCTTTGTAGTGGACGATGCGATCGTGGTGGTGGAGAACATTCATCGTCATCTGGAGGCGGGCCTCGACAAGCGCGAAGCGGCGATCAAGGGCGCCGGTGAAATCGGCTTTACCGTGGTGTCCATCAGCTTCTCGCTGGTGGCGGCATTCATTCCGCTGCTGTTCATGGGCGGTGTGGTCGGACGGCTGTTCAAGGAATTCGCGCTGACAGCCACCTCGACCATCCTGATTTCGGTGGTGGTATCACTGACCCTGGCGCCGACCCTCGCCGCGCTGTTCATGCGCGCGCCCACCCATCACGTCCACGACAAACCAGGTTTCAGCGAGCGCCTGTTGGCCGGCTATGCGCGCAACCTGCGCCGCGCCCTGGCCCATCAACGCACCATGGCAGCGATCTTTGTGATAACCCTGGCCCTGGCCGTGGTCGGCTATGTGTTTATCCCCAAGGGTTTCTTCCCGGTGCAGGACACCGGCTTTGTACTCGGCACCAGCGAAGCGGCGGCCGACGTGTCGTACCCGGACATGGTCGCCAAGCACAAGGCCCTGGCCGAGATCGTCAAGGCCGACCCGGCGGTGCAAGCGTTCTCGCATTCAGTGGGGGTGACCGGCAGCAACCAGACCATTGCCAACGGGCGTTTCTGGATCGCCTTGAAGGATCGCGGTGATCGCGATGTGTCCGCCAGCCAGTTCATTGATCGCATCCGCCCGAAACTGGCCAAGGTGCCGGGCATTGTGCTGTACCTGCGTGCCGGTCAGGACATCAACTTGAGTTCCGGCCCCAGCCGCGCCCAGTACCAATACGTGCTCAAGAGCAATGACGGCGCGACGCTGAATACCTGGACCCAGCGCCTCACCGAAAAACTGCGCGCCAACCCGGCCTTTCGCGACCTGTCCAACGACCTGCAACTGGGCGGCAGCATCACCCACATCAGCATCGACCGTCAGGCCGCCGCACGCTTTGGCCTGACCGCCACCGATGTGGACCAGGCGCTGTACGACGCCTTCGGCCAACGCCAGATCAACGAGTTCCAGACCGAAATCAACCAGTACCAGGTGGTGCTGGAACTGGACACGCAACAACGCGGCAAGGCCGAAAGCCTGAACTATTTCTACCTGCGCTCGCCGCTGACCAACGAGATGGTGCCGCTGTCGGCGCTGGCCAAAGTCGATCCACCGACGGTGGGGCCGCTTTCCATCAGCCATGACGGCATGTTCCCGGCCGCCAACCTGTCGTTCAACCTGGCGCCGGGCGTGGCGTTGGGCGACGCGGTGCTCATGCTCGATCAAGCCAAGAATGAAATCGGCATGCCAACTACCATCATCGGCAACTTCCAGGGCGCGGCCCAGGCGTTCCAGAGCTCCCTGGCCAGCCAACCGTGGCTGATCCTGGCGGCGCTGGTGGCGGTCTACATCATCCTCGGCGTGTTGTACGAGAGTTTCGTGCACCCGCTGACGATCATCTCGACCTTGCCATCCGCCGGGTTGGGCGCACTGATCATGCTGTCGCTGATGGGCCAGGATTTTTCGATCATGGCCTTGATCGGCCTGGTGCTATTGATCGGTATCGTGAAGAAGAACGGCATCCTGATGATCGACTTCGCCCTTGACGCCCAGCGCGTGCGCGGGCTTGCGCCTGAAGAAGCGATCTACGAAGCCTGCGTCACGCGGTTCCGGCCAATCATCATGACCACCCTCGCCGCCCTGCTTGGCGCGGTGCCGCTGATGCTCGGCGCCGGCCCCGGTGCGGAAATGCGCCAGCCGCTGGGGATCGCGGTGGTCGGCGGCTTGCTGGTGAGCCAGGCGCTGACGTTGTTCACCACGCCGGTCATATACTTGTACCTCGAGAAGTTTTTCCACCGGCCCATACCAACCCCTGCGTTGGCGACCACAGATTGAGGCCCGGCCCTGGAGCAAAAGACTCATGCGCGTCCTGATTATTGAAGATGAAGAGAAAACCGCGGACTACCTGCATCGCGGTCTGACCGAGCAAGGCTATACGGTCGATGTCGCCCGCGAAGGTGTCGAGGGTCTGCACCTGGCGCTGGAGAACGATTATGCGGTGATCGTGCTCGACGTGATGCTGCCCGGCCTCGATGGCTTCGGCGTGTTGCGCGCCTTGCGTGCACGCAAACAGACGCCGGTGATCATGCTGACCGCTCGCGAGCGCGTGGAAGACCGCATTCGCGGCCTGCGCGAAGGCGCCGACGATTACCTGGGCAAGCCGTTTTCCTTCCTGGAACTGGTGGCACGCCTGCAAGCCCTGACCCGCCGTAGCGGCGGGCACGAGCCGGTGCAGGTGACGGTCGCTGACCTGTGGATCGACCTGATCAGCCGCAAGGCCAGCCGCAACGGCGTGCGCCTGGACCTGACCGCCAAGGAGTTCTCGCTGCTCAGCGTATTGGCGCGACGCCAGGGCGAAATCCTTTCCAAGACGGCGATTGCGGAAATGGTCTGGGACATCAATTTCGACAGCGACGCCAATGTGGTGGAAGTCGCGATCAAGCGTCTGCGCGCCAAGCTCGACGGGCCGTTCGACACCAAGCTGCTGCACACCATCCGGGGCATGGGGTATGTGCTGGAGAGTCGCAATGTCGGCTAACTCCATTGCCTTGCGCCTGAGCGGCATGTTCAGCCTGGTGGCGTTGCTGATCTTCCTGTTGATTGGCGGCGCGCTCTATCAACAGGTGGACCGCAGCCTTGGGCTGCTGCCGGGCGCCGAGCTGGATGCGCGCTACAGCGTGCTCGAATCGTCGGTGAACCGCTTCGGTACGCCGGACCATTGGGTGAAGATCAAGGCCAAGCTCAAGCTGCTGGGTGAGGAAGACAAACGCATCCGCTTCTGGGTGGTGAGCAGCGACCCGAACTACGAGTATGGCAACCCCGATGCGCAGATCCGCGCCTTCGCCGAAGGGCGCACAGGCAAGCGCGACTTGCACCTGGCGGGCTACAAGCACCCGTTCAAGGTGTTGGTGAGCCAGTTCCCGGCCAAGGACCAGCGCCCGCCGCTGCGCTTCATGATCGCCATCGACACCGAGAACTTCCGCGCCACCCAGCATCATTTGCTCGTGGCATTGATCAGCCTGGCCCTGGTAGGCGTGGTGCTGGCGTCGTTGCTGGGGTTCTGGGTGGCGCGCATCGGCCTCAAACCGCTGGGCAAACTCTCGGACGAGGCGCAGAAACTCGCGCCACCGAAGCTCTCCGGGCGCCTGCAACTGTCGCCGTTGCCGCCGGAGTTGAGTCAGTTCGTCAACTCGTTCAACTCCACCCTGGACCGCGTCGAGCAAGCCTATTCGCGCCTGGAGTCGTTCAACGCCGATGTGGCCCATGAACTGCGTTCGCCGCTGACCAACCTGATCGGCCAGACCCAGGTGGCGCTGACCCGTGGGCGCTCGGCCGAGCATTATTTCGAAGTGCTGCAATCGAACCTCGAAGAGCTGGAGCGCCTGCGCTCGATCATCAACGACATGCTGTTCCTCGCCAGCGCCGACCAGGGCAGCAAGGCTACCAAGCTGATCGAAAGCTCCCTGGCTGACGAGGTGGCCACCACTCTCGACTACCTGGACTTCATCCTCGAAGACGCCCAGGTCCAGGTGCAGGTCCACGGGGATGCCGTGGTGCAGATCGAGAAGGCCCACCTGCGCCGCGCACTGATCAACCTGCTGAGCAATGCGGTGCAACACACCGCGCCCGGGCAGGTCATCGCAGTGAACATAGAGGTGCAGGAGCATCAGGTCTCGATTGGTGTGACCAACCCCGGCGAAGTGATTGCCAGCGAGCACCTGCCGCGTCTGTTCGAACGCTTTTATCGGGTGGACGCGTCGCGCAGCAACAGCGGGGCCAATCACGGGTTGGGCCTGGCTATCGTCAAGGCGATTGCGTTGATGCATGGCGGCGATGTGTTCGTGCGCAGTGACGGCGGTGGGAATACCTTTGGTATTAGCCTGCCGGTAGCACCATGACTGTTGCGATTTGGGCAACAGTCATTATCTTGTTACACTCTGTATCGCACCGCTCACCTGCGTTAATTTGACGCATCGATGAGCGCGACGGCAAAGACAGCTTTCCCGCTTACCCGCATTTCCCTCGACTTATTTCCAGGGCTCTACACTGGGAATCTGTCTTAAAGCCGCTGACGTTCAGCGGCTTTTTTTTGCCGTCAAAAAAGGCCAGGCACCCCCAACGACACTGGCCGTTTCCGATTGACCAAAGGAGCTCCACCGGTGAAGAACTCGCTGACGTTCACCCCGTTATTCCTCGCAATAGCCGCAACGATTTCCCCCCTTGCCCACGCGGCAGACACTACCCCCGCCGACGGTTTCGTCGAAGGCGCCCACCTCACTATCAACACCCGCAACTACTACATGAACCGCGACCGGCGCGACATTCACACCGATGACAGCAAGGAGTGGGGCCAGGGTTTCATCGGTATCTTCGAATCCGGCTATACCCAGGGCACCGTCGGCTTCGGCCTGGACGCCCATGCCATGCTCGGCCTCAAGCTCGACGGCGGTGGCGGCACCGATGGTTCCAGCATCCTTCCGTATGGTGGTGGCAACGGCAAGGCACCCGGCTCGTTCTCTACCGCGGGTGGCACCTTGAAAATGCGCGCATTCGATACCGAGCTGAAGGCCGGCGACCTGTTCCTCAATAACCCGGTGATCGCCGGCGGCGCGACACGCATGCTGCCGCAGACCTTCCGTGGCGTGAGCCTGACCAACCACAGTCTCGACGGCTGGATGTTCGAAGGCGGCCAGGCCAGTTTCACCAAGCTCTACAACCAGAGCGGCCATCGCCGCATCGGCACCAGCTACGGCGCGCTGCCCAGCACGGCGGACAGCCAGCACCTGAACTGGGCCGGCGTATCGTTCAGCGGCATCGCCGGGCTGACCAGCAACCTCTACGCCGCCGAACTCAAGGACGTGTGGAACCAGTACTACTACGACCTGGACTACACCTACGCGCTGAATGATCTGGTCAGCCTCAACCCGGGCCTGCACTACTACCACACCCAGGACACCGGCCAGTCGCTGCTCGGCGCCATCGACAACAACACCTACAGCCTGCATTTCACCGTGGGCGTGGGCAACCACAGCGTCACCGCCACCTACCAGCGGGTCAACGGCAACACGCCATTCGACTACATCGCCCAGGGCGACAGCATCTACCTGGACAACTCCCAGCAGTACTCCGACTTCAACGGCCCCAACGAACGCTCATGGAAGCTCAAGTACGCCTATGACTTCGTCGGCCTCGGCATGCCGGGCCTGACCTCGGCGGTGTCCTATATCAGCGGCGAGACCGACCTGACCAAAGTTGATCCGCAAAGCCGTGGCTACAGCGCCTGGTACAGCGCCGATGGCAAAGATGCCAAGCACTGGGAACGCGACATCGACGTGAAATATGTGGTGCAGGGCGGCAAGGCCAAGGACCTGGCGGTGCGCCTGCAATGGGCGACCAACCGCGGTGGCAATGGCTACGCGGCGGTGGATCGGGACGTGGACGAGTACCGCGTGATCGTCGACTATCCGATCAACGTGTTCTGAGGGGTGATTTTTTCTTTTTAACCAAGTATTTAATTTTCATCGGGTAGAACTAAACTGCCAGCATCCTCACCGCTGAAGTCTGCCCGATGAGTCCACGCCCTGTTCGTACCTCACCCGCACACCCTGAGTTGTTACTGATCCTGGGCAGCGGGCTCAGCGTCGCCCTGATTGTGATCATTGTCGCGGTGCTGTTGATGCGCGAACACGCCAGCACGCTCGAAGCGGCCAAGCGGTCTACCACCAACATCGCCCAATTGATCAATGCCGACGTGCTGCGTAACGTCGAACTGTATGACATGGCGCTCAACGGTCTGATTGCGGCCACGCAACGCGAAGACTTGTCCCAGGTTGCCGCCAATATCCAGCACCTGGTGCAGTTTGATTTGTCCACGGCGGCGCCTTTCAAAGGCGAGGTCCTGCTGCTGGACACCACCGGTACGGTTATCGCCGACTCCTCCACGCTGCGGCCCACGCCACGTAATTTTGCCAGCCGCGATTATTTCCAGGTGCATGCCAAGGACGCCAACGCCGGCTTGTTTATCAGTCGGCCGTTCAAGGTCCGTTGCGAATGCGACCAGGTCTGGCGCATGGCATTCAGTCGACGTGTGTCAGGCCCCAAGGGAGAGTTTGCCGGCGTGGCGGTTGCGACCATGCGCCTGGCGTATTTCGATCAGCTCTTCAACACCCTGACCATCGGCAACGGCAGCAGCGTCAACCTGCTGAGCAGGAATGGCATTCTCCTGGCCCAGCAGCCGCTGCTCGAACGCGACATGATCGACAAGGACCTCAGTGACCGGCCCAACTTCAAGCGAATACTGCGTGACGGAAGCGGCAGCTTTCAGGCGATCTCTGCCATCAGTGGCAAAGAGCGCCTGTATACCTTTACCAATGTCGGTGAACTGCCACTGATCGTGGTCGTGGCGCTGTCCAGCGAGGACGTATTCGCGCCCTGGAGTCGCGTGGCACTGCTGACCAGTAGTGCCACAGGAGTGCTCTGTGCCGGTTTGTTGTGGCTGACCTGGATGCTACGCCGGGAACTGCGACGGCGGCGGCGCGCTGAACGGGTACTGTCAGAACTGGCAGCCACCGATGCGTTGACGGGCCTGGCCAACCGCCGCGTGCTGGACGAACGCCTGCGCCTGGAGTGGGACCGCGCCCAACGCTCGACCGAGCCGCTCACGGTGCTGATGATCGATGTGGACCACTTCAAGGCGTTCAACGACCGTCATGGTCATCATGGCGGCGATGAGGCACTACGTAACGTGGCCCAAGTGATCGGTACCAACATCCGCCGCCCGGCCGACTTGGCGGCACGCTATGGCGGTGAAGAGTTTGCGGTGGTGTTGCCGTTGACCGATGCCAAGGGTGCCTGGGTGATCGCCGAGCATATCCGCAGCGGCGTCGAGCACTTGCCGCGGGTGGCCGGGGACGAACAGCCGATTACGGTGAGTATTGGCATGAGTACGTGGGACAAGCGCAGTCGCCAGTCGCTGGAGGCATTGCTGTTGAGTGCGGACCAGGCGTTGTATGAGGCCAAGCACAGCGGAAGAAACCGCATTGCCGATTCAGCAACCCTCTGAATAGTGAATCGGATCTAATGTGGGAGGTGGCTTGCCCCCTCCCACACTTGAACAGTGGCAGAGTCAGAAAAAGTGGGTATAAAAAAAGGCCACCCGAAGGCAGCCTTTCAAAACTAAAGAAAGAGAGTTGTTACTTACACCGCCGCAACGGGACGCATGTAAGAGATCGGTGCGGTGCTGGCATCTTCGAAGGTCACGACTTCCCAAGCGTCTGTCTGCTCAATCAACTTGCGCAGCAGCTGGTTGTTAAGGGCGTGGCCCGACTTGAAGCCTTTGAACTCGCCTATCAGGCTATTGCCCAGCAGGTAGAGGTCACCGATTGCATCGAGGATCTTGTGCTTCACGAATTCGTCTTCGTAGCGAAGGCCGTCTTCGTTCAGTACACCATCCGCGTCGACCACAATGGCGTTTTCAACGCTGCCGCCGAGTGCGAGGTTGTGCTTGCGCAGGTACTCGATGTCACTCATGAAACCAAAGGTACGGGCGCGGCTGACTTCTTTTACGAACGAAGTGCTGGAAAAATCCACGCTTGCACTTTGGGTGCGGTCACGGAATACCGGGTGATCGAAATCGATCTCAAAGCTCACTTTAAAGCCTTCGAACGGGACGAAGGTAGCGCGCTTGTCGCCGTCTTCTACTGTCACTTCCCGCAGAATGCGAATGAACTTCTTGGCTGCGTCCTGTTCTTCCAGGCCGGCAGATTGAATCAAGAATACGAAGGGTCCAGCGCTGCCATCCATGATCGGGACTTCGGACGCGGAGAGCTCGACGTAGGCGTTATCGATGCCCAAACCGGCCATGGCCGAGAGCAAGTGCTCCACCGTGTCCACCTTGACGTCACCGTTGACCAATGTGGTCGACATTGTGGTTTCGCCAACGTTTTCCGCGCGAGCAGGAATCTGCACCACAGGGTCCAGGTCGGCACGCACAAACACGATGCCGGTGTCGACAGGTGCAGGCTTGAGGGTCAGGTATACCTTCTCCCCGGAGTGCAGACCTACACCTGTGGCACGAATAATATTCTTCAGGGTGCGTTGTTTAATCATGGCTTGGACCGCTTCAGCGCAAATTGCGAACTGGTATCAACAAAGGCTGGCGATAATAGCAGACCAGACCTTTGCTGAACACCAATCACCTTCATAGCCCTGATACATTCCATCAATCGGCCTGACGACGCAAGAATGCCGGGATGTCCAGGTAGTCCAGATCATCTTGCGGATTCGGGCTACGGGACGCCGCAGCACCGGCCTGAGCCTGGTTGCGCATCACGGTCGGACGGTCCAGGTCACGGTAGTTCACCGACGGCAGTTCCTGGCGCGAAGGCGCTGGAGCAGCAGCCGCCTGGCTGGCGTGGCTGGCTTGGCTGTTGTGCAGGGTGTTGTCGATGACCTTCACAGGCTTCTCGATTTTCGCGCCCAGGCCGGTCGCAACCACGGTCACGTGCAGCTCGTCGCGCATGTCCGGATCGATAACGGTACCGACCTTGACCATGGCGTGCTCGGAAGCGAAGGCTTCGATGATGCTACCCACGTCGGAGTACTCACCCAGGGACAGGTCAGGACCGGCGGTGATGTTCACCAGGATGCCGCGTGCACCTTGCAGGTTCACGTCTTCCAGCAGCGGGTTGCGGATGGCCGCTTCAGTGGCTTCACGTGCACGGTTCGGACCGCTGGCGCAGCCAGTGCCCATCATCGCCATGCCCATTTCGCTCATCACGGTACGGACGTCGGCAAAGTCGACGTTGATCATGCCAGGGCGCTTGATGATGTCGGAGATACCGCGAACGGCACCGGCCAGTACATCGTCAGCCTTGGCGAATGCGGACAGCAGGCTCGCGTCCTTGCCCAGGATGGTCAGCAGCTTCTCGTTGGGGATGGTGATCAACGAGTCGACGCTTTCAGACAGCAAACGGATGCCTTCGTCGGCGATCTGCATGCGCTTGCGACCTTCGAACGGGAACGGACGGGTGACGACAGCCACCGTCAGAATGCCCATTTCCTTGGCCACTTCGGCAATGATCGGCGCAGCACCGGTACCGGTACCGCCGCCCATGCCGGTGGTGATGAACACCATGTTGGTGCCTTGCAGCACTTCAGCGATACGCTCGCGGTCTTCCAGCGCGGCTTGACGGCCGACTTCCGGGTTGGCGCCAGCGCCGAGGCCCTTGGTCACCGCAGTGCCCAATTGCAGGATGGTCCGCGCGCCGATGCTTTTCAGCGCCTGGGCATCAGTGTTGGCGCAGATGAATTCAACGCCTTCAATGTTGCTCTTGACCATATGGTTGACAGCGTTGCCGCCGCCACCGCCGACACCGATCACTTTGATGACCGGGCTTGCGGGGATGTTGTCTACGAGTTCGAACATGTTCCCTCTCCTTTCATTTCTCTAGTTTTTTCGCCTACTGCTTACAACGGTGTTGCGGTGTCGCGGTAAATCGTTAGAAGTTGCCCTTGACCCATGCCTGCAAGCGCTCGAACAACGGCGCCTTGGCCTCGTCGTCGCTGCGGTAGCTGTCACGGTTGCTCGGGCCCGACAGGGAAATGCCGTCGGTCTGCTTTTGCAGCCCGTACAACAGCAAGCCCACGCCGGTGGAATAAATCGGGTTGCGTACCACGTCGCCCAGCCCCTTCACGCCATGGGGCACGCCCAGGCGGACCGGCATGTGGAAAATTTCCTCGGCCAGCTCGACCGCGCCTTCCATCTTCGAGGTACCACCGGTCAGCACGATGCCGGCCGGGATCAAATCTTCGTAGCCGCTGCGGCGCAGTTCAGCCTGGATCAGGGTGAACAGCTCGTCGTAGCGTGGCTCGACCACTTCGGCCAGGGCCTGGCGCGACAGTTCGCGCGGTGGACGATCACCCACGCTCGGCACCTTGATGGTCTCGCCGGCACCGGCCAGCTTGGCCAGGGCGCAGGCGTAGCGGATCTTGATTTCTTCGGCGTACTGGGTCGGTGTACGCAGCGCCATGGCGATGTCGTTGGTCACCTGGTCACCGGCAATCGGGATCACGGCGGTGTGACGGATCGCACCCTCGGTGAAGATCGCGATGTCGGTGGTGCCGCCGCCGATGTCGACCAGGCACACGCCCAGTTCTTTTTCGTCGTCGGTCAGAACCGAGTAGGCCGAAGCCAACTGCTCGAGAATGATGTCGTCGATTTCCAGGCCGCAGCGACGCACGCATTTTTCAATATTCTGTGCGGCGTTGACGGCACAGGTCACCACGTGGACCTTGGCTTCCAGGCGTACGCCCGACATGCCCAGGGGCTCACGTACGCCTTCCTGGTTGTCGATCACGTAGTCCTGCGGCAGGGTGTGCAACACCCGCTGGTCAGCCGGGATCGCCACGGCCTGGGCAGCGTCGAGCACGCGCTCGAGGTCGGCCGAGCTGACTTCGCGGTCGCGGATCGCCACGATGCCGTGGGAGTTCAGGCTGCGGATATGGTTGCCCGCCACGCCGACGAACGCCGAGTGGATCCGGCAACCGGCCATCAGCTGCGCTTCTTCGATGGCGCGCTGGATCGATTGCACGGTGGACTCGATGTTCACCACCACGCCCTTCTTCAGGCCCCGGGACGGATGCGTGCCAATACCGACGATTTCGATGACACCGTCTTCCCCGACCTCGCCCACCAGCGCCACCACCTTGGAGGTGCCGATATCGAGACCGACGATCATTTTGCCGCTTTGCACGTTTGCCATGGGTCCTGCCTCTTCTTAATTCTTCGCGACAGCGGGTTGCGCTGCCGTGGGCGCTGCCGGTTCACGCCAGCCGACGGCAAGGCCGTTGGCGTAACGCAGGTCGACGCTCGCAATGTTCGTAATCTGTTCTTTCAAGGTCTTGTCGTAGATGGCAATGAAGCGGCGCATCTTTTCCACCAAGCGGTCGCGTCCCAGCAACAACTGGATGCCCGGGCCGGAACTGCCTGCCCCGGTCGTCAAAAACCAGCTGCCCCGTTCACGCAGTTCCAGGCGTGCAATGGAGAAGCCCAGTGGCCGCAGCATCTGGCTCAAGGCCTGGTACTGCTGCATCACTTGCTGCTGAGCCCGCTGCGGCCCGAACAGCTGCGGCAGGTGCTCGTAGTTGGCCAGCTCACGCGGGGTGAACGCCTGGCCCTGGTTGTTCAACAGCGCTTCGTCACCCCAACGGGCCACGGGCAGTTGTTCTTCCAGGCGGATCGTCACCTGGTCCGGCCATACGCGGCGGACTTCGGCGTGGGCGATCCACGGCATCTGTTCCAGCTCCGAGCGCATGCCGGCCAGGTCGATGGTAAAGAAGCTCGCCGCCAGGTACGGGCCGATGCGCTGCTGTACCGCTTGCTGGCTGATGTAGCTCAAGTCGCCCTGCACGCTGATCTTGGTGATCGGCCGGTCGGCATACGGCAACAGACGCTGCGCGCCTTCGTAGGTTCCGAAGCCCAGCACCACCAGCAATACCGGCCAGTACAACGCCTTGAGGAAACCAAAGTTGGCTTTCGGCAGGCGCGCCGACATCGGCTCTTTAGCCACCATTCGGCTGGCACCCCGTGGCACCGGCTTGCGGCTCGGTGCTTGAGGGGGCTGATGACGAAGCGATGCGCCTTTCATGTCCTTAGCCTCGTGGCTCAATGCTTGCGGCCAGGATCGCCAGCACCAGTTGCTGGAAATCCAGGCCCGCAGCGCGAGCGGCCATAGGTACCAGGCTGTGGTCGGTCATGCCCGGTGCGGTGTTGACTTCCAGGAACCAGAAATTCCCTTGGTCATCCTGCATCACGTCCGCCCGCGCCCAACCGGCGATACCCAGCGCCTCACAGGCTTTCGCCGTGAGGTCCATCAATTCCTGTTCCTTGGCTGCGTCAAGGCCGCATGGGATCCGGTACTGGGTATCGGAAGCCAGGTACTTGGCGTCGTAGTCGTAAAAGGTGTGGGGCGTGCCCAATGCGATGGGCGGCAATACCTGGCCACGCAGGGTGGCGATGGTGTACTCGGGACCCTGGATCCACTGTTCCACCAACACTTGCGAATCGTAGGTACTTGCCGCTTTCCATGCGTCGATCAATTCGGCAGCCGAGTTCACTTTAGCCATGCCGATACTGGAGCCTTCATGGGCAGGTTTGACGATCAAAGGCAGGCCCAGTTCCTTGGCTGCAGAAATACAATCGTCTTCGCTGCACAGCACACTGTGACGCGGGGTCGGAATGCCCAGGCTGTGCCACACCTGCTTGGTGCGCAACTTGTCCATCGCCAGCGCGGAAGCGAGGATGCCGCTGCCCGTGTAAGGGATGCCGGCACACTCCAGCAGGCCTTGCATGCTGCCGTCTTCACCGCCACGGCCATGCAGGATGATGAAGGCGCGGTCGATCTTCTCGGCCTGCAGGCGGGCGAGGAAGTCATCGCCCACGTCGATACCGAAGGCGTTCACGCCGGCACTTTGCAAGGCTTCGAGCACGGCGTTGCCGGACTTGAGCGACACTTCGCGCTCGGCGCTCTTGCCGCCGAACAATACGGCTACGCGACCGAAGTCGGCAGGCGTGATCGTGGAAAACAGGGAGGCGTAGTCAGTGGTCATTTCGCCGCTCCCTTTTTTGCCGCAAACAGCGGGCTCGCCAGCAATTTCGGCGCAAGGCCACCAATGTCACCGGCGCCCTGGCACAGCAGGATGTCGCCGGCACGCAGCAGCGGCTTGACGATTGGCGCCAGGTCCACGCCACGTTCGATGTAGATGGGGTCCAACTGGCCGCGCTGACGGATGCTGTTGCACAGCTTGCGGCTGTCGGCGCCCGGGATCGGCTCTTCGCCGGCAGGGTAGACTTCCATCAACAGCAGCACGTTGGCATCAGCCAGTACATTGACGAAATCGTCGTACAGGTCGCGGGTACGGCTGTAGCGGTGCGGCTGGTACACCATCACCAGGCGACGCTCCGGCCAGCCACCACGCACGGCCTTGATCACCGCGGCGACTTCAGTCGGGTGGTGCCCGTAGTCGTCCACCAGCATCACGTCACCGCCCTCTACCGGCAACTGGCCGTAGACCTGGAAGCGACGGCCCACGCCGGCAAAGCGCGACAGGCCTTCGACGATGGCTTCATCGCTGACGCCCTCGTCGGTGGCGATGCAGATGGTCGCCAGGGAATTGAGTACGTTGTGGTTGCCCGGCATGTTCACCGAGACATCCAAGGGCTCACGGTCCGGACGCAGCACGGTGAAGAAGGTTTGCATGCCTTCCTGGCGCACATTGATGGCGCGCACGTCGGCGTCTTCGCTGAAGCCGTAGGTCACGGTCGGACGCTTGACCAGCGGCAGGATTTCGCGCACCACCGGATCGTCCAGGCACACCACCGCCAGACCGTAGAACGGCAGGTTGTGCAGGAACTCGACGAAGGTTTTCTTCAGCTTGTTGAAGTCACCGTCGTAGGTCGCCATATGGTCGGCGTCGATGTTGGTGACCACAGCCACCAGCGGTTGCAAATGCAGGAAGCTGGCATCGCTTTCATCGGCTTCGGCGATCAGGTAACGGCTGGTGCCGAGCTGGGCATTGGTGCCGGCGGCATTCAGGCGGCCACCAATGACGAACGTCGGGTCCAGGCCTCCGGCGGCGAACACCGAGGCAATCAGGCTGGTAGTAGTGGTTTTGCCATGGGTGCCGGCGACGGCGATGCCGTGGCGATAGCGCATCAGCTCGGCCAGCATCTCGGCGCGAGGCACCACGGGAATGCGGCGCTCAAGGGCGGTGGCCACTTCCGGGTTGGAGGTGTTCACGGCGCTGGACACCACCAGCACATCGGCCTCGGCGGCGTTCTCGGCACGGTGGCCGATAAAGATCTGCGCGCCGAACGACTTCAGGCGGTCGGTGACCGGCGACTCTTTCAAGTCGGAGCCGGACACCTGGTAGCCCAGGTTCAGCAGTACTTCGGCAATGCCGCACATGCCCACGCCGCCGATACCGACGAAGTGGATGCGACGGATGCGGCGCATTTCCGGTTGCGGCATGGCTTTCTGATTCTCAACCATGGGCCACCTCCAGGCAGATATCGACCACGGTGCGGGTTGCGTCAGGTTTGGCCAGGCGGCTTGCGGTGCTCGCCATGCTGTTGAGTCGTTCCGGTTGCATCAATACCTCGGTCAGGCGTGCGGCCAAGTCGGCGGCGCCAGTCGTTCTTTGCGGCAGCAGGAAGGCAGCGCCCTCCCCGGCCAAATATTCAGCGTTGCGGGTCTGGTGATCGTCGATCGCGTGGGGCAAAGGCACCAGCAACGACGGCAGACCGGCGGCGGCCAGTTCACTGACGGTCAGCGCACCGGAGCGGCAGACCACCAGGTCGGCCCAGCCATAGGCATGGGCCATGTCTTTGATGAAGGGCTGTACGTTCGCCTCCACACCGGCCTCGCGATAGCGCGTGGCGGTGACTTCACCATGATCTTTGCCCGCCTGGTGAAAGACCTCAGGGCGCAACTCCACAGGAAGTTGCGCCAGGGCTTGCGGCAGCAATTTGTTCAAAGGCTCGGAGCCCAGGCTGCCGCCCATGACCAGCAGGTGCGCCTTGCGCCCGGCCAAGGCTTCACGGGCGATGCCCATGAACAGTTCGGTGCGCACCGGGTTGCCAGTGGTGCGCAGCTTGTCCGATGCACCAAAGGTCTTCGGAAAGGCCTCGCACACCCGCGCCGCCAAGGGCACCAGCAGGCGGTTGGCGGTGCCGGCGACGGCGTTCTGTTCGTGCACAATCACCGGCACACCGGCGAGCCTGGCCGCGACGCCACCAGGGCCGGTCACATAGCCACCAAAACCGAGCACACACACCGGCTTCAGTTCACGAATGATCTTGCGCGCCTGCCACACCGCCTTGAGCAACACGAACGGCGCCTTGAGCAGGGACAACTTGCCCTTGCCGCGCAGGCCGGTGACGTTGATCAGGTGCAGCGGCAAGCCGGCATTCGGCACCAATTCGTTTTCGATACCGCGCGGCGTGCCCAACCAGTGCACGGTGTAGCCACGGTTCTGGAATTCCCGCGCGCAGGCCAGGGCCGGGAACACGTGGCCCCCGGTGCCGCCCGCCATGATCAGCACGTTAGCGCCCATGGGTCGGCTCCTCGGCGAAATCGCTTTCGCTGAATTCCATCTCTTCGCTGCCCAGGTGGGTTCGACTCTCCCACTCGATGCGCAGCAACAAGCCCAGGCACGCGCAGCAGATCACCAACGAACTGCCGCCATAACTGAGGAACGGCAAGGTCAGGCCCTTGGTCGGCAACAGGCCGACGTTCACACCGATATTGATCAGGAACTGGCCGATCCACAGGAACGACAAGCCGTACGCCACATAGGCGGCGAAATACTGTTTGGCCTTCTCGGCCCACAGGCCGATGTACATGCCGCGTACACACACGAACACGAACAGCGCGACGGTGCATAGCGAACCCACCACACCGAGCTCTTCGGCCAGTACCGAGAACACGAAGTCGGTGTGCGCTTCCGGCAGGTAGAACTGCTTCTGCACACTGTTGCCCAGGCCCACGCCCAGCCACTCGCCGCGACCGAAGGCGATCAGCGCCTGGGTCAACTGGTAGCCGGAGCCGAACTGGTCGGACCAGGGGTCGGTAAAGGTGATCAGACGCGCCATCCGGTAGGGTTGTGCCTGCACCAGGACCGTCACGGCAGCCACGGCCAGCACCACCATCAGGGTGAAGCGGAACAGCCCCACGCCGCCGAGGAACAGCATCGCCGCAGCAGCGCCCATCATCACGACGGTGGCGCCGAAGTCGGGCTCCATCAGCAGCAGGCCAGCCATGGGCAGCAGCACGATGAACGGCTTGAAGAACCCCATCCAGCTTTCGCGCACTTCTTTCTGGCGACGTACCAGGTAGCCGGCCAGGTAGATCACCACGAACACCTTGGCGATTTCCGACGGCTGCACGTTGAACGCGCCGAAGCCGATCCAGCGCATCGAACCATTCACCTCGCGGCCGATGCCGGGCAGGATCACCATGACCAGCAAGCCGAACGCCCCGATCAGCATCAACCAGCCCAGGCGTTGCCAGGTGGCGATGGGGATCATCATGGTGACGATGCAGGCGCCGAGGCCGATCACCAGGTACACCAGGTGACGGATCATCATGTACAGGGTATTGCCCGACTGCACGGCAGCCACTTCGGACGACGCCGAGGTAATCATCACCAGGCCCAGGCCCAACAAGGCGAGGCAACCGGCGAGCATCGGGAAATCGAGGTCGATACCGCGCCCGGTAATGATCGGCGATGGGTACGGCTTGATGATATTCCGGAAATTCATGCCAAGGCCTCCACGGCGCGGGCGAACAGCTGGCCGCGCTCTTCGTAGTTCTTGAACATGTCGAAACTGGCGCAGGCTGGCGACAACAGCACCGCATCGCCGGACTGGGCCAGGGCCTTGCAACGGGCGATGGCGTCGTCCAGGGACGTGGCGCGCACTTGCGGCACCGCGTCACCGAGAGCGGCGGCGATCAGATCGGAATCGCGGCCCATCAGCACCACGGCGCGGCAATGCTCAGCCACCGGGCCTTTAAGGTCCTTGAAGTCGGCACCCTTGCCGTCGCCACCGGCGATCAACACCAGCTTGCCGTCGATATCGGCGCCAAGGCCTTCGATGGCTGCCAGGGCTGCACCCACGTTGGTGGCCTTGGAATCGTTGTAATAGCTGACGCCATCAAGGTCGCGCACCCACTGGCAGCGATGCTCAAGGCCGCCAAAGCTGCGCAGCGCCGAGAGCATGGCGTCAAACGGCAGGCCGACGGCATGCCCCAGCGCCAACGCCGCCAGGGCATTGGACTGGTTATGGGCGCCACGGATTTTCAGCTCGCGCACCGGCATCAGGTTCTGGAATTCGAAGGCCAGGTATTTCTCGCCGTTCTCTTCGCGGATGCCGAAGGCTTTGAAATCGGGTTTGCCGAGGCCGAAGGTCCAGCAGGGCAGGCCCTCGCCCATCAGCGGACGGCTCAGGGCATCCTGGCGGTTGACCACGACTTGCCGCGCACCACGGAAGATCCGGTGCTTGGCCAGGTGGTAAGCCGGCAGGCCGCTGTAGCGGTCCATGTGGTCCTCGCTCACGTTCAACACGGTCGCCACTTCGGCGCCGAGGTCGTGGGTGGTTTCCAGCTGGAAGCTCGACAGCTCCATCACGTACAACTCGATGTCGTCACTGAGCAGGTCCAGCGCGGGTGTACCGAGGTTGCCGCCCACGGCCACGCGCTTGCCGGCCGCAGTCGCCATCTCGCCGACCAGGGTGGTCACGGTGCTTTTCGCGTTGGAGCCGCTGATGGCCACGATCGGCGCCTTCGCATTACGGGCGAACAGGTCGATATCGCCGGACAGCTTCACGCCACGGGCAGCGGCGGCTTGCAGGGCCGGGGTCGCCAGGGCCAGGCCGGGGCTCACGTAGAGCTCATCGGCACGGCACAGAAACTCGACATCCAGCTCGCCACAACGCACTTCCACGTGCGGGTAGTCACGGCGCAGCGTGACCAGCTCCGGTGGATTTTCCCGCGTATCGGCCACGGCAAACGACGTGCCGCGGTTCGCCAGGAAGCGAACCAGGGACATGCCGCTCTTGCCGAGGCCGACAACGATGCGGAAGTGGTCTGAAGCGATCAGGGACACTCGTTTCTACCTCAGTTTCAGGGTGGCAAGGCCGATCAGCACCAGGATCACCGTGATGATCCAGAAGCGGACGATCACGCGTGGCTCGGGCCAGCCCTTGAGTTCAAAGTGGTGGTGAATCGGCGCCATGCGGAACACACGACGCCCGGTCAATTTGAAGGACGCCACCTGGATGACCACCGACAGGGTTTCCATCACGAACACACCGCCCATGATGAACAGCACGATTTCCTGGCGCACGATCACCGCGATGGTGCCGAGGGCCGCGCCCAGCGCCAGGGCGCCGACGTCGCCCATGAACACTTGCGCCGGGTAGGTGTTGAACCACAGGAAGCCCAGGCCGGCACCGATCAGCGCGCCGCAGAACACAATCAGTTCACCCGCGCCCGGTACATAAGGAATCAGCAGGTATTCAGCGAATTTCACGTTACCCGACAGGTAGCAGAAGATGCCGAGCGCGCCGCCCACCATCACCGTCGGCATGATCGCCAGGCCGTCGAGACCGTCGGTGAGGTTCACTGCGTTGCTGGAGCCGACAATCACGAAGTAGGTCAGCACCACGAAGCCGATACCCAGGGGAATGCTGGCGTCCTTGAGCATCGGGATGATCAGGGTCGTCTCCACCGCGCTTGGCGCAGTGGTGTAGAGGAAGATCGCCGCAGCGAGGCCAAACACCGACTGCCAGAAATACTTCCAGCGGCTTGGCAGCCCCTTGGAGTTTTTCTCGATCACCTTGCGGTAGTCGTCCACCCAACCGATGGCGCCGAACAACAGGGTCACCAAGAGCACCACCCACACATAGCGGTTGTGCAGGTCAGCCCACAGCAAGGTGCTGATGCCGATGGACGACAGGATCAGCGCACCGCCCATGGTCGGGGTGCCGGACTTGGACAGGTGCGACTGCGGGCCGTCATTACGAACCGATTGACCAATTTGCAGGTTCTGCAGGGTGCGGATCATCCACGGCCCCAGGAACAGCGACAAACACAACGCGGTCAGCACACCCAGGATCCCGCGCAGGGTCAGGTACTGGAAGACCGCGAAGCCTTTGTGGAACTGTTGCAGATACTCAGCCAGCAGCAGCAGCATTAATGTTTCTCCGTACTTGAGCCACACAAGGCCGCGACGACGTTTTCCATCACCGCGCTGCGCGATCCCTTGATCAAAATGGTTGTGTGTTTGTCGTGTTCAGCCGCCGCCAGCGCCTGGATCAGCTCGGCCTGGGTCGCGAAATGCAGCGCGCCGGGGCCGAACGCGTTGACAGCGTGAGCCATGTTCGGGCCGACGGCGTACAGCGCGTCGACTTTGCCGGTCGCGTAGGCACCGACTTCACGGTGGGACTGTTCGGCCCAGTCGCCCAGCTCGGCGATGTCGCCCAGCACCAGTACCTTGCGGCCGTCGAAGCCTTTAAGCAGGTCGATGGCGGCGCAGACCGAGGACTGGTTGGCGTTGTAAGTGTCATCGATCACGCGCATGCCATTGGTTGCCAGCTGCGCCACGGTACGGCCCTTGACCGGCTGCACCGCGCCAAGCCCGGTGGCGATACCGAACAGCGACACGCCCAGGGCGTAGGCGGCAGCGGCCGCGGCCAGGGCATTGGCGACGTTATGGTTGCCCAGCAGGTTCAACTGCACGTGCTCATTGCCTTGCGGGGTGTGCAAGGTAAAAGACGGGCAGCCACGGGCATCAACGGTGATGTTGGATGCGTGGAAATCAGCCGCAGCATTGAGCACGGCAAACGTCAGGACCTTGCGACCGGCGGCGCGTACACGCCAGGTCTCGAAGGCCTTGTCATCGAGATTCAAGACAGCGGTGCCGGATGCATCGAGGCCTTCGAGGATTTCACCCTTGGCTTCGACGATCTTTTCCGGGCCGCCGAACTCACCGACGTGGGCGGTTCCGGCATTGTTGATGATCGCCACGTGGGGCTTGGTCAGCGCCACGGTGTAGGCGATTTCGCCGATGCGCGATGCGCCCAGCTCGATCACCGCCGCCGTATGTTCAGGGGCCAGTTCGAGCAGGGTCAACGGTGCGCCGAAATCATTGTTCAGGTTGCCACGGGTGGCAAGCACCGGGCCGCGCGTGCGCAGTACCCCGGCAAGCAACTCCTTGACCGTGGTCTTGCCGCTGGATCCCGTGATGGCCGCAACGGGGTTGGTGAACCCGGCACGGTTCAACGCACCCAATTGACCAAGGGCCAGACGGGTGTCGGCGACCAGCAGTTGCGGCAGTGTGGAATCCGCGACTTCGCGCTGCACCAAGGCACCCACGGCGCCTTTGGCGGCAACTTCATTCAGGTAGTCGTGACCATCGAAACGCGGGCCCGCCAGGGCGACAAACAGTTGCCCCGGCTTGATGTTGCGGCTGTCGATACTCACGCCGTCGAAGCGGCAATCGCTCGACAGCATACGGGCCGACAAGGCCTGGACCAGTTCGCTGAATGTCATCGGTTTAAGCATGGGCAACCTCCCAGGCGGTCAAGGCGTGATCGGCCTCGACCAGATCGGAGAAGGCATGGCGCTCGCCGTTGATTTCCTGATAGTCCTCGTGACCTTTACCGGCCAGCACCACCACGTCGTCAGCACTGGCGCCGGCGATCAATTGGGCAATGGCTGCGCCGCGACCGGCGACGAACGTCGCCTTGGACACGTCTTTGAAGCCGACGCGGATGTCGTCGAAAATCTGGCTCGGGTCTTCACTGCGTGGGTTGTCGTCGGTGACGAGCACGCCATCGGCCAGGCGCTCGACAATCTCGGCCATCAACGGGCGCTTGCCGCGATCACGATCACCGCCGCAACCAAACAGGCACAACAACTTGCCCTTGGCGTGGGGACGCAGGGCCACCAGGACTTTTTCCAGGGCATCCGGCGTGTGGGCGTAATCGACCACCACCAACGGCTGTTTGCCGCCACCCAGGCGCTGCATGCGACCGACCGGGCCTTCCAGCTTCGGCAGCACACGCAGGATTTCGTCGAGGGCGTAATCCAGGCCGAGCAATGCGCCGACGGCCGCCAGGGTGTTGCTCAGGTTGAAACGACCGAGCAAGGTGCTGCGCAAATGATGTTCGCCCTGGGGCGTCACCAGCGTCGCGCGCACGCCTTCGTCATTGAATTGCGCGTCGCGGCAGTACAGGTACGCGCTGGAATCTTCCAGGCTGTAGCTGATCAGGCGCGACTCACGCTCTTCGGCGGCCAGTTGGCGACCGAACTCGTCGTCCAGGTTCACCACGCGGCACTTCAAGTCGTTCCAGGCGAACAGCTTGGCCTTCTCGGCCGCGTAGGCTTCCATGGTGCCGTGGTAGTCGAGGTGATCGCGGGACAGGTTGGTCATCACCGCCACATCGAACGCCAGGGCAGCAACCCGACCCTGGTGCAAACCGTGGGACGACACTTCCATGGCAACCGCCTTGGCGCCGGCCTTTTTCAGGTCGGCCAGGGTCGCTTGCACGGCAATCGGGTTCGGCGTGGTGTGCAGGCCGCTTTGCAGCGCGCCGTAGAAACCAGTGCCCAGCGTGCCGACGATGCCGCAGTGTTGCCCCAGCAGGTCAAGGGCCTGGGCAATCAATTGGGTCACGCTGGTCTTGCCGTTGGTGCCGGTAACGCCAACCAGGTTGAGATGTCGACTTGGCTCGCCATAGAAATGCCCGGCGATGTCCGAGAGCTGTTTGGCCAGCCCCTTGACCGGAATCAGCGGAACATCGGTGATCGGCAACACGGTTGCGCCTTCCACTTCGTAGGCCACGGCAGCCGCGCCACGTTGCAGGGCGTCCGCAATATGTGCACGGCCATCGAACTTGCCCCCCGGCACCGCCAGGAACAGGTCACCGGCGCGCACATTGCGACTGTCCAGACTCAATTCACGGATCAGAAGATCGCGGCCGGCGTGGGCAAAAATCTTGTTCAGGCTAAGAGACATCAGCCGCGCCCTCCATTGGCTTTTACAGCAGCGGCCGGTGGACCGGCGTTCGCTTGTTGGGTCGGCGGCAGGTTGTCCGGCGTGATGTTCATCAGGCGCAGGGTGCCGGACATCACTTTGCTGAACACCGGCGCCGAGACCAGGCCACCGAAGTAACCGGCTTTGCTCGGCTCATCGATCACCACCACGATGGCGTAGCGTGGATCGCTCATCGGGCCGAAACCGGCGAACAACGAACGGTACGAATTTTCCGCGTAGCCCTTGGTACCCACCGACGTTTTACGCGCAGTACCCGACTTGCCGGCTACGTGATACGCCGGCACCTGGGCACGGAATACGCCGCGTGGCGCTTCGATCACTTGTTGCAGCATGCCTTGCATGGTCTTGGCGACGTTTTCCGGTATCACCTGGGTGGCTTTCGGCGCTTCGTCGACATGGATCAGGCTCAGCGGAACCATGCGCCCATTATTTGCCAATACAGAGAAAGCATGGGCCAGTTGGATCGCCGTCACCGACAAGCCGTAGCCGTAGGAAAGCGTGGCGGTCTCGGCCTTTTTCCAGTCGCGGTAGTTCGGCAGGTTGCCAACGCGCTCACCGGGGAAATCCAGGCCGGTGGGCTGGCCCAGACCGATCTTCTGCGCCAGGTGATAAATGGTCTCGCCGCCGATATCGAAGGCGACCTTGCTCATGCCTACGTTACTGGAGTTGATCAGGATACCTGTCAGATCCAGCACCGGGCCTTCGGTACGGGACACGTCACGAATGGTGTACTTGCCCAGCTGCAACGTACCCGGATACACCTCGACCTTGTCGCTGGGTTTCCAGCGTCCGGTTTCGAGGGCGGCACTCATGGAGATGGCTTTCATGGTCGAACCCGGCTCGAACACGTCGATCATGGCTCGGTTGCGCATCATCGCCGGCTGCAGGTTGCGACGGTTGTTGGGGTTGTAGGTCGGCTGGTTGACCATGGCGAGGATCTCGCCGGTCTTGACGTCCATGATCACCAGGCTGCCGGCCTTGGCGCCGTTCTCGATGATCGCGTTACGCAACTCGCGGTTGGCCAGGTATTGCAGGCGCAGGTCAATCGACAACGCCAAGGGCTTACCGGCCTTGGCGTTTTTGGTGACTTGGACATCCTTGATCAGTCTGCCGCGCCGATCCTTGATGACTTGTCGTTTGCCGGGAACCCCGGCGAGCCATTCATCGTAGGCGAGTTCCACACCCTCACGGCCGTGGTCGTCGATGTCGGTAAAGCCGACCATATGCGCGGTGGTTTCACCGGCCGGGTAGAAACGACGGAACTCCTCGATGCCGTAGACACCGGGGACTTTAAGGTCGAGCACCTGCTGGCCTTGTTCGGGGGTTAGGCCGCGGACCAGGTAGATGAATTCTTTATTGGCCTGGGCTTCCAGGCGTTCAGCCAAGGCTTTCGGGTCTTGCCCCAGCGCGGCGGCAAGCGCCGGCCAGCGATCCTTGGCGACCTGCAACTCCTTGGCGTTGGCCCACAGCGTGGTGACCGGCGTACTGACGGCCAGCGGTTCGCCGTTACGGTCGGTGATCAGGCCGCGGTGTGCCGGAATCGGGATGTGACGCAGGCTACGGGCATCGCCCTGGCCGATCAGGAAGTCACGGTCGACCACTTGCAGGTCGATGATCCGCCAGGCGATCGCACCCACCATCAATGCCAGCAAGCCGAGCATCAGGCGGAAGCGCCATGGGTAGAGTGCGCCTTCGAGTTTCATCATGGCGCCACCATGCGGACTTCGGCCGCGCCCGGGATGTGCATTTTCAGTTGTTCAGTCGCCAGCACTTCAATGCGGCTATGGGCTGTCCAGGTGCTTTGCTCCAGGATCAACCGGCCCCATTCCGCCTGGGCTTTGTCGCGCACACTCAATTCCCCGTACAGGGTATTGAGCAACTGGCGGTTGTAGTGGGCGCTGTAGGACACCGCAATCGCGGAAATCAGCACGCCGACAAACAGCAGCAACATAAAGAAGCTGCCGCCCGGGAGGGGCTTGGCGAAAAGCTTGCTCACCGCAACTTCTCCGCGACACGCATGACAGCGCTACGGGAACGTGGGTTGGCCTTGAGCTCAGCTTCGGACGCGAACTGCGCCTTGCCATGGATTTTGATTTTCGGCACAAAGGCTTCGAAACGTACCGGCAGGTTGCGCGGCAGGTTGTCGGACTCACCCTTGACCAGGCGACGCATGAACAACTTGACGATGCGGTCTTCCAGAGAGTGGAAGCTGATCACCACCAGGCGACCGCCCACTTCCAGCGCCTCGAGAGCAGCCTCGAGGCCGGCCTCCAGGTCGCCCAACTCGTTGTTGACGTGAATACGCAGGCCCTGGAACGCACGGGTCGCCGGGTTCTTGCCCTTTTCCCACGCTGGGTTGGCGACTTTCAGTACTTCGGCCAGGTCGGCAGTGCGCTCGAACGGCTGGATTTCACGACGCTCGACCACGGCGCGGGCCATGCGGCCAGCGAAGCGCTCCTCACCGTATTCCTTGAACACACGGGCGATTTCTTCCACTGGCGCGGTGGCGATGAACTGCGCAGCGCTGACGCCACGGGTCGGGTCCATGCGCATGTCGAGCGGACCGTCGTTCATGAAGCTGAAGCCGCGCTCCGGGTCGTCGAGCTGCGGCGAGGACACGCCCAGGTCGAGCAAAACCCCGGCTACCTTGCCCGCCATGCCGCGCTCGGCCACTTCGGCACCCAGCTCGGCAAAGCTGCGCTGCACAACGACAAAGCGGCCGTCTTCGGCCGCTAGCGCTTGCCCGGTGGCAATCGCTTGGGGGTCCTTGTCGAACCCGAGGAGTTTGCCGTCGGGCCCGAGCTGGCTGAGGATCAACCGGCTATGCCCGCCCCTGCCGAACGTGCCGTCCAGATAGCAGCCATCCGCGCGTACGGCGAGAGCCTCAACGGCTTCGTCAAGCAGTACGGTGATGTGGTTAAAGCCGCTATCAATAGTCACAGGATCAAATCACGCAGTTCATCAGGCATGGCGCCCGGTTGTTGAATAGCAGCCAGGTCAGCTGCAGAAACAGCATCCCAGGCATCTTCGTCCCACAATTGGAACTTGTTCAGTTGGCCGACCAGCATTGCGCGCTTGTCGAGCCTGGCGTACTCACGCAAGCGCGGCGGCACCAGGAAACGACCGCTGCCATCGAGCTCGAGGTCGACGGCGTTACCAATCAGCAAACGCTGCAGGCGGCGGTTCTCTTCACGCAATGAAGGCAGGGCGCGCAATTTGGTTTCAATCAACTCCCACTCATCGAGCGGGTAAACACACAAACAAGGGTCAACGGCATCGATAGTGATGATCAACTGCCCGGAACTTCGCGAAATGAGCTCGTCACGATACCGGCTCGGCATGGCGAGACGGCCTTTTGCATCGAGACTGATAGCGTTAGCTCCGCGAAACACAGATGCGTTTCTCCAAATTTTAGCGTTTTACGTTCAAAAAACCCACTTTGTGCCACTTTCCGCCACTTGCGCACACTATAGGAATGCGCCCACCACACCGTCAAGGCGCGGATTCAAGGAAAAGCCTTACAGAACGGAGATTTAGGAGCGTAAAGGGAGGAGAAAACAGAGTTCGGGGATGTTTTTGGCCCAACAAGCGCAAATAGCTCAAAGAGCTATAGGCTAAAGTTAAAGTAATTTATTAAGAGTAAGATTTTTTTGGTATTACGAAGACGCATCTGCCAATGATTCGGCAGGGAGGGATTCTTGCGTTACTACCGGGTTTCTGCTCGAGATTCGGACAGAAGGAAAAAGGTGGAGAGTCGATCTATAAGCCGGGTTCTGTCTTGAACAGTCATTCGTCTACGATGGCCATCACTGGACATCTTTAGCAACCTACCCGGTCCCAGCGCGGGCCACGCCTTGGGACCCTATTTGGTCTTGCTCCAAGTGGGGTTTACCTAGCCACGAACTGTTGCCAGTCGTGCGGTGCGCTCTTACCGCACCTTTTCACCCTTACCGGCACCGAAGTGCTTAGGCGGTTATTTTCTGTGGCACTTTCCGTAGGCTCACGCCTCCCAGGCATTACCTGGCACTTCGCCCTATGGAGCCCGGACTTTCCTCCCCCCCCTAATTTTCATAGAGGGCAGCGACTGTCCAATCGACTCTCCGCCGCGCAGGTTAACGGCACGACGGACTTAGGACAAGTAATAAAAGTTCAGAATTGCCATCACGTTCAGACGGAATACCCCTTTAACCCTGGAACTATTCGCCTTTTTGTTTATCCAGCGCCGCTTGATACAAGAGGTTCTTGCGCACCCCGGTGATTTCCGCCGCCAGGGCGGCCGCACGCTTGAGAGGCATCTCCTTGAGCAGCAGGTCGAGGATGCGCATGGCCTCGCTGCCCACCGCATCTTCGTCCTCAGGCGCGGTCCAGCCTGCGACCAGCACCACACACTCGCCGCGCTGCTGATTGCTGTCACCTTCGACAAACGCACGCAACTCTTCCAGCGGCAGACCCTTGAGGGTTTCGAAGGTCTTGGTCAGCTCACGGGCCAGCAGTGCCAGGCGCGCACCGCCAAATACCAGCTCCATGTCCTGCAGGCATTCGAGGATGCGATGGGGGGCTTCATAGAAGATCAAGGTGCGCGGCTCTTCCTTTAACGCTTGCAGCCGCGCACGTCGCCCAACGGCCTTGGCCGGCAGGAAACCCTCGAAAATAAAACGGTCGGACGGCAGACCCGCCGCCGACAATGCCGCAATCAGCGCGCACGCTCCCGGAACAGGCACTACATTGATACCAGCGGCCCGCGCCTGGCGCACCAGATGGTAGCCAGGGTCGGAGATCAGGGGTGTACCCGCGTCGGAGATCAGCGCCACATCGTCGCCGGCCAGCAGCCGCACGATAAAGCGGCTGCCTTCTTCGCGCTCGTTGTGTTCGTGGCACGCGGCTAATGGCGTGCTGATACCAAAATGCTGCATCAAACGCTGGGAGTGCCGTGTGTCCTCCGCCGCGATCAATTTAACCTCGCGCAACACTTTCAGTGCCCGCGCACTGATGTCGTCCAGGTTGCCAATGGGCGTCGCCACGACAAAAAGCGAGCCTGCAGTGGAATTCAAAGGACCTGGAGCAGTCAAAACGCACACCTCGATGATTGGCAAAAGCGACATTGTAGCGCGTAGGCGCCTTGAAAATATGCCATCACCGCCGATGCCTTTTCAGCCGTTTAACGCCAGTTGCAACATTTGCACGACCTAATTCGACGGTTTCACGCCAGTAACATCGCGCCTGGGCCAGTGCTTGGGTACAATTCCACGCTAATTTGATCGGTATCAGGAACACTTACATGATCGCTTGCCTGCGGCTGCTCTCCGCCCTCTGCCTCGCTGCCTTATTGGCCGCGTGCGCCAGCTCGCCCTCGTCCAGCCTTGGCGACCTTCCACGGACCCCGGACGCCAGTATCGAGCAACTGCTCGAACAGGCCACTACCGCCAAGACGCCAGAAAAGGCCGCGTTGCTGCGCCTGAGTGCGGCAGACATGGCCTACAAGCAGAACAACCCTGGGCGTTCGTCGCAGATTCTTGCGCAAGTGCCCCTGGATGTCCTCAAGCCCGCCGCGCAAGTATTTGCCAGCACCCTGGCTGCCGAACTGGCCATGACGCGCAACCAGCCCAAGGCGGCGCTGACTGCCTTGAGCCACCCGAGCCTGCAAAACCTGAAGGACCTGCCGCCTGAACAGCAGATCCGCACCGCCAGCGTGCACGCCCGCGCTTATGAAGCCGACGGCCAGACCCTGGCTGCCGCCCGGGAACGTGTCGCCATGGCCCCACTGCTCACGGGTGATGCCGCCAACAACAACCACGAAGCCATCTGGGCCTTGATTGCCGCCGTGCCGGCCGAACAGCTGCAAGCCAGCGGCAATCCGGTGCTGGATGGTTGGATCACCCTGGCCCAGTCGGTCAAGGGCGCCGGTACGCTGGAGCAGCAACAGGCGGCCATCGACACCTGGCGCGCACAGAATCCGGGCCACCCGGCTGCCGTGCAATTGCCAACGCCGCTGACCAAGCTCAAGGAACTGGCCAGCCAGCCTCTGAACAAGATCGCCTTGCTGCTGCCACAGGACGGCCCGCTGGCCTCCGTCGGCAAAGCGCTGCGTGAAGGTTTCATGGCGGCGCACTACCAGGCCGAACAAGCCGGGCAGAAGCCGCCGGTCATCGAATTCTATGACAGCTCACGCCTGACCTCCCTCGACGACTTCTACGCCAAGGCCCAGGCCGCCGGTGTGCAATTGGTGGTCGGCCCGCTGGAGAAGCCTTTGGTCAAACAGCTCAGTGCCCGCCCGCAATTGCCGATCACCACCCTGGCGTTGAACTACAGCGAGACTGATCGCAGCCCGGCGCAACTGTTCCAGTTCGGCCTGGCCGCTGAAGACGAAGCCCGCGAAGTGTCGCGCCGCGCCCGTGCCGACGGCCTGCATCGCGCGGCTGCCATGGTTCCGCGTGGCGAATGGGGTGAGCGTGTCTACAAAGCCTTCCGCCAGGACTGGGAAGCCAATGGCGGCCAGGTCATGGGGGTTGAGTATGTCGATCAGCCCGTCGCCCTCGCCCAGCAAATTGCAGATCTGTTCCAGCTGCGCAAAAGCGAAGGCCGCGCCAAGAGCCTGCAAAGCACCGTCGGCACTGATGTCGCCGCGCAGCCGTCGCGTCGCCAGGACATCGAGTTCATCTTCCTGGCCGTGACACCGCAACTGGCCCAGCAGATCAAGCCGACCCTGAACTTCCAATATGCCGGCGACGTGCCGGTATACGCCACGTCCCACGTGTTCAGCGCCAGCGGCGACAAGAACCAGTACCTGGACATGACCAACGTGATGTTTTGCGAAACGCCCTGGTTGCTCAACACTACCGACCCACTGCGCAACCAGGTAGCCGCACAATGGCCACAAGCCAATGGCAGCCTCGGCCGCCTGTACGCGATGGGCGTCGACGCCTACCGCCTGGCGCCGCGCCTGGGGCAACTCAAGGCGCTGCCAGACACCCGTGTCGACGGCCTGTCGGGCAACCTGGGTATCAGCGCCAACCAGCGCGTTGATCGCCAGATGCCTTGGGCCAAGTTTGTCGGTGGCGAGATCCAGCGCCTGCCGGACACTCCGCGCTGATGCCCGAGCGGTCCACTGCACAAAGCGGCAAGGACGCCGAACTGCAAGCCCTGGAGTATTTGCAACAACAAGGTCTGCGCCTGCTGGCGCAGAACTGGTTATGTAAACGCGGTGAGCTTGATCTGGTCATGCTTGACGGCGATACAGTAGTATTCGTCGAAGTCCGCTACAGAAAACACGCACAATGGGGTGGCGCGCTCGCCAGTATCGACGGGCGCAAGCGTCAGAAGCTGATACTCGCGGCGCAGTTTTTCCTGCAAAAAGAGCATCGCTGGGCCGACGCCCCCTGCCGTTTCGATGTGGTTGCCATAGAAAGCACACCGTCTGGTCAGGCTGATCTGAACTGGCTCAAGAATGCCTTCGACAGCTGATTCGCCGGACATCTTCACCACACACTTTTGCTCTTTGCTTTGCGGGCTGCACATTCCTGTGCCAAACAGCCGCGCTACTTAAGGTCACACAGATGGACATGCAATCCCGAATTCGCCAGCTTTTCCAGGCCAGTATCGACACCAAGCAACAGGCGATGGACGTACTTGCACCGCACATCGAGCAAGCCAGTCAGGTCATGGTCAACGCCTTGCTCAACGAGGGCAAAATGCTTTCGTGCGGCAACGGCGGTTCGGCCGGCGATGCCCAGCATTTTTCGTCCGAGCTGCTCAACCGCTTCGAGCGTGAGCGCCCAAGCCTGCCAGCCATTGCCTTAACCACCGACTCGTCGACGATCACCTCGATTGCCAACGACTACAGCTACAACGAAATCTTCTCCAAGCAGATTCGCGCCCTGGGTCAACCGGGAGACGTGTTGCTGGCGATTTCCACCAGCGGCAACTCGGCGAATATTATTCAAGCGATCCAGGCCGCACATGATCGCGAAATGATTGTCGTAGCATTGACCGGGCGCGATGGCGGCGGCATGGCCTCACTGCTGTTGCCTGAAGACGTGGAAATTCGTGTCCCGGCCAATGTCACCGCACGTATCCAGGAAGTCCACCTGCTGGCGATCCATTGCCTGTGCGATCTGATCGACAGCCAACTGTTTGGGAGTGAAGAATGACCGTTAACCGCCTCAGCCTTTTGGCCATCACCCTGTGCCTCGCTATCAGCGGCTGCAGCACGGCCATCACCGCGACTCGTGACACCCCTATTCAGGATGACAAGGGCACCCGCACTTTCGGCAGCAAGATCGATGACTCGCTGATCGAAACCAAGGTCGAGGTCAACGTTGCCAAGGCCGCGCCAGACCTGGGCAATGGCGCTTCGCGCATCGTCGTGACCAGCTTCAACGGCGTCGTACTGCTCGCTGGCCAGACGCCACGCGCCGACCTCAAGGCCCAGGCCGAGCAAGCCGCCGCTGCCGTGCAGCGCGTGAAGAAAGTGCATAACGAATTGCAGGTGATGGACCCGATCACCCTGCTGGCCATCAGCAACGACGCCCTGCTGACCACCAAGATCAAGGCGCAGATGCTCACCGATAACGCGATCCCTGGTTCGCGCATCAAGGTCGTGACCGACAACGGTATCGTCTACCTGATGGGCCTGCTGACCCAGGCCGAAGCCACTCGCGCAGCCAACCTGGTGCAAGGTGTGTCCGGCGTGCAGAAAATCGTGAAGGTGTTCGAATACATCGATTGATGTAATCACGCAGCCACAAAAAAGGGCGCCTTTCACAGGCGCCCTTTTTATTAGCGAATGTTTACTGGTACTGCGAGTACGGGTTGCCCTGGAACTGGTTGTTCTGCTGTGGCGCCTGTTGCTGAGCACCTGGCTGGCCGTACTGCTGGCCCGGGATCGGGCCGAGGTTGACTTCCACACGACGGTTCTGGGCGCGGCCGTTGACGTCGGCGTTGCTGGCAATCGGGTTATCCGGGCCGGCACCGCGTGCGCTCAGGTTGGCACCGTTGACGCCCTGGGACGTCAGGTAGTTGGCTACGCTCTGCGCACGACGCTGGGACAGGTCCATGTTCAACTGACGGCTGCCCGTACTGTCGGTATAACCGACGATCTGGATCGTGTTCTGGTTGAACTGCTTGAGCGAGTTGGCCAGGTTGTTCAACGGCTGGTAGAAGCTGCTGGAGATCGCGTCCGAGTTGGTGGCGAAGGTGATGTTGCCCGGCATGATCAGCTTGATCTGGTCGCCCTGGCGCTGAACTTCAACCCCAGTATTAGCCATGCTCTCGCGCAGTTTCTTTTCCTGCTGATCGGCGTAGTAGCCATAACCTGCTGCGCCGGCACCTGCAACCACGGCACCGATCAGCGCGCCCTTGCCACGGTTGTTATGGTCGATGGCCGCACCCGCCAGTGCACCGGCCAGGGCACCCAAGCCGCCGTACTTGGCGGTCTTGCTCATACCGCCGGATTCATTACTCGCCTGTCCCTGGCTGCTGCCGTCATAAGGATTAGGTGATGCGCAGCCGGACAACAGGGCTACGGCGGTAGCAACAACAAGCAGACGACGCGAAGTGAACATGAAGGAAGCTCCTACTTTTGCATTCTATGGTGCAAAGGACATTGGCAATGGACCTGTGCCGAGTTTGGAACACGACAAACGGCAAAAATTCCGTCGCTACAGCAACCGTAGCAGACGCACGCTGAACACAACCTGAGTTTTTGCTGCAACGCTTGCCTCTGACAGAACAGCCCTACCCGGCAATTAATCTGTCACGCCCGTACAAAAGGGTTCTCACGCATTTCATCACCCAGTCGAGTATCCGGGCCGTGCCCGGTCACCACGGTCGCCCCCTCATCCAGCGTGTATAGCCGCTGCTTGATCGAACGCACGATGGTCGCCTGGTCGCCGCCCCACAAATCCGTACGCCCGATACCACGTCGGAACAGGGTGTCGCCAGCAATCAGCAGCTTGGCATCGGCAAACCAGAAGCTCATCGAGCCCGGCGTATGCCCCGGGGTGTGCAATGCCACGCCACACCCGCAGGCCAACTCTTCATCATGTTCCAGCCAGCGGTCTGGCGAAGGCACCGGGGTGTAGGGCACGCGAAACATCTGGCATTGCATTTCCAGATTGTCCCAAAGGAATTGATCCTCTTTGTGCAAGTACAAGGTGGCACCGGTCTTCTCCTTCAACTGGCCGGACGCCAGGAAGTGATCCAGATGGGCATGGGTATGGATGATACTGACCACCTTGAGGCCCAGGGCATCGAGCCGCGCCAGGATCAGCTCATGGTTGCCGCCCGGGTCGACCACGATGGCCTTTTTGCTGATGGGGTCGCCGATGATGGTGCAGTTGCACTGCAAGGGGCCTACGGGGAAGGTTTCGCGAATCAGCGTGGGAGCCGTGAGCGTCATGGGTGAGCCTCTGAATCGTGATCAATGCAATTAAACTATAGTTCCGAGCCCTGTATCGCCAGAATAATTGCACTTTACAAAGAAATAGAAGTGCTATTATTTTTGCACTTCGCACCAAAAAGTGCAGGAATAATAGCATGGCAAAAAAAGTCGCCCCATTGCTACCCACTACCGAGCACCTGCTTTCGGATTTCGGCGAGCGGATCAAACTTGCGCGCCTGCGCCGAAAAATCACTGCCAAGCAAGCAGCTGAGCGCGCCGGCATGTCCCAGATGACACTTCGAGCCTTGGAGCGCGGCTCTTCAGGAAGCACGATGGGTGCTTACCTGGCGATATTGCAGGTGCTGGGCCTCGAAAAAGACCTTAACGCCGTCGCAGCGGACGATGAACTGGGTCGACATCTGCAGGATTCAACACTGCTAACGGGCAAGGCATCAGCGTCGCGCAGGAATAAGCCGATGGAGACAGAGAAAGTTACAAGAAACAAAGCCACCGCCCGCAAGAAGCCACTACCGTCAAAGCCTACGCCCCCTCCCGACAAGGGCACGATCAGCAGCGACGCACTGGCCGCACTGATCCCACCACGGCAAAGGACAGACACGTAATGACCATGATTGGGGTTTATGCCGACTGGGAAGGTATCGACGGCCCCCGGCGCCTTGGTTGGCTGCACGCAAGAAAAACCCGGCTGACCGAAAAGTTCGAGTACGAAAGCGACCCTCTGGCATTGCAAGACCGGGCGCTGAACGCCGTTCGGATCGACCCGGGCATCGGCCCCTATGCAGGCGCTCAGTTCCCTGTTGAGGGGCGAAACATGTTTGGTGTCTTCAGCGACTCCTGCCCGGATCGCTGGGGGCGATTGCTGATGAAACGACGCCTGGAACGCGACATCCGCGACGGACTATACGACGCGAATACTCGGCTCGGCGAGTCGGACTATCTGCTTGGCGTACACGATCTCTTTCGCGCCGGCGCCCTACGCTACCGGCTGAACGATACCGGCAGTTTTCTCGATGATCAGGACACCATTGCCGCGCCGCCTTTTGTCGAGCTGCATACGCTGGAAAGAGCCAGTCGCGAGCTGGAAAACGACCCGGATAATCGGGCCCCAGAAGGCCGGCAATGGCTACGCATGTTGATTGCACCCGGCGGCTCCCTGGGCGGTGCACGCCCGAAAGCCAGCGTCGCCGACCACGACAACCATCTATGGATCGCCAAATTTCCCTCGACCCGCGACACCTACGATGTGGGCGGCTGGGAGCTGGTCGTCAACGCCCTGGCCAAGGCCTGTGGCCTGAAGGTCGCCTCGGCGATCGGCAAGCGCTATGCCAGCGAGTTTCATTGCTTCATGGTCAAACGTTTCGACCGGACGGCTGCAGGCGGCCGTCTGCACTTTGCATCCGCCATGACGCTCACTGGCCGAGTCGATGGTGACGACGCCAGCTCGGGCGCTAGCTACCTGGAGCTGGCTGAAGTGCTGATGCGCAGCGGCTCGAATACCGACCAGGATCTGCAAGAGCTGTGGACGCGCATCGTGTTCAATATCCTGGTTTCAAACACCGACGACCACTTGCGTAATCATGGCTTTATCCTGGAGCCAGGCAACGGATGGCGCCTTTCGGATGCGTATGACTTGAATCCCACGCCACTGGGAGATGGCCTGAAACTCAATATTACCGAATACGACAATGCGCTGGATCTGGAACTGGCGAGAGAAGTCGCCGGTTTCTTCCGTGTGAACCTCGGGAAGGCGGATGAAATCATCGCTGACTGCATCAACTCAGTCAGCCATTGGAGGACCGTGGCTCAGGCGGTTGGTCTTTCACTGCGAGAACAAGACTACATGGCTGCGGCTTTCGCAAAAGCCCAGGCCTAGCCGATCAACCTCAGCTCCTGCGCCCGTGCCACCGCCTGAGTGCGCCGCTCAACACCCAGCTTGCTGTTGATGTGGCTGGCGTGGGTCTTGACCGTGTGCAGGGAGATAAACAGCCGATTACTGATCTCCTGATTGGAACAGCCCTGAGCGATCAGTTGCAGCACCGCCAGCTCCCGTGCGCTCAAGGCTTCATGGATCGACACTGTCTCCACCACCGAGGCGACGGGCAACAGCGCCAGCAGGCTCTCGTTCAAGAGGCCATGGGGATCTCTGGCGAGTTGCTCGCGCATCCAGTCCGGGTGGTTTTCCAGCAGACGCTGGAAGGGTTGCAACGCGCCACCGGCCCCCGCCTCCAGCGCCTGTGCCAGCAGCGGACGCGCCTTGGCCTCCTGGCCGCTGTCCAACAGTAAATGCGCCTGCTGGGTCAGCGCCATGAGGGCGATCATCTGGCGCCCGCTGTTATGCGCCTGCTGCGCCAGTTCATCAAGGCGTTGCAGCGCCGCAGCGGGCTGGTGGCGCGTGGCGTCCAACGCAGCCTGTTGCAACCCGATATGCTGGGGCAGGTGCGGATGGAATTCTGGCGCGGCGGCGGCGTGTTCGCCGTTGTAGGTCTGCCCCAGGCGGGTCAGCCAGGCGTCGGCCAGGTCGGTGCGGCCCTGGGCCAACCACAGCTCGCACTTGATCAGGGTAATCATCGCCAGGTAGTAGATCGGTGGCACGTCCCAGATATGCATCAGGCGCTCCGCCTCGGCAAGCTCGGCGAACGCCGTGGCGAATTGACCCCGACGCCCTTCGAAACTGGCGATCACGCAATGACCTATCAACACGCTGATATCGCGGCAAGCCCGGGCTTCGGCGAGACCGGCGCGCAAGCGAGCGAGACCGGCTTCAGGCTGGAGGCGCACCAACAGCAAAAAACCTTCGTAGAGCGACAACCGCGCACGCACCGCGTACAAGCGCTGCGGCGCCAGGCCATGCAGGCGCTGCAAACCCTGGCGCACTTCATCCAGGGAACGCAGGATTTCGCCGCGCGCCTGCAACACCCGCGCACGGTCGTAATGGGCCAGGGCCTCGAACAACGGGTTGCCGACCCGCTGCGCCAGTTCCAGGGATTCGCGATTCAAACCACGGGCGCGCCATAGGTCGGCATCGACGATGGCCAGGTTGGAGAGCGTCGACAGGCACATCAGGCGCTGGCCGTAACGCCGTTGCGGCAGGCTTTCCAACGCTTCGCTGCAATAGCGTTGGGTCAACTCACGATCCCCCCTGCCTCGGGCGATGATCCCGCTAAGCGCCAGCCACTGGGCCAGCATCGACTTTTGCGCGGTGGCCGACGGCGCCGGCAGGAAGCGACTGAGGTAACTGGACAATTCTTCCGCCGCGTCCAACTGGCAAGCCAGGCCCAACGCCCAGCTGTACAGCACGATCAAACGTGGCGTGCTGATCAGCAGACTGTCGGGCAGGTCCATTTTCCAGCGCAGCAACATGCCCACGTTTTGCTCGGCCAGCAGTTGTTCTTCGGACAGGTTCTGTACCAGGTTGGCCGCCACATCCAGGTGGCCGGCGCGCAACGCCTGTTCCACCGCCTCATCGATCAAGCCCTGGGCGTTGAACCAGCGGCACGCACGCAGGTGCAGGCTCGCGGCCGGCAGTACATGGCTGCTGGCGCGCCGCGTGCGCAGCAGGTCGGAAAACAGATGGTGATAACGGTACCAGTGGCCCTGCTCGTCCAGCGGCACCAGAAAGACTTGGTGGGCTTGCAGGTAACGCAGGATTTCGGCGCTGTCGTGGGCTTCACGCACAGCATCACAGAGTTCGCTGCAAAAACGATCCTGCGGGGCTGTATCGTACAAAAACGCCTGTACTTCGGCCGGCAGACAGTCGATCACTTCTTCAAGCAGATAGTCGCGGATCAGCCCTTCCCCGCCATTCAGGCTTTGCGGCAAGGTGCCGTCGCTACCGGCCTCGGAGGCGGCCAGCAACCAGAAGCGCAGGCCGGCGACCCAGCCTTCGCTGCGGCGGATCAGGTTGTCGAGGGCTTCGCCGCGCAGGGAGTTGCTGTGGCGATCCAGCACCGCCAGGGATTCGTCGTGCGTCAGGCGCAGGTCCTGTTCATTCAGTTCCAGCAGGTGGCGCGATAGACGCAGCCGCGCCAGATGCCAGTCCGGACGTTGGCGACTGGTCACCATCACCACCAGACCATCGGGCAGATGATTGAGGAAAAACTGCAGGCAGCGGTCAAGCACCGGCCCCTGGGCCAGGTGATAGTCATCCAGTACCAGCAACAGCGGCGCACGGGTGGACAGGTGCACGGCCAGCTCGTCGAGCAGGCCGTCCAGCCATTCTTCAAAGGCAAAGGGTTGATGACGCTGGCGCATTTTCAGCAAGCCCAGGGACTGGGCGCCGAGTTGCGTGAAGAATTGCTGCAAACCATCGAGCAGGCGCTCGAGGAAACGACCGGGGTCGTTGTCCCGCGGACTCAGGCCCAACCACAGGCTTTGCCAATGGGCCGGCAGGCTCTGGCAGAACTCCACCGCCAACGAACTCTTGCCGAACCCGGCCGGCGCGCTGACCAGCAACAGGCGCCCGTCCAGCCCGGCGCTCAGGCGTTCGCACAAGCGCGGTCGCAGCACGTAGCCGTCAGGCAGGGGTGGCCTGTAGAAGCGACCTTCCAGGGTCGGGATTACCGCACTGGCAGGCCCTTGGATTCGGGACAGATCAGTCATCGCCGGGCTCTTGTAGAAGGCTGTGGTCGGCATTGCAGATGTCCGCAGACTAGCGGTAAAAGCGGCGGGTTTGTAGATCTTTGCTACAAATGACTGAAAAAGAACTGCGACAAAAAATGTGGGAGGAAGCTTGCCCCCGATGGCGGCGGATCAGTCAATGCACTGTTTGACTGTCACACCGCTATCGGGGGCAAGTCGAATCGTCGCACCGCCCCTCCCACATTGAGTTACGCGTGCAGCTTAGCGAACACCATCCTGGCGCAGGGCCGCCGGGGTGAAGTCGCTGGTGGTCGCAGTGAAGCCGAAGTCATACGCCTGCTTCTCTTCGTTCTTCATGCCCAGTGCCAGGTAGCGGCCGGACTGCAGATCGTAGAGGGTTTCCAGGGCGTACCACGGCACTTGCTTGTCGTAGTAGTTCTCGGCATGGGCTTCGGCGACACGCCACAGTTGGCCACGGCCGTCGTAGTGGTCAATGACCGCTGCTTGCCAGGTGTCTTCGTCGATGAAGAAGTCACGCTTGGCGTAAATGTGGCGCTGGCCTTCCTTCAAGGTCGCGACCACGTGCCAGACACGGCGCAGCTCGTAGCGAGCCAGGTCCTGGTTGATGTGGCCGGCCTTGATGATGTCGGCGTACTTGAGCTTGGGATCGTCGATCTTGTAGCTGTTGGAGGCGATGTAGATCTCTTTCTTGCCTTCCAGCTTCCAGTCGTAGCGATCCGGCGCACCGTTGTACATGTCGAGGTTGTCGGAGGTACGCAAGCCGTCGGCCGCAGTACCCGGGCCGTCATAGGACACTTGCGGCGCCCGGCGCACACGGCGCTGGCCGGCGTTGTAGACCCACGCCGAACGCGGCTCCTTCACCTGGTCCAGGGTTTCGTGCACTAGCAGCACACCACCGGCCAGACGCGCCGGCGCGGTCACTTGCTGCTTGAAGTAGAACAGCACGTTGCCCGGGTTTTTCGGGTCGAAGTCTTTCATCTTGTCGCGGAACACAAATTGGTCGCGGAAGTACACCAGGCTGTAGGAACCGTTGGTTTGCGGCGTGGCCTGGGTCACCAGGCGGGTCACGCTGCCACCGCGATAGCGGGTGATGTGGTTCCAGATCACCTCGACGCCGCTTTTGGGAATCGGAAACGGCACGGCGGTTTCAAAGTTTTCCAGGCCGTTGCCGCCGGACACCAGGTTGGTGGTGGTGGCGTTCTTCTTGATGGCCGCAAACACATCCGCCGGCACTGTGGCGCCGCGATGGGTCGGGTAGACCGGCATCTTGAAGGTTTCCGGGTAGCGCTTGAACATCGCGTACTGCCCCGGCGCCAGCTTGTCCTTGTATTGCTCGACGTTCGCTGCAGTGATGGTGAATTGCGGTTGCTCACTGGCGTACGGGTTAGCCAGGAACCCACGGGCGTCGACGGCGCCGGCGTTGGTGGGCAGTGGCGACCACTTTGGAATGGTGCCGGCAGCGTTGCCGGCCATTTCGGCGCCCATCGGGGTCAGGGTCGTGCCCAGCTTGGCAGCTTCATCCGCCGAGACTGCCGCCATGACGTTGCTCGCCAGGATCGACAGCCCAAGCACACCCACGTGCAACAGACTTTTGGTTATTTTCATGTTCTGGTCTTCCTGAAATGCAGTGTGCTTAGAAGTTGGCGCCGAAGCTCAAAGCGACAAAGTCGCGGTCATCCACCGTACTGAACTTGCCACCAAAGAAGTTGGTGTAGGCCAGGCTGGCGGTGTAGGTGTTCTGATACTCGGCATCCAGGCCCAGGCTGACCGCCTTGCGACCTTCTTCGAAGTTACCGCCAGGGCCTGGCGAGTAACCTTTGACGTCGTGGGACCACGCCACGTTTGGCTTGAGGTTGACGCCTGCGAACACGTCCGGGTATTCCCAGATGGCGCGGGCGCGGTAGCCCCAGGAGGTGGCGGTGGTGTAACCGTCGTTGTTGCAGTTGGTGTTCAAACCTGCCGCATTGGGAAGACCGGCGCCGGTGGCCGTCGAGTTGTTGAGGGCGTTGCAAAACCCACCTGGCAGACTACCTGGGCCAAACACCGGATCACGACCGTAACGGGCCTCGGACTTGCTTTCCAAGCCGCCCACATGGGTCACACCAATCTCACCGACGGTTGTCAAGCGGCTGGCGCCCATCACCTGATCGAAGAAGTGCGTGAAGGTGGTCTGGAACTGAGTCACTTCCTTGCGGTTATAGCCATGCAAATCCTGGCCAGGCGTCCCTTTCAGCACGGACGCATTGCCAAAGCCCGGAATGGGCGTGACACCGGCATACAGGATATCGGTCGTGCTCAGTTGCACAGGCGCATTCGGCCGGTAGCTCAACTCACCGCTCCAGGCCGTGCCCGTAGGTAGGGTGGTGGAGAAGCTCAGGCCGTAGAGGCGGATATCTTCCGGGTACTCGACGAAGTAGTTCGAGCTACCGGCTACGATCAGCGGACGCAGCGCAGCCAGCGGCCCCAGCGGACGGGTATAAGCGGACGACGGTGCACCTTGAGCACTGAAGATCGGTGCACGGCTGTGATAGTTCATGAAGTAAGCGCCGAACTCGGTATCCAGCGGCTCGAAGTTGTAATGCATGGCCACGCCAAATTGGCCACTGTCCCGCGCATCACGGTCGGGACCACGACGTACCAGTACACCTTCGTTATTGACGTCTACACCCAGGGCATTCAAGGTCGGTAAAGCGGCACCCGGAATGGTCGAGCGCTTGTTGAGCACTCGCAGGTTATCGCTGCAACCGTCAGATATCACGTCAGGCTGCGAGAAGAATGTACCGCAGTTATCGGTAACGGTCTGGTCCCACTCCAACTGATAGAACGCTTCCGCCGACAGGTTATCGGTCAGGGTTTGCGACACGTAGAACATGTTGACCGGAATCAAGCCTTCCTTGATCTCAGCCCCCGGACGACGGAACGCAGACACGTCGATCGGGTTGATGGAGTTGATGCCGCCGCCGATGAAGGTACTTTCACCCCAGCTCACCACCTGCTTGCCGAAGCGCACGTTGCCCGGCAAATCGGCAATGTTGTAGTTGTGGTAGATGAAGGCATCGAGGATCTGCCCGCCAGAGGACTTGGCGCCTTCTTTACGGTTGTTGTCACTGATGTCCTTGAAGGGGCGACTTTCGTCCTTTAGCTCAAAGTCATACCAGTACTTGCCTCGTACAAAAACACCGGTGTCTCCGTACTTCAGTTCCAAATCATGGATGCCCTTGAAGATCTTCGAGAAGGTCTCACCGCGCTTGAAGTTAAGGTGACCATCATCGGAAGTCTGGGACAGGCCACGACCACCGTTGTTCGCACCAATGAGATCTTTGTTGGGCTTGGCCGTCGACCAGCTCGCCCCCACGGAAAGCGACGAGTCAAAGCTCCCTTCGATTTCACCAATGTTGAAACTGACGCCGAATGCGGGCCCGGCGAGCGTAGAAGCGAGACTGACGGCCAGGGGCAGTCTTGCCCGGCGCCAGAACTGGTTTACTGAGGTCATCGACGCTACTCCATGTGCATTTTATTGTTATGGCAGTGAGTTCTTTCTGTGATGCGTGTAACGGCCGGAATACAACGATTCCAATGCCGCTCGGCAGCCGAGCCCCCATGGCCCGAAGCGGAACATCCGTGAAAAACTCTGGAAGGGACTATAGCCAGCAGGGGGTAGTGCTTGATCCCTCTAAAGTGTGATTTGCATCACCGACCCGTCTGCCACGACCCTTTCGCCACGTCGGCGAAGGCCGACGCGGCAAGGATGGCTGAAAATCGGCAAATCACAAGTCAAGGCGCGAGATAGAGCATTGCCGTGCCACAAGGGCGCGGCGAATCAGCTCACAGGGTGGACAGGAACGTGCTGTTGTTGGCCTGCCATTCGATGATGTCGATACGGATACGTTTTTTGTCGAGTTTTCCTACGCTCGTCTTGGGAATTTCAGTAACAACGGCAATCTGGCTCGGAATCGCCCACTTGCTCAAGTGGCCCAGTTCCACGAACGGCTTGAGGTGTTCCTTGAGCTCACGAGCGCCTATCACATGGCCATCACGCACCACCAGCAAGGCAAATGGGCGTTCGCCCCACTGCGGGTCGGCAATGCCCACCACCGCTACTTCGCGTACCGCCGGGTGACGGCTGACCAGGTCTTCGAGGGCCAGGGACGAGATCCATTCGCCGCCGGTCTTGATCACGTCCTTGATGCGGTCGCGGATATCAATCACCCCAAAGGCATCCAGGGTCGCCACGTCGCCGGTGTGCATCCAACCGCCCGCCCACAGCTCGGCGCCCTTTTGCGGCTCGTTGAAATAACCCTCGCTGAGCCACGGTGCGCGCAATACCAGCTCGCCCTGGGACTCGCCATCGGCGGGCAGGAAGTTGCCGTCGCCGTCGATGATCGCCGCTTCTACCAACGGCCCGGGCACGCCGGCCTTGATGCGGTACGTGGTGCGCTCATCCTCGTTGCCCGCCATCAATTCTTCGTTGAGGTGGGCGCAGGACACCAGCGGCCCGGTCTCGGACATCCCATAGGCCGCAGTCAACTGAATGCCACGGGCCTTGGACGCTTCGTACAGCGAACGGTTGAGCGCACTGCCGCCGATGACGATTTTCCAGCCACCGAAATCCACATCCTGGGCGGCCTTGGCGTTGAGCACCATCTGCAGGATGGTCGGCACGCAGTGAGAGAAGGTGACCTTTTCCTTGCGCCACAGCTCCACCAGGTATTCCGGGTCGTAGCGACCGGGGTAGACCTGTTTCAGGCCGAGCATGGTCGCCACATACGGCAGGCCCCAGGCGTGCACGTGGAACATCGGCGTGATTGGCATGTACACATCGTTGGTGCCCAGCAGGCGCACACTGTCGACGCTGCCCATGATGGTCGCCACGCCCATGGTGTGCAGCACCAGTTGGCGATGGGTGAAATACACACCCTTGGGGTTGCCGGTGGTGCCGGTGGTGTAGAAGGTGGTGGCGACGGAATTTTCGTCGAAGTCCTGGAAGTCGTACTTCGGGCTGGCGGCGGCCAGCAGGGTTTCGTACTCGCCCACCAGGTTGGGCAGCTCGGCAGTCTTGGCCTCGCCATCGGTGAGCAGCAGGGTCTTGTCGACGGTGGTGAGCTGCCCGGCAATCGCCTGGTAAAGCCCCACGAACTCGCTGTTGACCAGCACGAAGCGGTCCTCGGCGTGGTTCATGGTGTAGAGGATCTGTTCCGGCGAGAGGCGCACGTTGATGGTGTGGATCACCGCGCCGATCATCGGGATGGCGAACATGCATTCCAGGTAACGGTGGCTGTCCCAGTCCATCACCGCCACGGTATCACCGGCCTTGACCCCGGCTTCAGTCAGCACGTTGGCCAGGCGCGCAACGCGCTCGATCAGGGTCGGGTAGGTGTAACGCAGTCTGTCGCGGTAGATGATCTCCCGGGTCTTTTCATAGCGGGTGCCGGACATCAACAGGCGTTTGATCAACAGCGGGTATTGGTACGCACCTTCGGCGGGCGGGATAACACGGGTCTGCAACATACGAATCCCTTTTCTGACTGCACGGTCTTGGCTTGAAGACCTGCACTTTAGAGACCTTATGTTTCAGCCAAATCAGCCAAAGGAATGATTTGCAGACCCCAGCGAATGCTAGCTTTGCGCCAGTATCCGGCTTATTTCATGCTGGTGAAGGCCAGCTTGACTCCAATCGCAATCAACACCGCGCCCATGGTCCGATCGAACCAATGCCCCATCCGCGCAAACCCCGCACGCACGCGCTGCTGGCTGAACAACATCGCCACCAGGCAGAACCACAGCGCCGTCGCCACCGCCAGGTACACACCGTAACCGGCCTGGATCGCCAGCGGGGTGTGCGGGTTGATCACCACGGTGAACAACGACAGGAAGAACAAGGTGGCCTTGGGGTTCAGGCCATTGGTCACAAAACCAGCAGTGAACGCCCCACGCGGGGTGCGTTCGCCCGCCTCGCGGTGCAACTCACCTTCAACAGGTGGCTTGGCCGGCTGCGCGCGCAGGGCCTTGAAGCCGATGTACAGCAGGTAGGCCGCCGCCGCCCACTTGAGTGCGTTGAACAGCACGATGGACTGGGACACGATCAAGCCGATGCCGAGCAACGAGTAGCCCACGTGCAGGAAAATCGCCGAGCCCACGCCCAGTGCGGTCCAGGTACCGGCGCGGCGGCCGTGGGTCACGCTTTCACGCACCACCACCGCGAAATCCGGGCCGGGGCTGGCCACCGCCAACAAGTGAATCAGAGCTACGGTCAAGAACTCGGCGGCGTACATACTCACTCCATTAAGTAACGGATTATTTCATCTGATAGGCTCGGCAGATTACGCCTTCGAACCCTGTCGCAAAAGGTACAGTTGATGACGAACAATCGCCGCGCCGTCTTCCTTGATCACCCGTCCCTGGACCTGGGGGACCTTGACCTCAGCGAATTGCGCAACAGCTTCAGCGAGTTGCAGTTGTTTACCGACACCACACCGCAGAACGTGGTTGAACGCGTGCAAGGCGCCCACGTGGTGATCAGTAACAAAATCGCCCTCAATACCGCAACCCTGGCGGCCTGCCCGGAGCTCAAGCTGATCCTGGTTTCAGCCACCGGCACCAACAACGTCGACCTCGACGCCGCCCGCGCCCACGGCATCACCGTGAGCAACTGCCAGGGCTACGGCACGCCGTCGGTGGCCCAGCACACGATCATGCTGTTGCTCAACCTGGCGACGCGCTTGAAGGATTACCAAAGAGACGTGAGCGCCGGCAAGTGGCAGGAGGCCAAGCAGTTCTGCCTGCTGGACCACCCGATTGTCGAACTCGAAGGCAAGACCCTCGGCCTGCTCGGCCACGGTGAACTGGGCGGCGCCGTGGCGCGCCTGGCCGAAGCCTTCGGCATGCGTGTGGTGCTGGGTGCGATTCCGGGGCGGCCTGCCCGCGCCGACCGCGTGCCACTGGATGAACTGCTGGCGCAGGTCGACGCGCTCACCCTGCACTGCCCGCTCAACGAACACACCCGCGACTTTATCGGCGCCCGCGAACTGGCGCTGCTCAAGCCCGGCGCGTTTGTGGTCAACACCGCGCGCGGTGGCTTGATCAATGAGCAGGCCCTGGCGGACGCCTTGCGCAGCGGCCATCTGGGCGGCGCGGCCACCGATGTACTGAGCGTGGAGCCGCCGGTGGAGGGCAATCCGCTGTTGGCCGGTGACATCCCTCGGCTGATCGTGACCCCGCACAACGCCTGGGGCAGTCGCGAAGCGCGGCAGCGCATCGTCGGCCAACTGGCGGAAAACGCCCGGAGCTTCTTCAGTGGGGCCCCGCTGCGCGTCGTCAGTTGATAAACTGCGCCCCTTTTCAAGGAGCAGACCATGGATCCGCGCAGTGAAGTACTGCTTCGCCAGGCCGAACTTTTTCAAGGCAACCTGCTGTTGGTGGGCTTGCCCGCCGACGATCTGCTCGGTCGCCTGCCCAACGCCCACGGCTGGAGCTGGCACGCCGGCGACCAGGCGGCACTCGACGCACGTTTCCCTGAGCGCAGCCAGTTTGGCGTGAACGTGCCTGACAGGGCGTTTGATACAGCGGTGATCTTCCTGCCCAAGTCCAAGGACCTGACCGACTATCTGCTCAACGCCGTGGCCGCCCGTTTGCCCGGCGCCGAGCTGTTCCTGGTCGGCGAGAAAAAGGCCGGGATCGAAAGCGCCGCCAAACAGCTAATCCCCTTCGGCAAACCGCGCAAACTCGACAGCGCGCGGCATTGCCAACTGTGGCAGATCACCGTGGTCAACGCCCCCCAAGCGGTCGAGCTGGAGAGCCTGGCGCAGGTCTTCGAAGTGCCATTGACCGAAGGCCCGCTGAAGGTAGTGAGCTTGCCGGGGGTGTTCAGCCACGGCCGTCTGGATCGCGGCACCGAGCTGCTGCTGGAGCACCTGGACAAACTGCCGAGCGGACATCTGCTGGACTTTGGTTGCGGCGCTGGGGTGCTGGGGGCTGCGGTCAAACGGCGCTATCCGCACAACACGGTGACGATGCTCGACGTGGACGCCTTCGCCGCCGCCAGCAGTCGCTTGACCCTGGCCGCAAATGGTCTGGAAGCCGAGGTATTGACCGGCGATGGCATCGACGCGGCACCGATGGGTTTGAACGCGATTCTGAGCAATCCACCGTTCCATGTCGGTGTGCATACCGATTATTTCGCCACCGAGAATCTGCTGCGAAAAGCGGCGAAACACCTGGCAAAGGGCGGCGAACTTCGCCTGGTTGCCAACAGCTTCCTGAAGTACCAGCCTTTGATCGAAGAGCATCTGGGCGTGTGTGCGGTGAAGGCCGAAGGCAACGGTTTTCGCATCTACCGTGCCAAGCGCGGCTGACGGGCGTTTGAAAAAGAAGGCTTGCCGAATGGATTTTGCCTAGGCAGAATCCGCAGCGTCCTAGGGGAGTAGTCTCCCACGAGCGCCACGCTCGTCCGGCATACGTCAACATACTTGGTCAGCAGACCATGGCGTATGCGACCCAGGAGTCCGCACAGACGGACCGGGGTTTGACAAGACCTATGACACGCACACCTTACCCGGGGCGGGAAGGCTGTACGTGTCATAGCCGTGTCGACCCGCCCCTGGAAACCTACCTGATGCTGGATTCATTGCTCGTACCCACCGCAATCGTTGCCTTGGCCGAAATCGGCGACAAGACGCAACTGCTCGCGCTCATCCTTGCCGCACGCTTTCGCAAACCCTGGCCGATCATCGCCGGCATCGTTGCCGCGACCCTGGCCAACCATGCGGCGGCCGGTGCCGTGGGGGCGTGGTTCGGAAGTTTCTTCTCGGATGCGGTGTTGCACTGGATCCTGGCGGCAAGCTTCTGCGCCACGGCGCTGTGGACCCTGGTGCCGGACAAACTCGACGATGACGAAGCCAGCACCACACGCAAATTCGGGCCGTTCCTGACCACGCTGATCGCGTTCTTCCTGGCGGAAATCGGTGACAAGACGCAGATCGCCACGGTGATGCTGGCGGCGCAGTATCCGGAGCTGTGGCTGGTGATCATCGGCACCACCCTGGGCATGCTGATTGCCAACGTGCCGGTGGTTTTGGCGGGGAATTTCGCGGCGGAGAAACTGCCGTTGACGTTGATTCGTCGCTTGGCCGCTACAGCGTTTTTCATCCTGGCCATTGTGGCCGTGTACAAAGCCATGCAAAGCAGCGGGTGGATCTAAGGGTTCCTGTGGGAGGGGGCTTGCCCCCTTCCACATTTAGATCTTCAAAAGGTCAGGATTTCTTGGCCTGCTGGTACAACGGCATCACCTTCGGAATCGCCGCCTGCAACGAGGCGATTCGGCTGTCGGAAGCCGGGTGAGTACTCATGAACTCCGGTGGTGCGCCTTCCGAAGCCTTGGCCATCTTGTTCCACAGCGTAATCGCCGCGTTCGGGTTGTAGCCGGCACGGGCCGCCAGCTCCAGGCCGATCAGGTCCGCTTCGTTTTCATTGCTGCGGCTGTTGGGCAAGGTCATGCCGTAGTTGGCCACGGTATCGGCCAGGGCCAGGCTGTCCTGGCCGAGGCCGAACAACGCACCGGCCCCCTGCTTGGCCATCTCGATCCCGTAGGCCTTGGACATGGCTTCGCGGCCATGCTCACGCAAGGCGTGGGCGATTTCATGGCCCATCACGGCGGCCAGCTCGTCATCGGTGAGCTTAAGGTTGTCGATCAACGCGCTGTACACGAAGATTTTGCCGCCAGGCCCGCAGTTGGCGTTCATCTCATCGCTCTTGATCAGGTTCACTTCCCACTTCCACTGCGCCGCATCCGCACGGAACGTCGGCGCCTGTGCGATCAAGCGGTTGGCGATGGCCTGCACGCGCTTGGCGTTGGCGCTGGTCTTGTCCAGTTGGCCCTTGCTGCTGGCCTCCCCCAGGGTCTGCTGGTAGGACTGGGCATACATCTGGTCGACTTCCTGGCTCGACAGCATGCTGAACATGTACTGCTTGCGCTCTACCCCGACAGCACCGCCGCTGGTGGTATTGACCGACTGACACCCGGCCAGCAGCATCGCCGCGACCAAACCACTTATCACCAATGACTTCTTCATCAACACTCTCCCTGATAGCAAGCCCTTAAACATGGCGCGTATCGTAGGCGCACATTTGTATCGACGCCAGATACACCAGACATGTAACCGCTGATTTTCCGATACATCTCACATGTCAGCGGCGGCGCCGAGCATTCTGTTTGCGACACAGCCCCCTATTTTGCCGGCGCCCTCCTCATGCCCACCTCGCCCTCGGCCGATACACAAGACAGGCCCTCTCCCCTGCGCCCGGAGCTTTCATGAAATTCAAGTCGATTCAATTTTCTGTCGCGGCCCTGGCCGGGGCCATTGTCCTGAGCGTAGTGGCGGTGCTGGTGCTCTACGCCTTGTTTGCCGGCGCGCGCACCCAGGAGATGGTGCAGAAGCGCACCCAGGTGCAGTTCGAACAGATTATCGAACAGCGCCTCACCGCCCTGGCGCAAACCCAGGCCACGCTGATCCAGCGTGAATTGGAAGCGCCGTTGGTAACCGCCAAAAGCCTGGCCACTACCAACGCACTGCTCGGCATGAAAGACGCGAAGGGTGAACCCGCCCTGCAGGTTGGCCGCGAGCAACTGATCAACCTGCTGCACGAAACCGTGGTACGCAATCCAAAAATCCTCGGCGCCTACATCGGCTGGGAGCCCAACGCTATCGATCACAACGACGCGGCCTACGTGAACAGCCCGATTGTCGGCATGGGCGCCGACGGACGTTTCCTGCCGTGGTGGTACCGCAACGCAGATGGCAGCCTGGGCATGGATAAACTGGCCGACGTGGCCGACCAGAAAATCCTCTCCACAGGCGTGCGCGCCAGCGAGTACTACCTGTGCTCCAAGGAAAGCAAAAAGGCCTGTGTCATCGACCCCGCGCCCTACAAGGTGGGCAACGCGATGGTGATGCTGGCCTCGTTTATCGAGCCAATCATGATCGATGGCACGTTCCAGGGGATCGTCGGCGCCGACCTGTCGGTGAACTTCATCCAGGACATGCTGACCGGGGCCGACCAGAAACTCTACAACGGTGCCGGTGAACTGGCGCTGATCTCCAGCAACGGCCGCCTGGTAGCCTACACCCAGGACGCCAGCAAACTCGGCGAAAAGGCCAGCGACCTGCTCGACAGCAATGAACTGGCCAACCTCGGCCAGCTGAAAATCGGCGAAGTGCGCTACGACATCGACAAGGAGCACGGGCATATCGAGTTGTTCCTGCCGTTCAACATCGGCCAGACCGATGCGCGCTGGACCTTGATGATGCAGCTGCCTTTGAGTGCCGTAATGGCCGACTCGCAGAAACTGCAAAGCGACCTGGAAACCCAACGCAGGACCGATATTTTCGGCATGACCATCGCCGGCCTGCTGATCGCCGGTATCGGCCTGCTGGTGATCTGGCTGGTAGGCCACGGCATCGCCCGGCCACTCAAGCAAATGGTCGCGATGCTCAATGACATCGCCCAGGGCGAAGGTGACCTGACGCGGCGCCTGACCAGTGATCGCGCCGACGAACTGGGCGCGATTGCCAACGGTTTCAACACCTTCCTGATCAAGCTGCAAGGCATGATCACCCAGGTGGTGAGTTCGGTGCAGAAGGTCAGCGACTCGTCGGAGCACACCGCTGATATCGCGATCCGTACCAACCAGGGTGTGCATAAACAGATGGTGGAGATCGACCAGGTCGCCACCGCCGTGCATGAGATGACCGCCACTGCGCAAGACGTTGCACGCAATGCCACCCAAGCCGCACAGGCCGCCAGCCATGCCGACCAGGCCGCGAGCCAGGGCATGCGTATTGTGCGTGACACCTCCACCTCCATCGGCACGCTCGCCGAGGAAATCGGCAAGGCCGTCGGTGTGGTGCAAACCCTGGCCAAGGACAGCGAAAACATCAACGCCATCCTCACGGCGATTCGCGGGATTGCCGAGCAGACCAACCTGCTGGCACTCAACGCCGCCATCGAGGCGGCGCGGGCCGGCGAGCAAGGTCGTGGTTTTGCCGTGGTCGCCGACGAAGTGCGCAACCTGGCGCAGAAGACGCAAAAGGCCACTGAAGAAATCCAGACCATGATCCAGCAGTTGCAACAAGGCACGCGGGATGTGGTGCGGGTGATGGAGGACAGCCAGAACCGCACCGATGAAAGCGTGCAACACGCGGCCAAGGCGGCCGAAGCACTGGAGACCATCACCCAGGCGGTGTCGGTGATCAACGACATGAACACCCAGATCGCCAGTGCCGCCGAGGAGCAGAGCGCGGTGGCCGAGGACATCAATCGCAACGTGATCAATATCGGCCAGGTGGCCAATGAAGTGGCGGGCGGCGCGGATGAATCCAGTGCGGCCAGTGCCGACTTGACCAAGTTGGCCGAGCAGCAGCGCCGGCTGATCAATCAGTTCAAGGTTTAAGCCGGGGTCAGGCACTCCGGCCCGTTAAGCTTGGGATCATTGACCATGTTGGCCAGGACCCGCTCGCGCAACGCGCTCGGCTCGCTGGCCAGCAGGCCTTGCAACACATGCAACGGCGTCTCGGGGTCGAGCCAGGCTGCCTGTCCGGCCTCATCCAGAATCAGTGGCCGACGCTGGGCCTGCGCGGCCTGGGTCACTACCGCGGTGCTCAGCCACACCTGTTCCTGCACCGGGTAGGCCTCCCAGATCGCGGCAAAAAACAACGTGGAGCCCTCCCCCGGTGTCAGCCAGTACGGGCGCTTGCGCTGGGTGCCACGCCATTCGTAGAACCCATTGGCCGGTAGCAGGCAGCGACGCTGGCGGAACGCTTCGCGAAACATCGGCTGTTCGGCCAGGGTTTCGGCGCGGGCGTGGGCGGGGGTACGGGAAAGATCGGTCAACCAGGGCGGGGTGAGCCCCCAGCGGGCGCGAGCCAGGGTGCGCTGGCCGTCGGCGGCGCGCTGGATCAGCACAGAATCATTCGGGGAAATGTTCCATTGGGCCTGCTGGTCGGCCGGAAAGCCCGGCAGGGCAGCAAAAGCGGGGGTCCAGCGAAACAGGGCATAACGTCCACACATGGGGTAACACGACTCTTGGGTAAACCGACCGACAGCCTAACAGACCAGCACGTCGGGGAAGCTGTCGGGTTCGTCGCCCGGCAACGGTTGTGCGCCGATATAGGCGGTAATCAACTCGCGGGCGTACAGGGCGCGGTCATTGTCCACCTCCAGGCCCAGCAGGCCGAAGATGGGCAATTCGCCGGTGCCACCGAGCAAATGACGCCCCACCAGGTGCGCCTCGATACCTTCGCTGGCGAGCATCTGTTGCAGCAGCTCGCCCTCCATCAGGTTTTCCGGTTCGTAGATTCGTTGCATCAGCGTCCCCGCTATTCGTTTTCACTACGGGTTTCAAGCATCCATTCTTCGCCATGTACCTGCAGATCGAAAATGATCGGTCGGCAGCACACCTGGCAGTCCTCTATATAAACCTGATCCCCCCCGGACAAATCCACCGTTGTCTCGACCACTTCACCGCAATAAGGACAATCGTACGTCGCGTTTTCCAGCATCGCAGCCTCCAAGGTGACTTGTGCGTATAATCGCCGGTCTATTTACAGGGCTATTTTTGGCCGAGCCCATTACTCGGGCCGCACCCTGGTATTTCCTTTACTTACCCTAGCCGTTTCTAACAAGAGAGCATGATGGGCGAATTCGATACCATCCGACCTTACAACGACAGCGAAGTCCCGGCAGTGCTGGCACGTCTGTTCAGTGACAAGGCCTTTCTGGACATCCTGACCCACTTCCGCTTCCCGCGCTTCGCCGGCGCCCTGGGCTGGCTGCTCAAGCCGATGATCGCCCGCAAACTGCGCCGTGAATTCGCCGGCGTCACCACCGTGGCCACGCTGCAGGACAAAGTCGAGTACTACGTCGACCACACCATTGACCGGGCGACCGACGGCGTGACCTACACCGGGGTCGAGCAGCTCAAGTCCGGCACCGCCTACCTGTTCCTGGCCAACCACCGCGATATCGTGATGGACCCGGCCTTCGTCAACTATGCGGTATACCACGCCGGCCTGCCGACACCTCGCATCGCCATTGGCGACAACCTGCTGCAAAAGCCGTTTGTCAGCGACCTGATGCGCCTGAACAAGAGTTTCATCGTGCACCGCTCGATCACCGGGCGCAAAGAGAAGATGGCGGCGTATCAGCTGCTGTCGGCCTACATCAACCATTCGATCCGCAACGACGGTGCGTCGATCTGGATCGCCCAGGCCGAAGGGCGCGCCAAGGATGGAGATGACCGTACCGAGTCGGCGATCCTCAAGATGTTCCACGTCAGCCGCAAGGACGAGCCGTTTGCCGAGGTGATCCAGTCGCTGAACCTGACGCCGGTGTCCATCAGCTACGAATACGACCCGTGTGATTCAGCCAAGGCCCGCGAGCTGTACATCCGCGCGACCACCGGCACCTACGTCAAGGCGCAGGGCGAAGATGATGTGAGCATTGCCCTGGGCATCACCGGCTACAAGGGTCGCGTGCACATTAACTTCGCGCCGCCGATTACCGAGCGTTTCGAAGACACCAAGTTGCTGGCCGCAGAAATGGACCGGCAGATTCTGGGGGGCTACCGGTTGTTCCCGGTGCATTACCTGGCCTACGCCCAGTGGAGCGACGCCGACCCGCAATTGCAGGTGCCGACGGCGGCCGAAGTGTTCCCGGCTGATGAACTGGCCAAGGCGAAGGCGGAGTGGGAGCGACGTCTGAATGACTGCCCGGCTGAGCACCGGCCGTTCCTGGTGGTGCAATATGCGACGCCGGTGCGCAATCAGTATCGGGTCAAGGCCGGCATTCCTCTGTAAAACACCGCTCCAAATCTGGGAGGGGGCAAGCCCCCTCCCACATGTGCTTTGTGGCGTGTTTAAAGATGGGTGCTGAGCCAGGAGATGGCCAGCGCCACGCCCAGGCAGGCAAACCCGACGCGGTAAGCCAGGCGATGCGCCCGTTCGGTGCGCACATCCAGAAACAACATCGGCTGATCAATTGCGCGATCTTCGCTCTGCGCGGTGAGGTCGGCCATGGCGCGCTGTTCGCGCAGGCGGGTAATGAACAGCAGCGCCGCGCCCGGACAGGCCACGGCCAAAGCAACAACATTGGTCAAAAGTGCGGGCAGCGCCATCGCAAACCTCGGCAAAACAGTGTTTTGGTATCGGTTCAGATACAAACCTGAACGATAGTGGCCTCCGGCGCCTGAAATGCTCCCTCCCCCATTGACGGCTAATGTATCCAGTAATTTACAGCGTCACCTGAACGTCACCTTAACAAGCCACTCTGTTGCCCTTCGACGTTTCAGGAGCTTGTCATGCTGCACGCGCAAAACCAGGATCGGCTGTATCTGATCGCCCCGAGCGATGAGCAGGAAGCGCTGATCGGCGGCCTGGCCTTCAACGTCCAGGACCGCCACTGGCTGGTGTATTGCGCCCTTGGCGGACACCAGCATGCCGACCTGCCGGAGGCCGATCTGTTGACCGGGGTGAGCCTGCTGGATTTCTGTATCGACACGGCTGCATGAAACTGAAGACGAAAAAAAACCGGGCTCAGTGATGAGCCCGGCTTTTTAAGGACCGGTTATTGCGCGCTGAGCAACGAACCGATGCTTGGGTCCTTGAACAGGCGGGTCAAGGCATCGCTCAGCACGTCGCTGACCAATTTGGTGTTGGTTTCCTGGTTCGGTGACATACCGAAACGCTGGTTCAGGGACGCACCGTAGCGGCCGCTGTAGCGACGGGTGCCGGCGGTGACGTCGGACTTGAAGGTGGCGCCGATGGATGCTTCGGTCACGTACAGGCCGTCTTTAGGCGACTGGTACTTCAATTCGGCCAGGGTGATCGTCAACTGCGGAGCACCCGGCGCGTTGGGGCTCGGGGTGAAACCCAGCAGGCGCACGGCAGCTTCGGCCTGGGCCTGCAGCTTGGGCAGTACGTCTTGAGCATTCACCGAGACCAGGGCGGTTTCCGGATACAGGCCGCCGCGCGAACCGAGCGTAGGCGACGGACGACCATCCACCACACGCACCGACACCGGCTGGCCGTGACCCACGGGGGCCAACTGCGTGGTGATTTTTGGTTCCGGGGTCAGTTGTTGCGGGCTGTTGGCGCAGCCAACCAGGGTCAAACTGGTCACAGTGATCAAACCGAACAACAGGCGTTGCAACATGCTCTTCTCTCCAGAAATCGGGTACCGACAGGCGGGCAGTATAGCGGTGCGCCAGTGCCGGGAACTAGCGCCAGTTACAACCTGAGACCTGCACAGACTGTAGCGGTTCGATGTCACTGATATGTCACGGCTGATACACAGAGCCGTCATGCCCGACAGGCAAGCTTGGCCCCAATCCCAAGAGGTCTGTCGCCATGCAATTTATCTGGTCACTGTTCACGCGCAAACCCGCCCTTCGCCAGTTCGCCCTGCTCGATGTGCAAGGCCGTTGCCAGGCCTTCAAAGAGTGCTGCCAGCCTCCTGTAGGCGACGGCTGGGTGGAAATCGATGAAATCCGCCTGAGCTGGATGCACCACCCGCTGCCGGCCAGCGCTCGTGTCAGCCCACGTGCAGCGCAGCCGTCGCGTCACCAACCGTTGGCCGCCTGACCGAACGCCTAATAAAAGTCATAAAACACGCCCATTTCCCTGGCGTTCTTCGCTACAATCTCCCCCCGATTATAAGGACGTCTCCTGATCGGGCCTCGCAGCATCGTTAATGCCTCGGCATTAGCTCCAAGAATCGCCCACAGAGAGCCGCCCACACAGATCGAGTGAAGCTGGCGCGCTTGCTGTTTTCTTTGCAAACCACCCGCCTTTGCCGAATCTGCCAGAGCTGCCATTGCGCTCGGCCACTTGAGTTGTTTGCCCGTTTTGCCGCGTGTCGGCTAGGGGCCAGGTGCCAGGCTGGGGCAGCCCTTTTTTGAGGTTCACGTCTTCAAAAGAGCGTGAAAAAACGGGTTTTCACAACTTCACAAGAGTGTGGCGAGCAAATGAATAGTTTGGCGTTTGTACAAGCACCATCAGCGTCTGGAACAGCCCAACCACACAGGATCGAGTACTCCTCAACAACGGGAGCTTGAGCCTGTCCGCTACGGATTGGTTGCACGAATCGCACGCTTTGACCATAAGTCGAATTGCCACAGGCGCCCATGAATGCGTTCATAGGCAGATTAGCCCGGCAGGAAGCGTGCGCTGAACATGCAAAGAATTGCGAATCGGACATGGCGATCCTGGCCATGGGTAACCTGGGGCAACACGTGAACCGCCCCATCACTCCTGGCAGCCATGCCGTCAATTTGGTGCTGCAGATTTTGGAGACGCGTTAAATGGCGCATAACGAAGCAGTCGACGTAGTACTGGTAGGGGCCGGCATCATGAGCGCCACCCTGGCCGTACTGCTCAAAGAGCTCGACCCCGGCCTGAAGCTGGAAGTCGTTGAGCTGATGGATTCGGGTGCCGCGGAAAGTTCCAACCCGTGGAACAACGCCGGTACCGGCCACGCCGGGCTGTGTGAGCTGAACTACACGCCGCAGGCCGCCGATGGCTCCATCGACATCAAGAAAGCCGTGCACATCAACACCCAATTCGAGGTGTCGAAGCAGTTCTGGGCGTACCTGACCAAAAAGGGCACCTTTGGCTCGTCCAGGTCCTTTATCAGCCCGGTGCCGCACCTGAGCTTCGTGCAGGGCGAAAAAGGCGTGTCCTTCCTCAAGAAGCGCTTTGAAACCCTCAGCCAGCACCACGCGTTTTCGGACATGCACTACACCGAAGACCGTAGCGAGATGGCCGAGTGGATGCCGCTGATGATGCCGGGGCGTCCGCTCGACGAGAAAATCGCAGCCACCCGTGTAATGAACGGCACGGACGTGAATTTCGGCGCGCTGACCAACCAGTTGCTCAGCCACCTGACCAGCTCGGCAGACGCCCAGGTCAAGTACAGCAAGCGCGTCACCGGCCTCAAGCGCAACGGCGCGGGCTGGACCGTAAGCATCAAGGACGTCAACAGCGGCAGCAGCCGCGAAGTCGACGCCAGGTTCGTGTTCCTCGGCGCCGGCGGCGCGGCCCTGCCGCTGCTGCAAGCCTCGGGCATCGAAGAAAGCAAAGGCTTTGGCGGCTTCCCGGTCAGCGGCCAGTGGCTGCGTTGCGACAACCCGGAAGTGGTCAAGCACCACCAGGCCAAGGTCTACAGCCAGGCTGCCGTGGGTTCGCCGCCGATGTCCGTGCCGCACCTGGACACCCGCGTGGTCGATGGCAAGAAGTCCCTGCTGTTCGGGCCTTACGCCGGTTTCACCACCAAGTTCCTCAAGCACGGCTCGTTCCTCGACCTGCCGCTGTCGGTTCGCGCCGGCAACATCGGCCCGATGCTGGCCGTGGCCCGCGACAACATGGACTTGACCAAGTACCTGGTCAGCGAAGTGATGCAGTCCATGGAGCAGCGCCTGGAATCCCTGCGCCGCTTCTACCCCGAGGCGAAAGCCGAAGACTGGCGCCTGGAAGTGGCCGGCCAACGGGTGCAGATCATCAAGAAAGACCCGAAAAAAGGCGGCGTGCTGCAATTCGGCACCGAGCTGGTCGCGGCCAAAGACGGCTCGCTCGCGGCGCTGCTGGGCGCGTCCCCGGGTGCTTCGGTGACCGTTTCGATCATGCTGGAGTTGATCGAGAAGTGCTTCCCGGAAAAAGCCGCCGGTGAGTGGGCTGCCAAACTGCACGAGATCTTCCCGGCCCGTGAAAAGGTCCTGGAAACGGATGCCGAGTTGTATCGCAAGATCAACGCGCAGAACAACATCAGCCTGGAACTGGTTGAGCCTGCCGCCGAGACCGAGAGCTACGCTTGAGGCCTTGAGGCAATAAAAAACGCCCCGTTCTCGGCATGAGAACGGGGCGTTTTTTTTGTGTATCGGATAATCAGCCGCGAGCGTTTTCGATCAGTTCGATGTACTCGTCCGCGTTGCGCTGGTCCTTGATCAGGTCGACGAAGGTCTGGCCATGCGCATCCTTGCCGTCGAGGTCCAGGCCGGCTTCCTTGAAGAAACCCAGGAACCGCTCGAAATCGTCGATACGCAGGCCACGGTAGGCCTTGATCAGCTTGTGCAGGGACGGAGAAGTTGCGTCGACCGGCTCGAAGTCCAGGAACAACTTGATCTGATCGTCGCCGATCTCGTCACCAATCACCTGTTTCTTATCTTTACGCATTACCGACTCCAGCCTGCAGACATTTACACGGGGTTTGAAGTCTACCTGCGGGGCGCGGGCTTGTGTAGGCGGGGCCTACCTGGCTTTAACCGCACCCGTGTGCAAATCCGCCCAGATATGCCCGTTGGCATAACTGAGGAACTGTACATACACCGTGTCATTGCGCAGCAGGTCGACAATCACCCGGTATTGGGCCAAGGGGTAAGACAGCGTCAGGGTTTTGCTGGAGTCGTCATACACCGGCTTTTTCAGGCTTTTGCTTTCGGCGTCGAAATTGAGCACCACCTGGGCGATGGTCGCACCTTTGTTCAGGGACTTGCCCTTGAGACGGATCATCAGCGGCGAGGTCACCGGGATCGGCTGCTGGCTGGACTGGCGCTGGTTGCCCACCACCACCGCGTAGTCGGTGACTTGCAACAGTTGCTGCTGCTCCGGCGCTTCAGCGCGCAGGGTCAGGTCGTCCGAAGGCAGGAATTGGCTGTGCATCGGCGCAGGCGCGGCAGCCAGCGGCAAACTGAGGGTCAGCGCCAGGGCGGCGCAGGTGCGTATCAACAGGCTCATGGGCCGCTCCGGCAAGGTGGGCCCAGCACTGTAGCTCAATCGAACTGGGCAAGCATCCAGCGTTGGTACTCGGCCACACCGGCCTCGCCTTCGCGGGGCGCCCAGTCGGGCTGTTCGCCCTCGCCCACCGGACGATAAGGCCCGGCCTTGCACTCGAACATCACCGTGTCGGGCTCCAGCACCACCAGGCCATGGAACACCCCCGGCGGCAGATCGACACCGGCGCATTCACCGCCAGCCTGCATGACACGCTTGGCAACGACCTCGCCGGTTTCGTTGAAGACCAGCAAGCCCAAGCGGCCCTGCAGCACCAGCAAGGTTTCTGCCTTGTCCGCACTCAGGTGCCGATGCGGCGGTACATAAGTGTCAGGTTGCAGGCCCACCGCCAGGCGATGGCAGGGTTCTTCCATCTGGTGGAAGTTATGGTGGTGCCGGCCACGGGGGTGGATGGCCGCTTTCTCGGCCAGTTCGGCAAACAGCGTCTGATCAAGAAAGCGGGCCATGGCTTACATCCCTTTGACGGCGAAAATGCCATTGGCGTTGCGCCAGTAGCCTTTGTAGTCCATGCCGTAACCGAAGATGTAGCGGTCGATGCACGGCAGGCCGACGTAATCGGCTTTCAGGTCCGGACGCGCCTTGCGGTCGTGGTCCTTGTCGATCAGCACGGCGGTGTGCACTTTGCGCGCGCCGGCATGTTTGCAGAAGTCGATGATCGCGCCCAGGGTATGACCTTCGTCGAGGATGTCGTCGATGATCAGCACGTCGCGGTCGATGAACGAGACTTCCGGCTTGGCCTTCCAGAACAGGTCGCCGCCGCTGGTTTCGTTGCGATAACGGGTGGCGTGCAGATAGGACGCTTCCAGCGGGAATTGCAGGTGGGTCAGCAATTTGCCGGCGAAGATCAGGCCACCGTTCATCACGCAGAAGACCACCGGGTTGGTGTCGGCCATTTCGCGGCTGATGTGTGCGCCGACCTTGGCGATCGCTTCTTCGACTTGCGCTTCGGTGTACAGGCAGTCAGCCTCGCGCATGATTTGACGGATATGCTCGAGATCAGCGGACATGGCGCTCTCCAAGGGGGTGCTGTGGCAAGAAAAGCGGGCGAAGGTACGCTTCTCGTGCGCTCCGAGCAAGCCTTAATGGACTAACGTACTAGATGTCTATAGGACAACACCCTCGGATAGATTAATCTAGGCCGGTTTTTTTGCCCGCCGCCGGAGCCTTTCCCATGCCCACTCGCGAGATCCGCCACCCGCTGATCCGACACAAGCTCGGCCTTATGCGCCGCGCCGACATTAGCACGAAGAACTTCCGTGAGCTTGCTCAGGAAGTCGGAGCGTTGCTCACCTACGAAGCGACCAAGGATTTACCTTTGGAGAGCTACGAAATCCCTGGTTGGGCCGGTCCCGTCCAGGTCGAGAAAATCGCCGGTAAGAAAATCACCGTGGTGCCGATCCTGCGCGCCGGTATCGGCATGCTCGAAGGCGTCCTCAGCCTGATACCGGGCGCCAAGGTCAGCGCCGTGGGCGTGGCCCGCAACGAAGAAACCTTGCAGGCCCACACCTACCTGGAAAAACTCGTCCCGGAAATCAACGAGCGCCTGGCGATGATCATCGACCCGATGCTCGCCACCGGCAGCTCCATGGTTGCCACTATCGATCTGCTGAAAAAAGCCGGCTGCAAGGACATACGCGCCATGGTGCTGGTGGCCGCGCCCGAAGGCATTGCCGCCGTCGAGAAGGCCCACCCGGATGTGCAGATCTACACCGCCTCCATCGACGAGCGCCTGAATGAACACGGCTACATCATCCCAGGCCTGGGCGATGCCGGTGACAAGATCTTCGGCACCAAGCAGAAGGACGCGTGAGCATGCAGGATGAATTCAACGACCCGCTTTGGCGCCAGATCCTGTCTGGCGCACAAATGCTCTTCGTAGCATTTGGTGCGCTGGTGTTGATGCCACTGATCACAGGTCTTGATCCAAACGTCGCACTGTTCACCGCTGGCCTGGGCACGTTGCTGTTCCAGGTGGTGACGGGGCGCCAGGTGCCGGTCTTCCTGGCATCGAGCTTTGCCTTCATTACCCCGATCATTCTCGCCAAGGGCCAGTTCGGCCTCGCGGCGACCATGGGCGGGGTGATGGCGGCGGGTTTCGTGTACACCTTCCTGGGCCTGGCAGTGAAGATCAAAGGCACCGGGTTTATCGACCGGCTGCTGCCGCCCGTGGTGATCGGGCCGGTGATCATCTCCATCGGCCTGGCCATGGCGCCGATTGCCGCGAACATGGCGATGGGTAAAGCCGGTGATGGCGCTGAGCTGATCCATTACCAGACCGCGATGATGATCTCGATGCCTGCGCTGCTGACCACCTTGATCGTGGCGGTGTTCGGCAAAGGCATTTTCCGCCTGGTGCCGATCATCTCCGGCGTGCTGGTGGGCTTCGCCATGTCGTTCTACTTTGGCGTGGTCGACACGGCGAAGATCGCGGCGGCCCCGTGGTTCGCCCTGCCCCACTTCACCGCGCCGGAATTCAACTGGCAGGCGATCCTGTTCATCGTCCCGGTGGCCCTGGCCCCGGCAATCGAACATATCGGCGGCGTGATTGCGGTGGGCAGCGTGACCGGTCGCGACTACTTGAAGAAGCCCGGCCTGCACCGCACCCTGCTGGGTGACGGCATTGCCACCACGGCTGCCGGTCTGTTCGGCGGCCCACCCAACACCACCTACGCCGAAGTGACCGGCGCGGTGATGCTGACCAAGAACTACAACCCGAAGATCATGACCTGGGCAGCGGTGTTTGCCATCAGCCTGGCGTTCATCGGCAAGTTCGGCGCGTTGCTGCAGAGCATTCCGGTGCCGGTGATGGGCGGGATTCTGTGCCTGCTGTTCGGCTCGATTGCCGCGGTAGGGATGAACACGCTGATCCGCCACAAGATCGACCTGGGCGAAGCGCGCAACCTGGTGATTGTATCGGTGACCCTGGTGTTCGGGATTGGCGGTGTGCTGGTCGGCACCGGCACCGGCCCGGATGACTTCGGCCTCAAGGGCATCGCCCTGTGTGCGGTGGTGGCGATTGGCTTGAACCTGCTGCTGCCGGGCAATGATGGTTGGAAGAACAAGAAGTCGGATGAGCCGTTGCTCTAACCAGTACCGCGAAACCCAATGTGGGAGGGGGCTTGCCCCCGATAGCAGTGTGTCAGTCAATGCATTAGCTGACTGATACACCGCAATCGGGGGCAAGCCCCCTCCCACATTTTGCTCTTCAGTGTGGCTTAGAGCTCACCGAGCCCATCGATCAACGCCTGGTTCTGCTCCGGCGTACCGATGCTGATCCGCAGGAACTGGGCAATCCGCTCCTGCTTGAAGTGCCGCACGATCACCCCTTGCTCACGCAACTTGGCCGCCAGGCCCGCAGCGTCGTGCCGTGGGTGACGGGCAAAGATGAAGTTGGCTGCCGAGGGCAGCACTTCAAAGCCTTTCTCTTCCAGTTGCGCGACCAGCTTGTCGCGACTGTCGATCACCAACCGGCACGTCTTCTCGAAATACTCACGGTCCTCGAACGCCGCCGCCGCGCCAACAATCGCCAGGCGGTCCAGTGGATAGGAGTTGAAGCTGTTCTTGACCCGCTCCAGCGCCTCGATCAAGTCCGGGTGGCCCACGGCCAGGCCCACACGCAAACCGGCCAGTGAGCGCGATTTGGACAGGGTCTGGGTGACCAGCAGGTTCGGGTAGCGATCCACCAGGCTGATCGCGGTTTCACCGCCGAAGTCGATATAGGCTTCATCGACCACCACCACCGAATCCGGGCTGGCCTTGAGGATCTGCTCCACCGCGTCCAGCGCCAGCACGCAGCCGGTCGGCGCGTTCGGGTTGGGAAAAATGATCCCGCCGTTGGGCTTGGCGTAATCCGCCACGCGAATCTGGAACTGGTCATCCAGCGGCACCGGGTCGGACTTGATGCCATAAAGGCCGCAGTAAACCGGATAGAAGCTGTAGCTGATATCCGGGAACAGCAGCGGCAGGTCGTGCTGGAACAAACCGTGGAAAATGTGCGCCAGCACTTCGTCGGAACCGTTGCCGAGGAAGACTTTAGCGGCGTCGATCCCGTAATACGTGGCCACCGCCTGTTTGAGCAGGTCGCTGTTGGGGTCCGGGTACAGGCGCAGGTTGTCATTCAACTCGGCCTGCATTGCCGCCAACGCTTTGGGCGACGGACCGTAGGGGTTTTCATTGGTATTGAGCTTGACCAGTTTGGTCAGCTTCGGTTGTTCACCGGGCACGTAAGGCACGAGGTCCTTGACGAAAGGGCTCCAGAATTTGCTCATGTCTCAGTTCCCCTTCTCTTCAAGGATGCGGTATTCGGCGCTGCGGGCGTGCGCGCTGAGGGATTCACCACGGGCCAGCACCGAGGCAGTCTTGCCCAGCTCGGAAGCGCCCTGCGGCGAGCAGAAAATGATCGACGAACGCTTCTGGAAGTCATACACCCCCAGCGGCGACGAGAAACGCGCGGTGCCGGAAGTCGGCAGCACGTGGTTCGGGCCTGCGCAGTAGTCGCCCAGGGCCTCGCTGGTGTGGCGGCCCATGAAGATCGCACCGGCGTGGCGAATCGACGGCAGCCAGGCTTGTGGGTCGGCGACGGACAACTCCAGGTGCTCCGGCGCGATGCGGTTGGCCACGTCGATGGCTTGCTCCATGTCGCGCACCAGGATCAGCGCACCACGGCCATTGATCGATTTCTCGATGATCTCGGCGCGCTCCATGGTCGGCAGCAGCTTATTGATGCTGGCCGCGACCCTGTCGAGGAACTCGGCGTCCGGACTGACCAGGATCGCCTGGGCGTCTTCGTCGTGCTCGGCCTGGGAGAACAGGTCCATGGCGATCCAGTCCGGATCGGTCTGACCGTCGCACACCACGAGGATTTCCGAAGGGCCGGCGATCATGTCGATACCGACCTGGCCGAACACATGGCGCTTGGCAGTGGCAACATAGATGTTGCCGGGGCCGACCACTTTGTCGACCTTCGGTACGCTTTCAGTGCCATAGGCCAGGGCGGCAACGGCTTGGGCACCACCGATGGTGAAAACCCGATCAACACCGGCGATGCAGGCCGCTGCCAGCACCAGCTCGTTGATTTCACCACGCGGCGTCGGCACCACCATGACCACCTCGGTCACGCCCGCCACTTTGGCCGGGATCGCGTTCATCAGCACCGATGAAGGGTACGAAGCCTTGCCACCCGGCACGTACAAACCGGCGCGGTCCAGCGGCGTGACCTTCTGGCCCAGCACAGTACCGTCGGCCTCGGTGTAGCTCCAGGAGTCCTGTTTCTGTTTTTCGTGGTAGCTGCGCACACGCGCCGCCGCCACTTCCAGGGCTTCGCGCTGCGGCGCGGTGATGCGCGTCAGGGCCAGCTCCAGGCGTTCGCGGGGCAGGATCAGGTCAGCCATGGACTTGACGTCAAGACCGTCAAACTGGCGGGTGAAGTCCACCAGCGCCGCATCACCGCGCTCGCGCACGGCCTTGATGATGTCGAGCACCCGCTGGTTGACCGAATCGTCGGACACGCTTTCCCAGCTCAGCAGATGATCCAGATGATGGGCGAAATCCGGGTCGGCAGCGTTGAGTCGGGCAATTGCAGTGGACGTGGTCATAGCGAGGGCCTCATAGGATTGGCAAAAATGCTCAGGCGCCGAAAGTTAGCAGTCGATCCGCTTGGGCACCTGAGAATTCTGGCTATGAGGCGGATAGACGGGCGCGACCCAGGGCCGCGCGGGTAGGTCAACCGCGGTGTCGCGACTCCACTGCCTTGCGCAGCGTGTCGATCAACGCCTGGATACGGGCGTGCTGCATCTTCATCGATGCCTTGTTGACGATCAGACGGGAGCTGATGTCGGCAATGAAGTCCTGCGGCTCAAGACCGTTGGCGCGCAGGGTGTTACCGGTGTCGACCACGTCGATGATCTTGTCAGCCAGGCCGATCAACGGTGCCAGCTCCATCGAGCCGTAAAGCTTGATGATGTCGACCTGGCGGCCTTGCTCGGCGTAGTAGCGCTTGGCGACGTTGACGAACTTGGTCGCCACGCGCAGGCGGCCCTTCGGCTCCACATCACCGACACGGCCGGCGGTCATCAGCTTGCACAGGGCAATACGCAGGTCCAACGGCTCGTACAGGCCCTGGCCACCGTATTCCATCAGCACGTCTTTACCGGCGACGCCGAGGTCGGCCGCGCCATGTTCAACGTAGGTCGGCACGTCGGTAGCGCGCACGATCAACAGGCGCACGTCGTCCTGGGTCGTGGGGATGATCAGCTTGCGGCTCTTGTCCGGATTCTCGGTCGGCACGATGCCCGCTTCAGCCAGAAGCGGCAACGTGTCGTCAAGGATGCGGCCCTTGGACAGTGCGATGGTCAACATGGGAAACGTCAATCCTTTATCAGGCTATTGCGGTCCGGTCGCAAACGGCGCCGGACACAGATCGAGGCCATTACAGCCTCGATTTGAAACAAATCCTGTGGAGAAAGATTACCCTCCCCCACCGTTACAGCTTCCGGGACTAACCCGGTACGCGGCGGATTTTCGCGCCGAGCATCTGCAGTTTTTCTTCAATGCACTCGTAACCACGGTCTATGTGGTAGATGCGGTCGATCAGGGTGTCGCCTTCGGCGATCAGCGCCGAGATCACCAGGCTGGCCGATGCACGCAGGTCGGTGGCCATGACTGGCGCGCCCTTGAGTTTCTCGGTGCCGGTGACGATGGCGGTGTTGCCTTCGACCTGGATCTTCGCGCCCATGCGGTGCAATTCGTACACGTGCATGAAGCGGTTTTCGAAGATGGTCTCGATCACGGCACCGGTGCCTTCGGCAATCGCGTTCAGGGAGATGAACTGCGCTTGCATATCGGTCGGGAACGCCGGGTACGGAGCGGTACGCACGTTGACGGCCTTGGGACGCTTGCCGTGCATGTTCAGCTCGATCCAGTCTTCACCGGTAGTGATTTCCGCACCGGCTTCGCGCAGCTTTTCCAGGACCGCTTCCAGGATAGTCGGATCGGTGTCCTTGACCTTGACGCGGCCACCGGTGACGGCGGCGGCAACCAGGTAGGTACCGGTCTCGATGCGGTCAGGCATTACCTTGTAGGTGGCGGTATGCAGACGCTCTACGCCATCGATGGTGATGGTGTCGGTGCCCGCACCGGAAACCTTCGCGCCCATGGCGTTCAGGAAGTTGGCCAGGTCGACCACTTCCGGCTCGCGCGCGGCGTTTTGCAGGACGCTGCGGCCTTTGGCCAGGGCAGCGGCCATCATGATGTTCTCGGTGCCGGTCACACTGACAGTATCAAAGAAGAAGTTGGCGCCACGCAGGCCGCCTTCCGGCGCCTTGGCCTTGATGTAGCCGCCTTCGACGTCGATAACGGCGCCCATGGCTTCAAGGCCACGGATGTGCAGGTCAACCGGACGCGAGCCAATGGCGCAACCGCCAGGCAGGGCGACTTCGGCTTCGCCGAAACGGGCAACCATCGGGCCAAGCACCAGGATCGACGCACGCATGGTTTTCACCAGTTCGTACGGGGCTATCAGGGTCTTGATGGTGCGTGGGTCGATTTCGACGGCCAGTTTCTCGTCGATCACCGGCTCGATACCCATGCGACCGAACAACTCGATCATGGTGGTGATGTCGTGCAGGTGCGGCAGGTTGGCCACGGTCACCGGGCCATCGCACAGCAGGGTCGCTGCCAGGATCGGCAAGGCGGAGTTTTTTGCACCGGAGATGCGAATCTCGCCATCAAGGCGGGCACCGCCGGTAATAATCAATTTATCCATAAGAATCTCGACGCCTTGGGGGCTCAGGTGCGCTCGGCCCAGGCCGCGCGGCTGAAAAATTTCATAGTGACCGCATGGATGCTGCCATCGGTGATCCACGGGTTCAAATGGGCATAGATCTGCTGCTGACGCTTGACCGGGCTGAGTGCCGCCAGTTCATCGCTAATCACGTTCAGCTGGAAGTTGCAGCCTTCGCCTTCAACTTCAACGGTCGTTTCCGGCAGCTTTCCTTCAAGAAAGCTCTTAACTTCTAGGGCCTGCATGCTCAACCTCTATCGGCGCCCAGTGCGCGCGGGTCGCACATCATACAAAAAAGCCCCGCGCCTGCGAACCCCGCATAGCAGGACTCTGACGGGGGGCCTCTTTAATAATGTGTATTAAGGATGCGCCAGCAGCTCGGTCAGACCGGAAACTTCGGCGATTTCGCGCATGTCTTCGGGCAATGCCCGGATGCTGACCGGCTTCCTGGCCGCCTCAGCATCACGCATGAAGCACAGCAGCAGCGACAAGCCGACGCTGCTGGACTTGGTCACGGCAGAACAATCCAGCACCAACGCGGGCGCAGTGCTGGTTTTGATCAGCGCCTGACCCTGCTTGCGCAGCTCAGGCCCGGTGCGGTAATCCAGCACGCCGCTGAGGAACAACTCACCGGCGTCGCCAAGACGAACAGCCGACTCGGTCATTGCACAGGCTTCCCGGCTTCTTTATCGGATGTTTCCTTGGCTTTGGCGACTTCACCGGCCCAACCGTTGATGGTTTTGTCCAGGTCGTTGCCATTACGCTGCATCGCGTCAGCGAACTGATCACGGAACAGCTTGCCGATGTTGATACCGTTGATGATCACGTTGCGCAGCTTCCACTCGCCGTTGACCTTCTCGAGCGTGTATTGCACAGGGTAGACGGCACCGTTGTTGCCCTTGACGCTCATGTTGACGCTGGTGCGATTACCCGACTCGTCCCCGGCAGGCGCAACGGTAATGCCCTGGTTGTTGTACTCGAGCAGCGCGTTGCCATAGAACTGGAACAGGCCTTTCTTGAAGTTTTCCTGGAAGGTCTGCATCTGCGCAGGCGTCGCCTTGCGCGAATACTTGACCGTCATGATGCTGCGGGAAATGCCTTCGGCATCGACCACCGGGCCGACAATGGCATTGAGCGCATCGTAAAACTTGCTCGGATCTTGCTTGTACTGCTCTTTATTGGCAGTGAGGTCAGCCAGCATTTTGTTGGTCGTGTCCTGCACCAGATCGTGCGCAGAACCTGCCGCGTTAGCTATCAGCGGCAGCGCTGCCAACAGCACCAGCAGGCCACGTCGCAAGGTAGAGATCATGAACAGATTCCTCATTTGGCGTCTTTATTGACCGTATTAAGCAGGAATTTACCGATCAGGTCCTCAAGTACCAGCGACGACTGTGTGTCGTGGATTGTCGAGCCATCCTTGAGCAGGGCTGTTTCCCCACCCACGCTGATACCGATGTATTTCTCGCCCAGCAGACCCGCAGTGAGAATAGATGCAGTGGAGTCAGTCGGCAGATTATCTACCTTCTTGTCCAGTTGCATCGTCACTCGGCCGGTGAAGCTGTCGCGATCCAGATCGATTGCCGTGACCTTGCCGATGGTCACACCGGCCATGGTCACTTTAGCTCTGACAGTCAAACCGGCGATATTGTCGAAGTATGCGTAAAGTTTATAAGTGTCGGCAGTGGGGCTGGCCGACAGGCCGCTGACGCGCAGGGCCAACAAGAGTAAAGCCAGGATGCCAGCCAGCAAGAAAAGGCCGACACCGATTTCCACAGTGCGGTTTTGCATCAGAAATCTCCAAACATCAAGGCGGTCAAAATGAAGTCAAGGCCCAGTACCGCCAGCGAGGCGTACACAACGGTCTTGGTGGTGGCGCGACTGATCCCTTCTGAGGTGGGCTCACAGTCATAGCCTTGGAATACGGCGATCCAGGTGACAACAAAGGCGAACACGATGCTCTTTATGATGCCGTTGAGCACGTCGCCAGTGAACGTCACGCTGTTCTGCATGTTGGCCCAGTAGGAGCCGTCGTAGACGCCCAGCCAGTCCACCGCCACCCACGAACCACCCCAGATCCCGACCACGCTGAAGATCATCGCCAGCAGTGGCAGGGAAATGAAGCCGGCCCACAGGCGTGGGGCAACAATGTACTTGAGCGGGTCCACGCCGATCATTTCCAGGCTGGACAGCTGTTCGGTGGACTTCATGTTGCCGATTTCGGCAGTCAGCGCGGAGCCCGCGCGCCCGGCGAACAGCAGGGCGGTCACCACCGGCCCCAGTTCACGCAACAGCGTCAGGGCGACCATCTGCCCCACCGCCTGCTCCGAACCATAGCTGGACAGGATATTGAAGCCCTGCAACGCCAGCACCATGCCGATGAACACCCCGGAGACCACGATGATCACCAGGGACATCACGCCCACCGAATGCAACTGCTTGACCAGCAGGCCAAAGCCGCCGCCAATGCCGCCACGGCCGAGCAATGCGTGGAACAGGAAAATCGTCGAACGGCCCAGCACTTCGACGATGTCGATGCCCGAGCGACCGAAAAGGCGAACCTTCTCGATAAGAGATGTCTTGCGCATCAGCGCTTCCCCAGAAGATCTGAGCGGTAATCCGCCGCCGGAAAGTGAAAAGGCACCGGGCCATCAGGATCGCCGGTCATGAATTGGCGAATGCGCGGGTTGTCGGCGTTCATCAGCTCTTCGGGCGTGCCCTGCCCCAGCACCTGGCCATCGCCCACTACATAGAGGTAATCGGCAATGCTCGCGGTTTCTGCAAGATCGTGGGAGACCACGATGCTGGTGATGCCCAGTGCATCGTTGAGCAGACGGATCAGACGCACCAGCACGCCCATGGCGATGGGGTCCTGACCGACGAAGGGCTCGTCGTACATGAGAATCTGCGGGTCGAGGGCGATGGCACGCGCCAGCGCCACACGGCGCTTCATCCCACCAGACAATTCATCGGGCATCAGGTCGATGGCGCCGCGAAGGCCTACGGCCTGCAGTTTCAGCAACACAATGTCACGAATCATCTCATCGGACAGCTGGGTATGCACCCGCAGCGGAAAGGCCACGTTCTCGAAAACATCAAGATCAGTGAACAGCGCACCGCTCTGGAACAGCACACCCATGTGCTTGCGTGCATCGAACAGATCGCTGCGCGACAGCGTCGGCAGGTTCTGGCCGTTGACCCACACTTCTCCCGCACTGGGGCGCAATTGCATGCCCATCAGGCGCAGCAGCGTGGTCTTGCCGCAACCGGAAGGCCCCATGATGCCCGTGACCTTGCCGCGCGGAATGCGGATATCGACGTTATTGAAGATGCTGCGCGTCCCGCGCTTGAAGGTCAGTCCCTTCAGCTCGACCGCGTAGGCGTTATCGGCACTCATCTAAACTCCTTGGGATGCAGCCTCTCACTCAGACACCACGCTTGCGACAAACGTTTGCAACCTTTGTGCAATAGTTGGCCACGTGGGCTGGGCGGACCGAACTGGCGGCGAACTATATCACTGCTGGTACAAGGCGCCCAAGGCCGGAACAGTGCTTGTTCAGATTGGGGACAGGGAAAAATCGTTGCTGGGGTTGAATCTCAAGCACATTGCGAACAAACCCTGACGAACTTGCGTGAGGGAATTGATCATTACCGCTATAATCGCCGACTTTTCGTCAGGCTATACGATTTCAGACATGAGCCAATCCAGCGACCTTATTCAATCCGCACAACGCACCATCCGCCTCGAGCTTGAAGCCGTAGAAGGCTTGCTGGCGCATATTGACGCGGATTTCGTACGCGCCTGCGAGATGATTCTGGCCAGCAAGGGCCGCGTCGTGGTGGTCGGCATGGGCAAATCCGGCCACGTCGGCAACAAGATCGCCGCCACCCTGGCCAGCACCGGAACCACCGCGTTTTTCGTGCACCCGGCCGAAGCCAGCCACGGCGACATGGGAATGATCACCAAGGATGACATCATCCTTGCCCTGTCCAACTCCGGCACGACCAACGAAATCGTGACCCTGTTGCCGCTGATCAAACGCCTGGGCATCAAGATGATCAGCATCACCGGCAACCCGGAGTCGACGCTGGCCAAGGCCGCCGAAGTGAACCTGAACGTCCACGTGGACCACGAGGCCTGCCCGCTGAACCTGGCACCCACCTCCTCCACCACCGCGGCACTGGTCATGGGCGATGCCTTGTCCGTAGCACTGCTGGAAGCCCGGGGGTTTACCGCTGAAGACTTCGCGTTTTCCCATCCAGGCGGCGCCCTGGGCCGCCGCCTGCTGCTGAAAGTGGAAAACGTCATGCACTCGGGCGATGAATTGCCTCACGTCCAGCGCGGCACCCTGCTGAAAGACGCGCTGATGGAAATGACCCGCAAGGGCCTGGGCATGACCGTGATCCTCGAGGCCGATGGCCGCCTGGCCGGGGTCTTCACCGACGGCGACCTGCGCCGTACCCTGGACCGCACGATTGATATCCACACCGCCACCATCGACGCGGTAATGACACCCCACGGCAAGACCGCGCGCCCCGAGATGCTGGCAGCCGAAGCCTTGAAGATCATGGAAGACCACAAGATCGGCGCGCTGGTGGTGGTTGATGGCGACGACCGCCCGATTGGCGCCCTGAACATGCACGACTTGCTGCGTGCAGGAGTGATGTAGATGACCAGCGACCTGTTGCAACGCGGCAAAAATATCAAACTCGCGATTTTCGACGTTGACGGTGTGCTGACCGACGGCCGCTTGTACTTTCTCGAAGACGGCAGCGAATTCAAGACATTCAACACGCTGGACGGCCAGGGCATCAAAATGTTGATGGCGGCGGGCGTGCAAACGGCAATTATCAGCGGCCGGAAAACGCCCGTTGTGGAACGGCGTGCACAAAACCTGGGGATTCCTCACCTGTATCAGGGCCGCGAGGATAAACTGGTGGTTCTGGACGAGCTTCTTGGCCAACTCAACCTAAGCTATGAGCAGGTCGCCTACTTGGGTGACGACCTGCCAGACCTGCCGGTGATTCGCCGAGTAGGCCTGGGCATGGCCGTCGCCAATGCGGCGGCGTTTGTTCGCGAACACGCCCATGGCATCACCAGCGCCCGCGGCGGCGAAGGTGCCGCCCGCGAGTTCTGCGAGCTGATCCTGCGTGCCCAGGGCAGCCTTGAAGCGGCCCACGCCGCCTACTTATAGAGCGTTTTATGCCGAGCAAAAAGATTCGCAACTTCCTGTTATTCGGGGTCATCGCCGCGCTGTTCCTGGCGGTGGGCTACTGGAATATCAGCCCGGAGCGCTTTCTCGACCAGCCTGCTGCGCAGGTTGACGAGGGCGCTATCGACTATTACGCCATCAATGCCAAAAGCGTGCAGTTCCTGCCTGACGGCAAGGTGCAATACGAGATGACCTCGGACAAGGTCGAGCATGTGAAGGCCACCGAAGTCACCCTGCTGACCAACCCGGACATGAACATTTACCGCGGTACCGAGTTCCCATGGCACGTCACCAGCAAGCGTGGCGAGGTCAACCCGGACGGTACCGAGGTGGAACTGATCGACTCGGTGCGCATTGCGCGCACTGACGATAAAAGCCGTGAGACCGTGATTACCAGCAGTCGCATGACCGTATTCCCGCAGAAGCAATATGCGCAGACCGAGCAAGACGTTAGAATCGACGGCGCTGGCGGTGTATCGACTGGCAAGGGAATGAAAGCGTATTTGAAAGAAAGCAGGATACACCTGCTATCGAACGTAAGAGGACAGTATGAGGCTCGTTAAAACTCTCCCTATTTTGCTCGGCCTGGGCGCAGCACTGGGAAGCGTGAGCGCCTGGGCTCTGCCGAACGATAGCCAGCAGCCGATCCACATTTCAGCTGACGATGCGCAACTGGATGACAAGCAAGGCGTGGCCACCTACACCGGCGGCGTGATCATCACGCAGGGTTCGATGAAAATCACCGGCAATACCGTGACGCTTACGCGCACCAAGACCGGCGATATCGATGTCGTGACCTCGGTCGGCAACCTGGCTTACTTCGAACAGAAGCAGTCCGCGACCGATACCGGACCGATGAAGGGCTACGGCAAGACCATCCAATACCATGCCCAGCAGAACCGCATCGTCCTGATCGACCAGGCCAAGGTGCTCAGCCCCGATGGCAACTCCACGGAAGGTGAGAAGATCACCTATGACACCGTGAAACAGATTGCAAACGCCGGTCGTGCCAATGGCAACAAGGTCACCGCGCCTCGTCCACGGATCGACATGGTTATCCAGCCGAAGAAGAAGGCCGAGTAATGGCAACCCTGAAAGCCCAGCATCTGGCCAAGGCCTATAAAAGCCGTCAGGTCGTGCGCGACGTCAGCCTGTCGATCGACAGCGGCCAGATCGTCGGCTTGCTCGGCCCCAACGGCGCCGGCAAGACCACTTGCTTCTACATGATCGTCGGCCTGGTCCAGGCGGACCAGGGGCGCGTGCTGATCGATGACCTGGACGTGAGCCACCAGCCAATGCACGGCCGCGCCCGTGCCGGTATCGGCTATCTTCCACAGGAAGCGTCGATCTTCCGCAAACTGTCGGTGTCGGACAATATCATGGCGATCCTCGAGACCCGCAAGGAACTCGACCGTGACGGCCGTCGCAAGGAGCTGGAAAGCCTGCTGCAGGAGTTCCACATCAACCATATCCGCGACAACCTCGGCATGAGCCTGTCCGGTGGTGAGCGTCGCCGCGTGGAAATCGCCCGCGCCCTGGCCACTGCACCCAAGTTCATCCTGCTGGACGAGCCGTTTGCCGGCGTCGACCCGATCTCGGTCGGCGACATCAAGCAGATCATCCATCACCTCAAGGCCAAGGGCATCGGCGTGCTGATCACCGACCACAACGTCCGTGAGACGCTCGACATCTGCGAAACCGCCTATATCGTCAATGACGGCCAGCTGATTGCCGAAGGTGATTCCGCGACAATCCTGGCCAATGAACTGGTCAAGGAAGTGTATCTGGGTCACGAGTTCCGCCTGTAAACACCGTGGTGTCACGGCGTTCGCCAAGGTGCGCGGGAGTCAATGAAAACCTCCGGATTTTTATTGTTACCGCGCTCTAGGCAAAGCACCCGACATCAGGCATATAATTTGCTTATGTTTGGCGCTCACGCGCCCTGTCGTGGATGGCGCATTGCGCCGGCGAATAAGGTGTTAAGCCCCTGCCATGAAACCATCGCTAGTCCTGAGAATGGGCCAGCAGCTGACGATGACACCGCAGCTGCAACAGGCCATCCGCCTGCTCCAATTGTCGACCCTGGACCTGCAACAGGAAATCCAGGAGGCCCTGGAGTCCAATCCGATGCTCGAACGCCAGGAAGAAGGCGACGACTTCGATAATGCAGACCCGCTGGCCGATAACATCGAGCAAAAACCCAATTCCGACGTGCAGGAACCCTCCTACCAGGAAACCGCCCCCACGGTGGACAACCTTGAGGAAGGCGAATGGAACGAACGCATTCCCAACGAGCTTCCGGTCGACACCGCCTGGGAAGATGTCTACCAGACCAGCGCCAGCAGCCTGCCCAGCAACGACGATGACGAGTGGGATTTCACCACCCGCACCTCTGCCGGCGAGAGCCTGCAGAGCCATCTGCTATGGCAACTGAACCTGGCACCGATGTCGGACACCGATCGCCTGATCGCCGTAACCCTGATCGACTGCATCAACAATCAGGGTTATCTAGACGAGACGCTCGAAGAAATTCTTGAAGCCTTCGACCCCGAACTGGATATCGAACTGGACGAGATCGAAGCCGTCCTGCACCGCATCCAGCAGTTCGAGCCTGCCGGTATCGGCGCGCGCACCCTCAGCGAATGCCTGCTGCTGCAATTGCGCCAGCTGCCGGCCAAGACCCCATGGCTCGCCGAGGCCCAGCGCCTGGTCACCGACTACATCGACCTGCTGGGCAGCCGCGACTACAGCCAGTTGATGCGCCGCATGAAGCTCAAGGAAGACGACCTGCGCCAGGTCATCGAGCTGGTACAGAGCCTCAACCCGCGCCCTGGCTCGCAAATCGAGTCCAGCGAAGCCGAGTACGTGGTTCCCGACGTGATCGTGCGCAAGGACAACGAGCGATGGCTGGTGGAACTGAACCAGGAGTCGGTGCCACGCCTGAGGGTCAACCCGCAATATGCCGGTTTCGTCCGCCGCGCCGACACCAGCGCCGATAACACCTTCATGCGCAACCAGTTGCAGGAAGCCCGCTGGTTCATCAAGAGCCTGCAAAGCCGCAACGAAACCCTGATGAAAGTCGCCACCCAGATCGTCGAGCACCAGCGCGGCTTCCTGGAATACGGCGACGAGGCGATGAAGCCGCTGGTACTGCATGACATCGCCGAAGCGGTGGGCATGCATGAGTCGACCATTTCACGCGTGACCACGCAGAAATTCATGCATACCCCACGGGGTATTTATGAACTGAAATACTTTTTCTCCAGCCACGTCAGCACCTCCGAAGGCGGTGAATGCTCGTCCACGGCGATCCGCGCGATCATCAAAAAACTGGTTGCCGCGGAAAATCAGAAAAAGCCATTGAGTGACAGTAAGATCGCTGGTTTACTGGAGGCACAAGGCATTCAGGTCGCCCGTCGAACCGTCGCCAAGTACCGCGAGTCCCTCGGGATCGCGCCTTCCAGCGAGCGTAAGCGTTTGATGTGACGGGCGGGCCACAGCGTTCCAGTGGCAGGCGCCTTTGCCTGCCGCTTTATGCACTGGCAACGAAGGAGAAGCTGTATGCAAGTCAACATCAGTGGACACCATGTAGAAGTCACCCCTCCACTACGCGACTATGTCGAGCAGAAGCTGAGGAAGCTTGAGGGTCATTTCGACAAGATCACCAACGTGCAGGTCATCATGAAGGTCGACAAGCTTCAGCAGAAAATCGAAGCGACTCTTCAGATACCCGGTGGAGAAGTGGTCGCCAATGCCGAACATGATGACATGTATGCAGCAATCGACTTGCTCACCGACAAGCTTGACCGCCAACTCAAAAAGCATAAGGAAAAGAATCTGAGCCTGCTTCAGGGCACAGGTCGTTAACTCTCCCCCCATGATCCGACTTGAAACCATCCTGACCCCCGGCCGTTCCCTCGTGAACGTGCCGGGTGGCAGCAAGAAGAAAGCCCTCGAACAAATTGCCAACCTGATCGCGCGCGAAGTGCAGGATCTGGAGATGCAGGATGTCTTCGACGCGTTGATTGCCCGTGAAAAACTCGGCTCCACCGGTTTTGGCAACGGCATCGCCATTCCTCACTGTCGCCTCAAAGGCTGCGAAACACCTGTCAGTGCCCTGCTGCACCTGGAAGCCCCCATCGATTTCGACGCCATCGACGGTGCGCCGGTAGACCTGCTGTTCGTCCTGCTGGTCCCGCAAGCCGCTACCGATGCGCACCTGGAACTGCTCCGGCAGATCGCCAGCATGCTCGACCGCAAGGAAGTACGCGACAAACTGCGTAGCGCCAGCAGCAATGAGGCGTTGTACCAGGTTGTCCTGGATGAACAGAGCGGGCAGTAACCATGCGCTTGATCATCGTCAGCGGCCGCTCCGGCTCGGGTAAAAGCACCGCCCTCAACGTTCTTGAGGACAACGGGTTCTATTGCATCGACAACCTGCCCGCTGGCCTGCTGCCAGAGTTGGCGGAACGCGCCTTGATCCATACCGAACTGGCCCAACCGCTTGTCGCCGTTTCGATTGATGCCCGTAACCTGCCCAGCCACCTCGAGCGATTCCCGCAATTGCTCGAGGAAGTGCGGGGCAAGCACATTCATTGCGACGTGCTGTACCTGGACGCCGACGAAGAGACCCTGCTCAAACGCTTCTCCGAGACCCGCCGGCGCCACCCCCTCAGCAGCTCCCATCGCTCTCTGGCCGAAGCCATCGAAGACGAAACCAAGCTGCTGGGACCGATCATTGACCTCGCCGACCTCAAGATAAACACCACCAGCCTCAACCTGTACCAGTTGCGCGATGCCATCAAGCTGCGCCTGCTGAACCAGCCGGAGCCGGGCACGGCATTCCTCGTGGAGTCGTTCGGGTTCAAGCGCGGCATGCCGGTCGACGCCGACCTGGTGTTCGATGTGCGCTGCCTGCCTAACCCGTACTGGAAACCGGAGCTGCGTGACCAGTCCGGGCTGGATCAGCCCGTGGCCGATTACCTGGCGGCGCAACCGGATGTGGAGGAGATGTTCCAGGATATTTCCACCTACTTGCTCAAATGGCTGCCACGCTTTGCTGCAAGCAACCGCGCCTATGTCACCATTGCCATTGGCTGCACTGGCGGCCATCACCGCTCCGTCTACCTGACCGAGCGCCTGGGCCAGGTGCTGCAACAAACTCTCAAGAACGTCCAGGTCCGCCACCGCGACCTTAGCTGAAAGGAACACCCCCGCGATGCCCGCTCTGGAAATTGAAATCATCAACAAGCTGGGCTTGCACGCCCGCGCCTCGGCCAAGTTCGTGGGCGTAGCAGGGCAGTTCCCCTGCCAGATCCGCGCCGGGCGTACACCGGAATCCATGGTCGACGGCAAGAGCATCATGGCCATGATGATGCTGGCGGCCGGCAAGGGCACCCGGATTCACTTGAAGACGGAAGGCGAGCAGGAAGACGAAGCAATGGCCGCGCTGGTGGCGCTGATCAACAATTACTTCGACGAAGGTGAATAACCCTCTGTAGAAGCGAGCTTGCTCGCTCCTACAGTAGACTTTACCTACCCCAAAGCGGTGTCCATCACCATCATCAAGCAAAAACCGATGCACAGGCCCAGGCTGGCGAGTTTTTCGTGACCATTGCGTCGCGATTCGGGGATGACTTCGTGGGTCACCACCAACAGCATCGCGCCAGCAGCCAGGGCCAACCCCAAAGGCAACAACACTTCGGCCAGGCTGACCAGCCAGGCGCAGAGCACAGCGAATACGGGCTCCACCAGACCTGATGCAGCGCCGATCAGGAACGCCTTGACCCGCGACATTCCCGCCCCGGCCAACACCAACGCAATCACCAGTCCTTCGGGCACGTCCTGCAACGCGATGCCCATGGCCAGGCTGTCGGCATCCGGCATGCCACCACCGGCGGAAACGCCTACCGCCATGCCTTCGGGGATGTTGTGGGCGATGATGGCGAACACGAACAACCAAATTCGCGGAGGAATTACCGGCTTGTCCGGCGTGCCCACCAGCATTTCCGGACTCGCCCCGGAGACCTTACGGTCAACCAAGTACAACCCGAATGCTCCCAGCATGATGCCAAAGCTGATCAAACCACTGGCACCCCACGGTGAGAGCCCCAGGCTTTCAGCCGCGGCAATGCCCGGGACGATCAGCGAAAACGCCGTCGCCGCCAGCATCACCCCTGCACCAAAACCCAGCAATGTGTCGCTCAGCGCCACCGGCATGCGTCGGATCACCAGTACCGGGACCGCGCCCAGCGCCGTCCCCAGAGCGCAAATGGAGCCGCCTTGCAGGGCGCGCAGGATACGCGGTTCCAGGTTCAGCCAGGCCAGCCCGTGGGCCACCAGCAATGCAGTACCTGCCAATAGCAGCAGCGAGCCAAACGCATAACGAAACATTCGTCCGCTGCTGATCGCCAGTGTGTCAGTCCCCATAGTCGGCCTTAGATCTTGTCGAGGGTGATTTTCAGGCCAAAGCGGCCTGATAGCGGGCGGCAACTTCTGGCCAGTTGATAACACTGTAGAAGGCATTGATGTATTCGGGGCGGCGGTTCTGGTACAGCAGGTAGTAGGCATGCTCCCAGACGTCCAGACCGAGGATCGGTGTATTGCCGTTCATCAATGGACTGTCTTGATTACCACTGCTCTCCACCACCAGAGTCTTTTGCGGGGTGACGCTCAGCCAGGCCCAACCGCTTCCGAAGCGCGTCAACGCGGCTTTGGTGAAGGCTTCCTTGAAACTCTCAAAACCACCCAACTGTTCGTCGAGGGCTTTGCCCAACGCACCTTCGGGCTTGCCACCGCCTTTGGGCGACATCACCGCCCAGAACAACGAGTGGTTGGCATGGCCGCCGCCCTGATTGATCACCGCTGCGCGCAGTTTTTCCGGCAGTTGCTGCACGCTGGACACCAGTTTCTCGACCGGCCAGCCCGCAAACTCGGTGCCTTCGACCGCTGCGTTGAGGTTATTGATGTAAGTCTGGTGGTGCTTGGTGTAGTGAATCTCCATGGTTTGCGCATCGATATGCGGTTCCAGGGCGTCATACGCGTAAGGCAAGGCAGGCAAGGTGTAAGTCATTTCAATGTGCTCCGTAGTGGGGCGTGGCGGGCTGCGCCGCAGTACCGCCCAGCAAGCGATGGGTGCGAGGGTATTCGCCGTGATCGCTGATGAAATTCAACAGTTCGACATAGGTTTTGCTGCTCTGGCGCAGCGCCGCTTCCCGCAACTGCGGGCTCAGGCGCGGGTCCTGCATGGTCTGCAACAGACGCTGGTGGATAGCGCAAAGGTATTCCGCGCTTTCTTCCGGCTGGTTCAGCCGCAGGTGCAGGTCGGCCAGGTTGTGATGGGAAATGACGCAAGCCGCCACTGCTTCGTCGGCATCTGCCCAGCGCTCGAACAGCACTTGGGCCAGGGCCAGGGCTTGCAAGTAAGCCTCGCGAGCGTCAACCAATTCACCCGCCATAAAGCAGCGATTGGCCCGTTCGATCGTGCGTTTCCAGTGCTCCATGGTGAGCCTCCAAAGCAGAGTCGGTGATTACACGCCGCCGGCCGTGAGCTTTTCCGGATCCAGCAGGATTTCCAGTTGGCTGCGCGGCAAGTCGGTGTGCTCAAGGGCGACATCAATCACCGGACGGCCCTGCTGATAGGCCTTCTTGGCGATTTCAGCGGCCTTTTGGTAACCGATGATCGGGTTGAGTGCGGTGACCAGGATCGGGTTGCGCGACAGCGCTTCCTTGAGCTTGGCCTCATTGACCTTGAAGCTGGCAATGGCCTTGTCTGCCAGCAAACGACTGGAGTTGGCCAGCAACTCGAGGCTGCTGAGCAGGTTATTGGCGATGATCGGCAGCATCACGTTCAGTTCGAAGTTGCCCGACTGGCCGGCGACCGTGATGACCGTGTCGTTGCCGATGACTTGTGCGGCCACCATCGCGGTGGCTTCAGGGATCACCGGGTTGACCTTGCCGGGCATGATCGACGAACCAGGCTGCAGGCCTTCCAGCTCGATTTCCCCCAGGCCTGCGAGTGGGCCGGAGTTCATCCAGCGCAGGTCGTTGGCGATTTTCATCAGCGACACGGCGGTGGCTTTCAACTGCCCGGACACAGCGACGGCGGTGTCCTGGGAGCCAATCAGGGCGAAAAGGTTCTTGCCCGGGGTGAATTTCACACCGGTCAGGCTGCTCAATTGCTGACTGAAACGCACCGCGAATTCCGGGTGTGCGTTGATTCCGGTGCCGACCGCAGTACCGCCCTGAGCCAACGCTTGCAAACTCGGCAGAAGGTCCTGCAAATGCCCGATATTGGCCTTGAGCTGCTGCGCCCAACCGTTGAGCACCTGGCTCATGCGCACCGGCATGGCGTCCATCAAGTGAGTGCGGCCAGTCTTGATGAACGGGTGAACCTCTTGCGCCTTCTGCTCGATCACCTGCACCAGATGCAACAGTGCGGGCAGTGTTTGCTCATGCAGCACCAGCGCGGCGCTGACGTGGATCGTGGTCGGAATGATGTCGTTGCTGCTTTGGCCGCAGTTCACGTGGTCATTTGGGTTGACCGGCTCACCCAGCAAGCGGCTGGCAAGGGTTGCAATCACTTCGTTGGCGTTCATGTTGGAGCTGGTGCCGGAGCCGGTCTGGAAGATGTCCACCGGGAAGTGCTGCATGAAGTCGCCTTCCAGCAAGCCTTGGGCGGCATCGACGATGGCCTTGCCCTGCCCTTCGCTGATCTGCTTGAGGTCAACGTTAACCTTGGCAGCAGCTGCCTTTGCCAGGATCAGAGCGCGAATGAATTGCGCGGGCATACGTTGATGACTGATTGGGAAGTTGTTCACCGCGCGCTGGGTTTGTGCGCCATACAAGGCTTCGGCAGGCACCTGCAGTTCGCCCATGCTGTCGCGTTCGATACGGGTGTTACTCATCGTTAGATCCTTGCACCAGGTCAGAAACAGAAATGGAAGGCAGCAATTCGCAGGTCGCCAATTGCCAGGCAAAGGTCTGCCAGCGCTTGAGGCGGCAGGCACAGTGGGAGAGTTTTTCCAGGTCGCGCAGCGGGCGCCAGGCCTGGTCCAGGCACAGGGAACGCCAATGCCACGGCAGTGCAATATCGCTGGCAGTGTCGAGCAACAGGCGGAATGAGGTTTCAGCGATCGTCCACGGATGGGTCGCGGTGCAGCACGCCAGGTATCGACCCTCGTTGAGGTAGTGTTCGATCAGGCGCGGCTCGTTGGGGTCAAGGCCGCAACGAATCTGGCGACTCATCCAGCGCCAGCTCTCCAGGTAAGGATCCTCATGCAGGACAGAACTCATGATCCACGCTCACTCGGTAATGATATTTATTATTAAATGATATTGAGAATCAAAACAATAGTAGCAGGATAATCCTCCTGACACGCAGCCACAAAAAAAGGCGCGCCATCTATAAAGATGGCGCGCCTTCTTGTTGAAGCGCGTCTGAAGGATCAGCTGCCGGCGACGGTCATCCGCTCGATCAACACCGAACCCGTGCGGATATTGCTACGCAACTCCAAGTCGTTTCCGACAGCGACGATCTGCTTGAACATATCGCGCATGTTGCCGGCAATCGTCACCTCTTGAACGGCAAACTGAATCTCGCCGTTTTCCACCCAGAAACCCGCTGCACCACGGGAGTAGTCGCCCGTAACCATATTCAGGCCATGGCCCATCAACTCGGTCACCAGCAGGCCACGCCCCATGCGCCGCAGCAACGCCGCCTGGTCTTCATCACCATGAGTAACGAACAAGTTGTGCACGCCACCGGAGTTTGCTGTGCTTGGCAGGCCCAATTTACGACCGGCGTAAGTACCCAATACGTAGGACACCAATTCCCCGTTCTCGACAAACGGCTTGGCATACGTGGCCAGACCATCACCGTCGAACGCCGAACTGCCCATGGCGCGCATCAGGTGCGGACGCTCATCGATGGTCAGCCATTCGGGGAACAGCTTCTGGCCGATCGCACCTTCAAGGAACGACGACTTGCGGTACAGGTTGCCGCCGGAAATCGCCCCCAGGAAACTGCCGAACAAGCCGCCGGCCAACTCCGCCGAAAACAACACCGGCACCTCGCAGGTTGGCACCGGGCGCGCGCCCAGGCGGCTCGCCGCACGCTGTGCAGCGCGCTGGCCAATGCTGACCGGGTCGGCCAGCAAATCGCCCTGGCGGTTCACGTCATACCAGTAATCGCGCTGCATCTGGCCGTTGGCCTCGGCGATCATCACGCAGCTCAGGCTATGGCGAGTGGACGCATAACCACCGATGAAACCATGGCTGTTGCCATATACACGGCAGCCCTGATGAGTACTCAATGTGGTGCCATCAGCGTTCTTGATGCGGGCATCGGCGTCGAACGCAGCGGCTTCGCAGGTCAGCGCCTGCTCGATGGCCTGCTCCGGCGTGATATCCCAGGCGTGGAACAGATCGAAGTCCTTCAGCTCCTTGGCCATCAGCGCCTTGTCGGCCAGGCCCGAGCTTTCATCCTCGGACGTGTGCTTGGCAATCGCCAGCGCAGCGGCGACTGTCTCGCGAATCGCTTCCGGGCCACTGGCCGAGGTGCTGGCCGAACCTTTGCGCTGCCCCACATACAAGGTGATGCCAAAGCCCTGGTCACGATTGAACTCGACAGTTTCCACTTCCCGCTGGCGCACCGACGTCGACAGCCCCTGCTCCAGCGACACCGACACCTCACAGGCACTGGCCCCCTGGCGCTTGGCCTCGGCAAGGATCTGCTCGACTTGTTCCTGCAGTGCCGGTAACGCTTGCGGACCGACGCTTTGGGCTGCACTCATGGTTTTCTCCACTCAAATTCTGCTTTCGGTTAAGGCCATCGAGCGACCGGGCCGGACAAGCGGCCCCCGACTGGTTATCATGGCGGCGTTTCTTTGCGGACTGCCACCATGGTTGATTCTTACGACGACTCCCTCGATGGGGAGAAAAGCAAAACCCAGGTCAAACGCGAGCTGCATGCGCTGGTTGACCTCGGCGAGCGCCTTACAACGCTCAAAAAAGATTTAATTGCAAAACTGCCACTGACCGACGAAATGCGCCGGGCCCTGGCCGATGCGCCCAAGCACACCGCGAATATCGCGCGCAAACGGCACATCATGTTTATCGGCAAGCTGATGCGCGACCAGGACATCGACGCCATTCTGACTTTGCTCGATCAAACCGATGCCTCCACTCGCCAGTACAACGAACGCTTCCATAACCTGGAACGTTGGCGTGACCGCCTGATCTCGGGCGATGACGCGGTGCTGGAGAAATTCGTGCTGGACTACCCGGACGCGGACCGCCAGCAACTGCGCTCCCTGATCCGTCAGGCCCAGCACGAGCTGGCGCATAACAAGGCGCCGGCCACCAGCCGTAAAATCTTCAAGTACATCCGTGAGCTGGACGAGACTCAACGCGGCCTGCGTTGATGCCCTTCCCCGGGTGGCGGCCTTCGCCACCCGAAGCTCCACCGCTTACGACCCCGTGCCACCCACGGTGATCGCATCAATCTTCAGCGTTGGCTGGCCGACACCCACCGGTACCGACTGCCCATCTTTCCCGCATGTGCCCACGCCGCTGTCCAGCGACAGGTCGTTACCGACCATCGACACCTTGCTCATGGCTTCCGGACCGTTACCGATCAAGGTTGCGCCTTTGACCGGCGCGGTGATCTTGCCGTCTTCGATCAGGTAAGCCTCGCTGGTGGAGAACACGAACTTGCCGCTGGTGATATCCACCTGACCACCCCCGAGGTTGGCGCAGTAGATGCCGCGCTTCACCGAGGCGATGATTTCAGCCGGATCGCTTTCGCCACCCAGCATGTAGGTGTTGGTCATGCGCGGCATCGGCAGGTGCGCATAGGATTCACGACGACCATTACCGGTACGCGCCACGCCCATCAGGCGGGCGTTGAGCTTGTCTTGCATGTAGCCCTTGAGCACACCGTTTTCGATCAGGGTGGTGCACTCGGTCGGCGTGCCTTCGTCGTCGACGCTCAGCGAGCCACGGCGCCCGGCCAGGGTGCCGTCATCCACGATGGTGCAGAGCCTGGACGCAACCATCTCGCCCATGCGCCCGCTGTAGGCCGAACTGCCCTTGCGGTTGAAGTCACCTTCCAGGCCGTGGCCGACTGCTTCGTGCAGCAACACGCCGGACCAACCCGAGCCCAGTACCACCGGCAATGTACCTGCCGGTGCCGGGATGGCTTCCAGGTTGACCAGCGCCTGGCGCAGCGCTTCACGGGCATAGCCCATGGCACGGTCGTCGGTGAGGAAATAACGATAGTCGGTACGCCCGCCGCCGCCATGGCCGCCGCGCTCGCGGCGGCCGTTCTGCTCGACGATCACACTCACGTTGAAGCGCACCAGCGGCCGCACATCCGCCGCCAGGCCGCCATCGGTGGACGCCACCAGGATGCGCTCCCACACGCCGGCCATGCTCACGGTGACCTGCTGGATACGCGGGTCCAATGCACGGGTCGCGGCATCGACACGCTTGAGCAAGTCGACTTTCTCGGCACGGGTCATCACTTCCAACGGGTTTTCCGGCCCGTACAACTGGGTCACATCCTGGGTGCTGAACGCCTGCACCGTGCCGTTTTGCCCGGCACGGGAGATCGAGCGTGCGGCACGTGCGGCCAGGCCCAAAGCCTCGAGGGTGATCGCATTGCTGTAGGCAAAACCGGTTTTCTCACCGGACTGCGCCCGCACGCCCACACCCTGGTCAAGGTTGAAACTGCCTTCCTTGACGATGCCGTCTTCCAACGCCCAGGACTCGGAAATCTGCCCCTGGAAATACAGGTCGGCCGCGTCGATGCCCGGCCCGGCAAGATCGCCCAGCACGGTTTGCAAGCTTTCGATGGTCACGCCACCGGGTGCCAGGAGGTGTTCACTGACTGAGGACAACAACTCGCTCATAGGTATGGCCTTAAATTCATCGTTCCGAAGCAGGTCGCTGTGCGCCCTGCGAGAAAAAGCGCCGATGGCTGACCACCGGCATGCGCGCCCTTATCGACGCCTGTTCACTGCTATCGCGTTCGGCCAGCAACACCGCTTCGCCTTGATCCTGTTGTGTCAGCACGCGCCCCCAGGGGTCGACAATCGCCGCATGACCATAGGTTTCCCGCGGCCCCGGATGCACACCCCCCTGGGCGGCCGCCAGCAGATAGCACTGGGTCTCGATGGCCCGTGCACGAATCAGCACATCCCAGTGCGCAGCGCCGGTCACCGCGGTAAACGCCGATGGCGCGGTAATCAATTCAGCCCCCGCCGCGCGCAATTCGCTGTACAGCTCGGGGAAGCGCAGGTCGTAGCACACGGTCAGGCCCAATCGGCCGACCGGCGTATCCGCCACCACCACATTGCTCCCGAAAGCATAGTCGTCCGATTCGCGATAACGACCACGAGCGTCGGCAACGTCCACATCGAACAGGTGCAGCTTGTCGTAACGGGCAACGATTTCGCCCTGATCATCGATCAACAGCGAGCAGGCGTTGGACTTGGCGTGCGGTTGGTCCTTGGGCGGCAATGGCAAAGTACCGGCCACTATCCATAAGGTGAGGTCGCGAGCAGTCTGTTTCAACCATGGCAGGATCGGGCCTTCGCCCAGCGCCTCGGCGCGGCCGATATCGGCCACGTCACGACGGCCCATGGCGGCGAAGTTTTCCGGCAGTACCGCCAGCTTCGCACCACCAGCCGCCGCGTCTTCCAGCAAGCGACGGGCCTGGGCCAGGTTGGCCAGCACGTCGCTCTGGCTGACCATTTGAATTACCGCAAAGGACATGGGCCGACACTCCATAAAGGGCATGGGGCCATGCTACTCCACAGCCTCTCAGTTTGGCTTTTCAAATGGCTTGTCGAAGGTGATTTTCGGGTCCTTCCACGGGCCTTCGACCTTGTACTGGACACTGGCGAAGCGTGAAACACGGTCGCCGATCAGCTTGTCGATCAGGAACAACGCACCACCAATGGCCGGCGCACCCACGATCAACGCCGCGATCGGCAGGTTGTTGGTCACCGGCAGCGTTACCAGCAGCTTGGCATCGACGCGGTCAGCCACCAGGTCCAGGGTACCGTTGAGCTCGAGGTTGCTCGACGGCCCCGTCATGGTGATCGGTTCGCGGGTCACGAACACGCCATTGCTGGCGGCCAGCAGGCCTTTGACCCGGTCATAGCTCAAACCCTTGCCGAGCAGGTCCGAGAAATCCAGGCGCAACCGCCGCCCGATGGAGTTGAAGTTCAGCAGGCCGAATACCCGCAGGGCCTGGGCTCCGCCTTCCACTTCGACGAACTGGCCGTTGCGGAACGCCGCATCCAGGCTGCCGGAGAAACGCTTGGGCCCTACATAGGCCGGAGAACCAGGCCAACGTCCGTCCACATCCAGATGGAAATCCTGGCTGGTGACGGTCGGCGCATACCCCCACCCCTTGAGTACATCGCCAATATTCTTGCCGTCCAGGCGCCCCTTGTACCAGCTGCTGCTGTCTCCCGCAGCGCCCTCCCAGCCACCCGCACCCTTGAGCTGCATACCCTTGAGGCCCAGGTCCAGGTTGTTGAAGGCCAGGCCCTTGGCGGTCGGGCGGATTTTCAGCGACCAGGCGCCGATCAGGTCCGGGCCCTGGAACAATTGATCAATGGCGATATCCAGCGCCGGAATATCCTTGGGGTCGATGTTCGCCAAGGGGTCCGGCGCGTTTTCATCCGCCTGCACCGAAGGGTCTACCGCCGGCAGCTTCACATACTGCAGGTTGATCGCAATCGGTGCGCCCTTGGCGTCCGGCAGGTTGACCGAGCCCTTGGCCTGCTGGCTGTCGAGCTGCACGCCCCACGCTGCAGGCTTGCGGTCCAGTTGCAAATTGACTCGATCGAACTGCGTGCCGAAACCGGTCAGCTTGCCGATCTTGAAGTCAGCGCCGCTGAGCAATTGCTTGGCACTGCCGCCCGGGTCATTGCCCGCATAACGATCCACCAGTTTCTTCCACGGGTCGATATCCAGCTCCGACAGCACCCCACGAATGCGCAAGCCCTTGGCGCCCGGCAGCACAGCATCGCCATCACCGAGGAACAGCTCGCCGCGCCCGTCATTGAATTTGTCCGGCGGTGCAGCAAAGGTAAAGTTGGCCAGCTCGCCATAATCGAACCAATAGCGGCGCTCGGCGCCCTGCAAGGTCATGCGGAACACACTGTCACGCCCCTGGCTGGCCGGCATGCCGAACGGCGCCGGCAGGTCCACAGCCACGCCCTTGAGGTTGGAGCTGACCATCAGTTGGCTGTCGGCGCCATCCAGGGTCACCTGCAACTGGTACGGAATATCGCCGGATACCGGTAACGGCTGGCTGATTTTCAACCAGTCGGTCAGCCGCTTGACCGTAACCTGACCCTTGGCATTCACACGGGTGCTGATATTGCCCGGCTTGCCGTCGGCAACGATCTGCGCGGTGATCGGCCGATCAAACGCCTGAGCGGTGATGTTCTGGCCACTCAGGCCCTTGGCGCTGTCGAAACGGAACTCGCCCTTGAGCTGGGTCAGGTCCAGGGGCGGCTCGGCCAATTGCAGGCGCGCCTTGTCGGTCTTGAAGTCCACCACGATTTTCGGTTCGGCGCCCTTGGCCAACGGAATATCCAGGTCAAGGCCGCCTTGCAGGTCGCCCTCGCCCTTCCAGCCAGAAAAGGTCGATGCAGTGCCGATCGGCGCTTCCTGAAGGATTTTCAGGCCATCGCCCAAGCCACCGGCAAAACCGCCCGTAAGCAGCAGATGACTGTCCTTGCCCGCAGGTGCATGGGGAATATTGACGTAGATGTCCTTGACCTTGGTATCAAGCAACTGGCCCTTGCTGGCCAGGATGCGCACACCGCTCTCCTCGACAAACACTTCGCCGTTGACCTTGCTCACGTGAGGCCAGCCCGGCTGGAACGCCAGCTCGGCATCATGCACCTTGAAGAACAGGCTGATATTGCGTGAAGCCGGCAGCGCATCGTGGTTCAACGACCCCTGATACTGGAAGAAGCCTTGATCCACCGCGCCCTTGAGAATCGCGGTACGCAGCCATTCATCCAGGGCGGGGCTCAACACCGCCGGCAGGTATTTGGGGGTGAAGCGCCCGTCGCCATCGACCATACCGACCCGCAGGTCCATGTAGTCTTCCTGGTTGTGGTCGAAATGCAGGCGGATCAGGAAGTCGGCGGCGATCTTGCCCTCCTCGCCCAGCACCTTGATGTATGGGGCGATCAGGGTGAAGCCTTCTTTGTCCAGCTTCCACGTCAGGCGTGCATTGGCCTGGAGGTACTGCCAGGGCTTGGCGAAGATCGGGTCGAGGTGCAGGGAAAAGTCCTTGCTGTCCATGCGCAACTCGCCCTGGCCCAGGTCGCCGCTGATGCTGCCGGATACGTTACGCGCAGCCGGTGCGCCGAAGTAGGCATCGAAGCCGATGCGTTCGAGGTTGGCGGCGAAGCTGACCTTCTTATCGGTCGTGTCCTGGGGACGGAAGTCCACCAGCACATTACGCAGCAGACCAGTGGCCTTGAGGTGCTCGACCGTCTTGGCAAAACCTTCCGGCAGCGGCGCCAGCGCGTTGAGCAATGGTGTGATAGGCGTCAGGTCCAGGCGGTCGGCCTGAAGCTTCCAGACTTCCAGGTCCTTGTCGGTGGCCAGGGTCTGCCGCAATTGCAGGCGGGATTCCCAGCGAGTCTCGCCCAGGCTCATCGCCAGCGAGTCGAACAGCACGCTGAGACCGGTGTCACTGCGTTGCAGGTAGGCCGTAAGCGCGAGGTTTTCGATGTGCACCGGCTTGCGCTCGGCGTATTGGCCCTTCACCTGTGGCGAGTTGAGGCGCACTACCGCACTCTGCACGGCACCTTTGGCCCAGGTCAGCCAGAATTCGCCGCCCGCCTTGAACTGCGTGAGCTTCCACTGTTGAGTCAGCTTCGCCGGGATCCACCTGGCCCAGTCACTCTGGGGCAGGCTCAGATAAGCCTGGACTTCGCCGTCCTTCCACTGGCTGGCGCGGATGCGGGTGCGCAGGCTCATGGCGAGGGGCTGGCCATCGGGCAGGGTCAGGCGTGCATCCAGGCGTTGGCGGGTGACGCCGGTGTGCAGGTTCAGACCGACATACGTCAAGGTCACCGGCGCCTGGTCGAACGGTTGCAGTGTCACCTGGCTGTCGAGCAGTGACACGCGCTTGACCTTCTGCATGTTCGTGAGCAACTGCTCAGGGTCCAGCGGCTGATCGTCCTGAACCGGCAGGCCTTGCAAGGCCCACTTGCCGTCCTTGTCTTCCTTGACGCTGAGTTGCAGGCCACTGACTTGCAGGTGGGCAATCCGCACTTCGCGCGCCATCAGGCTGGCCCAGACATCGGGCACCACTTCGACCTGGTCCAGGCGCAAGGCACTGCTGCCCTCGCCCAGCATCACATCATGGGCCAGCAATACCGGCGCGAAGCCGCTCCAGCGGCCTTCGAGGCTGCCGATATGCAAAGGCATGTCCACGGCTGCCTGGGCCTTGGCTTCGACTTCGGCACGGTACTCGGCCACCAGCGGCGTCAATTCACGCCCCAGGCTCACGTACACCGCCGCCAATACCAGCGACAAGGCGCAGAGGCCCAGCCCCCAACGGGTCAAAGCGGCAAAAAAGCGTATCAGACGCTCCATGTCAGGCGACCCTCAAGGCAGTAGTCGGACGGCAGATCAAGGCCTGCCTGTCTCATAAAAGGAAAGCGAATGGGGATCAGAGCAGCACCACGTCGTATTGTTCCTGGGAATACATGGTTTCAACCTGGAAGCGTATCGTGCGCCCGATAAATCCCTCCAGCTCGGCAACGTTGCCGGACTCTTCGTCCAGCAGCCGGTCGACCACTTTCTGGTTGGCAAGCACTCTATAACCTTCGGCCTGGTAGGCACGCGCTTCACGCAGGATCTCGCGAAAAATCTCGTAGCAAACCGTTTCCGGGGTCTTCAACTTACCGCGCCCCTGGCAACTGCTGCACGGCTCGCACAGCACTTGCTCGAGGCTTTCTCGGGTGCGTTTGCGGGTCATCTGCACCAGGCCCAACTCGGTAATGCCGATAATGTTGGTCTTGGCGTGATCACGCTCCAGCTGTTTCTCGAGGGTCCGCAGCACCTGGCGCTGGTGCTCTTCGTCTTCCATGTCGATGAAGTCGATGATGATGATGCCACCCAGGTTGCGCAGACGCAGTTGGCGAGCAATCGCGGTAGCCGCTTCGAGGTTGGTCTTGAAGATGGTTTCTTCGAGGTTGCGATGGCCCACGAACGCACCGGTGTTGACGTCGATGGTGGTCATGGCTTCCGCCGGGTCCACCACCAGGTAGCCGCCAGACTTGAGCGGCACCTTGCGTTCCAGGGCTTTCTGGATTTCGTCTTCGACGCCATACAGGTCGAAGATCGGTCGCTCGCCGGGGTAGTGTTCCAGGCGGTCGGCAATTTCCGGCATCAGTTCGGCGACGAATTGCGTGGTGCGCTGGAAGGTTTCCCGCGAGTCGATGCGAATTTTCTCAATCTTCGGGCTGACCAGGTCGCGCAGTGTGCGCAGGGCCAGGCCCAGGTCTTCATAAATGACGCTGGGCGCACCGATGGTCTTGATCTGGGCGTCGATCTGGTCCCACAGACGCCGCAGGTAGCGGATGTCCATGAGGATTTCATCGGCGCCGGCGCCCTCGGCAGCGGTGCGCAGAATAAAGCCGCCCGCCTCCTTGATGCCTTCGGCGGCTACGCAATCGCTGACCACCTTCTTCAGGCGCTCACGCTCGGCTTCATCTTCGATCTTCAAGGAAATGCCGACATGTGCCGTACGCGGCATGTACACCAGGTAACGCGACGGGATCGACAACTGCGTGGTCAGCCGCGCGCCCTTGGAACCGATGGGGTCCTTGGTGACTTGCACCACCAGGCTCTGCCCTTCGTGCACCAGCGCACTGATGCTTTCCACGGCCGGGCCTTCGCGCAGGGAAATTTCCGAGGCATGGATAAATGCCGCACGGTCCAGGCCGATATCGACGAATGCCGCTTGCATCCCCGGCAGTACACGCACCACCTTGCCTTTGTAGATATTGCCGACGATCCCGCGCTTCTGGGTGCGCTCAACATGGACTTCTTGCAGAACACCGTTCTCTACCACCGCCACGCGCGATTCCATCGGCGTGATATTGATCAGAATCTCTTCACTCATGGCTGGGTCTCGTTCAGGCGTTTTCACAATAGTGACCGATCGCTAAAGGCTGGGCGCTGGAGAACGGCGATCAGCGCGCGGTAAGATTTTGCCAACAGGGTATGCCGAATTGATGGAGCAGTTGTGCGGTTTCGCACACCGGCAGGCCGACGACCGCCGAATAGCTGCCATTGAGCCCGGCTGCAAATACCGAGCCCAGGCCTTGGATAGCATAGCCGCCCGCCTTGTCCTGGGGTTCGCCACTGTGCCAGTAGGTTGTAGCCTCCTCGACAGAAATGTCGCGAAAACGTACACGACTGCTTACACAAATACACTCGCAGCGCTGGCCGTCGGTGAGGGCAATGGCAGTGAGCACCTCGTGCTCACGCCCCGACAAGGCCATCAACATCGCCAAGGCGTCGGCCTGGTCAACGGGCTTACCGAGGATCTGACCATCAACGATCACAGCCGTATCAGCCCCCAGCACACAGGCGCCAGACGTATTTGAGAGCACAGCAAAACCCGCCGCAGCCTTACCGCGCGCCAGGCGCTCGACGTAGGAAACGGCGGATTCATTTGTAAGAGGGGTTTCATCAATAGCGGCGCTGACCACGGTGAAGGGCACACCGATCTGGGTCAACAGTTCACGCCGCCTCGGAGAGCCCGAGGCCAGGTAAAGCGAATTCATTGCAGACTCTCCCTGTAGGGCTCGATAACCAGGCAGAGCCTCGCAATCCATTCAATTGATTTTGTAGCGACGACGCAACCCACGCAGACCGAAGCTGACCCATGGCCACAGCAACGCACTGACCAGGGCCGGCAGCACCAACGCAAGGGTGGGCTGGCGGTTACCGGTCAAGGCACTGAGCCACAGCTGAACCAGTTGTGCCAGGCCGAAGATCACCAGGATCACCAGGCACTGTTGCCACATCGGGAACATGCGCAAACGCTGCTGCAACGACAGCACCAGGAAAGTGATCAACGTCAGGATCAACGCGTTCTGGCCCAGCAAGGTGCCATAGAGCACATCTTCCGCCAAGCCCAGGAACATTGCCGTGACCATGCCGACTTTGTGCGGCAGGTTCAGCGCCCAGAACGCCAGCAGCAACGCCAGCCAGAGCGGGCGCAGGATTTCCATGAACTGTGGCAGCGGCGAAACGCTGAGCAACAGGCCGATGGCAAAGGTCAGCCAGACGATCCAACCGTTACGCGAATGAGTACCGGCCATTATTCTTCCCTCTGCCGCGTGGTGGTCGCAGCGGCCGCTGGAGGCTTGGCTGCAGGCGTGGCGGCCGGTGGCTTGGTCGCCGCCGGTTTGGCCGGGCGAGCGTTGTGGGCGGCCGGCTTGACCGGCGTGGCCACAGGCGCGGCCGGGGCAGCGGCGGGTGCGGGCGGCCCCACGAATGCAGGCTTGGGCACCGTCGCAGGAACGATCGGCGCGATGCCGTTTCGCTTATCTTCTGCTTCCTGGGCCTGGGCGGCGTCGTTGGCGCGCTCTTCCGGGGTGCGGTTGTCGCTGAATACCAGCAGCAGGTAGCGGCTGCGGTTCAGGGCTGCAGTCGGCACGGCACGCACAATGGCAAATGGCTGGCCGGAATCGTGGATCACTTCCTTGACCGTCGCCACCGGGTAGCCGGCCGGGAAACGCTGACCGAGGCCGGAACTGACCAGCAGGTCGCCTTCCTTGATGTCGGCAGTGTCGGCCACATGACGCAACTCCAGGCGCTCGGGGTTGCCGGTACCGCTGGCAATCGCGCGCAGGCCGTTGCGGTTTACCTGCACCGGGATGCTGTGGGTAGTGTCCGTCAGCAACAACACCCGCGAGGTGTAAGGCATCAGCTCGACCACTTGGCCCATCAGGCCACGGGCGTCGAGCACCGGCTGGCCGAGGACCACACCGTCGCGCTCACCCTTGTTGATGATGATGCGATGGGTGAAGGGGTTGGGGTCCATGCCGATCAACTCGGCCACTTCGACCTTTTCATTGACCAGTGCGGAAGAATTGAGCAACTCGCGCAGCCGAACGTTCTGCTCGGTGAGGGCCGCCAGCTTCTGCATGCGCCCCTGCAACAGCAGGTTTTCGGTCTTGAGTTTTTCGTTCTCGGCGACGAGCTCGGTGCGGCTGCCGAACTGGCTGGCCACGCCCTGGAACAGACGTTGCGGCAGGTCGGTGATCCAGTAGGTCTGCATCAACACCAGCGACATCTGGCTGCGCACGGGTTTGAGCAGTGCAAAGCGGGCATCGACCACCATCAGCGCGACCGAAAGCACGACCAGCACCAACAGGCGCACGCCCAATGAGGGGCCTTTGGCGAAAAGCGGTTTAATAAGCCGCTCCTCCCAGGCAAATGTTCTCTTTATTCATACGGCATCTAACCGGCCTGGATGCAGATTGAAGAAGATAAACGCCAACAGGCAGCACTGCAAAGTGCTGCCTGCGGGCGAAACATGGGCTCATCAGCAAAGGCTTATTCGCTGGAAAGCAGGTCCATGGTGTGTTTATCCATCATTTCCAGTGCACGACCACCACCGCGAGCAACACAGGTCAGCGGGTCTTCGGCGACGATCACCGGCAGGCCGGTTTCCTGGGCCAGCAACTTGTCGAGGTCACGCAGCAAGGCGCCACCACCGGTCAGCACCAGGCCACGCTCGGCGATGTCGGAAGCCAGTTCCGGCGGCGATTGCTCCAGGGCACTCTTCACGGCCTGAACGATGGTCGCCAGGGACTCCTGCAGAGCCTCCAGCACTTCATTGGAGTTCAGGGTGAAGGCACGTGGCACGCCTTCGGCCAGGTTGCGACCGCGCACGTCGACTTCGCGTACTTCGCCGCCTGGATAGGCGGTGCCGATTTCCTGCTTGATGCGCTCTGCGGTGGATTCGCCGATCAGGCTGCCGTAGTTACGGCGCACATAAGTGATGATCGCTTCGTCGAAGCGGTCGCCGCCTACACGAACGGACTCGGCATACACCACACCGTTCAGGGAAATCAGGGCGATTTCAGTGGTACCACCACCGATATCCACCACCATCGAACCGCGCGCTTCTTCAACCGGCAGGCCGGCACCGATCGCAGCAGCCATTGGCTCTTCGATCAGGAACACTTCACGGGCACCGGCACCGAGGGCCGATTCACGGATGGCACGACGCTCAACCTGGGTGGACTTGCATGGAACACAGATCAGCACACGAGGGCTGGGCTGCAGGAAACTGTTTTCGTGAACCTTGTTGATGAAGTACTGCAGCATCTTCTCGCAGACACTGAAGTCGGCGATCACGCCGTCTTTCATCGGACGAATGGCAGCAATATTGCCTGGTGTACGGCCGAGCATGCGCTTGGCCTCGGTGCCGACGGCAACGACACTTTTCTGATTACCATGGGTCCGAATGGCCACAACCGATGGCTCATTCAGGACAATACCGCGCTCGCGCACGTAAATAAGGGTGTTGGCAGTGCCCAGGTCAATGGAAAGATCGCTGGAAAACATGCCACGCAGTTTCTTGAACATGGGAAAGGGACCCTAGGCAACGCGTGGGTAAAAAAGTGCGGCAAACTCTAACAACGACAGGGATTTTGGGCAAGGCGCCAATGTGCTAAATTGGCCGACTTTCTGTGCACCTAACCCCACAATCGCGGCCGTAAGACCGTAGAAATGCGGTAGTGTTCCGACAATCTAACACACGGACAGCCTCCGTTCTGTTTTCCACTGGAGATTCCCATGACGCTTGAACGCTCCGACGTGGAAAAAATCGCTCATTTGGCCTGCCTGGGCCTCAATGAAGTCGATCTTCCACAGACCACCGCCGCCCTGAACAGCATTCTCGGGCTGGTCGACCAAATGCAGGCCGTGAATACCGACGGCATCGAGCCCCTGGCTCACCCACTGGAAGCCAGCCAGCGCCTGCGCGCTGACGTCGTGACCGAGAGTAATAATCGCGAGGCCTACCAGTCCATCGCGCCAGCGGTCGAAAACGGCCTGTACCTGGTTCCGAAAGTCATCGACTAAAGGGAAAGAGCCTGCAATGCATCACATGACTCTGGCCGAGATCGCCCGCGGTCTCGCCGACAAAAAGTTTTCTTCCGAAGAGCTGACCAAGACCCTGCTGGCGCGTATCGCCGAGCACGACCCGAAGGTCAACAGCTTCATCAGCCTCACCGAAGAGCTGGCCTTGAGCCAGGCCAAGGCCGCCGACGCACGTCGCGCCAACGGTGAAAACGGCCCACTGCTGGGCGCGCCGATTGCCCACAAAGACCTGTTCTGCACCCAGGGCATTCGCACCAGCTGCGGCTCGAAGATGCTCGACAACTTTAAAGCCCCCTACGACGCCACCGTGGTGTCCAAGCTGGCTGCCGCCGGGGCCGTGACCCTGGGCAAGACCAACATGGACGAATTCGCCATGGGTTCGGCCAACGAGTCGAGCTACTACGGCGCGGTGAAAAACCCGTGGAACCTGGAGCACGTGCCCGGCGGTTCGTCCGGTGGTTCGGCTGCAGCCGTCGCCGCGCGCTTCCTGCCGGCCGCCACGGCCACCGACACCGGTGGTTCGATCCGCCAGCCTGCCGCGTTCACCAACCTCACCGGCCTGAAACCGACCTACGGTCGCGTTTCCCGCTGGGGCATGATCGCCTACGCGTCCAGCCTCGATCAGGGTGGCCCCCTGGCTCGCACCGCCGAAGACTGCGCGATATTGTTACAAGGCATGGCCGGTTTCGATAAACAGGACTCCACCAGCATCGATGAGCCCGTGCCGGACTACAGCGCCAGCCTGAACAACTCGCTCAAGGGCCTGCGCATCGGCGTGCCGAAGGAATACTTCAGCGCCGGCCTCGACCCGCGCATCGCCGAGCTGGTGCACAACAGCGTCAAGACGCTGGAAGGCCTCGGCGCGGTGATCAAGGAGATCAGCCTGCCGAACAACCAGCACGCGATTCCTGCGTACTACGTGATCGCGCCGGCAGAGGCCTCCTCCAACCTGTCGCGTTTCGACGGCGTACGCTTCGGCTACCGCTGCGAAAACCCGAAAGACCTCACCGACCTGTACAAACGTTCCCGTGGCGAAGGCTTCGGCGCCGAAGTGCAGCGCCGCATCATGGTCGGCGCCTACGCCCTGTCGGCCGGTTACTACGACGCGTACTACCTGAAGGCGCAGAAAATCCGTCGCCTGGTGAAGAACGACTTCATGGCCGCCTTTGAACAAGTCGACGTGATCCTCGGCCCAACCACGCCGAACCCGGCCTGGAAACTCGGCGCCAAGAACGGCGACCCGGTGGCTGCGTACCTCGAAGACCTGTACACCATCACCGCCAACCTCGCGGGCCTGCCGGGCTTGTCCATGCCCGCCGGTTTCGTCGATGGCCTGCCGGTCGGTGTGCAATTGCTCGCCCCGTATTTCCAGGAAGGCCGCCTGCTCAATGTGGCGCACCAGTACCAGTTGAACACTGACTGGCACACTCGCACCCCTACCGGCTTCTGAGGAGAACACTATGCAATGGGAAGTCGTGATCGGGCTGGAGATTCATACCCAGCTCGCCACCCAATCGAAGATTTTCTCCGGTAGCGCCACCACGTTCGGCTCCGAGCCCAACACCCAGGCCAGCCTGGTCGACCTGGGCATGCCCGGCGTGCTGCCGGTGTTGAACCAGGAAGCGGTGCGCATGGCGGTGATGTTCGGCCTGGCGATTGACGCCGAAATCGGCCAGCACAACGTGTTCGCGCGCAAGAACTACTTCTACCCGGACCTGCCCAAGGGCTACCAGATCAGCCAGATGGAATTGCCGATCGTCGGCAAGGGCCACCTGGACATCCCGCTGGAAGACGGCACCATCAAGCGCGTCGGCGTGACCCGTGCGCACCTGGAAGAAGACGCCGGCAAGAGCCTGCACGAAGAATTCCCCGGCGCGACCGGTATCGACCTGAACCGTGCCGGTACGCCGCTGCTGGAAATCGTGTCCGAGCCGGACATGCGCAGCGCCAAGGAAGCCGTGGCCTACGTCAAGACCATCCACGCGTTGGTGCGCTACCTGGGCATCTGCGACGGCAACATGGCCGAAGGCTCGCTGCGTTGCGACTGCAACGTGTCGATCCGTCCAAAGGGCCAGGTTGAGTTTGGCACTCGCTGCGAGATCAAGAACGTCAACTCGTTCCGCTTCATCGAGAAAGCGATCAACAGCGAAGTGCGTCGCCAGATCGAGCTGATCGAAGACGGCGGCAAGGTCATCCAGCAAACTCGCCTGTACGACCCGAACAAAGACGAAACCCGCGCCATGCGCAGCAAAGAGGAAGCCAACGACTACCGTTACTTCCCCGATCCGGACCTGTTGCCGGTGGTGCTGGAGGACTCGTTCCTCAACGAGATCCGCGCCACCCTGCCGGAACTGCCGCAGCAGAAACGCGAGCGCTTCCAGGAACAGTTCGGCCTGTCGGTCTACGATGCGAGCGTCCTGGCGTCCAGCCGCGAGCAAGCCAACTACTTCGAAAAAGTCGTGAGCATTGCCGGTGACGCCAAGCTGGCGGCCAACTGGGTGATGGTTGAGCTGGGCAGCCTGTTGAACAAGCAGGGCCTGGAAATCGACGAGGCCCCGGTCAGCGCCGAGCAACTGGGCGGCATGCTGCTGCGCATCAAGGACAACACCATCTCCGGCAAAATCGCCAAGACCGTGTTCGAAGCCATGGCCGGCGGCGAAGGCAGCGCCGACGAGATCATCGAGAAGCGCGGCCTCAAGCAAGTCACCGACAGCGGCGCGATCTCGGCCGTGCTGGATGAAATGCTCGCGGCCAACGCCGAGCAGGTCGAACAATACCGTGCGGCAGACGAAGCCAAGCGCGGCAAGATGTTCGGCTTCTTTGTGGGCCAGGCGATGAAAGCCTCCAAAGGCAAGGCCAACCCGCAACAGGTGAACGAATTGCTGAAAAGCAAACTCGAAGGCTGACAGCGGTGAAGAGACCGAGTGAGACCTCATGCTCAACTCGGCCTACTGTGGGAGGGGGCTTGCCCCCGATGAGGGTGTATCAGCCAGCAATTCTATTGACTGACGCGCCGCTATCGGGGCAAGCCCCCTCCCACATTCAATAGGGGGATAACCTGAAAATGAAGCGTCTACTCGGCCTCCTGGCCCTGTTCTCCCTGTTGGCCGGCTGCGCCAGCGGCCTCATCGACCCCAACGGCTACGACGAAACCGGCACCGCGTCCTACTACGGCGCCAAACACCACGGCAAGAAAACTGCCAGCGGTGAGCCCTTCAACCAGAACGCCCTGACCGCCGCCCACCGGCGCCTGCCCTTCGGCACGCAGGTCAAGGTCACCAATCTCGACAACGACCGATCCGTGGTTGTCCGCATCAATGATCGCGGCCCGCATACACGTGGGCGCTTGATCGATCTTTCACGCAAGGCCGCCCAACAGCTGGGTATGATCGGCAGCGGTACGGCGCGAGTTCGCGTGCAAGCCCTGAGCAATTGAAAACGGAGCCCTGGCCATTTTCGGATTAACCGCCCTCTCGCCCTGGAGCCTGCTGGAATTGGTCAGCGGCCTGGTGCTGCTGATCCTCGGTGCCGAAATCCTGGTGCGTGCCGCCGTGCGCCTGGCCGCTAGCCTCAAGGTGCGGCCACTGATCATCGGCCTGACCATCGTCGCCTTCGGCAGCAGCGCACCGCAAATGACCGTCAGCCTGCAAGCCACCCTGGCCGGCAATACCGATATCGCCGTGGGCAGCGTGATCGGCAGCAGCATCTTCAACATCCTGGTGACCCTGGGCCTGTCGGCGCTGATTATTCCGCTGCGGGTCTCACGCCAGTTGGTGCGCCTGGACATCCCCGTGATGATCCTGGCCGGGCTGCTGGTGTTCACCCTGGCGGCCAACGAAGAACTCACGCCCATCGACGGCCTGGTGCTGCTTGTTGCCCTGCTCGCTTACCTCGGCGTATTGCACTACCAGACGCGCCACTCCCGCCGCCCGCGCACCCTGGACACAGTGGCCAGGGCGCCCTGGCTGAGCAGCGTGCTGCTGATGATCGGTGGTTTTCTGATCCTGGTGCTGGCCGGGCATTTGCTGTTGGGCGCGGCGGTGGATGTGGCGAGCGACCTGGGCCTGTCGGAACGTGTGATCGGGCTGACCCTGATCGGTGTCGGCACCTCCCTGCCCTGCCTGGCGACGTCGCTGATCGCCGCCTTGCGCGGCGAGCGGGACATTGCCGTGGGTAACGTGATCGGCAGCAACCTGTTCAACCTGCTCGGCGTGTTGGGCCTGACTGCCCTGCTCGCCCCGTCTCCGCTGCCGGTGTCGCCCAATGCCCTGGATTTCGACCTGCCGGTGATGCTCGGCGTGGTGGTGCTGTGCCTGCCGGTGTTCTACACCGGTTACCGCGTGACCCGCGCCGAAGGCCTGGTGCTGCTGGGCCTGTATCTGGCGTACGGGCTGCACGTGATGGCGTTCACCACGGGCATGCCCCTGGCCAACAAGCTTGAACAACTGATGCTGTATTACGTCCTGCCAGTGCTGGTGGCTTTCCTGTTGTTCAGCACGCTGCAAGCCTGGCGCCGCCAACACAAGAGGGAACCGCAATGACCGATCAGAAGAAGCCCGGGGTACAAATGCGCCGCCAGGTCATGGGCGATGCGTTCGTCGACCGCGCCCTGGGCAATGCCACCGAGTTCAGCCAGCCGTTGCAGGATTTCGTCAACGAACATGCCTGGGGCAGCGTATGGAACCGCGAAGGGTTGCCGCTGAAGACCCGCAGCCTGATCACCCTCGCCGCCCTGACCGCGCTCAAGTGCCCGCAGGAATTGAAGGGCCACGTGCGCGGCGCACTGAACAACGGTTGTACCGTGGAAGAGATTCGCGAAGCGCTGCTGCATTGTGCGGTGTATGCCGGTGTGCCGGCGGCGATTGATGCGTTCCGTGCCGCCCAGGAAGTGATCGACGCGTATCAGACCGATCAGCAGTGACGGTCAGATAGCTATCGGGGGCAAGCCCCCTCCCACTTTGACTGTGCTCTCCCGTCCAATGTGGGAGGGGGCTTGCCCCCGATTGGCCCTCACAGGCACCCGAGCGTTCAGATCCAACCACCCGCCTGCAACACAAAGATCCCGATATTCGTGGTCACCGCCGCCATCAAGGTGGTGATCACGATAATCGCTGCCGCCAGTTCATGGTTACCCTCCGCCGCCCTGGCCATCACAAAGCTCGCCGCGGCGGTCGGTGCGCCGAAGTACAGGAACAGAATCCCCAACTCCGGCCCGCGAAAGCCCAGCAGCCAGGCGCCCAGGGTGGCGACCACCGGCAGCCAGACCATCTTCATCAGGCTTGCGCTCAATGCCATGTTGCCGCTCTTGCGCAACGCCGCCAGTGACAAGGTGCCGCCGATGCAGATCAATGCCAGCGGCAAGGTAGTGTCCGCCAGGTACTGCATGGATTTTTCCAGCCAACCGGGCAGGCCGATCTGGAAATAGGCGAACGGCGCCGCCGCGATCACGCTGATGATCAACGGATTGGCCAGTACACTCTTGCAGATGCTCCACGGGTCGGACTTGATCACCGGGCTGTACACCGCCAGCACGATGGTCGACAGCGTGTTGTAGAACAGGATCACCAGCGCTGCGAGGATCGCGCCGAGGGAGATGCCGTAGTCACCGTACATGCTGGCGGCCAGCGCCAGGCCAATCACGCCGTTATTACCGCGAAACGCCCCCTGGGTGTAGATGCCCCGGTCTTCACGCGGGCAACGAAAGATCGCCCAGCCCCAGGCCAGGGCAAAGCTGAGCAAGGTGGCGACGGCAAAATAGATCAGCAAGCCCGGCTTGAGTGCCGAATGCAGGTCGGCATGCAGGATGCCGAGGAACAGCAGCGCCGGCATGGTGACGTTGAACACCAGGGACGAGGCCGTGTGGATGAAGTTGTCGTTGATCCAGTTGATGCGCTTGAGCAGCACACCGAGGAACAGCATGGCAAACACCGGCGCGGTGATGGTGAGGGTGGAGAGGAAAATTGCCAGCATGCCGGGGAGAACCTTGGTGAGCGTCGTTAGGTGGCTAATGATAAGCCAGTGTAGGCCGCTTCGTCTGGTCTACCGCTATCGGGGCAAGCCCCCTCCCACCTCTGACGGTGCTCACCGTTCAAAATGTGGGAGGGGGCTTGCCCCCGATGCAGGCGACTCGGTCTCAGGTAATAGGCGCCGGGTTAAACAAGGTGATGTCGTTATGCAGCTTGTGGTGTTCCGCCCATGTCTGCTTCTTGCCGCTGGCCACATCCAGGTAGAAGTGAAACAGCTCCCAGCCCAACTCCTCGATAGTCGCACGCCCGGTGGCAATGCGCCCGGCGTCGATATCGATCAGGTCCGGCCAGCGCTGCGCCAGCTCAGTACGCGTCGACACCTTCACCACCGGCGCCATCGCCAGGCCGTACGGCGTGCCACGCCCGGTGGTGAATACGTGCAGGTTCATCCCCGCCGCCAGTTGCAAGGTGCCACACACAAAGTCACTGGCCGGCGTTGCGCAAAAGATCAGGCCCTTGCCCTTGAAACGCTCACCCGGACCAAGCACACCGTTGATCGCGCTGCTGCCGGACTTGACGATGGAACCCAGGGACTTCTCGACGATGTTCGACAACCCGCCCTTCTTGTTGCCAGGCGTGGTGTTGGCACTGCGATCCGCCTCGCCCTTGGCCAGGTAACGGTCGTACCAATCCATTTCCCGGACCAGCTCCTGGGCAACTTCCTTCGTCTCTGCACGCGAAGTCAGCAAGTAGATGGCATCCCGTACTTCAGTGACCTCGGAAAACATCACCGTCGCCCCGGCCCGCAGCAGCAAGTCCGAGGCATAGCCCAGCGCCGGGTTGGCGGTGATGCCAGAGAACGCATCACTGCCGCCGCACTGCATGCCCAGGATCAGCTCGGACGCCGGCACCGTTTCGCGACGGCGCTGGTCAAGCTTCTTCAAGCGCACCTCCGCCAGCTCCATGATCTGCTCGATCATCTCGGTAAACCCGTGGCTGGAGTCCTGCAGGCGATACAGCCAGGGCTCACTCAGGTCCACCGAGCTGTCGTTGTCGTGCATCACCTGCCCGGCCTGCAATTTCTCGCAGCCCAGGCTGATCACCAGGGCCTCGCCCCCCAGGTTCGGGTTGCGCGCCAGATTGCGCACGGTGCGGATCGGGATGTAGGCGTCCGTCGCGGTAATCGCCACGCCACAGCCGTAGCTGTGGGTCAGCGCCACCACGTCATCGACATGCGGGTACCTGGGCAGCAATTCATCCTTGATTCGCTTGACCGCATGGTCCAGCACGCCCGTGACGCACTGCACCGTGGTGGTGATGCCGAGAATATTGCGCGTACCCACGGTGCCGTCGGCGTTGCGATACCCCTCGAAGGTAAAGCCCTCCAGTGGCGCCTGGGTTTCAGGCACCTCGGTGGACAGCGGCAAGCTGTCCAGCGGCGGCGCGGTGGGCATGCGCAGTTGATCTTCCTGCACCCAACTGCCGCGTGGAATCGGTGCCAGCGCATAACCGATGGTCTGGCCGTAGCGAATGATCTGGCCACCTTCGGGGATATCTTCCAGGGTCACTTTGTGGCTCTGGGGGATGAAATCCACGGTCACCAGGCCGTCCGGGAACTCGGTCCCGGCCGGGACGCCCTGGTCATTGACCACGATCACCACGTTGTCGCGCTCGTGCAAACGAATCGAGCGCGGCGAGTCGGCATGTTCAATCAACTGCATTACATCGCCCCTCAGGAATGCGCTTCGGTTAGGTGGGTCAACTCAGGCCCCTTGGTGGGCGGCTCTTTGAGTACTACACGCTTGATCGGCCCAACGATGACCAGATAGCTGAACACCGCTACCAGTGCGTTGGCGCCGACGAACACCAGGGCCCATTTGAACGAACCGGTGGTGCTGATGATGTAGCCGATGACAATCGGCGTGGTGATCGACGCGAGGTTACCGAAGGTGTTGAACAAGCCGCCACTGAGGCCGGCGATTTGTTTCGGCGAGGTGTCGGACACCACCGCCCAACCCAGTGCGCCAACGCCCTTGCCGAAGAAGGCCAAGGCCATGAAGCCGACCACCATCCATTCGATATCCACGTAGTTGCACGCCACGATGCTGCTGGAGATCAGCAGGCCACCAATGATTGGCGCCTTGCGCGCGAAGGTCAGGGAATGGCCCTTGCGCAGCAGGTAATCGGAAATTACCCCACCGAGCACGCCACCGATAAACCCGCAGATTGCCGGCAACGAGGCGATGAAACCGGCCTTGAGGATGGTCATGCCCCGGTCCTGCACCAGGTACACCGGGAACCAGGTGAGGAAGAAATAGGTGATGCCGTTGATGCAGTACTGGCCCAGGTAGACGCCGAGCATCATGCGGTTGGTCAGCAACTGGCGGATGTAATCCCACTTCGGCCCGTCGGTTTTCTTGCCCTTGCCTTTGTCCTGGTCCATATCGACCATGGCGCCGTTGGCCGCGATATGGTTGAACTCGGCTTCGTTGATCATCGGGTGCTGGCGCGGGCTGTGGATCACTTTCAGCCAGATCAACGAGAAAATGATGCCAATCACGCCCATCACGATAAACACGTGCTGCCAGCCGAAGCGGTAGACAATCCAGCCCATCAGCGGCGCAAACAGCACGGTGGCAAAGTATTGCGCCGAGTTGAAAATCGCCGATGCCGTACCGCGCTCGGCGGTAGGGAACCAGGCGGCCACAATCCGAGCGTTGCCGGGAAAGGACGGCGCTTCGGCCAGGCCCACCATGAAGCGCAGCATGAACAGCGCAACCACGGCGGTGGAGACCCCGAATTCACCGACATAGCCTTGCAGCACGGTGAACAGGGACCAGGTGAAGATGCTCAGGGCATAGACTTTTTTCGAGCCGAACCGGTCCAGCAGCCAGCCACCGGGGATTTGCCCGGCCACGTAGGCCCAACCGAATGCAGAGAAGATATAACCGAGGGTGACCGCGTCGATGCCGAGGTCTTTTTGCAGGCTGGAACCCGCGATGGCGATGGTGGCCCGGTCGGCGTAGTTGATCGTGGTCACCAGGAACAGCATGAGCAGGATCAAATAGCGGACGTGGGTCGGCTTGGTCGCTTGCATGTAGAAGTACTCCCACTAATTATTTTTTTTGCGGGTAATGGTTTTCTGTTTTTAGTGTGGGAGCCGGCAGGCATCCGGCTCCCACAAGGTGATGCGTCTTACGAACCGATGTAACTGGTCTTCACCACGGTGTAGAACTCTTGCGCATAGCGACCTTGCTCACGCGAACCATAGGATGAGCCCTTACGTCCACCGAAAGGAACGTGGTAATCCACACCGGCAGTCGGCAGGTTGACCATCACCATCCCGGCCTGGGAATGGCGCTTGAAGTGGTTGGCGTATTTGAGCGAGGTGGTGGCAATGCCCGCCGACAGCCCGAACTCGGTGTCGTTAGCCATGGCCAGCGCCGCTTCGTAGTCCGCCACGCGCACCACGTTGGCCACCGGGCCGAAGATCTCTTCACGGCTGATACGCATCGCAGCTTCGCTGTCGGCAAACAGCGTCGGTGCCAGGTAGTAGCCTTCGGTGTCGCAGGTCACCAGGCCGCCACCGCTCACCAGCCGCGCACCTTCGCTCTGGCCGATGTCGATGTACTTGAGGTCCTGGTCCAACTGGGCCTGGGACACCACCGGGCCGATGTCCGTGCCGCTCTTGAGTGCATGGCCGACCTTGATCGACTTCATGCGCTCCGCCATGGCCGCGACGAACTGGTCGTGGATGCCGGCGGTCACGATCAGACGGCTGGAAGCGGTGCAACGCTGGCCGGTGGAGTAGAACGCGCTCTGTACCGACAGCTCGACGGCCTGCTTGAGGTCGGCGTCGTCGAGGATGATCTGCGGATTTTTGCCGCCCATCTCCAACTGCACTTTGGCCTGGCGCGAGACGCAACTGACGGCGATCTGGCGCCCAACCCCCACAGAACCGGTGAAACTGATGCCATCGACCTTCGGGCTGTTGACCAGCACATCGCCAACCACGCGACCGCTGCCCATCACCAGGTTGAATACACCGGCGGGGAAACCGGCACGGGAAATGATTTCGGCCAGGGCCCAGGCACAGCCCGGCACCAACTCGGCGGGCTTGATCACCACGCAGTTACCGTAGGCCAGGGCCGGGGCGATCTTCCACGCGGGGATGGCGATCGGGAAGTTCCACGGCGTGATCAGGCCGACCACACCCAGGGCTTCACGGGTGACTTCAACGTTGACGCCTGGGCGTACCGACGGCACGTAGTCGCCGGACAGGCGCAGGCATTCGCCGGCGAAGAATTTGAAGATATTGCCGGCGCGGGTCACTTCGCCGATGGCTTCGGGCAGGGTCTTGCCCTCTTCACGGGCCAGCAGGGTGCCGAGCTCTTCGCGGCGGGCGAGGATCTCGCTGCCGACTTTATCCAAGGCATCGTGACGCGCCTGGATCCCGGACGTAGACCAGGCTGGGAATGCGGCACGGGCGGCATCAATGGCAGTGTTGACCTGAGCGACATCCGCCTTGGCATATTCGCCAATGACATCGGACAACTCCGACGGGTTGAGGTTGACGCAATAGTCGGCACCGGCCACCCACTGGCCATTGATGTAGTTATCGAAACGTTGGGCTTGGGACACAAATCTTCTCCTGACGCAAAAGGCCGCTGATTGCTCAGCGGCCTTGTAGATAGGTTATTGCGCGCCTTGCTTGTCGATCAGCGCGGCCAGGGCTTCGTATTCTTCCGGCAGCAAGTCGGTCAGCGGCGTGCGCACCGGGCCTGCGTCGTAGCCGGCGATTTTTGCACCTGCCTTGACGATGCTTACCGCGTAACCGGCCTTGCGGTTACGGATATCCAGGTACGGCAGGAAGAAGTCGTCGATGATCCTGGCGACGGTGGCGTGATCGTCCTTGGCAATCGCGTGGTAGAAATCCATCGCGGTTTTCGGGATGAAGTTGAACACCGCCGAGGAGTACACCGGCACGCCCAGGGCCTTGTAGGCAGCGGCGTAAACCTCTGCCGTCGGCAGGCCGCCGAGGTAGCTGAAACGGTCACCCAGGCGACGGCGGATCGACACCATCAACTCGATGTCACCCAGGCCATCCTTGTAGCCGATCAGGTTCGGGCAGCGCTCGGCCAGGCGTTCCAGCAGCGGCGCAGTCAGGCGGCACACGTTGCGGTTGTAGACCACCACGCCGATCTTGACCGACTTGCACACCGCTTCAACGTGGGCGGCAACGCCGTCCTGGCTGGCTTCGGTGAGGTAGTGCGGCAGCAGCAGCAGCCCCTTGGCACCGAGGCGTTCGGCTTCCTGGGCGTACTCGATAGCCTGGCGGGTCGAACCGCCGACGCCGGCGAGGATCGGCACGCTGGTGGCGCAGGTATCAACGGCGGTTTTCACCACCTGGGAATATTCGCTGGCGGCGAGGGAGAAAAACTCACCGGTGCCGCCGGCAGCGAACAAGGCAGTGGCGCCGTAAGGGGCGAGCCATTCCAGGCGCTTGATGTAGCCCGCCTGGTGGAAGTCACCCTGGGCGTTGAAATCGGTCACTGGGAAAGACAGCAGACCGTGGGAGAGGATGGACTTCAGTTCTTGTGGATTCATTATTCGAACACCCTGGGCGAAGACTTTCTATCGAAAGGTTGTTGTTGGTTTTGGTGATGTCGTACGTCATCGTACAACTATAAAAAGATTCGTCAACTGCAATTGATCAGACTTCACTCAACGAGGGGTTGAAGAGCGCCGTCTTGACGTAGGAAGCTTTTCCTCTATGCTCAATAAAACTGTATATACATACAGTTATTACGGAAGATTCCTACGACATAGCAAGGAGCTAACATGTCAGGTCTTGATCTCGCAGTATCCGAAAAGAAACCACCTGTCCTGCGTTTCGAAGGGGGTGAACACACCGCCATCGGCGACGACACCTTGCTGCGCTTCGCCAAGGACGCCCCGGCAATTCCCGCCCGCCAAGTCGAGTTGCACCTGCCCAACGTGCTGGCGTTGACTTACGGCCAGGTCATTGCCTTGGGCGGCGACTTTTATGGCATCCCCGGCCAACCCATCAGCGATGGCACCTCCCCGGCCGAACGCGTGCAACGCTTTACCGCTGCTTTCAACACGCTCGCCGTGCTGCCCGCTTCACGGGAAGAAGCGCACAAGATCCTCGCGGTGATGCAAAAGGAGATCAACGCGGTCAAACAGGCGATCAAGGATGGCAAGCAAGCCCATGAAGCCTACGACGCCTTAGGTGATACGTTGTCTGAGGAATGGAACCGCATCACCGGCGGTGGCAGCGCGGTGTCGGCGCTGATTCCACTGGGGCGCTATTTGAAGTTGGCGGCGGACAATGCCGATCACTTCGGCGAATGGGCGCTGTCCGCGTACCTGGCAGGGCATACGGCGGCGTTGCAACAAGCCGTCGTGGCCCATCAGACCGGTACCGACCAGGCACTGGAACTGGCCTATGCGATGAACAGTTTTGCTGATCACTTTTTGACCGACCTGTTTTCTGCCGGCCATTTGCGTGTGCCGCGTAAACAACTCGCCGCCGTGGTGACGCCCGGTGAGTTGGGTTCGCTGATCAGCCGCTTCATGCACGATGAAGACAGCAAATTCGGGCTGAAAGTGCGCAATGCCCTGGGCGATCAATGGCACGCGTATGGGGACAAGCGCTACTTCGATGATATCGATGCGGACAACCGGATGCAGGTCAAACGTGCGGTGCAAGCCTCAGCCGATGAAATCTTCAATACGTTTATCAGTGGTGCCGCACCCTCCCCGGCCAACTTCAAGGCACCGCTGTATGTGCCCGACCTGAATGCGGCACAGAACCCGGCGAACAACTTTTCGCCGCTGTTCAAGATGGAGGGAGACAAGGTGCTGCGCCGCAAGGATGTGAATGACCTGAACGACAAGCGCTGGACGAATGATTGGTGGGGGTGGAGTACGTATTTGTTGCTTAAGGACTATAAGCCCAACACGCCAGCTTGATCACCGCCGCCTGTCGCAACTGTGATTTCTGACAGTTACGCCCAAGTCGGCAAAAACTCATAAATAGCCTCAAGAGCCCCAGGGTGGATTCTTGGGGCTTTTTAATGCAACCCGCTTGCTCGTGCATTTAACGTTTTTATCTCCCTCACGCCATGAGGTTCATATGCGTATCTACTGCCATATCCGATCAACATCCTCAGGTCGCGCCAACAAACCCAATTATTTCGAGCTGGAAAGGGAGGCTCAGGTAGGCGATTTTGTCTATTTCAAGCTGGCGGACTTGTGGGTGGTTATAACAGCCAAATACATTTTCATGGCTGAGGGGGGCGGAGACAGCATTATCGTGCTCGATGCCCTGGCCACTGTTCCGCCAACGACCATTCGCCCACCGGCGGCTTGATCAACCTGCCCGTTCTGCCTCTTCATGGGCATGGCGCAGCCGTTCGCGACTGTTGGTCAGGTGCAAGCGCATCGCCGCCCGCGCCGCATCCGAATCCTGGCGGGCAATCGCCTCATAGATCTCTTCGTGTTCGCGGCTCAAACGGCTCATGTAGTGCTGCTGGTCATCATGGGCCAGGCGCGCCGAATTCAGGCGGGTGCGTGGAATGATGCTGGTGCCCAGGTGCGTCATGATGTCGGTGAAGTAGCGGTTGCCGGTGGACAGCGCGATTTCCAGGTGAAAGGCAAAGTCAGAAGCCACTGCATCGCCGGCGTGGGCCGCGCTTTCATTCAGGGCATCTAACGCCGCACGCATGGCGGCCAGTTGTTCATCGCTGCGGCGCAAGGCGGCCAGGCCGGCGGATTCCACTTCCAGGCTGATCCGCAATTCCAGAATCGCGAGCACGTCACGCAAGGTCACCACGGTCGCCGGGTCGATACGGAAGCCACTCGGGCTCGGCGTGTCCAGCACAAAGGTGCCGATACCATGACGGGTTTCCACCTGCCCCGCCGCCTGCAAGCGTGAGATGGCTTCACGCACCACCGTGCGGCTGACGCCATGGGCCTCCATGATCGCCGACTCGGTGGGCAACTTGTCGCCCCGCTTGAGCTGGCCATCGCGGATCTGCTCGGACAACACCGTGACCAATTCCTGGGCAAGGCTGCGGCGCTTGCGGGGAAGACGAGGGGCGGTGTTGGCGTTTTCCATGATGAATCATCTTTCTCGGTGAACGTGAGCACGCATCATAGCCCATGGTGGTTGTACGATCACCGTCCGGGCGCGACTTTCATCCACATCCTTCACGCAAAAAAATGCCCCGACACAGGTCGAGGCATTTTTTCGACAAACCCCGAGGGGAACGCCGTTTATTTCACCACTTTCAGGCTCGGCCGGCCGCTGGGACGCGGTGGCTCGGAATCCGGTGGCGGTTGATCATCGCCCTGTTCGCTTTCGATCGATTCGTCGTCCTCGAAAGGCGACTCCAGATCGAACACCATGCCTTGACCATTCTCCCGGGCATAGATGCCGAGGATGGCGCCAATCGGCACGTACAGCGTATGCGGCACGCCGCCGAAACGCCCTTCGAAGCTGACCGCTTCGTTGTCCATGTGCAGGTGGCGCACGGCACTGGGTGATACGTTCAGCACAATCTGCCCGTCGCTGGCAAAACCCTGCGGTACCTGAACCGCAGGAAATTCGGAATTGACCAGCATGTGCGGGGTGCAATCGTTGTCCACAATCCACTCATAGAGCGCGCGGACCAGGTAGGGTCGACTGGAGTTCATCAGCGGCTCCTTAAGCCTTAGCGCATATCGCGTTCGACACCAGACAGACTCGCCTGGAAAGCCTCACGCGCAAACTGGCGCTCCATGTAATCAAGCAGCGGCTTGGCTGGCCGCGGCAGTTCAATACCAAGAATCGGCAAACGCCAGAGTATCGGTAATAGGCAGCAATCCACCAAACTTTGTTCCTCACTGAGGAAAAAAGGCTTATCGGCGAACAGCGGCGAAACGCCGGTCAGGCTTTCGCGCAATTCCTTACGCGCCTGTACACGTGCCGCCTCTTTGCTGCGGGTATCCAGAATCAAATCCACCAGCCCGCACCAGTCACGCTGGATCCGGTGGATCAGCAGGCGGCTGTTGGCACGCGCCACCGGGTACACCGGCAGCAAGGGTGGATGCGGGTAACGCTCATCCAGGTATTCCATCACGACGGTCGACTCCCACAACGCCAGGTCACGATCGACCAGGGTGGGCAAGCTGCCGTAGGGGTTCACTTCGATCAGTTTGGGTGGATGACGACCTGCTTCCACACTGATGATCTCGGCGCTGACACCCTTCTCTGCGAGCACGATGCGTACTCGGTGGGAATAGTGGTCGGCGGGGTCGGAGTAACAGGCCAACCGGTTGGTCACGCCCATGGCGGTCCTCCTCGCTTGTTGAAATTATCGAAAGCTCAAAAACGAGCGCGCCCAGAGAGCATCTCTGTAACGCCTGGAACAACCAGACCGCTACGTATTCAGAGATGCCGCTGGGCGCGCAAGATTAACAGCAATTGCTTACGGTTGGATCAATGCACATCCTTCCAGTATTCGCGTTTGAGCAGATAGGCGAATACGAAGAAGAACGCCAGGTACAGCAACACATAGGTACCGATGCGCTGATGCTGCAGTTTGACCGGGTTGGCCGAGTAGGCCAGGAAGGTCACAAGGTTCTTGACCTTCTCGTCGAACTGCTCGTCTGTCAACGAACCTGGGGTTTCTATCTTCAGTTGATCGCACGCTTCATGGGTCAAAGGTGTGCCGGTCAACGGATCGTATTGCTTCTTGCCGTCTTCAACGACCTGAATCTGCTTGCATCCTACCACTTGCTTGCCTTGCAGGCCGACCAGAACGTTAGGCATGCCGACGTTCGGGAACACACGGTTGTTCACGCCATAAGGGCGCGCCGGGTCTTCGTAGAAGGATTTCAGGTAGCCGTAAAGCCAGTCGGTGCCGCGTACACGTGCCACCAGGGTCAGGTCGGGCGGTGCCGCGCCGAACCAGGTCTTGGCGTCGGCGGGCTTCATGCCGATGGTCATGTGGTCGCCGATCTTGGCGCCGGTGAACACCAGTTTCTCCAGCATCATTTCATGGGGGATACCGAGGTCATCGGCCACCCGCTCGTAACGCTGGAACTTGGCGCTGTGGCAGCCCATGCAGTAGTTGGCGAACGTACGCGCGCCGTCTTGCATGGCGGCCTTGTCAGACACGTCGATATCGACTTTTTCCAGCGCCGGGCCACCGTGCTCGGCGGCGAAGGACAGGAGCGGCAGCGCCGCAAGCATCAAAGCAACGAATAACTTTTTCATCAGCCAGTCACCCTTTCCGGAACCGGTTTGGTCTTCTCGAGCCGGGTGTAGAACGGCATCAGAATGAAGTAGGCGAAGTACAGGAAGGTGCAGACCTGCGACAGCAACGTACGCTCAGGGGTTGGCGCCAATACGCCGAGAACACCCAGGATGACGAAGGCAATGCAGAACACCCACAGCCAGATCTTGCTCAGCCAGCCCTTGTAGCGCATGGACTTGACCGGGCTACGGTCGAGCCAAGGCAACACGAACAGCACCGCGATGGCCGCGCCCATGGCGATCACGCCCATGAGTTTGTCGGGGATCGCGCGCAAGATCGCGTAGAACGGCGTGAAGTACCAGACCGGAGCAATGTGCTCGGGCGTCTTGAAGGCGTTGGCCTGTTCGAAGTTAGGCTTCTCCAGGAAATAACCGCCCATCTCCGGGAAAAAGAACACGATCGAGCAGAACACGAACAGGAACACCACCACACCGACAATGTCTTTCACGGTGTAGTAAGGGTGGAACGGAATGCCATCCAGCGGGATGCCGTTTTCGTCCTTGTGCTTCTTGATGTCCACGCCATCCGGGTTGTTGGAGCCGACCTCGTGCAACGCCAGGATGTGCAGCACCACCAGGCCCAGGATCACGATCGGCAGGGCCACAACGTGCAGGGCGAAGAAGCGGTTCAGGGTAATGCCGGAGATCAGGTAATCGCCCCGGATCCACTGGGTCAGGTCGTTGCCGATCACCGGGATCGCACCGAACAGCGAGATGATTACCTGGGCGCCCCAATACGACATCTGGCCCCACGGCAACAGGTAACCCATAAAGGCTTCGGCCATCAACGCGAGGTAGATCAGCATGCCGAACACCCACACCAGCTCACGCGGCTTCTGGTACGAGCCGTAGAGCAGGCCACGGAACATGTGCAGGTAGACGACGATAAAGAATGCCGACGCGCCGGTGGAGTGCAGCAGACGCAGGATCGAGCCGTACTCGACGTCACGCATGATGTACTCGACCGAGGCGAACGCCTCTTCCGCCGACGGCGTGTAGCTCATCGTCAGCCACACACCGGTGACGATCTGGTTGACCAGCACCAGCAGGGCCAGGGAGCCGAAGAAATAGAAGAAGTTGAAGTTTTTCGGCGCGTAATATTTGCTGAGGTGGTCTTCCCACATTTTAGTGGCGGGGAAGCGCGCATCCACCCAATCCATGAACTTGCTCATCACGCGTTCTCCTTATCGAGGCCAATGACAATGAGGTCGTCAGTTTCGTAGGTGTGCGGAGGAACCGGCAGGTTCAGGGGAGCAGGCTGGGATTTGTAGACGCGGCCAGCGAGGTCGTAGTGGGAGCCGTGGCAAGGGCAGAAATAACCGCCGACCCAATCCTTGCCCAGGTCGACAGGGGCCACTTCCGGGCGGAAGGTTGGCGAACAACCCAGATGGGTACACAGACCGACCAGCAGCAGGATCTCTGGCTTGATCGAACGCACTTCGTTTTTGGCGTAGGCGGGCTGGTCGGACTTCTCGGATTTGGGGTCAGACAACTGGCCTTCGATCTTCTTGAGATTCCCCAGGATTTCCTCGGTACGACGAACAATGAACACCGGCTGGCCGCGCCACTCAGCAATCATCTGCTGACCTGGCTCGATCTTGCTGATATTCACCTTCACCGGTGCACCTGCGGCTTTCGCCTTGGCACTGGGAAACCATGACCCCACGAACGGGACCGCAGCCCCCACCGCTCCTGCAGCACCCACCACGGATGTGGCTGCTACCAAGAAGCGACGCCGGCCTGCATTCACGCCGTCATTGCTCATTCAGTCCTCTCCCATCAGCTTTTTGGCCTGTTAAATCAGGCGTCTACTAAGTGTTGAATCTTTACTTATAAAAATTTTGCCGAATGGTAATGAAAAGCCCCACGTCTGACAAGGGAATTGCCCGGGGCTCCGCCTCCAGGCCTTGTAGTATAGGGGGTCTACGGATGTGGCAAGTTGTCACGGCGATTTTTCTGCATAAATCGCAGGCAATAAAAAACGCCCAGCTCCGTGAGGAGGCTGGGCGTTTTTGTGGAACGTAAAGCGAATTAACGCTTCGAGTACTGCGGACGCTTACGCGCTTTACGCAGACCGACTTTCTTACGTTCAACTTCACGAGCATCGCGAGTCACGAAGCCAGCTTTGCGCAGGGCGCTACGCAGGGTTTCGTCGTACTGCATCAGAGCGCGAGTGATACCGTGGCGGATTGCGCCAGCTTGACCACTTACACCGCCACCGATAACGGTGACGTAGATGTCGAACTTTTCAACGGTCTCGGTCAGTTCCAGCGGCTGACGAACTACCATGCGGGCAGTTTCGCGGCCGAAGAAGTTGTCCAGGGAGCGGTTGTTGATCGAGATGTTACCAGTACCCGGACGCAGGAAAACGCGAGCGGTTGCGGTTTTGCGACGGCCAGTGCCGTAATTTTGAGTCGCCGACATAATGAACTATTCCGTTAAAACTTCAGTTCTTGGGGCTGCTGAGCAGCATGAGGGTGTACAGCGCCCGCATAGACTTTCAGCTTGCGAAACATATCGCGACCCAGTGGGCCCTTAGGCAGCATGCCTTTGACCGCGATTTCGATCGGGGCTTCAGGCTTCTTGGCAATCAGGCCTTCGAAGTTGGAAGACTTGATACCGCCTGGGAAACCGGAGTGACGGTAGTACATTTTGTCGCTTGCTTTGTTGCCGGTTACACGAACCTGCTCAGCGTTGATGATCACGATGTAGTCACCGGTGTCAACGTGAGGGGTGTACTCAGGCTTGTGCTTGCCACGCAGACGGCTGGCGACTTCAGTGGCCAGACGACCCAGGGTCTGACCAGCGGCGTCGACGACAAACCAGTCGCGCTGAACTGTTTCCGGTTTTGCAGTAAAAGTTGTCATTCTTTAATAGCCTCAGGGGCCGCCCTGTAAATTAGACGGCGGATCTTACTGAATAGTGCGTACTTTGACAAGTCAAAGGCAGCCGGATACAGACGCTATCGGGGGCTCGGGTCGGCGCGTCCGTTCAACGGCAAGATTCTTCGGCAGGCGGCGCATCACTTCCACTGCAGAAAGAGGTGGGCAATTATGCAGATTGCGAAAAAAAATTCAACCTGCTTTTATGATTGTTTTCCCTGAAGGAGTACCCGATGGATTATCGACAGCTGGGCCGTACGGATCTGAACGTGAGCGCGATAGCCCTGGGCACCATGACCTGGGGCGAGCAGAACAGCGAGGCAGAGGCCTTCGCGCAGATCGAGCGGGCCAAGGGCGCTGGGATCAACTTCCTCGACACCGCTGAAATGTACCCGGTGCCGCCCAAGGCCGACACCTATGCCACCACCGAACGCTACATCGGTAATTACTTCAAGAGCCGTGGCGACCGTGCCGACTGGATCCTCGCCAGCAAGATCGCCGGCCCCGGCAACACCATCGACTACATCCGCGACGGCCACCTGCGCCACAACCGCAAGCACATCGTCGAAGCACTGGACGCCAGCCTCAAGCGCCTGCAGACCGACTGGATCGACCTCTACCAACTGCACTGGCCGGAACGCAGTACCAACTTCTTCGGCCAACTGAGCTACAAGCACAAGGACGAAGACAACCTCACCCCGCTGGAAGAAACCCTCGAAGCGCTGGATGAGCAGGTGAAGGCCGGCAAGATCCGCCACATCGGCCTGTCCAACGAAACGCCGTGGGGCACCATGAAGTTCCTCGCCCTGGCCGAAGCCCGTGGCTGGCCGCGTGCGGTGTCGATCCAGAACCCCTACAACCTGCTCAACCGCAGCTTTGAAGTGGGCCTGGCGGAAGTCGCGATTCGCGAGCAATGCGGCCTGCTGGCGTATTCGCCCCTGGCGTTCGGCATGCTCAGCGGCAAATATGAGAATGGCGCCCGCCCAGCGAAAGCGCGACTGACGGAATACAGCCGCTTCAGCCGTTACTTCAACCCGCAGTCGGAAGCGGCATGCAGCCGCTACGTTGCACTGGCGCGGGAGCATGGGCTGGACCCGGCGCAGATGGCGCTGGCGTTTGTGACGCAGCAACCGTTCGTGACCAGCAACATCATTGGTGCCACGTCGCTGGAGCAACTGGATAGCAACATTGCCAGTGCGGATCTGAAACTGTCGAAAGAGGTATTGGAAGGGATTGAGGCGATTCAGAAGGATCACCCGAACCCAGCGCCTTGATTGATCTTAAGACCGCTATCGGGGGCAAGCCCCCTCCCACATTTTGATCTGTGAATACATTCAAGTGTGGGAGGGGGCTTGCCCCCGATTTGGCCATCAGCAGAACCGCCCAATCAAAGCGCCCGCGCAATGATCTCCTTCATGATCTCATTGGTCCCCGCATAAATCCGCTGCACCCGCGCATCCGCCCACGCCCGGGCAATCGGGTATTCCCACATGAAGCCATAGCCTCCGTGCAACTGCACGCACTCATCGAGCACCTTGCATTGCAGGTCGGTAGCCCAGTACTTGGCCATCGCCGCCGTGGGCACATCCAGCTTGCCTTCCAGGTGCAACGCCATGCACTTGTCGACAAACACACGGCCAATCTGAATCTCGGTGGCCATCTCCGCCAGCTTGAAGCGGGTGTTCTGGAAATCCGCAATCGCCTTGCCGAACGCCTTGCGCTCGCGGGTGTATTCCAGGGTCCACTCCAACGCCGCCTCGGCGGATGACAGCGCGCCAATCGCCACGGTCAACCGTTCCTGAGGCAGCTCCTGCATCAGATAGGCGAAGCCCATGCCGGCCTGACCGAGCAGGTTTTCCTTGGGCACCCGCACATCCTGGAAGAACAGCTCCGAGGTATCCTGGGCCTTCATGCCCACCTTCTCCAGGCGCTTGCCCTTGTCGAAGCCCGGCGTGTCGGCTTCCACCAGGAACAGGCTGGTGCCCTTGGCGCCGGCCTTGGGATCGGTCTTGGCGACCACGATGACCAACTCGGCCAGGTAGCCATTGGTAATGAAGGTCTTGGAGCCGTTGATCACGTATTCATCGCCGTCCAGCACCGCCGTGGTCTTCACGCCTTGCAAGTCGGAACCGGCGCCCGGCTCGGTCATGGCAATCGCCGTGACCAGCTCGCCGGAGATCAACTTGGGCAGGTATTTGTGTTTCAGCGCTTCACTGCCGTAATGCAGGATATAAGGCGCCACAATGTCCGAATGCAGGGAAAAGCCGATGCCGGTCAGGCCCAGCCGGCTGATTTCTTCGATCACCACCGCGCTGTATAAAAAGTCCGCGCCCAGCCCGCCATATTCTTCCGGCAGGTGAGAGCAGAGCATGCCCGACTCCCCCGCCTTGCTCCACAAATTGCGGTCGATGTAGCCCTGTTTCTCCCATTGCCCATGGAACGGCGCGGCGTCCTTTTCGAGGAAGGTGCGCACGCTCTCGCGGAAGAGTTCGTGTTCCGGGCTGAACAAGGTTCTGGGAATCATGGGTCACCTGCATGGATTGTCGGACAAGAGCGAGCCCACAGAGACTATGCCGCGAAGGCAGCACGGGACACTGGACACATGCGACAAAAAATAAGACGATCCAGCCGTCTGGTGACCACTTTCCCCTATAAGAATAAATGAAATTATGTCTAACCAAATCTCCACGCCCTTGCGGCGCGTCAGCATTTTGGCCATTGATCGGGTATTCGCTTCCACCCTCATGCAAGCCAAGGATTTCTTCCACCTCGCCAGCCTGCGTTACGGCAAGCAACAAGGCCTGGGCCTGACGCCAGGGTTTGAAACACGCCTGGTCAGCCCCGATGGGCAATCGGTGTGCAGTTTCAGTGATGTGATCATGCCGGTGGACGGCGGCCTGGAAGACGCCGACATCATCGTGCTGCCGGCCTTCTGGGATGACTTCGACACCTTGTGCGCCCGCTACCCGCAAGTGCTGCCGTGGCTGCGCGAACAGCATGCACGCGGTGCTGTGTTGTGCGGCGAAGCCACCGGGGTATTCTGGCTGGCCGAAGCCGGCCTGCTCGATGGCAAGGAAGCGACCACCTACTGGCGTTTCTTCAATGCGTTCGGCGAACGTTTCCCCAAGGTCCAGCTCAACCAGGACAAGCACCTCACTGACGCCGACAACCTGTATTGCGCCGGCGGCACCACCTCGGCATGCGACCTCTACATCTACCTGATCGAACGCTTCTGTGGCGCCAACATCGCCCAGGCCGTGGCCCGCGATATCCTCTACGAAGTGCAGCGCAGCTATTCGCCAGGACGTATCGGGTTTGGCGGACAGAAGCTGCATCAGGACGTGATCATCCTGCAGATCCAGCACTGGCTCGAAGAACACTTCGCCGACAAATTCCGCTTCGAAGACGTGGCCCGGGAACACGGCATGAGCATCCGCAACTTCATGCGCCGCTTCCAGACCGCCACCGGCGACAAGCCGCTGCACTACCTGCAACGGCTGCGTATCGAGACGGCAAAGGGCCTGCTCTCGGGCAGCCGCAAGAGCATCAAGACCATCAGTTATGAGGTGGGTTACGACGATGCGAGTTTCTTTGCACGGCTGTTCAGGCAGCACACGGAGTTGTCGCCGAACCAGTATCGCCAGCAGTTTCAGCAAGCGGCGTAGGTTCGCCGCTTGACGAAGCAAACGACCCTGTACACCGCAATGGTGCAGGGTCGAATTGAGAACCCTATGCCCGCCTACAAGCCCCTCACCCAATTCCTACTGACGAATAAGATGAAGTCGCTAGGTTGCGCCTTGGGCGCCTGCCATTTTAAACGAGGTCGAAGCCGTTGATTTCTGCCGAGCTACGGTCCGAATGCACAAAGGGCTTTTTCCAAACCGACTTACTTGAAATCAGGACGGAGACTCAATCATGTCATCCATAGGCAGCAACGCTCAATCGTTCAACCCAGCTGTACAACCAAATAAGTTAGACGCAAGTCAATTCAACGAAAATCTGACCGATCAGTTGAATCCACAAATGGATGAGAAAAAGAACAAGGAGGAGAAATATCCGGAGCTGGAGTTAAAAGTAATATTCAAGGGTCCGGACGGCGCGCTCTACGAGTTAAAAAAGGGCGAAATGCTCCTCATAGAACCGGCACCACCCAGCACAGACCAGATCACTTATTAACCAGCGACCAAACTATAAAAGGACCGCAATCGCTGCGGACCTTTTATAGGCGTTACGTCAAGTTACGGCTTGTGCCCACGCGACAGGAACTCATGGGACTGCATTTCCAGCAAGCGGCTCAGGGTGCGCTGAAATTCGAAGTTTAGGCGACCGCCGGTGTACAGGTCCTTCAACTCAACTTCCGCTGAGATGATCAGCTTCACGTTACGGTCGTAGAACTCGTCGACCATGTTGATGAAACGTCGCGCGATGTCGTCGGTGGTAACGCTCATCTGCTCCACGCCGCTCAGGATCACCGCGTGGAAGATCTTGCCCAGTTCGATGTAGTCGTTCTGGCTGCGCGGGCCGTCGCACAGTTGGCGGAACTCGAACCAGGCCACGTCGTCGCAGGTGCGCAGCGCGATGATTTCGCGGTTCTCGATCACCAGCTTGTCGTTTTCCACCGCCTGGGTGCATTCCGGCGTAAGGGCACGGAAGCTCTTTTTCAGGCTTTCGTGGGCCGCCTCATTGAGCGGGAAGTGGAACAGCTCCGCTTGCTCCAGGTGACGCAGACGGTAGTCGACGCCGCTGTCGACATTGACGATCTCGGTATGCTGCTTGATCAACGCAATGGCCGGCAGGAAGCGTGCGCGTTGCAGGCCGTCCTTGTACAAACCGTCGGGCACGATGTTCGAGGTGGCGACCAGGGTCACGCCGTTCTTGAACAGCTCCTCCATCAGGGTGCCGAGGATCATGGCGTCGGTGATGTCGGAGACGAAGAACTCATCGAAGCAGATCACCCGCGCTTCTTCGGAGAAACGCTTGGCGATGATGGTCAGCGGGTTTTTCTCGCCCGGCAGGGTCTTCATCTCTTCGTGCACGCGCTTCATGAAGCGGTGAAAGTGCGTCCGGACCTTTTCCTTGAACGGCAGCGCTTCGAAAAAGGTGTCCACCAGGTAGGTCTTGCCCCGGCCCACGCCCCCCCAGAAGTACAGGCCCTTGACCGGCGTTTGGTCTTTCTTGCCAAACAGCTTGCTGAACATCCCTGGCTTGCTTTGCGAAGCCGCGAGCAGGTCATCGTACAGGCGCTGCAGATGACGCACCGCCGTTTCCTGGGCCGCGTCATGGAAGAATTCAGGGCGTTTCAGATCAGCTTGATATCGTTCTAGGGGCGTCATAATTTCGTTAGCAAGGCAACAAAAACGGGCCGTCACTGTAACGACGGCCCTGGATAATGGCAATCAACCCTTGGTCGGGTTAATCCTCGAGGGGGGTCAACGCGACGCGCAGAGCGGCGATGGCCGCATCGCGGGACGCTTCGTCGGCGAACTCAGCACTGTCCGCCACCGTCACGCCGTCCAACCACACGCTGAAGCCCAGGGCCTCGGTACGCAGGTCCAGCGCGTCGCCGCTTTGCAGTTGCTTGGTCACTGCGCCCGCCGCCTTGCCATCGGCAAAGTTGCGCGACAACAGCAGTTGCTCGCCGTCGGCGGCCAGCAGGCGGAAGCGGAAACTGCCGTCGTCTTCACGGAAGCTCACGAAGCGCGCGGCTTTCGCCGCTTTCTTCTTGGCGGCGACTGGTGCCGCAGCCTGGTTGACAAACGAACGCAGGCCCACCGCTTCACGCAGTTCAGCCAGGAACGGCGCCGCCACGGCACGGGCCTTCTTGGCGCCGATCAGCAGCAGGTCTTCCATGTCAGAAGGGCGCGACATCAGTTGATGGTAACGCTCGCGGGCTTCACCCAACTGGCCGTCCAGCAGGTGGAACAGGCGGTTCTTCGCCTCGCCCCAACCCAGCCCTTGCAGCAGTTCGGCACGGAATTCTTCTTCCTGCGCCTTGGTCGCAAACGCCTGGTACAGGGTGAACAGGTGCGAATTGTCCGGGTCCTTGGCTTCGCCCGGGGCGCGGGAGTCGGTGACGATCCGCGAGATGGCGTCCTTCATGTCCTTGGCGCTGGTGAACAATGGGATGGTGTTGTCGTAGCTTTTCGACATCTTGCGGCCGTCCAGGCCCGGCAAGGTGGCGACGCTTTCTTCGATCAACGCCTCGGGCATGGTGAAGAATTCTTTACCGTTGCCGAACAGGTGGTTGAAGCGCTGGCCGATATCACGGGCCATTTCCACGTGCTGGATCTGGTCGCGACCGACCGGCACCTTGTGCGCGTTGAACATCAGGATGTCCGCCGCCATCAGCACCGGGTAGCTGTACAGGCCCATGCTGATGCCCGCATCCGGGTCTTCGCCGGCTTCCACGTTCTTGTCCACTGAGGCCTTGTACGCGTGGGCGCGGTTGAGCAGGCCCTTGGCGGCCACGCAGGTCAGCAGCCAGGTCAGCTCGGGGATTTCCGGGATGTCCGACTGGCGATAGAACGTCACCCGGTTCACATCCAGGCCACCGGCCAGCCAGGTCGCGGCGATTTCCATGCGCGAGCGCTGGATGCGCTGCGGGTCATCGCATTTGATCAGGGCGTGGTAGTCGGCCAGGAAGTAGAAGGAGTCGGCATTGGCGTCCTGGCTGGCGAGGATCGCCGGGCGGATCGCACCGGCGTAGTTGCCCAGGTGCGGCGTGCCGGTGGTGGTGATGCCGGTGAGGATGCGGGTACGAGTCGTCATGGGTAATCGCTTATCAGACTGCTATCAATTCGAGAGGCGCGGCAGCACCAGATCCTTCAGATCGGTGAGCTTGCCGTGAAAAAAGTGTCCGCATTCTGCCACTTTCAGCAGCTCATGGGGGCGATTCAAGGCGGCGGACCAGTCGTAGACGGTCTGCGGGTCGACCACTTCGTCGGTTTCCGGCTGGATAAGGGTCAGTGGGCAGGCCTGGGGCAGCAGGTCGCTGTCACGCAGGCGCATCACCGCGGCGGCGACCATGAACAGGTGCGAGAGTTTTTCGCCCTTGGCCTCCAGGCGGCCACCCAGGCTGGCGGCCACGTAGCCTCCGAAGGAAAACCCGAGCAAGGTGATCGGCAGGTCGGGGTGTTTTTCCCGCAACCAGGTAGCAGCCGCTTCAGCATCGTCCACTTCACCGGTGCTCATGTCGTGGGTGCCGGCACTCGCGCCGACGCCACGGTAATTGAAACGCAAGGTGATCAAACCGGCATCGCGGGCGGTGCGTTGCAAGGTCGATACAACTTTATTGAGCATGGTCCCGCCCTGCACCGGGTTAGGGTGACAGATCAGCGCCAGGCCACGTGGCTCGGGGTGATCCAGGTACAGGGCTTCCAATTGGCCTACCGGGCCATCGATCAAAACGGGGGTTTCACGCATGAGCAAGGAATGAACTCCGTGACCTCTCAAAGGGTCGACTCGTCTAGCTAAAAGTCTGTGCTTGGCATCATTGCGAGCTTAATCGCGGTATACAGCGCAGGTTTGAGCCGTTAACGTAAAGCAAAGCCGTTTATAGAGGAAGGACTCGTGGAACACTCGCTCTTAGTTTGGTTGTTGCCGACTCTTGCCCTGGTTGCCGGTGTCGCCATTGGTTTCCTGGTTGCTCGCTTGCTGCCGAATGCCGCGCCTAACCGCACGCAGCGTCAGCTGGATGATATCCAGGAACGTTTTGACAGTTATCAGAACGAGGTTGTTACCCACTTCAACAGCACCGCGACCCTGGTCAAGAAGCTCACCCAGAGCTACCAGGAAGTACAGGATCATCTCGCCGATGGCGCCAACCGCCTCGCCCTCGACGACATCACCCGCCAGCGCCTGCTGGCCGCGTTGCATTCCGATGCGCCGCAGCCCCCACGGGAACGCCTGACCCCACCGCGGGAAAACCAGGAGCCGCCACGGGACTATGCGCCAAAAACGCCGAACGCCCCTGGCATGCTGGATGAGCATTACGGTTTGAAGAAGTAAGTCGTCTTCAAGTACAAAAAAAGCCCGGCTGATCAATGATCAGCCGGGCTTTTTTTGGGGCCTACCTGCTCGACTGGAATCGCTGCCGGCCGCTGAAAACGGGGCTTAAATCACAGCCTGGTCAACGCCTCGTGGCTGGACCTATGATTGCAGCCGTCCTGCTTGTTCATCAGATGAATCACCGACGTTGCCAGTCGAGCCAGTGAATTCACGACACTGGCCGCAACCGGCCCGGTACAACCGCTCATGCATCCGCTGTTTTTCTCTTCGGTGGCCATTGCACGGGTAGGCTCAGGCTGGGGAGCGGCTGAAGGTGTGGCACTCTGGGCGGTAGCCGCGTAATAGGAAGGCTGGGTGGTTGAAAAAGCATTCACCGAATTCATAAAAAACCTCTGGATCAGTAGGAAAAATAGGGGATCCCCCCACCCCTTGAGTGAGTGTCCTCCCCAAAACGGTTCCTTTTCTGACCCGGCCTCACATCATACTGGGACTTGTTCCTGCAACTGCCCCCCCTCGATCCGCACATGCCGTCCATGGAAGCGCTTGAGGCTGCTGCGATGGCCGACGCTGACGATGCTCAGCCCCGGCAACTCATCGATCAACGCCTGATACAAGGTCGCCTCATCCTCTTCGTCCATGGCCGACGTCGCTTCGTCCATGTACAGCCATTGCGGCGCGAACAGCAACGCGCGGGCAAAGGCCAGGCGTTGCTGTTCGCCCGGCGAGAGCATGCGTTGCCAGTGGTTGGCTTCCTCCAGTCGGCCGATCAGATGGGGCAGGCGACAGGTTTCCAGGGCCTGTGCATAACGTTCTGCCGGGTAGACGCTGTCGTCCTGTGGATAACTCAACACCGCCTTCAACGTGCCAATCGGCAAGTAGGGTTTCTGCGGCAGGAACAGATAGCGCTCGGCCGGCAGGCGGATATTGCCGTGACCGTTGGGCCACAGGTTGCCCATGGCCCGCAGCAACGTCGACTTGCCGCTGCCGGAACGACCGCTGAGCATCAGGCGCTCGCCCTCGGCAACGGTCAGGTCGGCGCCTTGCAGCAGGTGACGGCCGTCGGCCAGGTCCAGACTCAGGTCCTTGACCTGCAAACCTGCGCCCTGATGCTGCAGGCCAATACCCATGGTGCGCGTTTCGTTGTCTTGCATGGCCTGGCCGAAACTCAGCAGACGATCACAGGTGGCGCGCCAACTGGCCAGCAATGTATAGGCGTCGACAAACCAACTGAGGCTGCCCTGCACGCTGCCGAACGCCTGAGCCACCTGCATCAGCACGCCCAGTTCGATCTTGCCGGCGAAGTAACGCGGCGCCGCCACCACAAAAGGAAAGATGATGGCGATCTGCGAGTAACCGCTGGTGAAGAAACTCAGACGCTTCTTGAGCTGCATGATGCTCCAGAAGTTGCTCCATACCCGTGCGAAACGCGCGCTCAATTGATGGTGTTCGTTAGGCTCACCGTTGAACAGCGCGATGCTTTCCGCGTTCTCCCGCACCCGCACCAGGCTGAAGCGCAGGTCCGCCTCAAAGCGTTGTTGACGGTTGCTCAAGCCGATCAGTTTTCGACCAATCACATGCGTCAGCCAACTGCCGATCACCGCATACACCAGCGCGGCCCAGAACATATAGCCGGGAATCGTGATGCCCCACACTTCGATGCTGCCGGACACGCCCCACAGGATCACCGAGAACGACACCAGGCTCACCAGGTTGCTGATAAAACCCAGCCCCAGGGTCAGGGTGCTGGCGGTAAATGCATTGAGGTCTTCGGAAATACGCTGGTCGGGGTTATCGGTGTAACCGCCGTATTCCAGGTGGTAGTAGTTCTTGTGGCCCAGCCATTGGGCAAAGTAGCGTTCCGTCAGCCAGCGGCGCCAGCGGATGGTGAGCATCTGTTGCAGATAGGACGAGAACACGCCGGTTACAATCGCCACCACCGCAATCACGCTGAAGTACATCAGCAGGTGGGTAAAAGCGTCGTAGTCCTTGTGCTCCAGCGCGTTGTAGAAATCGCGGTTCCAACTGTTGAACCACACCGATACAGCGACGCTGAACAGCGAAAGCCCCAGCACCACCAACAGCAGCAGCCAGGCGATGCCCTTCTCTTCACTGCGCCAGTAGGGCGTAATCAACCCCCACACCCGCCGTAGAAATTGCCCACGCACCGCGTCGTTGACCGCGGAATACTCAGCGTTCTGATTCATTGTTTCGCTCGGCGCAGTAGTGTGAGTGGATCATAAGGTAGGCTTTAGCGCAGCGGGCAATTCGATGTCGCTCATTCAGTCAGCGTTCAGTATTTATTTGACTTACATCGGCTGGCAACCAGTACTCGAAACCGTCCCACTTACTCTCGGCACTTTGGAACACGCTCAGAGAGAAAAATCCTATATGACCCTTCCCACGTCGATACAATTTGTACGCCTGCCCCCACAGACCATACCTACCGTCCAGGAGCAAACCATAGATGACTCCAGACAACTGCCCGCCTCGCCTGGACGGATCACGGAAGTCTATGAAACGGTAGACGCGTCCCACAGTAGCCAAAGCGTTGAACGCCTTATAAAAAATGCCAGCCAAACCATCCTGACGCCGGCACAGGAAACCTCACAAATAATTGCGCAAGCGTTGCGCAAAAAATTCAACCTGCAGCTGAACCCCGACCATACCTATATCGTAACGACCAACTACGACACGACCAAACCGGCACCGTCGGATGGCAAGATACTCAACCAAATTAGCCTGACCGAGGCCGCACTGACCAACGTACGCAGGAAAAACAATGACGATGAATCGCCTACCGGACTGGCGCGGACGCACCCGACAGCCTCAAGACTGTTGAATATTTTTCATTCCTTTCCTCTCGTGTCAGTCATTCAGATGGCCCACGATTTCATGAGCCCGACATACGAGTACGTCGTTCGAGGCACAGGCACCTCAAAGGACTCAGTACCGAATCTGTCGTCAAAGGTCTCGCTTACGCCACAACAATTTCGGGATCTGGTATGGGAAACCGAGCTGATTACGCCTTACAAATCCTACTTGGACACGTTCTGGGCAACCCATGAAAAACCCTACGAGCTACTCACCAAGATAGCCCTCGTTCAAGCTGCCCTTGCACAGCAAAAGGACGGCAGCCTGAGCAATGAAGAAACCCGCCTGGTCCTACGTGCATCGGGCCTTCAACCTGGAAAGCCTTGGTCTGAAACCAGTGTCAAGAACCTGGAAGCCCCGTATGCCAAGGACCCCGACGTCGACGTTGGTCTACTGTCGATCAATGGCGACGTATCTACCGACCTGCTGTACATCATCGACAAAAAGACCCGCCTGGACAGCCACGGCAAACCGATTAAAACCACCCTGCTGCATATTCCGGGCAACTCATCACCGCTGCACAGGTTTGATAACCCCGAAGCCATGAAAACCTGGCTGGCCGACCAGGCGGCTGACCCGATCAAGCGGACGGCGTTGCTTAACCACTTCACCAAGAACGACCAGGACGACAAGTTTTTTTCTGACGGCGTGAAGCAGTCCCTCGTGGGACTGGGGGGCTGGACCGAAGCACAGAAACCCAATGCGCTGGGCTTTACCTCACTCAGTGATTGGGACCCTCAGCGCTATATTACTCTGGAGCCCCTGAACGGCGACCCATTCAAGGCCATGACCCAGCGTCAAAAAGAGCGCGCCTATGCCGACGCCGATCACGACATCACTACCGATGGCGATGTAATCAAGGACGCCGCACTGAAACTGGCAGAGGCCGCTACTGCCACAGCGTTGCTGCTGACCCCGTTGGCGTTTGTCATGCCGGAGGTAGGCCTGGCGCTGGATGCGATCTACACAGGGGCCGGCATTACAGAGGTGGGCGTCGGTATCGATGATCTGGCCCACGGCAAATCCCGCGGGACCGACCGGATCGTGTTTGGCGTGCTCAATGCAGTGCCCGGTATCGCCGGCAGCGCATCCAAGCTCGACAGAGGGACGGCGTCGATTGAATCGGCGGTGGCAGACGAGGCTATCGAAGCACCCAACAACCCTCCAACCGGAGACGTGACAACGCCGGCCCCCACCGAAGCCGCCAATCGCCTGCGCCCCTCTGAATCTAACAACATCAGTGCCCATGCCGTCGAAGACGGCGAAAGGCTTATAGAGCACGCAACGAAGAACGCCAACAACATCTATCACCTCCGTGACGCCGACGGCCTGGACCGGTGGTTCATTCGACACACAGATCATTCGGAGATAGAACGGGTATATGAACTCAAAAGCAATTTTAAACTAACCGATCAGTACGCCGAAATTATTGACCCCACCTCCAGACAATCGATCATGACTGTGCATCTCGACAAGGAGGGCATTTGGGTACAACTGGACAAAGGCGCAGGTATAAATTTCCCATGGAATGCCAGTAACTCCTCTGCCAAAGCTCAACTTGCGCAAGACATCAGCCGGATAGACAAAGACGAAAATGCACTGAGTAGCGCAGAGCGCGAGCGGGTGCTGGACGAGTTGACCCGCTTGACGCAGACGTCCAGGGCTGAAGATTACGAGAGCCTGAATGAGTACACCGAAGCCGGTTCGGGCGAAATCAATGAAATCCTTCGCACGGAGGTCGATCCAAACAAGTACCCACCGAATGTGAGCGAATTCCTGTCCGACCTGGATGAACAAGCCGAATACAGCGGCAAGGCCTATCGCTACGCCTTTGTTACATCAGAGGGCGCTGACAAACTCAAAAACGGTGTCGGGAGAGTATTCAGAGACAGCGGCATCCAATCGGCGTCGACCCAGGCCTTCAACGCCAAGGGCTGGGCAACCTGGGCAAAAGACACGCTGCCCGTAAAAAACCGCCAACCGGTAATTTATATCTTCGATGAGTCGATTGCCAAAAAGAACCTCTCCAGCAGCATCCTCCCCGACCACGTTGCGATCGAACCGCAAGCCTCACTCCAAGTGAGCGCTGCCAAGGTAAAAGACGGTATTTTGTATGTATCCTTCAAAGCCCCGGCCAAGTTGCCGGATCAGCGCTATAACCTGTTCGACGGCAGTGTTGCCTTTCCCTACTGAGTAACCACTCTGGCGAAGAAAAAGCCCGGAAAGTCCGGGCTTTTTTGATCCAGCATTGCTCAACGCCGTACCGGACGCTTCTGCAACTTGCGCTGCAAGGTACGGCGGTGCATGCCCAGGGCGCGAGCGGTGGCGGAGATATTGCCTTCGTGCTCGGTCAGTACGCGCTGGATGTGCTCCCATTGCAGGCGGTCCACCGACATCGGGTTTTCCGGCACCAAGGTGTCGAGGTCGGCGTGTTCGGAGAGCAAGGCGGCCAGCACATCGTCGGCGTCCGCCGGCTTGCACAGGTAGTTGCAGGCACCGCGCTTGATCGCCTCGACGGCGGTGGCAATGCTGGAGTAACCGGTGAGGATCACCACGCGCATTTCCGGGTCGAGTTCCAGCAGCTTGGGCAGCAGCACCAGGCCGGAATCGCCGTCCATCTTCAGGTCGAGCGCGGCGTAGTCCGGCAGGTCGGCCTGGGCGATGGTCAGGCCCTCTTCGGCGGAGCCAGCGGTGCTGACGCGAAAACCGCGGCGGCTCATGGCGCGCGCCATCACGCGGGTAAAGGTGGCGTCGTCATCTACCAGCAACAGGTGCGGCAGTTCTTCGCCTTCGACTTGGATCTCGTCACTCATCGATATCTCCTCGTGCGACACGGGGCAGGCGCAGCTCGGTGAGCGTGCCACCTTCCTCATGACTATAGAGCTTCACTGAGCCGCCCGCGCGGGTCACGCTGGCCTTGCTCAAAAACAGGCCAAGGCCGAAGCCTTTGCCCTTGGTGGTAAAGAAGGGCTTGCCGATCTGCTCGGCAATGGCCAGCGGCACACCTGCGCCGTGGTCGCGAATGCTGATGGTCACGTCTTCGGCATCCCAGTCCAGCTGCACACCCAGGCCTTCAGGGCAGGCGTCGGCGGCATTGTTCAACAGGTTGAGCAGCGCCTGGGTCAGATCCGGTGGTGGCGCCATGCGCGGCACTGTGCCCTGCCCTAATAGATGAAAACGGTAACTGGCTTCGGGGCGCATCAGGTGCCAACGGTTCAGGGCTTCATCGAGCCACTGGGTCACGTCCTGCATCTCCACCGCCAGGCGGCGATTGGCCTCGGCGGCGCGTACCAGTTGCTGCAAGGTCTGCTTGCATTGCTTGACCTGTTCGCGCAGCACGCCGAGGTCTTCCTGCAACGCAGGATCGTGGTGGTCCTGGGTCATTTCGTTGAGCAGCACGCTCATGGTGGCCAACGGTGTACCCAATTCATGGGCAGCGCCGGCGGCCTGGGTGGCGACAGCCAGCAGTTGCTGATCGCGCAGGCCTTCTTCACGGCGAATGGCGCGCAGCTCTTCCTGGCGGCGCAGTTCTTCGGCCATGCGTGCGGCGAAGAAGGTGATGACGGCGGCGGACAGCGCAAAACTCAGCCACATCCCGTAGATCTGCAGGTTTTCCCGGGCGATGGGAAAGGTTTGCAGCGGGTAGAAGCGCGCCAGTAACAGGGTGTAGAGGGTCAGGGCGATGCCCGACAGCACTACCGAATACCGCCACGGCAAGGTCACGGCGGCAATGGTCAAGGGCACCAGGTAATAAGAAACGAATGGATTGGTGGAACCGCCGGAGAAATACAGCAACACACTGTGGATAAACAAGTCGCAAGCCAATTGCAGGGCGTACTCCAACTCGGTCACCGGCCAGGTGGTGCGCAACCGGATGGCGGTGAACACACACAGCACGATGGAGAAACCCAGGGTCACGCCCAGTTGCAGCCACGGCAGCGGCAGCAGGTCGAACCAATAGGCGAGCCCGACGGAGCCGGCCTGTGCGGCCAGCACCAGCGTGCGGATGAACGTCAGGCGCCAGAGGTTCTGGCGGGTGGCGGAAGTCAGTTTTACGGCGGCGAGCATGAGCTCTCCCGGTGAGCGCTGCAGGCGGATCGGCAGGAGTATAAACGAAGCAGACCCACCGGCACGGCGCGTGTGGCTCTTTGCCGCAGGCCGGGCAAATGACCGTTCGTCGGCATCGCTACAACATGTAGGTAATGTGTAAACCCGAAGAACCCGGTGCCACCGTCTACAGTCATACCGAACACGATCACCTCAAGGAGCTTTCATGTCTCGTTTCACTCGCAGTGCAGCTGTTATCACCCTCGGCGTGGCCACCCTGGCCAGCCTTCCGGCCGTGGCCGCCGAAGGACTGAACTACAACCAGATTTCCCTGCGCGCCGAAGTCAGCCAGGAGGTGGCCCGCGACAAGATGATCGTCACGCTGTACACCGAGTCCCAGAACAGCGACCCGGCCAAACTCGCCGCCGAAATCACCACCACCATGAACAAGGCCCTGGGCCAGGCGCGTGAAGTCAAAGGCGTAACCCTGCGCCAGGGCAGCCGCAACAGCTATCCGATCTACGACAACAAGAACCAGAAGATCACCGGCTGGCGCGAGCGCGCCGAGCTGCGCCTGGAAAGTGCGGACTTCCCGGCGCTGTCCAAGCTCACTGGTGAACTGCAGAGCACCCTGAAAATGGAAAACATGGAGTTCTCCATCGCCGACACCACGCGCAAGTCCAGCGAAGATGCGCTGCTCAAAGATGCAGTCGCCGCATTCAAGGCTCGCGCCCAACTGGCCACTGATGCGCTGGGCGGCAAGGGCTACAAGATCGTCAACCTGAACTTCAACACCAATGGCTACCCGATGCCTTACGCCCGTGGCGGGATGATGATGAAGGCCGCGATGGCTGATTCAGCCCCCACACCTGAAGTGGAAGCCGGCACCAGCCAAGTCAACATGAGCGCCGATGGCGTGATTGAAGTGCAGATGCCGTGACCCCTACCTGATAGACCTGAACGGCGTTACCCTCGGTGGCGCCGTTTTCGTTTGGGCAGCTTATATACACCTGCCACTTCAGGGGTCTCCATGGAAAGAATTGCCTTAAAACCGCTCCTCCTCGCCGCCGGCCTGCTGGCCTTCATGCCAGTGGCCCACGCGGCCAGCACCCTGGTCTATTGCTCCGAAGCCAGCCCAGCCGGCTTCGACCCCAGCCAGTACACCAGCGGCACCGATTTCGATGCGTCGGCCGAGACCGTGTTCAACCGCCTCACGCAGTTCAAGCGTGGCGGCACCGAAGTCGAACCTGGCTTGGCGACAAGCTGGGACATCTCCAAAGACGGCCAGACCTACACCTTCCATCTGCGCGATGGCGTCAAGTTCCACACCACCGATTTCTTCACCCCTACCCGCGATTTCAACGCGGATGATGTGCTGTTCACCTTCAATCGCCTGCTGGATGCCGACAGTCCGTTCCGCAAGGCTTACCCCTCCGAGTCGCCGTACTTCACCGACATGGGCTTGAACACCACGATCAAGAGCGTCGAGAAACTTGACGACCATACCGTGCGCTTCAACCTGAACAACGTCGATGCGTCGTTTGTGCAAAACCTGGCCATGAGCTTCGCCTCGGTGCAATCGGCCGAGTACGCCGCGCAACTGCTCAAGCAGGGCAAGGCCGAAGAGATCAACCAGAAACCGGTGGGCACCGGGCCGTTTGTGTTCAAGCGCTACCAGAAGGATTCGCAGATCCGCTACGTGGCCAATAAACAGTACTGGAAACCCGAGGATGTGAAGCTCGACAACCTGGTGTTCGCCATCACCCCGGATGCTGCGTCGCGCTTACAGAAGCTCAAGGCCGGCGAATGCCAGGTCAGCGGCTACCCGCGCCCCGCCGATATCGACGTGATGAAGCAGGACCCGAACTTGCGCGTGCTGCAGCAGGCCGGTTTCAACCTGGGCTTCCTGGCCTACAACGTGACCCACCCGCCGCTGGATCAGCTCAAGGTGCGCCAGGCCCTGGACATGGCCATCGACAAGCCGGCGATTATCAAGGCGGTGTACCAGAGTGCCGGACAATTGGCGCAGAACGCCCTGCCTCCGGCGCAGTGGTCTTATGACCCCACCCTCAAGGACGCGCCCCATGACCCGGTCAAGGCCAAGGCGCTACTAAAAGAAGCAGGGGTTGCACCAGGAACTACCATCAACCTGTGGGCAATGACCGTGCAGCGCGCTTCAAACCCGAACGCGCGCATGTCGGCACAAATGATCCAGCAGGATTGGGAGAAGATCGGCATCAAGGCCAATATCGTCAGCTATGAATGGGGCGAATACATCAAGCGCGCCAAAAATGGCGAGCATGACGCCATGATTTATGGTTGGACGGGCGACAATGGCGACCCGGATAACTGGCTCGGCGTGCTCTACAGTTGTGCTGCGGTGAAGGGCAGCAACTACGCCAAATGGTGTAACCCGGCCTACGACAAATTGGTGCAGCAGGCCAAGGTCAGCAACGACCGCGAACAGCGCATCAAGTGGTATCAACAGGCACAAAAAATCCTTAAGGAACAAGTACCTATAACGCCTATTGCAAACTCGACGGTTTTCCAGCCCCTGCGCAAGGAAGTGCGGGACTTCAAGATCAGCCCCTTTGGCCTGACACCGTTCTACGGCGTGAGTCTAGATAAGTAACAGAAGCGCCCCAACCGAGTGCGCCAGACGCCTCGGCTGGGTCTTTTTGGTGCGACGGATGCACCGAAAAAACCCTCGAAATATACGCAAATATGTCGAAACTTTCATAATTGCGACATTCCTGTACGTTCGTACCACTGTTTCAGCCTCGCAACGGTTCAGCATCTTGCAATGGGTATGGCGCCTGCATAAGTATCCGCAGGCCGACTCACGAGGTCGCCCTCACCACCAAAAATGACAACAAATCATGAGGCCAACATGCTTAAACACGCAGTCATTCCGTTAATTGTTAGCGCTGGCCTTATGGCCGCAGCTCCTTTCGCCCAAGCGGCGACTAACCTGGTGTTCTGCTCCGAAGGGAGCCCGGCCGGTTTCGACCCAGGCCAGTACACCACCGGAACAGACTTCGATGCCTCGGCCGAAACCATGTTCAACCGCCTGACCCAGTTCGAACGCGGCGGCACCGCTGTGATTCCTGGGCTGGCTACCAGCTGGGACGTGTCCCCGGATGGCTTGACCTACACCTTCCACCTGCGTGATGGCGTCAAGTTCCATACCACCCCGTACTTCAAGCCGACCCGTACCTTCAATGCCGATGACGTGCTGTTCACGTTCAACCGCATGATCAACAAGGACGATCCATTCCGTAAGGCCTACCCCACCGAATTCCCGTACTTCACGGACATGGGGATGGACACCAACATCCAGAACATCGAGAAAGTCGATGACCATACTGTCAAGTTCACCCTTGGCACCGTGGACGCCGCCTTCATCCAGAACCTGGCGATGAGCTTTGCCTCGATCCAGTCGGCTGAATACGCCGCCCAACTGTTGAAAGAAGGCAAGGCTGCGGACATCAACCAGAAGCCGGTCGGCACTGGCCCGTTCGTGTTCAAGAGCTACCAGAAAGACTCGAACATCCGCTACACCGGCAACAAGGACTACTGGAAACCTGAAGACGTGAAGATCGACAACCTGATCTTCGCCATCACCACCGACCCGTCGGTGCGCATCCAGAAGCTCAAGAAAAACGAATGCCAGATCACCCTGTTCCCACGTCCGGCCGACCTCAAGGCGCTGGAAGCGGACAAGGACCTGAAACTGCCGAACCAGGCCGGTTTCAACCTGGGCTATATCGCCTACAACGTCATGGACAAGGTCAAGGGCAGCGACCAGCCAAACCCATTGGCTGACCTGCGCGTACGCCAGGCGCTGGACATGTCGGTGAACAAGCAGCAGATCATCGATTCCGTGTACCAGGGCGCCGGCCAACTGGCCGTCAACGCCATGCCGCCGACCCAATGGTCGTATGACACCACCATCAAGGACGCCAAGTACGACCCTGAGAAAGCCAAGTCGCTGCTCAAGGAAGCCGGCGTCAAGGAAGGTACTGAAATCGTTCTGTGGGCCATGCCGGTTCAGCGTCCGTACAACCCGAACGCCAAGCTGATGGCTGAAATGCTGCAAAACGACTGGAAGAAGATCGGTCTCAACGTGAAGATCACCAGCTACGAGTGGGGCGAGTACATCAAGCGCTCCAAAGGTGGCGAGAACCAGGCCATGATCATTGGCTGGAGCGGTGACAATGGTGACCCGGACAACTGGCTGAACGTGCTGTTCGGCTGCGACTCGCTGGCCGGTAACAACTTCTCCAAATGGTGCGACAAGAAATTCGACGGCATCGTCAAAGAAGCCAAGGCCACATCGGATGTCGCCAAACGCACCGAGCTGTACAAGCAGGCGCAACATATCCTCAAAGATGCAGTCCCGATGACACCTATCGCGCACTCGACGGTGTATCAACCCATGCGCAACACCGTACAGGACTTCAAGATCAGCCCGTTTGGCTTGAACTCCTTCTACGGCGTGAGCGTAAGCGGCAAGTAAGAAGCCATGACGGCGACGTTTCATAACGTCGCCGTTATTGCATCCGCCTGGCCCGTAGGAAACAGACCACGCTCGCAATCGTTGCCTCCTACAGCAACGAACTGCGATGCACGGCGCCGTTGCCTACAGGGTCAATCCGATTTGGCGCATTTACTGCGAAGTCCGCGACCCATAACGTCGTAGGACAGCAGAGGCTCCAAACTCGGAAAGGCACTTGCTGCGTGTGGGATCAGTGATGTCCCCCTGGCTGAATGCCGGGGTGATTGCTCGCTGATGACAACTACAAACAAGGATCGGGATCGTCATGCGCCATACCACCGTTCTATCCGCAATTTTTGGTACCAGCCTGCTGGCTGCGGCCACAATGGGCCACGCCGCTGACAAGCGGAGCCTGGTGTTCTGCTCGGAAGGCAGCCCGGCCGGCTTTGACACCGCGCAGTACACCACCGCCACCGATAACGATGCGGCCGAGCCGCTGTACAACCGCCTGGTTGAGTTTGAAAAAGGCGAGACCGGTGTCGTACCCGCGCTGGCAACCAAGTGGGATATTTCGCAGGACGGCCTGACTTACACCTTTCACCTGCGTGAAGGGGTGAAATTCCACAGCAACAAGGAATTCAAGCCGACCCGGGACTTCAACGCCGACGACGTGCTGTTCACCTTCAACCGCATGCTTGACCCCGACCATCCGTTTCGCAAGGCCTACCCCACCGAGTTTCCGTACTTCAACGGGATGAGCCTGAACAAGAACATTGCCAAGGTCGCGAAAACCGACCCGCACACCGTGGTGATTACCCTGAACACGGTCGATGCCGCGTTTATCCAGAACATCGCCATGAGCTTCGCCGCGATCCTGTCGGCCGAATACGCCGAGCAATTGCTCAAGGCCGGCAAGCCCAGCGACATCAACCAGAAGCCCATCGGCACTGGCCCCTTCGTGTTCCAGCGTTACCAGAAAGATTCGCAGATCCGCTATGTGGCCAACAAACAGTACTGGGACCCGAGCAAGGTCAAGCTCGACCAGCTGATTTTCGCCATCAACACCGACGCTTCGGTGCGCGTGCAAAAGCTCAAGGCCGGCGAATGCCAGGTGACCCTGCATCCGCGCCCGGCTGACGTCGACGCACTCAAGGCCGACCCGAACCTGAAACTGCTGACCAAGCCGGGGTTCAACCTCGGCTACATCGCCTACAACGTGCGCCACAAGCCGTTCGACCAGCTTGAAGTGCGCCAGGCGCTGGACATGGCGGTGAACAAGCAGAGCATCCTGAATGCCGTGTACCAGGGCGCCGGGCAATTGGCCGTAAACGCCATGCCGCCGACGCAGTGGTCCTACGACGAGACTATCAAGGACGCCGCCTACAACCCGGAAAAAGCCAAGGAACTGCTCAAGGCTGCCGGCGTGAAGGAAGGCACCGAAATCACCCTGTGGGCGATGCCGGTGCAACGGCCGTACAACCCCAACGCCAAGCTGATGGCCGAGATGCTGCAAAGCGACTGGGCCAGGATCGGCCTCAAGGTCAAGATCGTCAGCTACGAGTGGGGCGAGTACATCAAGCGCACCAAGAACGGTGAGCACGATGTGAGCCTGATCGGCTGGACCGGCGATAACGGTGACCCGGACAACTGGCTGGGCACCCTCTACAGCTGTGACGCCATCGGCGGGAACAACTACTCCATGTGGTGTGACCCGGCGTACGACACGCTGATCAAGCAAGCCAAGGTCGTGACCGACCGCGAACAACGGACTGTTCTGTACAAACAGGCGCAGCAACTGCTTAAACAGCAGGTGCCGATCACGCCAGTCGCCCACTCGACGGTCAACCAGCCGTTAAGCGCCAAAGTCGAAGGGTTCAAGGTCAGCCCCTTCGGCCGCAACGTGTTCTCGGGCGTCAGTATCACCCCATAAGAAAATAACCGGATTGCGCAGGGCGGCCCCCGCCTTGCTGCAAACGCGCGGCCTTTTGTTGGGATTTTTCCTACGCCAAACGTTTGCAATGGCTTGAACGAGTTACACACCCAATAGCCGGATCACCAAAAAAGACCGGCATTAAAAAGAGAACCAAAGGAGCTTCAACCCATGAAACTGAGCAGCAAAGCGCTTCTGGCCCTGGCCATCAGCAGCATCACGGCCACCGCCTACGCGGAACCCGCCAGCCAGGACTTCGTGCCGACCACACTGGCCGGCACCAGCGCGCAAAGCGAGGCCAAGGGCTTCATCGACGGTCAAAGCCTGGGCGGTACCACTCGCAACTGGTATGCGAACGAAATGAAGTTTCGCAACGACCGCTTCAGCTATCGCAAAGACGGCGTGAAGACGCCGATCTCGCGCCGTATCAACTGGGCCCAGGGCACCATCCTCAACTACACCTCGGGCTTCACCCAAGGCACTGTCGGGGTCAGCACTGAAGTCGCTGCCTACAACTTCATCGCCCTCGACCGCGACCGCAAAGATATCGCCGGCGGCTCCAACCGTACCCTGGCGGACTCCGGCGGCGACGCTGTAGGCCAGTGGAGCAAACTGGGCCTGGCCAACGTCAAGTTCCGTGTTTCCAACACCACCTTGACCGCCGGTCGCCAGAACTTCAGCACCGGTATCGTCGACACCATCGGCAACCGTGCGCTGCCTTCGAGCTTTGAAGGTGTGAGCTTCAACAGCGAAGAGTTCAGCAACCTGTCGTTCCAGGGCGGTATCTTCGATCGCGTTTCGCCGCGTACCGAGCAGAGCCTGTCGAAATTCCGTTCCGAATACGGCAATGGCCAGGAAACCGACAAGGTCAAGACCCTGGGCTTCAACTACCAGCCGTTCAAGAGCCTGAAAACCAGCGTGTTCGCCGCCAACGTCGAAGACTTCTGGAACCAGTACTACTTCGGCGCAACCCACGAACTGGGTGATGCTCAGACCCTGGCACTGACCACCGGCCTGAACTACTACAAGACCACCGACACCGGCAGCAAGAAGATGGGCAACATCGACAACGACACCTACTCGTTGTCCCTGGGCTTGACCCACCAGGCCCACAGCCTGACCTTCTCGTACCAGGAAGTGAACGGTGACGAGTACTTCGACTACCTGCACGAAACCAACGGCATCTACCTGGCAAACTCCCTGACTTCGGACTTCAACAGCCCGAACGAGAAGTCTTTCCAGATCGCCTACGCCATCAACATGGCCGAATACGGCGTGCCAGGCCTGAAGTTCAACGTCTACTCGGCGCGCGGTTGGGGCATCGACGGTACTCACTACAACGGCACCGCCTACGGCGAAGCCGGCGCATCGCGTAGCGACCTGCGCCTGATGGACGGCGAGAAACACCAGGAATACGGCGTTGGTACTTCCTACGCAATTCAGAGCGGCCCGCTCAAGGCCACTACGATCCGTGGCACCTACGTGACTCACCGCGCCAGCGCCCAACAAGCTGATGGCAACATCAAAGAGTTCCGCCTGGTCACCACCATCCCGTTCAACATTCTTTAATCAGCGCCAAGTAAGCGGCGGGCTCAGGACGAGCCCGCCGTCTACGTTTGTCTGGTCCCATCGATTGCAGAGGGCTCCGAATGAAATTGCTCCCACTACAAGCCGCCATGGCTGCCGCGCTGTTGAGCGTGGCCATCGGCGTTTCGGCCAAACCACTGGTGGTCTGCACCGAAGCCAGCCCGGAAGGTTTCGACCCGGTCCTGTACACCACGGCCGTGACGGCTGACGCCGCTGCTGAAACCATGTTCAACCGTTTGGTGGACTTCAAGCCAGGCACCACTGAAATTGTTCCCGCGCTCGCCAAGAGCTGGGAAATCAGTGACGACGGCCTGACCTATACGTTCCACCTGCGCGATGACGTCAAGTTCCACACCACCGACTATTTCAAACCCACGCGTAACTTGAATGCCGATGACGTGCTCTGGAGCTTCCAGCGCCAGTTGGACCCGAAACACCCTTGGCATAACAAATCCACCACGGGTTTCCCCTATTTCGAAAGCATGGGCTTCAAGGAACTGCTCAAAAGTGTCGAGAAGACTGATGACCACACGGTGGTCTTCACCCTGACGCGCCCTGAAGCACCGTTCCTGGCCGATGTCGCGATGCCGTTTACCGCCATCCACTCCGCTGAATACGCCGACAAACTGCTCGCCGCCGGTAAGACCGATGAGCTCAATAGCAAGCCGATCGGTACCGGCCCGTTCATCTTCATCCGCTACCAGAAAGATGCCCAGGTGCGCTTCAAGGCCAACCCGGAGTACTTCCGTGGCAAGCCGCCGGCCGATCCGTTGATCCTGGCCATTGCGGTCGACAACAACGTGCGCCTGCAGAAGCTCAAGGCCAACGAATGCCAGGTCGCGCTATATCCCAAGCCCGATGACCTGCCAAGCATCAAGAAAGACCCGAACCTGAAGGTCGATGAACTGGCGGCGATGACCACCGCCTACACCGCACTGAACACCACACACAAGTACATGAGCGACGCGCGGGTGCGTCACGCGATCAACATCGCGTTCGACAAAAAAGGCTACAACGAATCGCTGTACGGCAAAGGCAACGCTGTCGATGCCACCGGCCCGTTTCCCCCCACGCTGCTGGGCTTCAACGACAAGCTGAAAAACCCACCGCGCGACCTCGACAAGGCCCGTGCCCTGCTCAAGGAAGCGGGTGTGCCGGAAGGCACCGAGTTCACCCTGTTCACCCGTAACGGCGGCGGCCCGACCAACCCTAACCCGATGCTCGGCGCCCAGCGCATGCAGGCGGATCTGGCGCAGATTGGCCTGAAGGTGAATATCAAAGTCATGGAATGGGGCGAAATGCTCAAGCGTGCTAAAAACGGTGAACACGACATGGTATCCGCCGGATGGGCGGGGGATAACGGCGACCCGGATAACTTCCTCACGCCGAACCTGAGTTGCGATGCAGCGAAAAACGGCGAAAACTACGCGCGCTGGTGTAACAAAGAGTTTCAAGACTTGATCGACAAGGCGCGCGCTGTGGCTGAACCCGCACAACGGGCTGCACTCTATGAACAAGCCATGGACGTTTTCGACAAGGACCAACCATGGATCCCCATGGCTTACCCGAAAATGTTCACCGCTATGCGCAAGAACGTCGAGGGTTATACCCAAAGCCCTCTGACGAACAATAACTTCGCCACCACCCAGGTGAAGTAAATAAGAAAAACGCTCGGCGCCGTCGACATTGACGGCGCCGGACCTGCCTAACCGGCTGATTGAGGTACACGACAAGATGTTTAGTTTTATTGCCCGCCGACTGGGGTTATTGATCCCCACGTTTTTCGGCATAACGTTGCTCACGTTTGCGTTGATTCGCATGATCCCTGGCGACCCCGTCGAAGTCATGATGGGCGAGCGGCGCGTCGACCCCGAGATGCACGCACAGGCAATGGAACGCCTCGGCCTTAACAAGCCGCTGTATGCGCAATACCTGGATTACGTCGGCAAACTCGCCCAGGGTGACCTTGGCGAATCGCTGCGGACCCGCACCAGCGTGTGGACTGAATTCACCGCCCTGTTCCCCGCGACCCTGGAACTGTCCATGGCCGCCCTGTTGTTCGCCGGTATCCTGGGCCTGTTGGCCGGGGTGATCGCGGCATTGAAGCGAGGATCCCTGTTCGACCACGGGGTGATGGGTATCTCCCTGGCGGGATACTCGATGCCGATCTTCTGGTGGGGCCTGATCCTGATCATGTTCTTCTCGGTGAGCCTGGGCTGGACCCCGGTTTCCGGGCGTATCGACCTGCTCTACGACATCGAGCCGCGCACCGGCTTCATGCTGATCGACACGCTGCTGGCTGACGAGCCGGACGCGTTCTTCGACGCCCTGCACCACCTGATCCTGCCGGCCATCGTGCTCGGCACCATCCCGCTGGCGGTGATCGCGCGGATGACCCGTTCGTCGATGCTCGAAGTGCTGCGCGAAGATTACATCCGCACCGCCAAGGCCAAAGGCCTGTCGCCGACGCGCGTGGTGTTCGTGCACGGCCTGCGTAACGCACTGATCCCGGTGTTGACCGTGGTCGGCCTGCAAGTCGGCACGCTGCTGGCCGGTGCGGTCCTGACCGAGACCATCTTCTCGTGGCCCGGCATCGGCAAATGGCTGATCGAAGCCATTGGCGCGCGGGACTACCCGGTGGTGCAGAACGGCATCCTGCTGATCGCCTGCCTGGTGATCCTGGTGAACTTCGTGGTGGATATCCTCTACGGCTTCGCCAACCCACGCATCCGTCACCAGCGCTGAGATCATGACCATGACCACACCTACTCCAGTGTCAGCAGTCGATCAAAGCCTGCTGTACCCGTCCCCGTACAAAGAATTCTGGCAAGCCTTCTCCAAGAACAAAGGCGCGGTTGCCGGCCTGCTGTTCATGTTGCTGATCGTGTTCTGCGCGATCTTTGCCCCGTGGGTTGCACCGCATAACCCGAGCGAGCAATACCGCGACTTCCTGCTGACCCCGCCAGCCTGGCTGGAGGGTGGGCAGATGCAATTCCTGCTCGGCACCGACGAACTGGGCCGCGACCTGCTTTCACGCCTGATCCAGGGCTCGCGCCTGTCGTTGCTGATCGGCTTGTCGTCGGTGGTGATGTCGCTGATCCCGGGCATTCTGCTGGGTCTGTTCGCCGGGTTCTTCCCGCGCTTGCTCGGCCCGACCATCATGCGTCTGATGGACATCATGCTGGCCCTGCCGTCGCTGCTGCTGGCCGTGGCCATTGTGGCAATCCTCGGCCCTGGCCTGATCAACACCGTGATCGCCATCGCTATCGTGTCGCTGCCGTCCTACGTGCGCCTGACCCGCGCGGCGGTGATGGGCGAACTGAACCGCGACTACGTGACCGCCGCGCGCCTCGCCGGTGCCGGCCTGCCGCGCCTGATGTTCATTACTGTGCTGCCCAACTGCATGGCACCGCTGATCGTCCAGGCCACCCTGAGTTTCTCTTCGGCGATCCTCGATGCAGCGGCCCTTGGCTTCCTCGGCCTTGGCGTACAACCGCCAACCCCGGAGTGGGGCACCATGCTGGCTTCGGCCCGTGACTACATCGAACGCGCCTGGTGGGTGGTAAGCCTGCCGGGTCTGACCATTTTGCTCAGCGTGCTGGCAATCAACTTGATGGGCGACGGCCTGCGCGATGCGCTGGACCCGAAACTCAAGAACGCCGCCTGAGGAGATTCCCATGTCACTGTTAGAAATCAAGAATCTCAACGTGCGCTTCGGCGACAAGACCGCCGTGCCGGTGGTCGATGGCCTCGACATTTCCGTCGACAAAGGCGAAGTACTGGCCATCGTTGGCGAGTCGGGCTCGGGTAAATCCGTGACCATGATGGCGCTGATGGGCCTGATCGAGCACCCCGGCATCGTCACCGCCGACGCCCTGAACTTCGACGGCAAGGACATGCTCAAGTTGAGCAATCGCCAGCGTCGCCAGATCGTCGGCAAAGACCTGGCGATGGTGTTCCAGGACCCGATGACCGCGCTGAACCCCAGCTACACCGTGGGCTTCCAGATCGAAGAAGTGTTGCGCCTGCACCTGAAAATGTCCGGCAAACAAGCGCGCAAACGCGCCATCGAACTGTTGGAAAAGGTTGAAATCCCGGGCGCTGCCAGCCGTATGGATGCCTACCCGCACCAACTGTCCGGCGGTATGAGCCAGCGTGTAGCAATCGCTATGGCGATTGCCGGCGAGCCGAAACTGCTGATCGCGGATGAGCCCACCACCGCACTGGACGTCACCATTCAAGCGCAGATCATGGACCTGCTGCTGGCCCTGCAGAAAGAACAGAACATGGGCCTGGTGCTGATCACCCACGACCTCGCGGTCGTGGCGGAAACCGCCCAGCGCGTGTGCGTGATGTATGCCGGCCAAGCGGTGGAAGTCGGCCAGGTGCCGCAACTGTTCGACATCCCGGCGCACCCGTACAGCGAAGCCCTGCTCAAGGCGATCCCGGAGCACAGCCTGGGCGCCACGCGCCTGGCCACGTTGCCCGGTATCGTACCCGGCCGCTATGACCGTCCGCAGGGCTGCCTGCTGTCGCCGCGATGCCCGTACGTGCAGGAAAACTGCCGGAGCCAGCGCCCCGGCCTTGATCCGAAAACCAACAGCCTTGCGCGCTGCTTCTACCCCTTGAACCAGGAGGTGGCGTAATGGCCGTCGTTCTTACCGCCCGCGACCTGACCCGTCACTACGAAGTGTCCCGTGGCCTGTTCAAGGGCCACGCCACTGTGCGCGCCCTCAATGGCGTGTCCTTTGAGTTGGAAGCCGGCAAGACCCTCGCCGTTGTAGGCGAGTCGGGTTGCGGCAAATCTACCCTGGCCCGTGCGCTCACATTGATCGAAGAGCCGTCTTCCGGTTCCTTGAAAATCGCCGGCCAGGAAGTCGCCGGCGCCGACAAGGCCCAGCGCAAGCAACTGCGCAAAGACGTGCAGATGGTGTTCCAGAGCCCGTACGCGTCGCTCAACCCACGGCAGAAAGTTGGCGATCAACTGGGCGAGCCGTTGTTGATCAACACCAACCTGTCCGCCGCCGAACGCCGCGAAAAAGTGCAGGCGATGATGAAGCAAGTGGGCCTGCGCCCCGAGCATTATCAGCGCTACCCGCACATGTTCTCCGGCGGCCAACGCCAACGCATCGCCCTGGCCCGCGCGATGATGCTGCAACCGAAAGTGCTGGTGGCGGATGAACCGACCTCGGCGCTCGACGTATCGATCCAGGCCCAGGTGCTCAACCTGTTCATGGACCTGCAGCAGGAATTCAACACGGCCTACGTGTTCATCTCCCACAACCTGGCGGTGGTGCAGCATGTCGCCGATGACGTGATGGTGATGTACCTCGGCCGCCCGGTGGAAGTGGGCCCCAAGGAAGACATCTACGCACGCCCGCTGCACCCGTACACCCAGGCGCTGCTGTCGGCCACCCCGACCATCCATCCGGACCCGAACAAGCCGAAGATCAAGATCGTCGGCGAGTTGCCTAACCCGCTGAACCCGCCGCCGGGCTGCGCGTTCCACAAGCGTTGCCCGTATGCGACGGCGCGGTGCAGCAGCGAGGAGCCGCAACTGCGGGCCTTGGATAACCGCCAGGTGGCCTGCCATTATGCGGAGCAGTTCGTCGCGTGATGCTCGGCTGGAGCGGTCTCCCCCACTCCAGCTAGAGGTTGACGCTCCGAGTTCCACAGCCCCTGCCACCAGGTTGCGCATCAGCCTAGCGGCAGGGGCTTTTTATTAATGATTCAAAACACACCACGTGTGTAGTCCATCCTTAAATACTGCTGTTTTCAGTGCAACTTTATTATAGTACGCACGCCTCTATTCCTAAACCTGTAACACCATCTAAGCCTCTATTGTTAATTGCAAAATCAATGATTAGATTCAGTCGCCTCATCATTGAAAATCGATAACGCCATGAAATATCGCCCCGTATCACGTTCTCTTGAGCACTTGCTGAACACCATTTACCAGGACGACGACATCACCATGGGTGAGTTTAAGCGGCTTCAGGCCGAGTCGGATATACGCTGGGAAAACGTAATAAAAGAATTGGGCCACAACAACACTCTGATCTCTTTTCAGAGCGCCATGGATGTAGCCCTGCACCTATTGTATTTGTGTGTCGAACATATCAAGCATCAGGAGCTGAGTGATTTTAACGAGGCCCTTGTGAAAGATGCGGTTCATGCACAAGTTGAGACCGTTCGGGCTGGGGCCAATCTTGCACTGAAACAACTTCAGGTCGGACCAAACACGTTATAAGAGGACGGGAGGTGGCTTGCCACCTTCCATCCTTTAAATCCTCCATAGCCTTGGACACTATGTCTGGCTGTCGCCTTCAGCGTCCGGATCATCGCTGTCCGGCTCGTCGGTGGTGGAGTCATCGTCGTCCTCACTGCCACCCTGGCCCTTGTCGCCAGGCTCCGCCTCGGACTTCGCCAGTTGCAGATCCTGGCAGTGCCCCGAAGCCACAACACCGCTCTGCACCGGGCTATGCGCCCAGGCCGACGACATCCCCAACGACAACAGCACCAGCACTTTTATCAACAGCACAACTCGTTGAAAAATACTCATGGTTGATTCCGTCCAGTCAGTAGGTCAATCCCGCGCGACAGCCGTCTACCGCCGCCAGTATTGACGCTAGCCCCGATGCCGGGTTTACGCCAAGTCTCAGGTCTCACCGTCGTCGAAGGTAGCACTGTCCTCCCCCTCGTTATAGGGATTTTCCGCATCCTCCTTGGGCGCAGGCTGGGCCTGGGGCTGCCAGCTGCCAGAGTTGACCTCCTGCTGCTTTTTCTTGGTGACAGGGCCCGTGTCCTTCCATTGGGGCGTGCCGGCGCCGGCCAGGGCCAATGAGGCGAACAAGCCCAAAGCCCCCAGCAGCACCAGTTGAATGACGCGTTGAGTTATACGCACGGTGGCCTCCTATTCCGTCGATGGGTGAGTGAAATACTTCAAACGCTAGACGGGATGTGGGTTTCTCGCCAATAGCCCTGATCGATGAAGATCAAAATGTGGGAGGGGCGGTGCGACGATTCGATTTGCCCCCGATGGCGGCGTACCAGCCAGCGGATTTATTGATTGACCCACTGCTATCGGGGGCAAGCCCCCTCCCACATTTTTATTTGTGTTTGGCCAATAAAAAGGGCGAAGCCATCACAGCTTCGCCCTGTTCTTTACCGCTCAGACCTTAATGGTGCTCACGGGTCGCGCGGAATTTCACATCCGGCCAGCGTTCTTCCATCAGCGCCAGGTTGACCCGGGTCGGCGCCAGGTAGGTCAGGTGCCCACCGCCGTCCACTGCGAGGTTTTCCACAGCCTTGTTGGAGAACTCTTCCAGCTTCTTCTTATCGCTGCACTCGATCCAGCGCGCGGAGTACACGGTGATCGGCTCATACGAGCACTCCACCTTGTATTCCTCTTTCAAGCGGCTGGCGACCACATCGAACTGCAGCACACCGACGGCGCCGAGGATGATGTCGTTGCTGCGCTCGGGGAAGAACACCTGGGTGGCGCCCTCTTCCGCCAGTTGCTGCAAGCCCTGGCGCAGTTGCTTGGATTTGAGCGGGTCGCGCAGGCGTACACGGCGGAACAGTTCCGGGGCGAAGTGCGGGATACCGGTAAAGCCCAGCGCTTCGCCTTCGGTGAAGGTGTCGCCGATCTGGATGGTGCCGTGGTTGTGCAGGCCGATGATGTCACCGGCGTAGGCTTCTTCGAGCTGTTCACGCTCGGAGGAGAAGAACGTCAGGGCGTCGCCGATGCGCACGTCCTTGCCGGTGCGCACGTGGCGCATCTTCATGCCTTTTTCGTATTTGCCGGAGCAGATGCGCATGAAGGCAATGCGGTCGCGGTGTTTTGGGTCCATGTTCGCTTGGATCTTGAACACGAAGCCGGTGAATTTCTCTTCGACCGGTTCCACGGTGCGCTCGTTGGCAACACGGGCCAGAGGCTTGGGCGCCCAGTCGACAACGGCGTCGAGTACATGGTCGACACCGAAGTTGCCCAGGGCGGTCCCGAAGAACACCGGGGTCAGTTGGCCGTCGAGGAACTCCTGCTGGTTGAACTCGTGGCAGGCGCCCTGCACCAGTTCCAGCTGATCGACAAAGCGGTCGTACTCGTCACCCAGGTGGGCGCGGGCTTCGTCGGAGTCGAGTTTCTCGATGATCTTGGTTTCGGTGCGCTCGTGACCGTGGCCGGCGGTGTAGACAATGATGTAGTCATCGGCCAGGTGGTACACGCCCTTGAAGTCGCGGTAGCAACCGATCGGCCAGGTGATCGGCGCAGCCTTGATCTTCAGGACGGCTTCGATTTCATCCAGCAGCTCGATGGGGTCGCGGATGTCGCGGTCGAGTTTGTTGATGAAGCTGACGATCGGCGTGTCACGCAGACGGCACACGTCCATCAGCGCGATGGTGCGGGGCTCGACGCCTTTACCGCCGTCTAGGACCATCAGCGCCGAGTCCACCGCGGTCAGGGTGCGGTAGGTGTCTTCGGAGAAGTCTTCGTGGCCCGGGGTGTCGAGCAGGTTGACCATATGGTCGCGATACGGGAACTGCATGACCGACGTGGTAATGGAGATACCCCGTTGTTTTTCCATTTCCATCCAGTCGGAGGTGGCATGGCGGTCGGATTTGCGGGATTTCACCGTGCCGGCCACTGCGATTGCCTTGCCCATCAGCAAGAGCTTCTCGGTGATGGTGGTTTTACCGGCATCGGGGTGGGAAATAATGGCGAAAGTGCGGCGTTTCGCGACTTCGGCGGCCTGGTGGGTCATGGGAAATCGCCTGGCAGGTGAGTCAAAAAAGGGCGGCGAGTATAGCGCAAACCCAGGAGGACGGACCACCGTTCAGCCCATTGGGGGTGGCTAAATGCTGCCAAGTGTGGAACCTTTTAAAAGGTAGAGACGTCCACTCCCCTGCTACCGCACTCGGAACAGGGGCTGATAAATCAGCAAGTTAGCCTGACGAGGCTGCGCTCATGGCTCGATCGCATACCGCGTTGCCGGTATCGGCGAGCTGCATTTCGCGACCACATTCAGAGGCAGCCAGGAATGGCATTGCCGCCGGAGAATGTGGGCGCCGACAGAAGAAAAAAGGAGTCCGCCTGTGGCTATTCGCTATGGCAAAGGGCTGATAGGAGGAGCGGTTGTCGTCGCCCTCTTGGCCCTGCTGGTCCACTGGATCGGCATCAACACGATCGAACTGTACCGCGACGATTTGTTGTTTTACCTGCAAGCTCATCTGATCCTCGTTCTTGTCTCCATGCTGGCCGCCCTGATTGTGGGCATCCCCGCCGGTATCCTGCTCAGCCGACCGCACATGGTCGGGCGCGCAGAACGCTTCATGCAGATCTTCAACATCGGCAACACCGTCCCGCCCCTGGCCGTACTGGCCATCGCCCTCGGCGTCCTTGGCATCGGCAGCGGCCCGGCCATCTTCGCGCTGTTCCTCGCCTCCCTCCTGCCTATCGTGCGCAACACCTACGAAGGCCTGAAAAACGTCCAGGGCTCCCTGAAAGAAGCCGCCACCGGCATCGGCATGACGCCGCGCCAAGTGCTGTTTCGCGTGGAATTGCCCAACGCCGTGCCAATCATCGTCGGCGGTGTGCGTGTGGCCCTGGCGATCAATGTCGGTACCGCGCCGCTGGCGTTCCTGATCGGTGCCAACAGCCTGGGCAGCCTGATCTTCCCTGGCATCGCCCTGAACAATCAGCCGCAATTGCTGCTCGGCGCTGCGTGCACCGCGCTGCTGGCGTTGTTGCTCGACGGTCTGGTGACTCTGGCCAGCCGCCTCTGGCTGGAACGCGGGTTGCGTGCGTCTTAAGGAACCGACATGAAAAAACTGACATTGATAATGAGCTGCGTCCTGCTCTTGGTAGGCGTTGCACAAGCCGCCGAAAAACCGGTGATCCGCATCGGCGCCCGGGTGTTCACCGAACAGACCCTGCTCGCCGAAATCACCTCCCAGTACCTGCGCACCAAGGGCTATGACACCCGCGTGACCGGCGGGCTGGGCAGCAACCTGGCGCGCAGTGCCCAGGAAAGCGGGCAACTGGACCTGATCTGGGAATACACCGGCGTGTCGCTGGTGGCCTACAACCATGTCGACGAGAAACTCGACAGTGAACAATCCTACGCTCGGGTGAAAGAACTCGACGCGAAAAAGGGCCTGGTCTGGCTCTCCCCGTCGCGCTTCAGCAACACCTACGCCCTGGCATTGCCGGAGAACGTGGCGAAGGAATTCCCGCAGATCAACAGCATCAGCGACCTGACCCAGGCCCTGGCGGAAAAAACCAAAGGCACACGCCTGGTCGCCCTGGACACCGAGTTCGCCAACCGTTCCGACGGCCTGGCCGGCATGGTCAAGCTGTACGACATGAACCTGACCCGCAAGAACACCCGGCAGATGGACGCTGGCCTGGTCTATACCGCGCTGCGTAATGGGCAGGTGTTCGCCGGTTTGGTCTACACCACCGACGGCCGCCTGAATGCCTTCAAATTGAAGTTGCTGGAAGACGACAAGCATTACTTCCCCGACTACACCGCCGCGCCGGTGGTGCGCCAGGTTTATCTGGATGCGCATCCACAACTGGCCGCCGAGCTCAAGCCGCTGGCCGCGCTGTTCGACGACGAAACCATGCGCCAGCTGAACGCCCGGGTCGACGTCGACCATGAAAGCCCTTCCACTGTTGCCGCCGATTTCCTGCGCCAGCATCCGATCAATCAATAAGAGGAGAAGACATGGAATTCCTGAACGCCTTTTCCCATCTTGATTGGGCCCAAGTCCTGCACCTGACCGGGCAGCACATCACCCTGGTCGGCATTGCCGTGATCCTCGCGATCCTGATCGGCGTGCCCCTGGGCATCCTGATGACGCGCTTCCCGACGCTTGCAGGCCCGCTGCAAGCCAGCGCCACGGTATTGCTGACCGTACCGTCCATCGCCCTGTTCGGCCTGCTGCTGCCGTTCTACTCCAAATTCGGCCAGGGCCTGGGGCCGATGCCGGCGATCACCGCCGTGTTCCTCTACTCCCTGTTGCCGATCATGCGTAACACCTACCTCGCCCTCACTGGCGTGGAGCCTGGCATTCGCGAAGCCGCCAAAGGCATCGGCATGACCTTCGGCCAGCGCCTGCGCATGGTCGAGTTGCCCATCGCTGTGCCGGTGATCCTCGCCGGTGTGCGCACCGCCGTAGTGATGAACATCGGTGTGATGACCATCGCCGCCACCATCGGCGCCGGTGGCCTGGGTGTACTTATTCTGGCTTCCATCAGCCGCAGCGACATGTCGATGCTGATCGTCGGCGCCGTGCTGGTCAGTCTCCTGGCCATCTTCGCCGACCTGCTTCTGCAATGGCTGCAACGCTCGCTGACTCCAAAAGGACTGCTCAAATGATCGAACTTCAAAACCTGTCCAAGACCTTCCAAAGCAACGGCAAGACGGTAACGGCCGTGAACGATGTAAGCCTGACCGTCAACGAAGGCGAGATTTGCGTATTCCTCGGCCCATCGGGTTGCGGCAAGAGCACCACGCTGAAAATGATCAACCGCCTGATCAAGCCCACCTCGGGCAAGATCCTGATCAATGGCGAAGACACCACCGATCTTGACGAAGTGACCCTGCGCCGCAACATCGGTTATGTGATCCAGCAGATCGGCCTGTTCCCGAACATGACCATCGAGGAAAACATCGTGGTGGTGCCCAAGCTGCTCGGCTGGGACAAGCAGAAATGCCACGACCGCGCCCGCGAGTTGATGAGCATGATCAAGCTGGAACCCAAACAGTACCTGCATCGCTACCCGCGTGAGCTGTCCGGTGGCCAGCAACAGCGCATCGGCGTGATCCGCGCACTGGCGGCCGATGCGCCGCTGCTGCTGATGGACGAGCCGTTCGGCGCAGTCGACCCGATCAACCGCGAGATGATCCAGAACGAATTCTTCGAGATGCAGCGCGCGCTGAACAAGACCGTGATCATGGTCAGCCACGACATCGACGAGGCCATCAAGCTGGGTGACAAGATCGCCATCTTCCGTGCCGGCAAATTGCTGCAGATCGACCATCCGGACACGCTGCTGGCGCACCCTGCCGACGAGTTCGTCAGCAACTTCGTGGGCCAGGACAGCACCCTCAAGCGTCTGCTGCTGGTGAAGGCCGAGGATGCTGCGGACAACGCGCCGTCGGTGAGCCCGGAAACTCCAGTGGCCGATGCCCTGGAGCTGATGGACGAAACCGACCGCCGCTATGTGGTCGTCACTTGTGCCGAGAACAAGGCGCTGGGTTATGTACGCCGTCGCGACCTGCACCGTCAGACCGGGACTTGCGGCCAGTATCTGCGCGAGTTCAACGCCACGGCGGCGTACGACGAGCATTTGCGCATCCTGCTGTCACGCATGTACGAGTTCAACCGCTCGTGGTTGCCGGTGATGGATGCGGAACGGGTGTTCCTCGGGGAAGTGACGCAGGAGTCGATTGCCGAGTACCTGAGCTCTGGTAAGTCGCGTGGGGGCAAGACCAGTATCGTGTCGCCAGCTGAAACTGCGTTGGCCTGACACAACACAGGTCAACATGTGGGAGGGGGCAAGCCCCCTCCCACATTTGGCTCTATGGTGGGCCAAGGAAATCCCCCTGATTTGCCCCATTCGGGGAACATCATTCCGTCACACCGGTCGGTTACATAAGTAGCTGCACGCGGCTGTGCGACGAGCGCGTGCAAAAACGCGACATTTTTAGTTGATCTATGGCCCCTCACGTCCTAAAGTTCGCGCCGAACGTCCATGCTGGAAACGATCCATCCGGCTCAAGTACTGACGACGAGACAGCAAGGCCAAGGGAAGCGGTTGATCCCATGGCCTTTTTGCTTTCGGCGACATGCCTTGGGAAGTAGGCGAACCAAAGTGGGGATACGGAGGACGTTCATTTGCACCCATTGACTAAATCAGTTTGCCCTTAGGAGTTCCCAGCATGTCGATCAACGTCGAAGATTATTTCGCGCGCGCCACTTTTGACAAAATGAAGGCGTTCGCCGACAAGCAAGAAACCCCGTTCGTGGTGATCGACACCGCGATGATCAGCCAGGCCTACGATGACCTGCGCGCCGGTTTCGAATTCGCCAAGGTCTATTACGCGGTCAAGGCCAACCCGGCCGTCGAGATCATTGACCTGCTCAAGGACAAAGGCTCGAGCTTCGACATCGCTTCGATCTACGAGCTGGACAAGGTACTGGGCCGCGGCGTCAGCCCTGACCGTATCAGCTACGGCAACACCATCAAGAAGTCCAAGGACATCCGCTACTTCTTTGATAAGGGCGTACGCCTGTTCTCCACCGACTCCGAAGCCGACTTGCGCAACATCGCCAAGGCCGCGCCGGGTTCGAAAGTGTATGTGCGTATCCTCACCGAAGGCTCGACCACGGCTGACTGGCCGCTGTCGCGCAAATTCGGCTGCCAGACCGACATGGCGATGGACCTGCTGATCCTCGCCCGCGACCTGGGCCTGGTGCCGTACGGCATCTCGTTCCATGTCGGTTCGCAGCAGCGCGACATCAGCGTATGGGACGCGGCGATCGCCAAGGTCAAAGTGATCTTCGAGCGCCTGAAAGAAGAAGACGGCATCCACCTCAAGCTGATCAACATGGGCGGCGGCTTCCCGGCCAACTACATTACCCGCACCAACAGCCTGGAAACCTACGCCGAAGAAATCATCCGCTTCCTCAAGGAAGATTTCGGCGACGACCTGCCGGAAATCATTCTGGAGCCGGGCCGTTCGTTGATCGCCAACGCCGGTATCCTGGTCAGTGAAGTGGTATTGGTTGCACGTAAATCCCGTACCGCCGTCGAGCGCTGGGTGTACACGGACGTGGGCAAGTTCTCCGGCCTGATCGAAACCATGGACGAAGCCATCAAGTTCCCGATCTGGACCGAGAAGAAAGGCGAGATGGAAGAAGTGGTCATCGCAGGTCCCACCTGCGACAGCGCCGACATCATGTACGAAAACTACAAGTACGGCCTGCCGCTGAACCTGGCGATTGGTGACCGCTTGTACTGGCTGTCGACCGGTGCGTACACCACCAGCTACAGCGCGGTTGAGTTCAATGGCTTTCCGCCACTGAAATCGTTCTACGTGTAAAACGGCCGCACATAAAAAACCCATGACATGTCATGGGTTTTTTTACACCTCAAGAAAGGCTTACCGCGCGTTGTTGATAGGCACCGGCCATCGCCCGGATCCGCGGATCATTCGCCGCTACCAAGGCCTTGTGCGCCACCCGCAAGAACTTCAGGTTCCCGCCCGCCAACGCCTTGCGCAACCATTCCAGCGCCGCGTCGATCTGACCTCTGTCGGCCAGCACCGCCGCATAGCTGAACTGCCCGCGAAAATCACCGGCCTCGGCTGAGCGTCGATACCAGTCCACAGCGGCGTCCAGGTCCTGTGGGCAGAACCGACCATCTTCCAGGTAACGCCCCAGCAGGTTCATCGACTTGGCATGCCCCTGCTCGGCCGCCCGGCGATAACAGGCCAATGCTTGTCGTTGGTCCTCGGCGACACCGCGCCCCGTGGCCAGCAGATTGGCGTAGTTGTACTGCCCCCAATCCAACCCTGCGTCGGCAGCCGCCCGATATTCCCGCGCCGCCGCCGCCTCATCGACATCACATCCCCAGCCATGCTCGCGGCAACGCCCAACCATGTTGCGGGCCATCAAATGCCCGCTGTGCGCGGCGATCTGGAACCAGCGCAAGGCCAGTGTCTCATCGCGTGCGATGCCGCGCCCTTCGAGCAGGATTTGCCCGAGCAACGCCTGGGCATCGACCACTCCTTCCTTCGCCGCCATCAGGATTGCCTGGGCAGCGCGCACGGGGGAATCGTCGAGCATCGCTTGCAGTTGCTCAACGTTGAGCACCTCTTCCCGACGCAATAAAAAGCCCATGTCAGACCTCGACCCAGCGGCGCAGCAGGTTGTGATACGTACCGGTGAGTTGAATCAGCGCGGGGTGGTCAGGCACATCGGCGGTCAGTTGCTGGATCGCACCGTCCATTTCAAACAGCAGGGTGCGCTGGCTGTCTTCACGTACCAGGCTCTGGGTCCAGAAGAACGAGGCATAGCGTGCGCCACGGGTCACTGCGTTGACTTTGTGCAGGCTGGAGCCGGGGTACAGCACCATGTCGCCGGCCGGCAGCTTCACGCGCTGCAGGCCGAATGTGTCCTGGATTTCCAGTTCGCCGCCGTCGTATTCGTCCGGGTCGCTGAAGAACAGCGTCGATGACAGGTCGGTGCGCACCCGCTCGTGGCTGCCCTTGGGTTGGCGCACGGCGTTGTCGATATGAAAGTCGAAACTGCCGCCCGCCGTGTAGCAATTGAGCAGCGGCGGAAACACCTTGTGCGGTAACGCCGCTGACATAAACAGCGGGTTCTGCCAAAGCCGTTCAAGCATCGCCGCGCCGATTTCCTTGGCCAGCGGGTGGCCCTCGGGCAATTGCAGGTTGTGCTTGGCCTTGGCGGACTGGTGACCGGCGGTGATTTTACCGTCGGCCCACTCGGCGTTTTCCAGGGCCTGGCGGATGCGCTGCACCTCCTCACGAGAGAACAGGCCGGGGATGTGCAGCAGCATGGGGCAGTACCTGAATTCAGAGAGGCGCCAATGGTATTGATTCTTATCCGCCCTGTAAAACGCCAGGACGAACGAGATCGTAAAAACCGTAAGCAAAAAGTGTAAAGAATGTAAATTCAGTGCAATTAGCAATGTATCGCAATTGATAGAAAGTCTTGTTCGCCCTATATTCCGCGACCTCACATCCTTGGGGAAAGGACACGTCATGTCGCGCACCACTACAAAAATACCTGCCGGTTCACCACGCATGCTGGCTTCAGCCATCGGCGTTGCCCTCAGCGCCAGCTCTGTCGCCCATCTGGCACAAGCTGCCGAAGACACTGAACAAAAAGGCCAGCGCAACAGCATTTCCCTGGGCGCCACCAGCATCACCGGGGAAGCGCAGGACAACACCTCCTACCAGGTCGAAAAAGCCTCGTCGCAGAAATACACTGCACCGCTGGTGGATACCCCGCGCTCGGTCACCGTGGTGCCGCAACAAGTCCTCAAGGACACCGCCGCCACCTCGTTGCAGGATGCCTTGCGCACCGTGCCGGGCATCACCTTTGGCGCGGGCGAAGGCGGCAACCCCCAGGGCGACCGCCCGTTCATCCGCGGTTTTGATGCCCAGGGCGACACCTACCTGGACGGCGTACGCGACACCGGTGGCCAGAGCCGTGAGATCTTCGACATCGAGTCGATTGAAGTCAGCAAAGGCCCGAACTCATCGTTCGGCGGTCGCGGTTCAGCCGGCGGCAGCCTCAACCTGGTGAGCAAGACCCCACAAGCGCGGGACTTCACCAATGGCGGCTTCACCTACGGTTCCGACCAGACCCGCCGCTACGTACTCGACGTAAACCGCCAGTTCCTCGATGACAGCGCCGCGTTCCGCCTGAACCTGATGAGCCACGAACAGAACGTGGCTGGCCGCGACGCGGTCAATTACGACCGTTGGGGCGTGGCACCGTCGCTGACCTTTGGCCTGGGCACCCCGACCCGCGTCAACTTCAGCTACTACCACCTGGAAAGCAACGACCTGCCGGATTCGGGGATTCCCTACGGCTATGGTTCGTCGACCGCCACCGCCCATGTGCATGACAAGCCCAACGATGGCGGCGACAGCAATAATTTCTACGGTTTGAAGGACCGCGACTTCCGCAAGACCCGCGCCGATATCAGTACGTTCTCCATCGAGCACGACCTGAACGACACCATGACGCTGAAAAACACCCTGCGCCATGGCAGCACCGGCCAGGACTACATTCTTACCCAGCCGGACGACAGCAAGTTCAACGTCAACCGCTACGGCACCGTGTGGCGTCGCGCCAATAGCCGGGTTTCGACCACGACCACCACCACCAACCAGACCGACCTGTTCGGCAGCTTCCAGGCCCTGGGCTTCAAGCACAGCTACTCCACCGGCCTGGAGTTCACCGGTGAAGAAACCCGCGTCAGCAGCTACACCATCAGCCCCAACGCCAATCCAGTGTGCACCGTGGCCAAAGGCAGCCTGGGCGGCCAGTGCACCTCCCTGAGCAATCCGAACCCGGATGACGCCTGGACCGGCAGCATCGCCCGCAACTACTACGGCACCGCCACCAAGGCCACCAGCCGTGGCGCTTATGTATTCGACACCATCGAGCTGGACCCCAAATGGTTGCTGAACGTCGGCCTGCGCTACGACACCTTCGACACCGTGGCCAACACCGACTCGGCCACCGGCCGCAGCAAAATCAAGGAGGACAGCCAGTTCTTCAACTGGCAGGCCGGCCTGGTCTGGAAGCCAGTGGAAAACGCCAGCATCTATGCGTCCTACGCCACATCGGCGACACCTGCCGGTGGCCTGGTCGGTGAAGGGTCGGACGGCAACCCACTCTCAGCCGGTGCCGCCACCAGCGACCTGCAGCCCGAAGAAACCGTCAACTACGAGTTGGGCACCAAGTGGGACCTGTTCCACGATCGCCTGTCCCTCACCGCTGCGGTGTTCCGCACCGAAAAGAAAAACACGCGCATCCTCGTGGACGCGCTCACCTATCAGAACGCCGGCGAATCCCAGGTCGACGGCCTGGAACTGTCCGCCAGCGGCAAGATCACCGACCAGTGGCAAGTGTTCGCCGGCTACAGCTACCTGGACAGCGAGCTGGTCAAATCCGGCCTCAACGGGCGTAACGGTGTCGTCAGCGCGGGTTCGAACAAAGGCAACCAGATGCCGAATACGCCGAAGAACACCTTCAGCCTTTGGACCACTTACGACGTCACCTCCAAGCTCACCCTCGGTGGCGGTGCGTTCTACGTCGACCAGGTTTATGGCGACGCCGGCAACACCGTCTATGTACCGTCCTACACCCGCTACGATGCCATGGCCAGCTACAAACTGACCAAGAACGTCGACCTGCAACTGAACGTACAAAACCTGACCGACAAGGTTTACTACGACAAGGCCTTCTCGACACACTTCGCCAACCAGGCGGCCGGTCGTACGGCCCTGTTGACCACCAGCTTCCATTTTTAAGCAGCAGCGTCGCGCAGCAGAGGGCCCCACGCATCGGATGCGTGGGGCTTTTGCGTGTAAAACAGAATGTTTCTCGACAAGCCACGGCATAATGCGCGCCGTGCCCTACATATCCGGATAGACGAGGCGGTCAGACGTGTTGAAGAAAACCCTGTTCCAGTTGCACTGGTTCTTCGGCATCACTGCCGGGCTGGTGCTGGCCTTGATGGGGATCAGCGGGGCTGCGGTCTCGTTTCAGGATGAAATACTGCGGGCGCTCAACCCCAGCGTGCTGACCGTGGAAAAACGCGAAGCCGGTGTGCTGCCGCCCGCCGAACTGGTGCGCAAGCTGGAGGCCACCGAAGGCCAGACCGTGGCCATGCTGTTCGTCGAAAGCGAAAGCGGCAACGCCGCCCGCGTGTTCTTCACCGCGCCGCCCGGCGAGCGCCGTGGCCAACTGCGCTATTTCGATCCCTACACCGGCGACTACATGGGCGACGTGCTCGGCCAGGATGTCTTCGGCTTTCTGCTGCAGTTCCACCGTTTCCTGGTGATGGGCGATACCGGGCGCAACATCACCGGCGCGTGCACGCTGATCCTGGTGTTCTTCTGCCTCTCCGGCCTGTACCTGCGCTGGCCGCGCCAGGTGGCGAGCTGGCGGGCCTGGCTGACGCTGGACTGGCGCAAAAAGGGCCGTGCCTTCAACTGGGACCTGCACTCGGTGTTCGGCACCTGGTGCCTGCTGGCTTACCTGCTGTCGGCGTTGACCGGCTTGTATTGGTCCTACGACTGGTACAGCCAGGGCCTGACCAAGCTGTTGTCCGACGCCCCGCAAAACGAACGGGTGCGCAAGCGCGGCCCGGCGCCCGAGGGTGCGGCGCCGGTGGCCAACTACGATGCGATCTGGAGCAGCATCTACAGCAACGCCGGCCCAGGCTTGAGCGCCTATAACATCCGCATGCCAGCGGTCGCCGGGCAACCGGCCATCGTCTACTACCTGTTGAAAAACTCGCCCCATGACCGGGCGCTGAACCAGATCAACCTCGACCCGGCCACCGGCGAGGTCAAGTCCCACGACCAGTACGCCAGCAAAAGCCTCGGTTCCAGACTGCTGACCAGCGTCTATGCGCTGCACACCGGCAGTTACTTCGGCTTGATCGGGCGGATTGTCCTCACGCTCAGCTCGGTGCTGATGCCGCTGTTCTTCATCACCGGCTGGCTGCTGTACCTGGACCGCCGGCGTAAAAAACGCCAGGTGCGAGAGGCGCGCAAAGGCCTCACAAGCAACCCCAGTAACGCCCCGGCCTGGCTGATCGGTTTTGCCAGCCAGAGCGGTTTCGCCGAACAGCTTGCCTGGCAAACGGCCGGGCAATTGCAGGCCGCCGGCCTGCCGGTGAAGGTGCTGCCCCTGGGCAGCGTCAGCCAGGACGACCTGCGCCAGTCGGAAAACGCGCTGTTTGTGGTCAGCACCTTCGGCGACGGCGAAGCGCCTGACAATGCCCGTGGTTTCGAGCGCAGCGTGCTCGCCCAGGACCTGTCCCTCAAGGGCCTGAACTACTCGGTGCTGGCCCTGGGTGATCGCCAGTACGAACATTTCTGCGGCTTTGCCCGCCGCTTGCATTTCTGGCTGACCCATCAGGGCGGCAACCCACTGTTTGCGCCCGTGGAAGTGGACAGCGGCGACACCACCGCCCTGCTCCACTGGCAACAACAACTCGGCCAACTGACCGGCCACGCCCCGGCATCCGCCTGGCCGACGGCCCAGTATGAAAACTGGACGCTCAGCCACCGCTCATTGCTCAACCGCGACAGCAGCGGCTCGGACGTCTACCTGCTGGGCCTCACCTCACCGTCGCCACAAAGCTGGCAAGCCGGCGACCTGGTGGAAGTGCTGCCACGCAATTGCCCGTGGGCCATCGAACACTTCCTCGAAGGCCTGGGCCTGGCCGGCAGTGACAGCGTATTGATCGACGGCATGGCGCATACGCTCGACCAGGCCCTGGCCACCCGCCAGTTGCCGACCCATCGCGCGCACCTGGTCGGCCTGCACGCCCAGGCGCTGGTGGACGCGTTGGTGCCGCTGGGCATGCGCGAATACTCCATCGCCTCGATTGCCAGCGATGGCGTGCTGGAACTGATCGTGCGCCAGGAACGTCACCCCGACGGCAGCCTGGGCCTGGGCTCGGGCTGGCTGACCGAGTACGCCGCCCTCGGTTCGAGCATCAGCCTGCGTCTGCGCCGCAACAGTGCGTTCCACCTGCCACAGGCGCCGGTGCCGCTGATCCTGCTGGGCAACGGCACCGGCCTGGCGGGCCTGCGCAGTCTGCTCAAGGCCCGCATCGCCGACGGCCAGCAGCGCAACTGGCTGCTGTTTGGCGAGCGCAATATCAAGCATGACTTCCTGTGCCAGGACGAACTGCAAGGCTGGTTGGTCAGCGGCGATCTGGCGTTGCTCGACCTGGCGTTTTCCCGCGATCAGCAAGAGAAGATCTACGTGCAGGACCGCCTGCGCGAGTCAGCGGATGTGCTGCGTAAATGGCTGGCCGACGGCGCGGCGATTTATGTGTGCGGAAGCCTGCAGGGAATGGCGACGGGGGTGGACCAGGCGCTGGTGGACATCCTCGGCAGTGAAGCCGTGGCGCGGTTGATCGAGCAGGGGCGTTATCGCCGCGACGTGTACTGACCCCCTGAACGAATAACACTCAACCTGTGGGAGTGGGCTCGCCCCCTCCCACAATTTTTAATGCATTCCAATTCAGGTGGGCTGGAGTTTTTGTTCGAACACCGAGACGCCATCCAGGTCCCGCAGCACCACAGTCAACTCCGCCGTCTGCCCATCAATGTTCACCTCGCCAAAAAACTGAAACCCCGCCAGCGGCGAGGTGTTCTGCGCCGGCGGTGCCTTCTCGAACACCACTTCGGGGCCAAAGGTCTTGTCCAGCGGATTAGGCCCGAAACTCCCGGCGTTCAACGGCCCGGCGACAAACTCCCAGAACGGTTCGAAATCCTGGAACGCCGCACGATCCGGGTGGTAGTGATGCGCGGCGCAGTAGTGCACATCGGCGGTCAGCCACAGGTGGTTGCGCACGTTTTGCGCCCGTAGAAAGCCCAGCAGCTCGGCGATTTCCAATTCGCGGCCTTGCGGCGCACCGGGATCGTTGTTGGCGATGGCTTCCCAGCGCGGCACGCCGGGGCTGACTTCACCGTCGGGCACGCCGAGGCCGATGGGCATGTCGGCGGCGATGACTTTCCACTGCGCCTGGGAGCCCTTGAGTTCCCGCTTGAGCCAGTCCAATTGCGCACGCCCGAGGAAGGGTTTTTCGCCGCCGAGGTTGTCATCGTTGGGCCCGCGATAACTGCGCATATCCAGCACGAATACATCCAGCAGCGGACCGTAGCTGAGCTTGCGATAAATCCGCCCGCCGCCGTCCGCTGCCTGGCGGCGCATCGGTGAGTATTCCAGCCACGCCTGGCGCGCACGGCCGACCAGGGTATTGATGTCCTTGACCCGGTAACGCTCATCCAACTGCTTGCTCGGCGACCAGTTGTTCACCACTTCATGGTCGTCCCACTGCCAGATCTGCGGCACCTCGGCGTTGAAGCGGCGCACGTTTTCATCCATCAGGTTGTAGCGGTAATTGCCGCGATACTCTTCCAGGGTTTCAGCGACTTTACTCTTGGCCTCCGTGGTGATGTTGCGCCAGATGCGCCCGTCTTCGACGGTGAGCTGCGCGGGCACCGGGCCGTCGGCATAGATGGTGTCGCCACTGTGGATAAAAAAGTCCGGCAGACGCAGGCGCATGGCTTCGTAGATACGCATGCCGCCGATGTCCGGGTTGATGCCGAAGCCTTGGCCGACGGTGTCGCCGCTCCACACAAAACGAATGTCACGGCGCTGTTGCGGCACGCTGCGCAGATGGCCGAACCAGGGTTCGCTGGCGATGCCGGTCTGGGCGTCCTCGAAGTGCACGCGGTAGAAGATCGCCTGGTCGACAGGCAGCCCGGTGAGCTCGACGCGGGCGGTGAAGTCGCTGCGCTGGTCGGCCAGCGGCGAAACAAAACGACGAGGGTTGCTGAACACGCTGCGGGTGTCCCACTCCACCACCATCTTGGCCGGGCGGTCGCTGCGGCTCCAGATCATGGCGCGGTCGCCGAGCAGGTCGCCGGACTGCACGCCATCGGTGAGCTGCGGCCGGTCCTTGACCGAAGCGATCACCGCCGGCGCCAGGCCCGGCAACAACAGGCCGGCGCCGACGGCTTGCATCACGCGGCGGCGGCCGAGATCGAAGTGGCTCATGCAGATGCCCTCTTGAGTATCAAAAGGGCCACTAAAGCACGCCCCGATGAAGCAGAGATGACACCTATACAGCGATCAACGGTGGGAGGGGGCTTGCCCCCGATGGCAGAGTGTCAGCCAGCACATTTATGGCTGACCCACCGCTATCGGGGGCAAGCCCCCTCCCACATTTTCAGCACCGCGTCAGACGGTCACAGTCAGTTCTTGCGCTTCGGGGCGTTTGATCAACGCATAGACCAGGCCGGTCAGCAGGCTGCCGGCGACAATCGCCAGCAGATACGGCAATGCATGGTTCATCGCATTCGGGATCACCAGCACAAACAGGCCACCATGGGGCGCCGCCAGTACGCAGCCGAAGTACATGGACAGGGCACCGGTCAATGCACCGCCGGCGATACTGGCCGGAATCACGCGCAACGGGTCCTTCGCGGCAAACGGGATCGCGCCTTCGGAAATGAAGCACAAGCCGAGGATCATCGCCGCCTTGCCCGCTTCGCGTTCGGTCTGGGCGAACTTGCGGCGTGCCAGGAACGTGGCGATGCCCATGCCGATCGGCGGCACCATGCCGGCCGCCATGGTCGCGGCCATCGGCGCGCCGCTGTGGGCCGCCAGCAGGCCGACGGAAAATGCGTAGGCCGCCTTGTTGATCGGCCCGCCCAGGTCGACACACATCATGCCGCCCAGCAGGATGCCCAGCAGTACCGCATTGGTCGTGCCCATGGTGCTGAGAAAATCAGTCAGCCCCACCAGCATGCGCGCGACCGGCGGCCCCACCAGGTAGATCATCGCCAGGCCGGTGAACAGACTCGCCAGCAACGGGATGATCAGGATCGGCTTGAGCGCCTCCAGGCTCTGCGGCAATTTCACTGCGCGGGTGATCAACTTGACGCAATAGCCCGCGAGGAAACCGGCGAAGATGCCACCGATAAATCCTGCACCCAGGGTGCCGGCCAGCAGGCCGCCAATCATGCCCGGCGCGATGCCCGGACGGTCGGCAATCGAGTAGGCGATGTAGCCCGCCAGCAGCGGCACCATCAGCATGAAGGCGCGGTCGCCGACGGTTTTCAGCGCAGCCGCCAGGGTGCCTTCCTGTTCAAAGGCGTGAATGCCGAACACGAACGACAAGGCGATCAACAACCCACCTGCCACCACCATCGGCAACATGAACGACACACCGGTGAGCAGGTGTTTGTACACGCCGGTTTTTTCCGGCTTGGCCACCGCGCCGCTGGCCGCGCTTTCCACCGCACCTTCGGCAAGGGCCTTGTTGAGGGTGGCTTCGGACTGCTTGAGCGCAATACCGGTGCCGCACCGGTAGATCTTCTTGCCGGCGAAGCGCTCGGTGGCGACTTCGATATCGGCAGCCAACAACACCACATCGGCATTGGCGATTGCTTCGGCGCTCAATGGCGTACGGGCACCGACCGAGCCCTGGGTTTCGACCTGCAAGTCATAACCCAGGCGCTTGGCTGTCTGCTGCAAGGCTTCGGCAGCCATGAAGGTATGGGCGACGCCGGTCGGGCAGGCGGTGATCGCAACGATGCGCGGCGCGTTCCTGGCCGGGGCTTCAGCCGCGACATACACCTGCGCCTCTTCGGCGCCACGACGCAATACGGCGTCGACATCCGCCAACGCCTGGGCCGGTGTGCTCTGGAACACGCGCTTGCCGACAAAGCGCTGCATATCCACCGGGGTGCTGCTGACCAGCAACACCCATTCGGCGTCGTCGATGACCGACTGGGACAATTGGCGCTCCGGGCGCTGCACATCCACCACTTCAACGCTGGTACTCCAGCCCTGGCGCTGCGCGGCGGCGTCCAACAAGCGGGCGCACAGCACACTGGTGACCATGCCGTTCGGGCAGGCAGTAACAATGGCTAACTTCATCACAAACCCTCTTATTGTTCTGTCAGCGTGCGCACGTGGACGCCGCTTTCGAGGCGCGCCAACTGCGCGTCATCGCTGATGCCAAAACCGATCTGCGTCACGGCCATGGCGGCAATTGCCGTGGCACGGCGCAAGGTCTGTTCCGGGGTATCGCCGCTGAGCAGGCCGTGCAGCATGCCGGCCAGCAGCGAGTCACCGGCACCGACGGTACTGGCCACCGTCACCTTTGGCGGCGTGGCCTGCAACGCCGCGCCTGGGCGGTACCAAGTGACGCCGGCAGCGCCATCGGAAACCACCACATGTTCCACGCCTTGCCGATGCAGTTGGCTGATTGCATCCGGGGCATGACCCAGGGCATCGGCCAGTTCTTCAGTGTTGGGCTTGACCATCCACGGACCTGCCTTCAAACCGGCGCGCAGTGCTTCGCCGCTGGTGTCCAGGGCGACTTTCAACCCGAGGTTTTTCAGTTGCTCCAACAGCCCCTGGAACCACTGCGGTCTGATGCCACGCGGCAGGCTGCCGGCCACCACCACCGCATCGAATTGCGCACCGATGTCGGCGATGCGCTTGAGCAGCGCGGCTTGCGCCGCGTCACTGACCACCGGCCCCGGCGCATTGATATCGGTGACCCGGCCGTCCTGTTCGGCAATCTTGATATTGCTGCGGGTTTCGCCCGGCACGCGAATGAACGCGTCACCAAACCCACGGCGGGCGATGAGTGCCTCGAAGGCCTGGGGGTTCGCCTCGCCGAGGAAACCGCCCACGCTCACCTGATGGCCCAAATCCGCCAGCACCTGCGCCACATTCACACCCTTGCCGGCGGCATGGGTCAGCAGGGTTTCGCTGCGGTTCACTTCACCCGGTTCCAGGTGCGCCAGGCGCACCGTCAGGTCCAACGCCGGGTTCAGCGTCAGGGTCAGAATCCTTGCCATCTACACGGCCTCCACTAGGGCACGCACTTCGGCGGGCGAGCCCACCGCCAGTGCTTGTTGCGCCAGGCCCCGGGCCTCGCTCAGACTGAATTCACGCACCCGCGCCTTCACTTCCGGAATGCTGCGGGCCGACACGCTCAACTCATCCACACCCAGGCCGATCAGCACCGGCACCGCCAGCGGGTCCGCCGCCAGCTCGCCGCACACTCCGACCCATTTGCCATGGGCATGGGCGGCGCGCACGGTGATGTCGATCAGTTGCAGCACCGCCGGGTGCAGGCCATCGGCCTGGGCGGACAAGGTGGGGTGACCACGGTCGATGGCCAGGGTGTACTGGGTCAGGTCGTTGGTGCCGACGCTGAAGAAATCCACTTCCTTGGCCAACACCGGCGCGAGCAAGGCCGCCGAGGGCACTTCGATCATGATCCCCAGTTGCAGGTCCGCCACCGGGATTTCCAGGCGCAGGCGCTCGGTCATATCACGGGCGGCACGCCATTCGTCGACGCTGCCGACCATGGGGAACATGATGCGCAGCGGGCGGCTATCGGCGGACCGTAACAGCGCGCGCAATTGTGCTTCCATGATCTGCGGGCGTTGCAGGGTGAGACGGATGCCGCGCACGCCAAGGAAGGGGTTTTCTTCCTCGGCAATCGGCCAATACGGCAACGGTTTGTCGCCGCCCACATCGAGAGTACGCACCACCAGCGGGCGACCGCCAAGACCGTCGAGCACGCGGCGGTATTCGGCCTCCTGGGTGGCTTCGTCCGGCGCCTGCGGGTGGGCCATGAAAATCAGTTCGGTGCGCAGCAGGCCGATGCCTTCGGCGCCCTGCTCCACCGCGCCGGCAACCCCAGCGCTTTCGCCGATATTGGCGAACACTTCCACGGCATGGCCGTCGCGGGTCAGCGCCGGTTCATGGCGTTGCGCCGAAGCGGCTTGCAGGCGTTGTTCGCGGGTGTCGCGCTCGACCGTGGCGCGTTGCAGGGTGGCGGCGTCGGGGTCGACATGCAGGCGACCGCGCTGGCCATCCAGCAGCAAGGAGGTGCCGGAGGCCAGCAGCAACACCGCCGGGCCGGCGCCGACCAGCGCCGGGATACCGAGGGCACGGGCGACGATGGCGCTGTGGGCCGTCGCGCCACCTCGGGCGGTGAGGATGCCGGCGACGCGCGCGGGATCAAGACGCGCCACGTCCGACGGACCGACCTCGTCCATCACCAGAATGTAGGGCTCGCTCGGCTCCTGGGCGGTTTCGACGCCGCACAGTTGCGCCAATACACGGCGGCCGATGTCACGCAGGTCGGCGGCGCGCTCGGCGAGCAAGGCGTCCTGCAACGATTCCTGCTGCCGGGCGGCCGCTTCGATCACACTCATCCACGCGGCTTCGGCGCTCTCGCCTTGCTTGAGGCGGGTGTCGACTTCGTCGGTGAGTTCCGGGTCGTCGAGCATTTCCTGGTGGGTGATGAAAATCTCGCGGATCGCCTTGGAAGGGTTGCGTTCGATCAGGCCCTGGATGTCGCGGCGCACTTCGCCCAGGGCGCTGTGCAGGCGCTGGCGCTCAATAGCGGAGGACTCGCCGCGCAGGGGGTAATCGAACGTTTGCTGAACCTGGATATGCGCGGGGCCAATAGCGATGCCCGGTGCGGCGGCAATGGCCTGGACCTGGCTGCCGCTGGTCGGCGCACTGACAACCGGCTCGATATCCAGGGCTGCCGGTTGGGCGCTGACCGTCGGTAGCGGCTCGACCTCTTCACCGAGGCCTTCCTCCACAGCGGCGAGCAACGCGGGCAGCGCATCGCCGGCAATCGTCGGCTCGGCGACAAACTCCAGCACCTGGCCACGCCGTGCGCCGAGGCTCAACAGCTTGCTCAGGCTTTTCACCGACACGGCGCCGACCGGGCCGTCAACGATGCGCACGCGGATGTCGCCGTCAAAACTTTTCGCCAACTGCGCGAGGATCTTCGCCGGGCGTGCATGCAGGCCATGGGCGTTGGCCAGGGTGACGCGGGCGCTGGGCCAGTCCGGAGGCAGTTCGCCGCCAAGCACTTCGAGCACGGCCCGGCTGCTGGTGGCGCGGCCCAGTTCCTGGCCGCGACCTTCGATGAGCAAGGCGCACAGGCGCTCCAACAGCGCTTGGTGGGCTTCACCGAGGCTGGCCAGACAGAACAGGCCATGGAGCGGCTGACCGAGGTAACGCATGGGCTTGTCCGGAGTGACAAACGCCAGGCCCGGGCGCTTGACGGTCTGTTCACTGTGCAACCACCACAGGCCATCGCCCAGGGGCAGCGCGTCAACCTGCTGCAACACGGCGGCGAAACCATTGCTCACACAATCGGCCTGGCGCAACAGGCGTGCGCCGCGCCAGACCAACTCTTCGAAGTCGTCGGCGGACACACCCAGGCTGATCATCTGCGCATCCAGCGCCAGTTCCTGCGGTGCGCCTTGCAGCAGTTTCAGCAGGACTTCGGCGCTTCCGGCACGGCGCAATGCCTGGCCCAGGTCGGTTTCACCAAGGGCACGGGTGAGCAGTTGCAACAGGCGCAGGTGTTCGTCGGATTTGGCGGCAATGCCAATGGCCAGGTACACGATCTGGCCGTCGCCCCAGTCCACCCCTTCGGGGAACTGCAGCAGGCGCACGCCGGTAGAGAACACCTGGTCGCGGGTTTCGGGGGTGCCGTGGGGGATGGCAATACCTTGACCGAGAAAGGTCGAGCCCTGGGCTTCACGGGCCTGCAAGCCACTGAGATAACCCTCGGCGACCAGGCCATCAGCCACCAGTTTGTCAGCGAGCAGGTGCAAGGCAGCAGATTTATCCACAGCCACCTGGCCCATGGAAATCTGCTCTACAGTGAGCTCAAGCATGCCGTTCTCCTAGTTAGTGCGATGACCGCACTAGGTATTGTTTTAAACAAACAGTGTAATGGGTGTGCATCAATAGCTGACTGAGCAGTCAGTTGACAGTAGCTACTCAGTCGCGAACGTCGTAAAAATACGCTGGCTGAAACGTTTAATCTAGAATTTATGGCAGATTACGCGTTAATTGCGCATCCTTGAACAACCACTCGGCACTTGAGCTGAGACATTAGTCGAGTGCTGGAATCGGTTACGATTGGACAAAATGTCGGGGCAAGCTCCAGAAAACAAGGAAATCCCGGTTTGAAACTCAGTGATATCGCCCGTCTGGCCGGTGTGTCCGTGACCACCGCCAGCTACGTCATCAACGGCAAGGCCGAACAGCAACGCATCAGCAACGCCACCGTCGAACGGGTGCGGGCTGTCGTCGAAGCCCATGGCTTTACTCCTAACCCACAGGCCGCCGGGCTGCGCAGTCGGCACACGCGCACGCTGGGTTTCATCCTGCCCGATCTGGAAAACCCCAGTTACGCACGCATCGCCAAGCTCCTGGAGCAAGGCGCACGGGCGCGGGGCTATCAGTTGCTGATCGCCAGCTCCGACGACGACGCCGACAGCGAACGCCAGTTGCTGCAACTGTTCCGCGCGCGGCGTTGTGATGCGCTGTTCGTCGCCAGTTGCCTGCCGGCCAGCGATGACAGTTATCGCGAGCTGCAAGCCAAGGGGTTGCCGGTGATTGCCATCGACCGGGTGATGGGTGCGGATCAGTTCTGTTCGGTGGTCAGCGACGACCGCCAGGCGTGCCAGCAATTGACCAGCAGCCTGCTGCAACCGTTGCCCAAGCAGATCGTGCTGATCGGCGCACGACCCGAGCTGAGCATCAGCCAGGAACGTGCCGCTGGTTTCCGTGAAGCCCTTGCCGGGTTCACCGGCGAGGTGATCGTTGAACACGCAGAAGCCTTCAGTCGCGATTGCGGCCGACAGTTGATGGAGCAACTTCTCCAGCGACTGGGGCATTTGCCTGACGCACTGGTGACCACGTCCTACGTGCTGCTGCAAGGCGTGTTCGACGCACTGCATGACTTCCCGCTCAAGTCGCGCCCGCTGCGCCTGGGAACCTTTGGTGATACCCAGTTGCTGGACTTCCTGCCGCTGCCGGTCAACGCCATGGCCCAGCAGCACCAACTGATCGCCGATACCGCCCTGCGCCTGGCGCTGGCGGCGATCGAAGAAGAACAGTATCAACCCGGCGTGCATGCCATCGGCCGGACGTTCAAGCAGCGTATTCACGAGGCTTGAGCGTGGAGCTGATCGACACCCATACGCACCTGGACTTCCCGGATTTCGACAGCGATCGCCGGGAAGTCCTCGCCCACAGCCGAGCGCTGGGCGTGCGGCGCATGGTGGTGTTGGGGGTGTATCAGCAGAATTGGCAAAGAGTGTGGGACCTGGTGCAAGCGGACGAAGGTTTGTTCGCCGCCTTTGGCCTGCACCCGGTGTACCTCGACGATCATCGCCCAACTGACCTGACGGCGTTGGGCGATTGGTTGATGCGCCTGCACGGCCATCGGCAACTGTGCGCCGTGGGGGAAATAGGCCTGGATTACTTCCTCGAACAACTGGACCGCGAACGCCAGCAAAGCCTGTTTGAAGCCCAACTCAAACTGGCCGTGGACGTCCAACTGCCGGCGTTGCTGCACGTGCGCCGCAGCCACGCCGCCGTGATCGCCACCCTCAAGCGCATCCGCCTGCCCCGCGCAGGCATCATCCATGCGTTTGCCGGCAGCCTCGAAGAGGCTCGCGAGTACATCAAGCTCGGCTTCAAATTGGGGTTGGGCGGCGCCCCCACCTGGCCCCAGGCCTTGCGCATGCACAAGGTGCTGGCGCAACTGCCGCTGGACGCGGTGGTGCTGGAAACCGACTCACCCGATATGGCGCCGGCCATGTTCCCGGGCCAACGCAACAGCCCCGAACACCTGCCGGCCATCTGCACCGCCCTGGCCGAGCGCATGGGCATCAGCCCGCTATCGTTGGCTGAGGCGAGCACACGCAATGCGTGCGAGCTGTTCAATTGGTAAGACTGGCGCGACCACTTGCAGATCCAACGTGATCCGCTGCCGGTAACGGGCATAGCGCAGCGCCAGGAAATGCACCAGCAGCACCAGCAGTGACACGTTGAACTGCCCGACTACCGTGATCAACCCCACCCATTCTGTGACCAGTGCCACGATCAGAACCATGCAGGTGAACACCGCCATGCTCGGCTGCACCAGCGCCCAATGCCCCAACAACTTGAACGCCCGCAATTGCCGAGGGCAACTCAACTGCAAAAACTGCTGGCAATACGGGCAATCGAAGGGCTCTTCGATGGCGATGGCATTCAACTGCCAAGGCTTGAGCTCAAACCTGATATCACAATGGGCGCAATGCCCTTTGATGCCGACCGCAATGGTCATCGCCGTGCTCCCTGAACTTGAATTTGTCTGAAACAAATTCTCACCCATTCACCCAGCCAGAAAAGACACCCACGGAAATCAGGACAAGCGCTACACCGGCAAGCAATACGCCCTACCTACATTTCCTACACTCGAAACGCACCGATCAATTGCTTCAACTCAATCACCTGCATCGACAGCTGCCGGCTCGCCGCTTCGGTCTGGTGTGCGCCCTGGGCCGCATGCTCGCCGGCGCGGTTGATTTCGACGATGTTCTGGTCAATGTCGTGGGCGACGGCGGTCTGTTGCTCCACGGCGGCGGCAATCTGCTGGTTCTGGTCGACGATCATGCCCACGGCGCCAAGAATATTTTCCAGTGCCTGCTGGACCTTTTCCGACTGCCCGACCGTGCCACTGGCCATGGAATGGCTGGTGCCCATGGTTTTCACGGCGGCTGCCACACCGCTGTGCAGGCGGCTGATCATCTGTTCGATTTCTTCAGTGGAATGCTGAGTGCGCCGGGCCAGGGTGCGCACCTCGTCGGCCACCACTGCAAAACCACGCCCCTGTTCACCGGCCCGCGCGGCTTCGATGGCCGCATTGAGTGCCAGCAGGTTGGTTTGCTCGGCAATGCTTTTGATCACCTCTAGTACGCTGCTGATGGACTGGCTGTCAGCGGCCAACTGGTTGATCACCCGTACCGACTCATCGATCTCCGAGGCCAGCCGCGCGATGCTGCCCTGCTGGGATTGCACCAGGCCACGGCCACTGACGGTTTCATCATTGACACTGTGTGCACTACTGACTGCCGCCGCCGCGCTGCGCGCGACTTCCTGGGCAGTGGACGACATCTGGTTCATGGCCGTTGCCACCTGCTCGATCTGGCTACGCTGCCCGGACACCGCCTGGTTGCTCTGAGCCGAGATCGTTTCCACCTGGCCGGCCTGGAGCTCGACCTGGCTGACGGTGTGCCCGACGCGCTCGATCAGGTCATGGATCTTCGCCACGGTGCCGTTGAACACCTGGCCCAGGTCGCCCAACTCATCGCGACTATGCGCAACAAAAGTGACGGTCATGTCGCCGGCCGCCACCTTGTCCATCATCGCCCCCAGGCGCCGCAGCGTGGTGCGGGTGGACGCGTAGAAACCGGCGTACAAATAGAAGATCAGCAAGAACACGGCGCTCAGGGCCGACACGAGCACCACCATGTGCGTGCGGTTTTGCGCCAGGCGTTGCTCCAACTGCTGTCCGAGGAACGCCAGGGTGGCGTCATCCAGCTGATAGGTCTGGGCCATCAACTGGCTGACGCCGTCGTAGAAACCCTGCCAGGGTGCGTCGAGGGTTTCGGCCATCACCACCTGCTCTTCAAACAACTCGCTGCCATGCTTGAGGCTGGCGTTGCTGGCCGTGGCGAGGTTGTCGAGTGCCGCGTGGGCTGCGGTACTGGAGCCCAGGGCATCCTGCAACTTCAGGCCATATTCGGCCTGGAGTTTTTCCAGTTGCTGTAAAAGCTCGTCAAACCGTGTGCTTGACGAAGAATTGAGAAAACCCTGGCCCAGGGAATACGCGCCCATCGCCCGGCCTTCGCCCAGGGCCTGGGTGACTTGCGGGGTGACGCTGGTGATCAGCTCGCCGAGTTGGCGCAGGTCACTCTGGGCGTCTCGGCTGAGCCCGGATTGGCTGGCGACGATCTGGCTGAGCATCTGCGCCTTGTTGAGCAACTTGCCGATCAATGCACTTTTGCTCAGCAGCGACGTTTCCTGTTGCTGGGTCTTGAAGGCCGAAATCAACTCGTCGCGCTTGGCATTGAAAGCCGCAATCTGCTCGGGCTCGGTGGCCATAGCGTTGAGGCCCTGCAGGCGGTTGAGCACGCTTTGTTCCAGGGCGCTGATCTTGCCGTCAAGATCGCCGGCCTTGCCGGACTGGCCGAGGGTGGCGTTGATCTGTACCTGGTTGTTGAGGGTTTCCAGATCGCGGCGCAGGGCCAGGCTGCTGCCAAGTAAATCGAGGCTTTGCAGTTCGACGCGAGTGCCCTGGAATTCACGCCATGAGTCACGCACCAAGTAATAGTTGGTTGCCAGCATCGGCAGCAGGAACAACACGCTGATCAGGCTGAACTTCATGCCGAAGCTCAGGCGATTCATCAAGGCGACGGCGGGATAGAGCAAGCTCTTCACAGGTGAACTCCCTTTCTTTTATTTTTATTGAGGTGCAGGGCGGCAGTTAGCCAGCATCTGTATAGCTCAATTTGAGAGGGAGTTTTGTAACTTAAGGTTAATGGTTGGGGGGCTGCTTCGCAGCCCAACGCGGGGCAAGCCCGCTCGCCACAAGCAAGCCCGCTTGCCACAGGCAAGACTGCTCACTGCGGCGAGCCGGCTTCTACAGGGTCAGGGTAGGACGGTCCAGATGGCGAAGCCGGCGTACCACAGCACCGCTGCGCGTAGCAGCAGTTCCCAGAGTCGGTCCAGGCTGTTGATGCCATCGGGACCGACCGCAGGGGGTGGGATTTCGGCGGCGACCAGGCCGACTTTTTCCACCAGTTGGGCGGCGCTGATGTCCCAGCTCAGCAGTTCATGGAGCATCACACGGCTGACCGCAACGAAATTTCCGACCAGGGCAAAGCTGGCGGCCAGCAGGCGTACCGGCAGCCAATCGAACGCGTGGCGCAGTTGCCCGGCCCGCTCGGCTACCAAAGGGTTTTTGCTGTGTTCACTGGCCAGTGCGAGCAGCCGATAAGCCAGTGCGGCAACCGGGCCCAGCAGGAAGTACCAGAAAATCACCGCGAAAAAACTCTGGTAGGCCTGCCATAACAGATGACCCTGGACGCGTTCGAGCAATTGCTCGCCACTGTCGGCGCTCAGGCTCAGGTCACGTTCGGTCACATGCTCGGCGGCCTGCAGGTCACCCCGTCGCCAGGCATCGCGGAACGGACCAAGCCCGGCAAGCAGGTCACCACGACCCAGGCTGTAGATCACCACCAACAGGTGCACCGGTAGCGCCAGCAGCCCGTACGCCACCGGCTCCAGCACCAGCAGCAACAGCGCCAGCAAGGCCACCGGCAACAACACCAGCAACGCCAGAATCAGCCAGGGCTGCTTGCCCATGCGCGGGCTCGATTCCAGCTTGGCCAGTTCGCGCAACCAACCACCATCTCGCTGCAACCGCTGGCGCAGGGCCGAAAACTTCTCGATCCATACAACCAGCACCAACACCAGAAAACTCATCGTGCGTGTCCTCCATCCTGCAGGGCGCTGCGAAAGCGCGTCCAATCAAAAGCGGGGCCGGGATCGGTCTTGCGCCCCGGAGCGATATCGCTGTGACCACAAATGCGCTCGGGGGTGATGCCTGGGTAAGCCACCAGCAACTGGCGGGTCAGGTCGATCAGTGCGGCATATTGAGCGTCGGTGAACGGCAGATCATCCGTGCCCTCCAGCTCTATCCCCAGGGAAAAATCATTGCAGGTGTCCCGCCCCTCGAAATACGACACCCCGGCGTGCCAGGCACGGTGGATGCAGGATACAAACTGCGTCACAGCGCCATCACGCTCAATCAGAAAATGCGCTGATACCCGTAGGTCGGCAATCCCTTCAAAGTAGGGATGTTCCGTGACATCCAGGCGGTTCTGGAAAAATTCCTGCACTTTGCCGGTGGCGAACTGCGCCGGTGGCAGGCTGATGTTATGCACCACCAACAATGAGATTTCGCCGGCGGGGCGCTCGTTGAAGTTGGGCGACGGGCAATGACGGATGCCCTGGCACCAACCGCTGGTGGGGTCCAACTGCATACAGGTTCCTTGAACGATACAAAGTGTGACCAGTATGCCGCGTTAGACCCTCCGGTTGCGATCACTTGCCGCGATTGAGTTGACGCAGCTTGTCCACCACAGCAGTCAGGGCGCGCTCGAACAGGGGCCCGTCTTCCAGCGTGTGCAGTGCGCCACGCTTGAACGCCATTGCCAGTTGGCCCGCGCTCTTTTCCAACACCTTGAGCCCCGTGCGGCTGATGAACACATAAGTGTTGGCCGGCACCATGATCGCTGTCAGCTTGCAGCGCAGCGTGCTGGCCTGGCCTTCCTGGAAGAGTACCCAGTCGCCCACCTTGAGTTGGAGAGCCTTGTACAGGTCAGGATCGTTACCCGGCAGCTCGGTGACCGGGTCGGGTGACGCCGTACTCAGCACAAATGGCTCACGCACCTCGATCAGCTCATCAACGCCTTCAGGTGCCTGGATATGCAACGCCTGCAAGCGCACAAAGAATTCTCGGGTGCTGAAGGGGTCGAACGCCGCGCTGGTCAAACCGTCGCGCAAGGCCTTGAGCAAACCCGGCAGTTGGTCCAGCAAACGTCGCCCGGCCTCGGTGTCCTGCTGCAGGCCGACGCTCCAGATCAACTCGTCCATGGTGCGCAGCCCAGCTTGCCATTGCACTGACTGCTCGCCGTGCTTGAGGCTCGCCAGCAGCAACACCTGGCTCCAGGCCTGTTGGAGGAACTGCACCACAGGACGCGGCAGGACCTTGCCCAACAGCCGTTTATTCAGCACATCAGCCACACGCTGGCGGGCGGCTTCAGTGCGCACACGCCCGGCTTCGGCATCGCGGGTGTGCTGTTCGAGCAAGTCGCTGCGCCGACGTTCCTCGGCGGCAAACGCGCTGAACTCGGCGAGCAATTGAGAAAAAATCGCCGGATCTTCGACAAATTCGTTGAGCAGGCGCTGCACCACTTGCTCGATGCGCAGGTAGAGAGGGTCGCATGCCTGGCTATCACACGGGCTGCAGCCCATGGCGACGGTCGCGACTTCATTGAGCAGGCGCCGCGCAGGATGGCTGGCGCGACTGAAAAAACTCTTGTCCAGCAACGCCACTTTCAGCAGAGGGATCTGCAAGCGGCCGATCAGGGCCTTGAAGGCATCGGGCACGGTACGATCATTGAGGATGAACTCAAACAGCAGCGCGACCAGATTGATCACGTCTTCGTCCGCGTCCTCCACCACCCGCGACTTACCACTCTTGACGCTGACACGGGTGAGCAATTGTTCAAGCTGGCTGCGCAGGTCGAAATCGTCCTCCGACTCAGGCTCCGGCACGTACTGCTGCAAATGGGAGAGCAGGCGCAGCAGGTCCTGGGTGGAAATGGGCAACGGCTCGGCGCTGGCCTCAAGCGTCGGCGCCACGCTGCCACGCACCGCCGTCAGCAACGGCTGAAGCGCGGCGAAGGCTTCCTGGCCATTTTCGTCACCGGACCGGTCGGCGACTGGCGAAATTGCTTCGCGCGGATGCTCGGGTGCCGCACGCCCATCGATGCGCCGTGACGGTACGGCCTTGAGTTCAGGCAAGACGCCGGTTGCGACCAGCAGTTGATTGGCTTCACCGTATAGCTGGTCGGCGTCACTGAGCACGTATTTTTCAAAGAGCTTGAGCATGACCAGTTTGACGCGGATCTCCACGCCCAGGCTGCGCCCCGCCCGCAGGAAAAACTCACACAGCAGCGCCGGCCCCAGCGGGTTCTCACGATCATCCAGACGGTTGCCCAGTAAAGCGCTCAAGCGTGCCGTAAGTTGTGCAAGAGCCAGGCCGTCACGGTGGCGCACCCGACCCAACATGGCTTCAAGCGCCACGGCTTTTTCCAGGTCGTCCCTGGTCGAACCGGGCACGCCGTCGTAGGAAACCACCGGCACCAGTTGCAGCTCGCCCCGCCCTGCCTGGCCCAGACTGGCAAAAGCGTCGAAAAGACGCTCCATGAACACACGTTCGAAATTCTTGCGCTTGAGGCGCAGATCACGCATGGCTTCAAAGAAAATATGGTGATCGAGGTTGTTGCGCGCCTTGTCGGCCATTTCGAACAGTGTGTCGTCGGCGTTATCGAACAGCTCCTGCAACCCTTGCTGCAACTGTTGCGCCGCTTTGTCGCGAACCTGCAGCAACACCACCGGCAGTCGGGCGAGCGGCGATGGCGTGGCATGCGCCTTCTTGATTGGCACCACCTTTCCGTCATTGTGCATCCTGGCCTCCTGAAACGGCGGTATTGGGCGAGACGTCAAAGCTATGACGCCAATTGCAAGGCGCGAGATTATCTTGCAAACAAGGGGGTTTGCGCCAGCACACTCTGTCATTTGGCGGTAAATGAGCAGGTCGCTGGGTTCAGACGCGCACTGCCCCTATAATCGGGGCACTTTGTCTGTGGAGCCTGTTATGCCGAACCTCCGTCTTGCCGACCTCACCGCCGAAATCGAAGCCAACGTGCGCCGCGCACTGCTGGAAGACATCGGCAGCGGCGACATCACTGCGCAGTTGATCCCGGCCGAACGGCTGGCCACGGCCACCATCATCACCCGCGATGCCGCAGTGATCGCCGGCACCGCCTGGGTGGATGCGGTGTTCCGCCAGCTGGACCCACGGGTAGCCGTGCATTGGCAGGTGGCCGATGGCGAACGCGTCAGCCCCAACCAGGTGCTGTTCCACCTTGAAGGCCCGGCGCGCTCGCTGCTCAGCGGCGAACGCTGCGCACTGAATTTCCTGCAACTGCTGTCCGGCGTCGCCACGCGTGCCCAATTTCTGGCGGACTTTGTTTCCAGCACCCAGGTCAAGCTGCTGGATACCCGCAAAACCCTGCCGGGCCTGCGCCTGGCGCAGAAGTACGCAGTGACCTGCGGCGGCTGCCACAACCACCGCATTGGTTTGTATGACGCTTTTTTGATCAAGGAAAACCATATCGCGGCCAGCGGCGGCATTGCCCAGGCGATTGCGGCCGCACACCGGATCGCACCCGGCAAGCCGGTGGAAATCGAAGTGGAAAGCCTGGATGAACTGCGCGAAGCCCTGGCCGCAGGTGCGGACATCGTCATGCTGGATGAATTGAGCCTGGAAGACATGCGTGAAGCCGTGCGCCTGAACGGCGGCCAGGCCAAGCTGGAAGCCAGCGGCGGGATCAATGAAGACACCCTGTTGCCCATCGCGGAGACAGGGGTGGACTACATCTCGATTGGCGCGATGACCAAGGATGTGAAGGCGGTGGATTTGTCGATGCGCCTGAGTATCTAGACCGTTGCAAGCGGTAGTGAGCGGGGGCAGCCCGCTCACTCACACTTCAGACTACAAGGTCATTCATCTCGCAGTACTCTTCCCATTCGACACCCAGCACTTCGGCCGCCTCTTTGTGCAAGGCCAGTCGTGCCGCTTCGAATTCTTCCGGTGTCGAGGTGTACTTGAGGGTCAGCTCCCAAGGCTGATAGCCCTGGCTCTCGGCTTCATCCTCGAATGCCCACTGGATCTGGTCGCGCTGATCATCGGCGCTCAGGTCCTTGATCTCTTCTTTAAGCTGCGGCGATTCCTCGAGGTATTTTTCGAGGGCTGCTTGATGCCGAACTTCCTGGGTCATTTCAGTCGTGGTCATGTTGTTCTCTTAGATCGAGGAATGGGGATGCATCTGGGTCATCAAGGTTGCGCAGATACAAAAGAGCAGGCTCAAATGCCGGCTCGTCTGGCCTTCAGAACCATTCTGGGATCATCTGAAAACGGTGTTGCCATGGTGCCTTTTTGCCCGAGACAGGAATCGAACCTGCGACCTTCGCGTTACGAGTGCGCTGCTCTACCGACTGAGCTACACGGGCGGTGGGCTAAAGCTAGCACTGCATTGGGAGTCCGGCAACTTGCGGCCTTCAGCGCGCAATCACGCCCTGGGCCCAGAAACGGGGTTGCAGCAGGCCGACATGAGTGTCCAGGTACTGCTGCTGGGCTTGCTTGATGTGAGGCACATCGCGAGCTGCGATAAAAACCAGCAGACCGACGGCCAGCACACTCAGCACTTTCCAGGCTGCCCAGGCCAGTGGCAACGCGGCGGTCCCCGGGGTTTTCCACACATGCAACGCCATCAGCCAGCCCACCACCAGCGCCAGCCAGACCTGGGAATTGGGCATCACTATCACGCCGTCGACCATGGACTGCACCAACGCCCCTACCAAGGCCGCAAACAGGCATAGCCGCAACAGATCAGCACGAGTGTTGGAAAGCGCTCGTTCACGCAATACACCGAACGTCGCCCAGCCGCCTCGCCACGCCAGAGCCACCACGCACAAGGCCGATGGCACCCCCCATTCACTCGCCCATTGCAGGATGGCCTGGTGCGGATGAGCGGCGATTTCATTGGCAATATCGGCAAAATGCATCGGTCCGAAGCCCAACCATGGACACTCCACGATCATATGCCAAGCCTGCCACCAGATCGGACCGCGGCCCGACAGGGAGGTGGTGAGGCGGTCACTGGCGCTCTTGGAGACCTCGACCCCCAGGTAATCCGCCACTACCGTAAACACTAGCCAGTACAGCAGCAGCCCGCCAAACATCGCGGCCAGTTGCCAACCCAGCCATCGTCGCCCCGAGGCGCCAAGTACCGCCAGCACACCCCCGGCCACACACATGCCAAGCCAGGTACCGCGCGTACCACCGGCAATCGCAATCATCCACCACACGCACAGCAACGCGAACACCGCCCCCTTGAGCGGACGCGAGATCACAGGGATCAACAAAGGAAGCACCAACAGCGGCAGCGTGAACGTCTGAAACTGGCCGTAGAAGCGCTTGTTGGAAAAACCGGACAGCAGCAGGTCAGGGTCCAGCGTACGTTCAGCGCTGATAAACACGAGTGTGCCTGCATACAGGTATTGAATCGACTTGATCAAACACAGCAGCAGCACCACCATGACCAAGGCGCGATCCAAAGGCTCACCGCCCTGGCGACGCAGCAAGGCAAACGCCACGGCAATCGACCCGCAACTGACAAACAGCGCCATTTCGGCAAGTGCCCAGAGCGGCTGATGGGCCAGCATGGATGACACCAGGCCAAGCACGATAATCAGTATCAGGCCCAGGGCGGTTGGCCTGTCCAACAATTGGCCGACAGGGACCACGGACACCCCATACAGCACCGCACACGCCCCGATGGCAATCTGCATAGCCCGCTGCAAATCATGCCCACTGAAGGGTGCACATATTCCGGCCACCAGCAGGCACACCACTGTCACCAGGAAAACACTGCCACGCTGCTGTATAGATAAAGCCATCGGCCGCCTCAACTTCCCTGTGGATGGTTCGGCAACTATGCCCCGTCGGCGCCGCAGCCCTTGGCAACATATTTCGCTTCAGCGGTGGTGCTGCATTTCCAACCGGTGGTGGCGTTGCGCGTCAGGCTGATGGTCTTGCCCAACACCGGCGCAGGGGCGTCGAGTATTTCGCAACTGATGGTGCCCGCGCCGGTAGCCACATCCCCTGTCACGTTGATCGTGCAATTGGCGGTGGGGCTAGTGCCGCCGATCAATGCCAAGGTCGGCACTGTGCCCTGGTTGAGGGTGTCTTCATACCCGGGCTTCAACGCGGTGATTTCAGCCAGCCCTGCAGTGAACTTGGCCTTGGCCTGGTGCGTGGTGTACATGGGCAGGCCAATGGTGGCCAAAATGCCGATGATTGCAACGACAATCAGCAGCTCGATCAGGGTAAAACCTTTTTGACGTCTCACATTCACTCTCCAGGATAGAACTCATGACAAGGCGCTTCCTGCGCCCCGTGTTGTGCAGCGGCGCCAGTGTACTCATCCGCAGGCCGTCAATCGCGCACAGGACGCACATTCTGACATTTTATCCGCCACCGCCCGCCTGTCCGAATTCGTCACCTGACTAAGCTATACATCTTCAACGACCTCTGTGCGGAACGGTGACATGGACAACGCTTCAACGATCTACGCTTGGGAAGGCATCAACCGCAAAGGGCGCAGGGTGTCCGGGCACAGCACCGGGCACAACCCTGCCCTGGTCAAGGCTCAGCTACGCCGACAAGGCATCAGCCCAGGGCTTGTACGCAAGCATTCTCCAGTTCTAGCGGGCCTCAAGCCATCTATCAAATCAGCGGATATCACCCTGCTCACGCGCCAATTGGCAACCTTGCTGAAGGCCGGGATTCCACTGCTGCAAGCCCTCGACATCATCAGCGAAGGCTTTGACAACGCTACGCTGCGCGAGCTGCTACAGGGGTTGCAACAGTCAATCGCCGCTGGCACCAGCCTTGCCGACGCGTTGCGCAAGCATCCGCGCTGTTTCGATGAGTTGTATTGCAACCTGGTGGCGGCCGGCGAACAGGCCGGTGCCCTTGAAACCTTGCTGGAGCGCGTAGCGATTCATAGGGAAAAGAGCGAGCAGTTAAAGGCCAGGATCAAAAAAGCCATGACCTATCCGATTACCGTGCTGATAGTCGCCAGCCTGGTCACCGGCGTGCTGCTGGTCCACGTAGTGCCGCAGTTCCAAAGCCTGTTCGCCGGAGTCGACGGCAAACTGCCCGGCTTCACCTTGCAGGTGATCGCTTTGTCCGAGTTCATGCAGCGAGCCTGGTGGGGCGTGGCACTGGGCCTGCTTGCCGCGGGTTTTGGGTTGCGCCACGCCTACCATGCCTTACCGGCTTTCCAGCTGTGGCTGGATGCCGGTTTGTTGAAAGCACCCGTGGCAGGCAAACTGCTGAGAAAATCGGCCGTGGCCCGCTACGCCCGCACGCTGTCCATCACCTTCGCCGCCGGTGTTCCATTGGTGCAGGCGCTGGACTCGGTGGCCGGGGCCGCCGGTTCTGGGCCGTTCAGACAGGCAATCGAGCATATGCGGCACGACGTATCCACTGGCATGCAACTGAATCAATCCATGGCCGTCAGCGGCCTGTTTCCCGGCATGGCCATCCAGATGACGGCCATCGGCGAAGAGTCGGGCACGCTTGACCGCATGCTGGAGAAGGTCGCCAACCATTACGAGGCCGATGTGGAGACCCTGGTCGATCACCTCACTAGCCTGATGGAGCCTCTGATCATGGTGGTACTGGGGGGCATCGTCGGCGCGCTGGTGATTGCCATGTACCTGCCGGTATTCCAACTGGGGAGCGCATTTTGAGCCTGCTGCTGGGCGAGCATCCCTGGGCGTTTGTTGCAATAGCGTCGGTGCTGGGGCTGATCGTCGGCAGTTTTCTCAACGTGCTGGTGTGGCGCCTGCCGAAAATGCTCGAGCGGGAATGGCGCGCCCAGGCCCATGAAGTGCTGGGCTTGCCCGCAGAACCAGCCGGGCCGACCTACAACCTGATGCAGCCCAACTCCTGCTGCCCACACTGCAACCATCCCATACGCCCATGGGAAAATATCCCGCTGCTCAGCTACCTGTTCCTGCGCGGTCGCTGCGCGCATTGCCAAGGGGCGATCAGCATCCGCTACCCCCTCACGGAACTGGTGTGCAGCTTGATCTCGGCCTGGGTGGCCTGGCATTTCGGAGTTGGCTGGCAGGCAGGAATGGTGATGGTGCTGAGTTGGGGGTTGTTGGCGATGAGCCTGATCGACGCCGACCATCAACTGCTGCCGGATGTGCTGGTAATGCCGCTGCTGTGGCTGGGACTGATCGTCAACAGTTTCGGCCTGCTGACAACATTGGCCGACGCCCTGTGGGGCGCCGTGATTGGCTACATGAGCCTGTGGAGCGTGTTCTGGTTGTTCAAGCTGACCACCGGCAAGGACGGCATGGGCCACGGCGACTTCAAGTTGCTGGCGCTGCTCGGCGCCTGGGGTGGCTGGCAGATCCTGCCGATGACGCTGTTGATGGCGTCACTGGTCGGGGTATTTGTCGGCTTGATCCTGATGCGCCTGCGCAACACCCTGGCATCGGCACCGATGCCTTTTGGACCGTATCTGGCGACTGCCGGCTGGATTGCATTGCTCTGGGGTGGTCAAATAAGCGACTTCTATTTGCAGTCTGTCGGTTTCAGATGACCACTCGTGTTGCAACACCCTGGATTCTTGGCCTTACCGGCGGCATCGGCAGCGGCAAAAGCGCGGCGGCTCAACACTTTATCGACCTGGGTATCGACTTGGTGGACGCCGATCACGCCGCCCGCTGGGTAGTAGAGCCTGGTCGGCCGGCATTAGAGCGCATCGCCGAGCACTTTGGTGCTGGCGTACTGCAGCCAGACGGCCAGCTGGACCGCGCCGCATTACGCAAGCTGATCTTTGAAGTACCCGAAGAGCGGCGCTGGCTCGAAGCCTTGCTGCACCCGTTGATTGGCGAGGAGATCCGCAGCCACCTGGCACGCGCAAAATCGCCTTACGCAATACTGGTGTCGCCGCTGCTGATCGAATCCGGCCAGTACAGCATGACCCAGCGCATCCTGGTGATCGACGTGCCGCAATCGCTGCAGATTCAGCGTACCCTGCAGCGCGACGGCATCAACGAGCAACAGGTGCAGGCGATCCTCAAGGCCCAATCCAGCCGCGAAGACCGCCTGAAACATGCCGATGATGTACTGGTCAATGACCAGGACCTTGCCTGGCTGCACAGCGAGGTCGAGCGACTGCACCATTTTTACCTTACTTTGCGTGGAGGCCGATCATGAGCCAACCCTTGACCGTCGACTGCCCGACCTGCGGCGCGCCCGTGGAATGGAAAGCGACCAACCTCAACCGGCCGTTCTGCTCGGACCGCTGCAAACTCATCGACCTGGGCGCCTGGGCCGCTGAAGAACACAAGATTCCCGTAGCCCCGGATGCCGAAGACGAGCTGTTTTCCGAAGACCTGCCGCCGCGCCACTAAGGGCGCATGAAGGCGTATTCCTGCTGGTCGTCGAGGTTCTCTGCAAGGTATTGCAGCTCGTCGGCCAGGTCTTCGAAACTGCGCACCCCCTTGCTCTGCTGCACCACTGCGCTGAGCATGGCGCGCAAGGTCAGGCCTGGGTCAAAACCGATTTCCTGTGCCGCATCCTGGCTTCTGCGCAACTCCTGCCGAGCCCATTCGTACACACTCATGATCCGCGCTCCTGGAAAAATTTCGCAGAGCATGGGCCTGCTCGGCGGCGCGGGATTTGATCCAGGTCAACGCTGCGAATCGTCGTCCTTCCAGGGCGCCGAGAGGTAGCGCGTGCGGTTGAAGGTCTCCAGCCATTCGGGGCAAAACACCACCAGGGCACTGATGACCATGCCGTTGATAAAGGCCTCAGGGAAGATGATCAACCACAGGTAGCCGACGAAATCCTCCAGCCATTCCGGCATGGCGAAACGCCCGTCGAACCACAACAGCCCCAGCCCACACAGCAGGCACAAGAGCGCCGACAGGGCTGCCGCGAAAAAACCGGAACAGAAGATATACACGAAGGGATTGCGCGGTTGGGCACGCTCGACCAGCAGCGCGCAGGTTTCAGTGACCAGCACCGGTAACCCGATAAGCAACAGGCCATTGACGCCCAGGGCAGCGAGATCCTGGCGCCCCAACAGCATCAAGCCCAACTGGGCGGCAAAACCACTGACAATTGCCAGGGGCCAGTCCAGCAACAAGGTCACGGCCGTCATACCGATGAAGTGGTAGGACACGCCGGTATCAAAATCCCGCCGCACCAGCCACAGCATGAACAACGCGAACACCGTGCCGAACAGCAAATGCTGGCGGCGCCGGTCGGCGAACAACTCGACCCACGGCGAACGCAGGATCGCCCACAGTACCACCGGCGCGTACAGGAGCGAGCCGATGCTCATGGTTGTCGGCGCCAACATGGCGGCACTGATCACGGCGTTACTCCCCCGGGTCGAATAGAGTCGGATGATCAGTCTACACCGACGTTTCACAGGGGTACTTCCTGCGGTCATCGTTTGGGCGCTAAGCTGCTAGCTATGGATGACTCAGATTACTTGCGCCTGCTCACCGTAGCGGCCGAACAAGCCAACGCGTTCTTGTCCAATGCCCGCAAATGGGAGCGTGAGCGTTGGGTCTGCCAGCGCCTGCTGCAAGGCTTGAACGTGCCCTACCGTGCCGAAGAATTCCACGCCGCCGGGCAAGAGCCGCCGGACGTGCTGTTTCGCGACGCCAGCTTCGAGGTGTTTTTCGTGCTGGACGAGGGTCGCCGCCTGAATGACGAATGGCGCGATGAACTGCTGCGTCGGCGCAGTGCGTTTTCCCTGAGCCAACTGGTACGGCGCGAAGCCAAGCCGAGGCGCATCCCGGCCCACGAGTTTCTGCTGCGCCTGGCGCCCACGCTGCGCAAGAAGGCGCATAACTATAAAGAGCGCGGAATGGACCTGGGCGAACTGGATATCGTCGCTTTCACCAGCCTCAAGCGCGAAGTGCTCGACCTCAACAGCCATTTTCCGCCGCCCACGGAATACCTGCGCCAGGGCTGGCGCTCGCTGTCGCTGGTGGGGCCGACCTTTGCACGGGTGCTGTTCGCTCACCCCGACGCACCGGATTTCTTGCGCAACAACCTGGGCCGCAGCATAGTGTTCGACGTAGGTATCAGCCTCTGAGCCCACCCGGACTGTAACGTGGCGCCCTTTTGCAACATCTACCTGACGAGGCCTTTATGACCAGCCGCCTGAACCCCGATGACCAACAGCATGTCGAAGAGTACCTGCAACTCTCCCAGAACCGAGTCGAGCGCAAGCCTTTCCGGCCGTGGCTGCTCCTCGGCGTGGTGCTTGCCGTGGTAATCGGCCTCGGCTTGCTGAGTCGCCTTTTGAGTTACCTGACGCTATGAGCTGCCTGGCGCTCGCGGGGGTAACTGCTCCGATTTCTTTTAGCCTTGCGAGATATCCCCATGACCCATCGTATTATTATCGTCGGCGGCGGCGCCGGCGGCCTGGAGTTGGCTACCCGCCTGGGTAAGACCCTGGGCAAGCGCGGCACCGCCAGCATCACGCTGGTGGACGCCAACCTGACCCATATCTGGAAGCCACTGCTGCACGAAGTGGCGGCCGGCTCGCTGAACTCTTCGGAAGACGAACTCAATTATGTTGCCCAGGCCAAATGGAACCACTTCGAGTTCCAACTGGGGCGCATGAGCGGGCTTGATCGTGAACAGAAGAAGATCCAGCTGGCCGCCACCCTCGACGAAGAAGGCCGTGAACTGGTGCCCGCGCGCGTGCTGGGCTATGACAGCCTGGTGATTGCGGTCGGCAGCACCACCAACGACTTCGGCACCGAAGGTGCGGCGCAGCACTGCCTGTTCCTCGACACCCGCAAGCAGGCCGAACGTTTCCACCAGCAGTTGCTCAACCACTACCTGCGCGCCCATGCCGGGCAGACTGACGTAGTGGAAAAAATCAGCGTCGCCATCGTCGGCGCCGGTGCCACCGGGGTCGAGCTGGCCGCCGAACTGCATAACGCCGCCCATGAGCTGGCGGCCTATGGCCTGGACCGTATCAAGCCGGAAAACATGCACATCACCCTGATCGAAGCCGGCCCACGAGTACTGCCGGCCCTGCCGGAGCGTATTGGCGGGCCTGTGCATAAAACCCTGGAAAAGCTTGGGGTGACGGTACTGACCAACTCGGCGGTCAGCGAAGTGACGGCCGATGCGCTGATCACCAGCAGTGGCCAAGTGATCCCGGCCAGCCTCAAGGTATGGGCTGCCGGCATTCGCGCGCCGGGTTTCCTCAAGGACATCGATGGCCTGGAAACCAACCGCATCAATCAATTGCAGGTTTTGCCAACGCTGCAAACCACCCGCGACGAGAACATCTTCGCCTTCGGCGACTGCGCCGCCTGCCCGCAACCGGGCACCGACCGCAACGTGCCGCCACGGGCCCAGGCGGCTCACCAGCAGGCCTCGTTGCTGGCCAGGTCGCTGAAGCTGCGTATCGAGGGCAAGGACCTGCCTTCCTACAAATATACCGACTACGGCTCGTTGATCTCGCTGTCGCGGTTCTCGGCGGTCGGTAACTTGATGGGCAACCTCACCGGCAGCGTGATGCTGGAAGGCTGGCTGGCGCGGATGTTCTATGTGTCGCTGTATCGCATGCACCAGATGGCGCTGTATGGGTTCTTTCGTACGGCAATGCTGATGCTGGGGAGCAAGATTGGGCGTGGCACCGAGCCGCGACTCAAACTTCACTGACAACTCGGCCCCCTCTCACATTTGATTTTCACCGGACTTGAGTTTTGCACGCACAAAAAAAATCCCCGTATCTTTCGATACGAGGATTTTTAATATGGTCGGGGTAAGGGGATTCGAACTCCTGACATCCTGCTCCCAAAGCAGGCGCGCTACCGGACTGCGCTATACCCCGGTAAAAAAAAGGCGACCTCTCAGTCGCCTTCTTCGATCAGTGCTTTTGGCCTCTGATCTTAAGATTCGATTCCAGCGCTAACTGGTCTCAAAAATGGTGGGTCGTGTGGGATTCGAACCTACGACCAATTGGTTAAAAGCCAACTGCTCTACCAACTGAGCTAACGACCCAAATATGGTCGGGGTAGGGGGATTCGAACTCCCGACATCCTGCTCCCAAAGCAGGCGCGCTACCGGACTGCGCTATACCCCGATATTGAAATTGGCTCCGTGACCAGGACTCGAACCTGGGACCCAATGATTAACAGTCATTTGCTCTACCGACTGAGCTATCACGGAACTACATATTTCAAAGTACTACGTTGCTGCTTACTACATTCTCTTCGACTTGCCCGTATCGCTACGTTCATGTCTCTGAGGCGCGCTATTCTACAATCTTAAAAACCCCTGTCAACCCCTTAAATTGCTTTTAAGACAATGATTTGCGCTTGTTTCTGATTTCTTCTTGGGGAGAAGAAACCCGTGGGCCGACGTTGCTGCGGGGCGCACTTTACAAGCCTTTGCCTTACAGTTCAACGCCCTATCGAAAAAAAAGGCCCCGCAATGCGGGGCCTTCCATTTTTGCTTTGCCCTTTGGGCTTAGTGGAAGACGATCTCGTCGTTTTCCACGGTCGCCTCGACGCTGGTGCCCGGCATGAAGCTGCCCGATAGGATCAACTGGGCCAGCGGGTTCTCGATCCAGCGCTGGATCGCACGCTTCAAAGGCCGTGCGCCATACACCGGGTCGTAACCCACCGCGATCAGCTTGTCCAACGCCTCCTGGCTCAGGTCCAGGGACAGCTCGCGCTCTGCCAGACGGCCGCGCAGACGACCCAGCTGGATCTCGGTAATGCCCGCGATCTGATCCCGCGCCAGAGGCTCGAAGATCACCACTTCGTCGACCCGGTTGATGAATTCCGGGCGGAAGTGCGTAGTCAGCGCATCCATCACCGCCGCACGTTGCGCTTCACGATCACCCACCAGCTCCTGGATCTGCGCCGAGCCCAGGTTGGAGGTCATCACGATCACCGTATTACGGAAATCCACGGTACGCCCGTGACTGTCGGTCAGGCGGCCGTCTTCCAGCACTTGCAGCAGGATGTTGAACACATCCGGGTGCGCCTTCTCGACCTCATCCAGCAGGATCACCGAGTAAGGCTTACGCCGCACGGCTTCGGTCAGGTAACCGCCCTCCTCGTAGCCCACGTAGCCTGGTGGCGCACCGATCAAGCGAGCCACCGAGTGTTTCTCCATGAATTCGGACATATCGATCCGCACCATGGCCTCTTCGGTATCAAAGAGGAACTCGGCCAAGGCCTTGCACAGTTCGGTCTTACCCACGCCGGTCGGGCCGAGGAACATGAACGAGCCACTCGGACGGTTCGGGTCGGACAACCCGGCCCGCGAACGCCGTACCGCGTTGGACACCGCCACCACGGCCTCTTCCTGGCCGATCACGCGTTGGTGCAACAGGCTTTCCATCTTCAGCAGCTTGTCGCGCTCGCCTTCGAGCATTTTCGACACGGGAATCCCGGTCCACTTCGAGACGACTTCGGCAATTTCTTCCTCGGTCACCTTGCTGCGCAGCAGTTGGTTCTCAGGCTTGCCGTGCTGGTCGACCATCTGCAGGCTGCGCTCCAGGTCCGGGATCACCCCGTACTGCAACTCGGCCATGCGGTTCAGGTCACCTTTACGGCGTGCCGCTTCCAGTTCCTGGCGCGACTGCTCGATCTTTTGCTGGATCTGCGCAGAGCCCTGCACTTCGGCTTTTTCCGAGGTCCAGATTTCTTCCAGGTCCGAATACTCGCGTTCCAGGCGGACGATTTCTTCCTGGAGTTTTTCCAGGCGCTTCTTCGCCGCGTCGTCTTCTTCTTTCTTCAGGGCCTGGGACTCAACTTTCAGTTGAATCAGGCGTCGATCCAGACGATCGAGCACTTCCGGCTTGGAGTCGATCTCCATGCGGATGCGGCTGGCCGCTTCGTCGATCAGGTCAATGGCCTTGTCGGGCAACTGACGGTCAGTGATATAGCGATGGCTCAACTTGGCCGCCGCAATAATCGCACCGTCGGTGATCGCCACCTTGTGGTGGACCTCATAACGCTCTTTCAGGCCACGCAGGATTGCGATGGTGTCTTCTTCGCTCGGCTCTTCCACCAGTACTTTCTGGAAACGACGCTCAAGGGCCGCGTCCTTTTCTATGTACTGGCGATATTCGTTGAGCGTGGTAGCACCGACGCAGTGCAACTCACCCCGCGCCAGGGCCGGCTTGAGCATGTTGCCGGCATCCATGGAGCCCTCGCCTTTACCGGCGCCGACCATGGTGTGCAGTTCGTCGATAAACAGAATGATCTGCCCTTCCTGCTTCGACAGCTCATTAAGCAGGGATTTCAGGCGCTCCTCGAACTCGCCACGGAACTTGGCACCGGCGATCAAAGACCCCATGTCCAGGGACAGCAGGCGCTTGCCTTTAAGGCCATCCGGCACTTCACCATTGATGATGCGCTGGGCCAAACCTTCGGCAATCGCGGTTTTACCCACGCCGGGCTCACCGATGAGCACCGGGTTGTTCTTGGTGCGACGCTGCAGGACCTGGATGGTACGACGGATTTCATCATCACGGCCGATCACCGGATCAAGCTTGCCCTCTTCGGCGCGCTTGGTCAGGTCGACGGTGTATTTATCCAGGGCCTGGCGCGACTCCTCATGGTTGGGGTCGTTGACCGCATCACCGCCACGCAGGTTGTTGATAGCGTTTTCCAGGGCTTTCTTGCTCACACCCTGGCCCAGCAACAACTTGCCGAGCTTGCTGTTCTCGTCCATGGCGGCGAGCAGCACCAGTTCGCTGGAGATGAACTGGTCACCCTTCTGCTGGGCCAGACGGTCCGCCTGGTTGAGCAGGCGCGCCAGGTCCTGGGACATGTTCACGTCGCCAGTCGGGTTTTGGATTTTCGGCAGTTGGTCGAGCTCTTTGCTCAACTCCTTGCGCAGGCTGTTGACGTCAAAGCCCACCTGCATCAGCAAGGGCTTGATAGAACCACCTTGCTGTTCCAGGAGCGCCTGCATCAAGTGCGCAGGCTCGATGGCCGGGTGGTCGAGGCCCACCGCCAAGGATTGAGAGTCAGACAGTGCCAACTGCAATTTGCTGGTTAAACGATCAATACGCATTAGTCACCTTCCTTTTGAGCAGGCCGGAGCTATAAAACATCCTGAATGAAGAAACCTGCCAGATACCCTTATAGATGGGGTGGATTCTGGAAGATTCAAGCGCGCGACGGCGGATATGGACCGGGTTTGACCCAGATCAAAGGAGTCTAGCGTTCAAGCCAGACAAGGGAGGCAAAACGTCCGGTGCGGGGGCTACGCCGGTAGGAAAAGAAGCGTGGGTCGGTCACGGTGCAGTACCCGCCACCATAGACAGCAGTAACGCCGCGCGCAGCGAGGCGCAGGCGCGCGAGCTTATAGATGTCGGCCATGAACTTGCCTGGGTTGTGGCTGGGCACGAACGCTTCGGCGGTGATCGGCAACGGCTGCATGAAGGCTTGGCGTACTTCCGGGCCGACTTCGAAGGCTTGTGGGCCAATTGCCGGGCCAAGCCACACCAGTACGTCTTCAGGTTCGGCGCCGAGGCTTTCGAAAGCCGCTTCCAATACCCCTGCCGCCAGGCCACGCCAGCCAGCATGGGCCGCAGCCACGCGGGTGCCGGCGCGGTTGCAGAACAATGCGGGCAGACAGTCAGCGGTCATTGAGGTGCAGGCGATGCCAGGGGTGCTGGTCCAGCTGCCATCGGCTTCGGCAATGCGTGACGGGTCAGCCTCGACCACGCTTATCCCGTGGACTTGGCGCAACCAGGCAGGCTGAATATTAAATGCGTCGGTAAGACGGCGGCGGTTTTCGAGGACCGCTTCGAGGTTATCCCCAACATGATCGCCCAAGTTGAGACTGTCGAACGGCGCCAGACTGACGCCGCCCGCTCGAGTGGTGACGCAGGCTTTCACCTGAGCCGGCGCGGGCCAGTCAGGTATCAGCCAGTCACTCATCCGACAAACGCCTCGCGATCCTGCTTGAGCAGCGTCAACAACCAGACCAAATCGTCCGGCAGAGGCGATTCCCAGCTCATCCGCTTACCGCTCGTCGGATGATCCAATTCCAGGAAGCGTGCATGCAACGCCTGGCGCGGGAAGTTTTTCAGCGATTCAACCATGGTCTGGCTCGCCGCCGGTGGAATGCGGAAGCGACCACCGTAGGCCGGATCACCGACCAACGGGAAGTTGATGTGTGCCATGTGCACGCGAATCTGGTGGGTACGGCCGGTTTCCAGCTTGACCCGCACGTGGGTGTGGGAGCGGAAACGTTCGAGTACTCGGTAATGGCTGACGGCCTGCTTGCCACCTTCCATCACCGCCATACGCTGGCGTTGCTGGCCGTGACGACCGATCGGGGCGTTGATCTTGCCGCCGGCTACCACCACACCAATCACAATGCATTCGTAGATCCGGCTGACGCTGCGGCTCTGCAACTGTGTAACCAGCTGCGTCTGCGCCTGAATGGTCTTGGCCACCACCATCAGACCAGTGGTGTCCTTGTCCAGGCGGTGCACGATGCCGCAGCGCGGGACATTGATGATGTCCGGCACATGGTGCAACAAGGCATTGAGCAGAGTGCCATCAGCGTGCCCGGCTGCCGGGTGAACCACCAGGCCTGCGGGTTTGTTGATGACCAGGATGTCGTCGTCTTCGTAGACGATATCCAGCTCGATGTTCTGGGCGACCCATTCTCCCTGGGCTTCCTGCTCGGCAGTCAGCTCAAGAATCGCACCGCCATGGACTATGTCTCGCGGGCGGATAACCGCTCCATCCACAGTCAGGCGGCCGTCTTTGATCCAGGCGGAAAGGCGCGAGCGCGAGTGCTCAGCGAATAATTGTGCGGCGACTTGATCGAGGCGTTGGCCGCCCAATTCGGACGGCACCTCTGCGCGAAGTTCAATTTTATCGGACATGCTCAGACTAGGCGTGGCACAGCCTTTGGTTTCGGCTGCGCGCTTGTGGTTAAATACGGCGTCTTTTGCCCCGAGGCTTTCAACGGGGCGCTCATCATAACAGGACGGCCCCGCCCAAGACAGCGGCCGTCATAGGGACGCAAGCCGCCATGCAAGTGAAACACCTGCTGCTGATCGCCATCCTCGCCATGACTGCTGCTTGCTCGTCAACAAAGGAAGTCGTCGACGAAAACCTGAGCGAAGTCGAGTTGTACCAACTGGCTCAGAAAGACTTGGACAATAATAGCTACACCAGCGCCACAGCGAAGCTGAAGGCCCTGGAGTCGCGCTATCCGTTCGGGCGCTATGCCGACCAGGCCCAGCTCGAGCTGATCTACGCCAACTACAAGAACGCCGAGCCGGAAGCCGCCAAGTCCGCCGCCGAGCGTTTTATCCGTCTGCACCCACAGCACCCGAACGTCGACTACGCCTACTACATGAAGGGCCTGACCTCGTTCGACCAGGACGTTGGCCTGCTGGCGCGCTTCCTGCCGCTGGACATGACCAAGCGTGACCCAGGCGCTGCCCGCGATTCCTACAACGAGTTCGCCCAGCTGACCAGCCGCTACCCCAACAGCCGCTACGCGCCGGACGCCAAGCAACGCATGATCTACCTGCGCAACCTGCTGGCTTCCTACGAGATCCATGTGGCCCACTACTACCTGACCCGTCAGGCATACGTGGCCGCCGCTAACCGTGGCCGCTACGTTGTGGAAAACTTCCAGGAAACCCCTTCCGTAGGTGACGGCCTTGCCGTGATGACCGAGGCTTACCAGCGCCTGCATCTGGACGAACTGGCCAGCACCAGCCTGGAAACCCTGAAGCTCAACTACCCGGACCACCCAAGCCTGAAAGACGGCCAGTTCGTGCCTCAGGTGGCCGAAGCGGACAACCGCTCGTGGCTGAGCAAGTACACCCTGGGCCTGATCGAATCCCGTCCACCGCTGCCGCCGGGCGAAACCCGTGCCAACCAGGACGTGATCAAGCAGTACCAGGACGCCAAGGACGCAATTCCTTCGGAGCTCAAGCCCCACGACGAGAACGGCGACGTGATCGAAGAGGAAGAACCGCAGGCCCTGGGCAATAACCAGGACCGTTCGTGGTTCAGCTACATGACCTTTGGTGTGTTCGACTGATTGCACCCGGCGTCATCAAGAAGGAGCCTTGCGAGGCTCCTTTTTTGTGGGTGGTATTATTGCGCTGTGCGCCTGGCACGTCCTTGGCTAAACTGGCGCATCCCTTGTCGAGAAACTGCCCATCATGCTTCGTCTACTGTTCTGGATTGCCGTCATTGCCGCCGCAGTATGGTTCTGGCGCAAGTTCAAAAGCCCGGCCGCCAGGCAGCAGCGTGCCAGCGAGCCCGACGCGGCCCTGATGGTGCGCTGCGCCCACTGCGGCGTGCATTTGCCGCAGGATCGCGCCTTGAGCTCACGCCAGGAGTGGTATTGCACCCAGGCGCACCTGGAGCAAGGGCCGAAATCTATCCAGCGTTGATCCGACCTTCCGGCGCATAAGGCGCAGGGTCGATGATCGGCGCACGTGCCAGTAGCAGGTCAGCAAACAATTGGCAGGACGCCGGCGCAAGCACCAGGCCGTTGCGGTAATGCCCGCAGTTGAGCCAGAGGCCATTGAAGCCCGGCACCCGGCCTATATAGGGAATGCCTTCCGGCGAACCGGGGCGCAGCCCGGCCCAATGTCCGGCCACCTCGGCGTCCGCCAGGGCGGGGATCAACTCCACCGCTGACGCTTTGAGGCTTTCCAGCGCGGTCAGGGTGGGGGTCTTGTCGAAGCCTTCATGTTCCAGGGTGCTGCCGATCAGAATGTGCCCGTCCCGCCGAGGAATCGCATAGCGGCCTTTGGCCAAGACCATGCTCGACAGGAAGTCCGAGGCACATTTGTACAGAATCATCTGGCCTTTGACCGGTTCGACCGGCAGCGACAGGCCCAACGTGCCGAGCAACTCACCGCTCCAGGCGCCGGCGGCCAATACGACCTGATCGCCGAAGATCGAACCATCAGCTGTGTTCACGCCCACGACATTACCCGCATCCAGGACAAAGCCAGTCACTTCGCACCGTTCATGAATGGTCACGCCAGACAGCGCCAGCAGCGCGGCCTTGAGGGATTTGACCAGGCGCGGGTTGCGTACATTGGCGACATCGGCCATGTAGATCGCCTGGGAGTAGCCGCCACCCAAGACCGGAACGGCGTCATGAGCGGCCGACACGTCCACTTTGCTCAAGGGTCGGCCTTCACGCGCGGCCCAAGCCAGCGCTTCGGCTTCGTCATCCAGGTCCAGCCAGTAGAGCCCAGTGGTGTGAACCTCCGGGTCAACGCCCGTCGCAGCAAACAGACGCTGCGCCAGCTGTGGATAAAAATCCTGGGACCAATGGGCCAGGGCCGTGACCGCCGGGCTGTAGCGCCACGGATACAGGGGCGAGACGATGCCGCCGCCCGCCCAGGAAGACTCCTGGCCCAACCCTGCGCGCTCCAGCAGCACCACCGACTGCCCCTGCGTGGCGAGGTTGAACGCCGTCAACAAGCCGATGACTCCGCCACCGACAATCACTACCTGCTGTTGCTCTGCCATCATTTGATCCAGCCGATAAATAGGAACAAGCGCACCCGGCGCCCAATCGTCGAGCACCCTCATCATTGCCCCCAGCACAGCTTGCGCGACATCTCCGGCGCAGCGCCCGGGTTGGTTCGCGTGCCCGTGCCGGTCAGGCCGAAGTCACCGCAAGGATCGCCAGCCATCACCGAGTCGGTGACCGGTGTGGCCACCAGTTGGAAGTCCTGAGGGTTCAATGCAGCGGTGATTCTATAGTGATCATTGCCTGCACTGACGCCGCCTGCATCAATAAAACTGCCGTTCCTCGCATAAAAACGCTCCAGGTGCTGGGCTTGCTCGGTCAACAGCGCGACGATTTCAGCGCGATAGACTTTTTTCAGATAGCCGGTGTATCCGGGGTAAGCAATCCCGGCCAGAACCGCAATGATCATCACGGCAATCAGTAACTCGATCAGGGTAAAACCCTGGCTGTCCATGCCCATTCCACTACTCCTTATTGAAGTTGTCGCCACGCCACTCGCCGAAACCGCGAGCCACCCTCCTCTTCTACCCGCGCATAGGTACTCTCCAGCACCGTGCGCAATTGCCCGTGCAGCCCGACTGCCGTCACTCGATACACCGCTGCAGGGATTTGCGCTGGCAAATGCGCGAGCCCTACCGCAGGCCCGAGGGATTGAACCCCGTATAAGCCGCCTTTCAGTGCCACCCAACTGATGCCTGAAACAGGGTCCACTCCAGGCCCGACCACCAAAAATGCCGCCTCCGGCGGTGCACAGTCGACGATCGATTGACATAAAGGCAACGCTGCAAATGAACGCTGTATGGCAGATTCCCCGCGCCTCAGGCCACTCTCGGCACTTTGCAGCGACTGATTACGGTGCCAGAAACTACCGGCAATCTTTTGCTGAGTGAGCGCAGCCTGCATCGAGGACAAGCCGATCAGCGATAACAGCAGCAGCAACACCAGGCTGACCAGCAGCACCATGCCTGCCTGTCGTAGACGAAAACCTTCTGCAAGTGTCATGGCAGCCCTACCCCAGCCGGTTCCGCAGCGCCGCCACGACGGCGTAGGTTTGGTCTTTCACCCCGGCAGTCGGGTCTTGCAGCGTCATCACAATGCGCACGCTGCGTATCAAGGATTCGTCGGCCGGGCCGGCGTCGTAGCGCACCACCTCCGTTGACGCAGGCTTGGCCGACACGCCAAAACTGATATCGAACGCCTTCACGTTATCCACCAATACCGCCTTGGCGGGTGATGCAGGTGTACTGAATTTCAACTGCCCTGCTTCGAAGGTGTAGGTAACTTGGCGTAACGCAAAACGGATTTGCCCGGGTGCCGATGCCGGGGCGCTTCCAGCGTAGGCCTGGGCGCTGCCAGTGCAATCGGACAACACAGTCCAGTCAGGCGTGCCGCCCCCAACGGCGACATCCGCGGTCACCAGCGTCAGCGAGGTTGACCCACCTCCGACACGCCAAGCGACAGGCCGGTCAAAAGCGGGCGGGGCGTTGTCGATAAACGCTGTCGCCAGACAGCCGAACATGCCCGCCTGACGGATATCCTGGAGCAGCTTGCCCAGCACAAACCGCGCATCATCCTGCATCAACAAAGCGGCCTGCTGGCTGGCGTTGGTGGCCCTGGTGTTGATTGCCACCTGGCTGGCCCAGAGCACCAGTACCAACCCCATCGCCAAGGCCAGCAGCAACTCCATCAGGCTGAAACCTCGAACAAGACACCTCATTGCGCCACTCCCGGTTCATCGCGGATGCGACTGGTCAGGGTGAAGGTTTCCCGGGCGCCCGGCCTGCCAGTACCTCGACTGTCGTCCCAACTGATGCTGACCGTCACCTCGTCGCCACCGATCGACACCGAGCCTTTGGCGCTCTCCCCGGCAAAACCGCGAATGTTGGCCTCGAAATCATGCAAGTCCAGGTCGCGCACACTGGCGGCAACGTTGCTGGCCAAGGCACGCTCGGTACGCCCCCACGTGTAGTCGGCACCGGAATTGGCACGGATCCGGTCGAGCATATCGTAGGCAATGAAACTGGCCTGGCTGATCATCCTGGAACTGTCGGTGTACTTGAGCGCATTGAGCTGGATCACCGCCGCGCCAAGCAGGCCGATGGTGAGAATCGACACTGCGACCAGCACTTCGATCAGTGTCGTACCGGCTTGGTCGCGGGATAAGGCATTGGGCAAAAAGGGGTTCGTACAGGCAAGCATTACCGTCGTCATCCGTGTCGAGGTCCAAAAAAAGAGCAGTTAAAACCTGCTGTGCGGCCCAAGACTAGCGCCGGTTTTTCACCTGCGCTGCAACCGGAACAAAGGGAAATACTTTGGACATGAAGGCCATCATCCGCCCCCCCAGACGGGACGCTATACCTAGGACTGCACCCAAATCCACGGAGGGATGGCCCATGCAACAACGAGGTTTCACCTTGATCGAACTGCTGCTCGGGCTGATCCTGAGCGGCATCCTGGCCAACATGGCGCTGCCCAGCTTCAAGAGCCTGCTGGAATCACAGCAGCGACAGAGCGCGGCACATGCCTTGGCGCAAGGCCTGCGATATGCACGCACCGAAGCCATCGCACGCAACCGGGCGGTGGTTATTTACGCATTGAAGGACAATTGGGGCCTGGGGTGGCGGGTCATCGTGGACATCAGCGGGCGCGGCCCCCAGGACGATGACAACCCGGTGCTGCTGGAGCGCCAGGCCAGTGGGCAAGTGCTGGTCGTGGGCAATGGGCCGCTCAAGACCCAGGTGCGCTTCAGCGGGCTGGGTGAACCCATCTTTTCAGGAGGAGGCTTCCGTGCCGGCACCGTGCATGTGTGTGCCACGGACCAGGCGCAGAGCCTGCACCAGGTAGTGCTGGCGCCCAGCGGGCGTATCAGCCTGCGCAGCGAGCGTGCCGAGCAGGCATTGTGCCGGAGTTGATCCGGCACACCGGGTCGTCACAGCAGCGAGCGAACCCGCAGCTCCTTGGGCATGGAGAACGTAATGTTTTCTTCGCGGCCAGCCAGTTCATCGGCACCGGTGGCGCCCCAGGCGTGCAACTGCTGGATAACGCCGCGCACCAGCACTTCCGGAGCGGAAGCACCCGCCGTGATGCCAATGCGCTCGACGCCATCGAACCAACTGCGCTGCATATCTTCGGCACCGTCGATCAGGTACGCCGGTGTTGCCATGCGCTCAGCCAACTCACGCAGGCGGTTGGAGTTGGAACTGTTGGGGCTGCCGACGACCAGGACCACATCACATTCGTCTGCCAGTTGCTTGACCGCGTCCTGGCGGTTCTGGGTGGCGTAGCAGATGTCGTCCTTGCGCGGGCCGCCAATGGCCGGGAAGCGACTGCGCAGCGCGTCGATCACGCGACTGGTATCGTCCATGGACAGGGTGGTCTGGGTCACGAATGCCAGGCGCTCGGGGTTCTGTACCTGCAGGTTGGCGACATCCTTTTCGTCTTCCACCAGGTAAATGGAGCCGCCATTGCTGGCATCGTACTGCCCCATGGTGCCTTCGACTTCCGGGTGGCCGGCGTGGCCGATCAGGATGCACTCGCGACCGTCACGGCTGTAGCGCGCGACTTCGATGTGCACCTTGGTGACCAATGGGCAGGTAGCATCGAAGACTTTCAGGCCGCGGCCTGCCGCTTCGGTACGCACCGCCTGGGAAACACCGTGGGCGCTGAAGATGACGATCACATCGTCTGGCACCTGGTCGAGCTCTTCGACAAAGATGGCGCCACGTGCACGCAGGTCTTCGACCACGAATTTGTTGTGGACGACTTCATGACGCACGTAAATCGGCGGCCCGAAGACTTCCAGGGCGCGGTTGACGATTTCGATCGCCCGGTCCACACCGGCGCAGAAGCCACGGGGGTTGGCGAGTTTGATTTGCATGCTGTGCCTCGTGTCTTGCTCGGCAAGAAATTGGATCTTGTGGGAACTGGCTTGCCTGCGATGCAGGCACCTCGGTGTATCAGGTACACCAGGGTGATGCTATCGCAGGCAAGCCAGCTCCCACACAAGCCAGCGCCCGCAGGCGCCGGTTTTGTCAGTTAGATCGCTTTAACGCTGATGATTTCAACGTCGAACGTCAAGGTTTTACCGGCCAACGGATGGTTGAAGTCGATGGTCACTTGCGCGTCATCAAAAGCTTTCACCACACCCGGCAGTTCGGTATTGGCCGCATCGTTGAAAATCACCAGCAGGCCTTCCGACAGGTCCATGTCCTGGAACTGCGAACGCGGGATGATCTGCACGTTTTGCGGGTTGGGCTGGCCAAAGGCGTTTTCCGGCTGGATCTGCAGGGTGCGCTTGTCGCCGGCCTTGAAGCCGAACAGGGCCGCTTCGAAACCCGGCAGCAGGTTGCCGTCGCCGACCTTGAAGGTGGCCGGGGCTTTGTCGAACGTGCTGTCGACCGTGTCGCCATTCTCCAGGCGCAGTGCAAAATGCAAAGTGACTTCCGTGTTCTGGCCGATGCGTTGCTCAGCCAATACCTGATCAGTCATTGACGGTCTCTCCGGTTTTCTTGCTTTTGAACATATCCAGCGCCAGCATGATTGCACCGACGGTGATGGCGCTGTCGGCGAAGTTGAACGCCGGGAAGTAATGGCGGTTCTGCCAATGCACCAGGATGAAGTCGATCACATGGCCCAGGGCAATGCGGTCATACAGGTTGCCGAGCGCGCCGCCCAACACCAGGGCCAGGGCGATGGCCAGCCAGGTGTCATCGCGACCCAGGCGCTTGAGCCACACCACCAGCACCGCACTGACCACCACGGCGATCAGGGCAAACAGCCAGCGCTGCCAGCCACCGCTGTCAGCCAGGAAGCTGAAGGCGGCGCCGGTGTTGTAGGCCAGGGTCCAGCTGAAGTAATCCGGGATCACCACGATTTGCTGGAACATCTGCAGGGAGCCTTCGAAATGAGCCTTGCTGACCTGGTCGATGACCAGGACCAGCACACTCAGTACGAGCCAGCCCAGACGTCCGAAACGACTGGCGTTAGGCATAGTGGCGAACCTCGCCAGCGCCCGAGATGTTGTCGACGCAACGACCGCAGATTTCCGGGTGCTCAGGGTTCACGCCAACATCCTCACGGCAGTGCCAGCAACGGGCGCATTTAGGGAAGGCCGACTTGACCACTTTGAGCTTGAGGCCCGGCACTTCGGTGGCAACCGCGTCCGCCGGGGCCTGGGCGAATGGCGCCAGGCTCGCGGTTGAAGTGATCAGCACGAAGCGCAGTTCGTTGCTCAGCTTGGCCAGGTCGGCGGTGAGGCCGTCTTCGGCAAACAGGGTGACTTCGGCTTGCAGGTTGCCACCGACGGCCTTGGCCGCACGCTGCACTTCCAGCTCCTTGTTCACCGCAACCTTCACGGCCATCACGCCTTCCCAGTACTCGCGGCCCAGTTCGAAGTCAGCCGGCAGTTCGGTCAGGCCTTCGTACCAGGTATTGAGCATCACCGACTCGTTGCGCTCGCCCGGCAGGTATTCCCACAGCTCGTCGGCGGTGAACGCCAGGATCGGCGCGATCCAGCGCACCAGCGCTTCGCTGATGTGATACAGCGCGGTCTGCGCCGAACGGCGCGCCTTGCTGTTGGCGCCGGTGGTGTACTGGCGGTCCTTGATGATGTCGAGGTAGAAACCACCCAACTCCTGCACGCAGAAGTTGTGGATCTTCGAGTAGACGTTCCAGAAACGGTATTCGCCGTAGTTTTCCTGCAACTCGCGCTGCAGCAACAGGGTACGGTCCACCGCCCAACGGTCGAGGGCGAGCATGTCTTCGGCCGCCAGGAGGTCGGTGGCCGGGTTGAACCCGGTCAGGTTCGACAACAGGAAGCGCGCGGTATTACGGATACGACGGTAGGCATCGGCGCTGCGAGCCAGGATCTGGTCCGACACGGCGATCTCGCCCGAATAGTCGGTCGACGCGACCCACAGACGCATGATGTCGGCGCCCAGGGTGTCGTTGATCTTTTTCGGCTCGATCACGTTCTTCAGCGACTTGGACATCTTGCGGCCCGTCTCGTCGACGGTGAAGCCGTGGGTCAGCAGTTCGCGGTACGGCGCATGGTTGTCGATGGCGCAACCGGTCAGCAACGACGAGTGGAACCAGCCGCGGTGTTGGTCCGAACCTTCCAGATACAGGTCGGCACGCGGGCCGGTTTCGTGCCCCATCGGGTGCGAGCCGCGCAGCACATGCCAGTGAGTGGTGCCCGAGTCGAACCACACGTCGAGGGTGTCGCTGATCTTGTCGTACTGCGGCGCTTCATCGCCCAGCAGTTCGGCGGCGTCCAGCTTGAACCAGGCTTCGATACCTTCCTGTTCGACACGCTGGGCCACTTGCTCCATCAACTCGACGGTGCGTGGGTGCAGCTCGCCGCTTTCCTTGTTCAGGAAGAACGGGATCGGCACGCCCCAGTTACGCTGGCGCGATATACACCAGTCAGGGCGGTTGGCGATCATCGAGTGCAGGCGCGCCTGGCCCCAGGCCGGGACGAACTTGGTGTCTTCGATGGCCTTGAGCGAGCGGACACGCAGGGTGTCGCCATTGGTCGGCTCTTTGTCCATGCCGATGAACCACTGCGCGGTGGCGCGGTAGATCAGCGGGGTCTTGTGCCGCCAGCAGTGCATATAGCTGTGCTTGATGGTTTCGGTGTGCAGCAGCGAGCCGACTTCCGACAGTTTTTCGATGATCGAATCGTTGGCCTTGAAGATGAACTGGCCGCCGAAGAACTCCAGCGACGGTGCGTACACGCCGTTGCTCTGCACCGGGTTCAGGATGTCATCGTTGACCATGCCGTAGGCTTTGCAGGTCACGAAGTCGTCCACGCCATAAGCGGGCGCGGAGTGAACGATGCCAGTGCCGGCGCCCAGTTCAACGTAGTCCGCCAGGTAAACTGGAGACAGACGGTCATAGAACGGGTGACGGAAATTGATCAGTTCCAACGCGGAGCCGGTGGTGGTGGCGATGACCGACCCTTGCAGCTCGTAGCGGGCCAGGCAGGCTTCGACCATTTCTTCGGCCAGCACCAGCAGGCGGTCACCGACGTCCACCAGGGCGTAGGTGAATTCCGGGTGCACGTTCAGCGCCTGGTTGGCCGGGATGGTCCACGGGGTGGTGGTCCAGATCACGATGGCGGCCGGCTTGCCCAGGCTTGCCAGGCCGAAGGCCTCGGCCAGCTTGGCGTCGTCGGCGACCGGGAAGGCCACGTCGATGGTCGAGGACTTCTTGTCTTCGTACTCGACTTCCGCTTCAGCCAGGGCCGAACCACAGTCGAAGCACCAGTTCACGGGCTTGAGGCCCTTGAACACGAAACCGCCCTTGACGATTTCGGCCAAGGCGCGGATTTCACCGGCCTCGTTCTTGAAGTTCATGGTCTTGTAGGGGTTATCCCACTCGCCGAGCACGCCCAGGCGGATGAACTCGGACTTCTGTCCTTCGATCTGCTCGGTGGCGTAGGCACGGCACAGTTCGCGGGTCTTATCCGCGCCCAGGTTCTTGCCGTAGGTCACTTCGACTTTGTGTTCGATCGGCAGGCCGTGACAGTCCCAACCCGGGACATAAGGCGCGTCGAAGCCCGACAGGGTTTTCGAGCGCAGGATCATGTCCTTGAGAATCTTGTTCAGCGCATGACCGATGTGAATCGTGCCGTTGGCATAAGGAGGGCCGTCGTGCAGGACGAATTTCGGACGATCCTTGCCAATCTCGCGCAACTTTCCGTACAGGCCAATACTGTCCCAGCGCTGCAGGATCTGCGGTTCGCGCTGTGGCAGGCCGGCCTTCATTGGGAAGGCGGTGTCCGGAAGGTTTAGCGTGGCTTTATAGTCGGTCATTTAAGGCTCTTCGGTTAGCGATGGGCGCTAGGTGCGGCTAGTGCACGGGCGGCGGCGACATCCGCATTGATCGCCGTTTTCAACGCCTCAAGGGAGGCGAAACGCTGCTCTTCACGCAGCTTTTGGTGGAAAACCACCGTCAAACGCCGGTCATACAGATCACCGGCAAAATCCAGCAAATGTACTTCCAGGTGGGCCTTGCCATCACCTGCAACCGTGGGCCTGACGCCTATGTTGGCGACTCCCGGCCACGATTGGCCGTCGATGGCGACGCTTACCAGGTAAACCCCGGTCAGCGGCACACGACGGCGCTTGAGTTGCACGTTGGCGGTTGGCGTGCCCAGTTGGCGCGCCAGCTTCTGGCCGTGCAGGACCCGTCCGGCAATGCGGAACGGGCGACCGAGCAAACGCTCGGCCAAGGCGAAGTCGGCGGCGGCCAGTGCGTTACGCACCTGGGTACTGCTCACGCGCAGGCCGTCCAATTCGACGGTTTGCGCGGCTTCGACGGTAAAACCCTGGTTGACGCCGGCCTGTTGCAGGAAATCGAAATCCCCGACGCGGTCGCAACCGAAACGGAAGTCGTCGCCGACCTCCAGATGCTGTACGCCCAGGCCATCGACCAGGATGCGGTCGACGAACTCGGCCGCACTGAGGCTTTGCAAACGCTGGTTGAAAGCCAGGCAGAGGACGCGGTCCACGCCCTCTTCAGCCAGCAACTGCAGCTTGTCGCGCAGACGGGCCAGGCGTGCCGGCGCAGTCTCGGGCGTAAAGTATTCCCGCGGCTGCGGCTCGAAAATCACCACGCAGCTGGGCACGCCCAACTCGACCGCACGTTCGCGCAGCCGGGCCAGGATAGCCTGGTGGCCACGGTGAACACCGTCAAAGTTGCCAATAGTGGCGACGCAGCCCCGATGCTCGGGGCGCAGGTTGTGGAGACCTCGAACCAGCTGCATAACGCGCTTCTTGCTCATAAAGTGGTCGATTATAACCACACCCGGCCCCGGACGACAGGCAACTGAACAGGCCAAATGGGTCGAATCGATAAAACAACCGTTTTATCGCGGCAAACTCTCTAACCCAGGGACTTGCGATTGAAATCCCGCAATCGGAAGCCTTGCAGCAGCAACATCCCGAAGTACACCACCACACCGGCAACGACCAGCGCACCCAGGCGCAGGAAGCGCTCCAGCATATGGCCCTCATCCCAAGCGGGCATGAAGTGCATCAACCCCAGCAACACGGCCGACATCGCCCCGACCGCCACCAGCAGCTTGAGGGTGAACAGGCCCCAGCCGGCCTGTGGCTGGAACATCTGCTGCTTGCGCAACTGGTAAAACAAAAGCCCTGCGTTGATGCACGCGCCCGCACTGATGGCCAGGGCCAGGCCGGCATGGGCCAGCGGACCGATAAACACCAGGTTGAGCAGTTGCGTGACGATCAGCGTGAAAATCGCGATTTTCACTGGAGTACGGATGTTTTGCTGGGCGTAGAAGCCTGGGGCGAGCACTTTGATCACGATGATGCCGAGCAAGCCGACGGAATAGGCGACCAAGGCATGTTGCGTCATCAGTGCGTCGTGGGCATCGAATTGGCCGTATTGAAACAGTGACACAGTCAGCGGCTCAGCCAGGATCCCCAAGGCCAGTGCGCACGGCAACACCAGCACGAAGCACAGGCGCAGGCCCCAATCGAGGATGCGCGAGTATTCCTGGCGGTCCTTGCTGGCGTAGGTGCGCGACAGGGTCGGTAACAAAATCGTGCCCAGGGCCACGCCGAGCACGCCGGACGGCAGCTCCATCAGGCGGTCGGCGTAGTACATCCACGACACCGAGCCCGATACCAGCAGCGAGGCGAACGCCGTGTTGATGATCAGGGAAATCTGGCTTACGGAAACACCCAGGATCGCCGGCAGCATATTGCGCATCACGCGCCATACGCCAGTGTCCTTGAGGTTCAGGCGTGGCAATACGAGCATGCCGATCTTTTTCAGGTGTGGCAGTTGGTAGAGCAGTTGCGCCAGGCCACCGGCCAATACGGCCCAGCCGAGCGCCATCACTGGCGGGTCGAAGTACGGCGTGAGAAACAGCGCGAAGATGATCATGCTGACGTTCAGCAGGGTCGGCACGAAGGCTGGCACCGAGAAGCGGTTCCAGGTATTGAGGATCGCCCCGGCCAGGGATGACAGGGAGATCAGCAATATATAAGGAAAGGTCACTCGCAGCAGATCAGTGGTGAGCGCGAATTTTTCCGGGGTATTGGCAAAACCGGGGGCCGTGGCCCAGATCACCCAGGGGGCGGCGAGCATGCCAAGGATGGTCACCAGCATCAGCACCAGGGTCAACAGGCCGCAAACGTAGGCGATGAAGGTGCGGGTGGCTTCTTCGCCTTGCTGGGTCTTGTACTCGGCCAGGATCGGCACGAATGCCTGGGAGAACGCACCTTCAGCGAAGATCCGCCGCAGCAGGTTGGGCAATTTAAACGCAATAAAGAAGGCATCCGTGGCCATGCTGGCGCCAAAAATGCGCGCCAGCAGGGTGTCACGCACAAACCCCAGGACCCGGGAGATCATCGTGATAGAGCTGACGGCGGCCAACGATTTGAGCAGATTCATTGAAAGAGTTTGCGCCTTTAGATAAAGAGCAGGCGTACAAAGCGCCCACTTATGCGATACTGCGCGCCTGCAACAGCACAGAGCCAAAGCTCGCGAGTTTACAGGTCAAGCGCCGGAAATAAATCACCCGCCTCTTCAGATCGACCACTCAGCAGTTCGCATCAGCCGCCCTTGACAACCCATCAAGTCATCGGCATGATTCGCGGCCTATTTTGTTTGCTATTTCCTAAAAAGTCTTTCGAGGAGCTCGACGGTGGCCAACACACCTTCCGCCAAAAAACGTGCAAAACAGGCTGAGAAGCGTCGCAGCCACAACGCCAGCCTGCGTTCCATGGTTCGTACCTACATCAAGAATGTAGTTAAAGCCATCGACACCAAAGACGCTGAAAAAGCCCAAGCTGCTTACGTTCTGGCTGTGCCAGTTATCGACCGTATGGCCGATAAAGGCATCATCCACAAGAACAAGGCCGCTCGCCATAAGAGCCGCCTGAATGGCCACATCAAGGCTCTGAGCGTTGCTGCTGCAGCCTAAGTGGTAACAACTGCCACGCAGCCCCGGTTGCGAAACAGTTAAGAAATGCCCCGTACCGAAAGGTCCGGGGCATTTTTGTTGTGGGAGGTGGCAAGCCCCCTCCCACATTTTTTCAAGCGCAAAAAAACGCCCCGAACCAGTCGGGGCGTTTTTGCTACCGATTGATCAAACCACAATCAATGGTGGTGACCGCCTTCACCGTGAACGTGGCCGTGAGCCACTTCTTCCTGGGAAGCGTCGCGGATGGCAACGATCTTCACTTGGAAGTTCAGGCGCTGACCAGCCAGCGGGTGATTGCCGTCGACGGTGACGTCGTCGCCGTCCAGATCACGGATGGTGACGATCTGCATTTGGCCGTCCGGCGCGGAAGCGTGGAACTGCATGCCCACTTCCAGCTCGTCGACACCTTCGAACATGCTGCGGCTCAGGGTGCTGACCAGTTCGGCCGAGTACTCGCCGTAGGCATCTTCAGGTTCTACGGCAACGGTCAGCTCATCACCGACGCTCTTGCCTTCCAGGGCCTTTTCCAGGCCTGGGATGATGTTACCTGCGCCTTGCAGGTAGACCAGCGGCGCGCCGCCGGCTGAGCTGTCGATGACCTCACCAGCGTCGTTGGTCAGGGTATAGTCGATGGAGACAGCCTTGTTAGCGGCGATCGTCATGGGGCGAGACCTTTTGCATAAGAATGAAGAACGGACAAGTCTAAACAAGGATTTGCCCGAAAGCGAACAGAACCCGGACAGACGGGACCGATCAACGGCATCCTTCATCATCGGGTTCCACCAGGACGACGACCAGCACTGGGTTGCCGAGCTGTCCTGCGGCCACACCCAGCACCTGCGCCACCAGCCGCCGTGGCAGTCACGCGCCTGGGTACAGGACCCCGCGCAACGTATTGAAAAAATAGGCCAGCCCTTTGCCTGCGGCTGGTGTGCGCGGGAGCGCGAATAACGATAACCTTGGCGCCTGATTCGCGGTAGACGCTCAGCCATAGAGCGCCACCCAAGCCATGCACCTCCAGAGAATCCGCATGCAGACTTTTTTTATCGCGCCCACCGATTTTGGTGTGGGTCTGACCTCCATCAGCCTTGGGCTGGTGCGTACCCTTGAACGGGCCGGACTGAAAGTCGGTTTTTTCAAGCCGATTGCCCAGCCGCACCCCGGCGACACCGGCCCCGAGCGCTCCACCGAACTGATAGCGCGCACTCACGGCCTCAAGCCGCCGCAGCCGCTGGGCCTTGCCCACGTAGAGCGCATGCTCGGCGACGGCCAGCTCGACGAGTTGCTCGAAGAGATCATCACGCTGTACCAGCAAGCCGCCGTGGGCAAGGACGTATTGATCGTCGAAGGCATGGTACCCACCCGCAGCGCCAGCTATGCGGCGCGGGTCAACCTGCACCTGGCCAAGAGCCTGGATGCGGAAGTGATCCTGGTGTCCGCCCCGGAAAACGAGGTGCTCACCGAACTCTCAGGTCGCGTGGAATTGCAGGCCCAACTGTTCGGCGGCCCGAAAGACCCGAAAGTGCTCGGCGTGATCCTCAACAAAGTGCGCACCGACGAAAGCATGGAAGCCTTCTCGGCGCGCCTGAAAGAACATTCGCCGCTGTTGCGCAGCGGTGATTTCCGCCTGCTCGGCTGCATTCCCTATCAACCGGAACTCAACGCACCGCGTACCCGCGACGTGGCCGACCTGATGGGCGCGCAGATCCTCAACGCCGGCGACTACGAAACCCGGCGCATGACCAAGATCATCATTTGCGCGCGCACCATGCGCAACACCGTGGAGCTGCTCAAGCCCGGCGTGCTGGTGGTGACCCCCGGCGACCGCGACGACATCATCCTCGCCGTCAGCCTGGCCGCGATCAACGGCGTCCCCCTGGCCGGCCTGCTGCTGACCAGCGACACCCTGCCCGACCCACGCATCATGGAGCTGTGCCGTGGCGCGTTCCAGGCCGGGCTACCGGTGCTGTCGGTGAGTACCGGCTCCTACGACACCGCCAACCAGCTCAACAGCCTCAACAAGGAAATCCCGATTGATGACCGCGAGCGCGCGGAAATCATCACGGATTTCGTTGCCAGCCACCTCGATGCGCGCTGGCTGCACCAACGTTGCGGCACACCACGGGAAATGCGCCTGTCGCCGGCGGTGTTCCGCTACCAGCTGATCCAGCGCGCCCAGGCTGCCAACAAACGCATCGTGTTGCCCGAAGGCAGCGAGCCGCTGACCGTGCAAGCCGCCGCGATCTGCCAGGCGCGGGGCATTGCCCGGTGCGTGCTGCTGGCCAAGCCGGCTGATGTGGAAGCGGTTGCCCGCGCCCAGGGCATCGAATTGCCCGAAGGCCTGGAGATTCTCGACCCGGACCTGATCCGCCAACGCTATGTCGAGCCGATGGTGGCGCTGCGCAAGAGCAAAAGCCTCAACGCCCCCATGGCTGAGCAACAGCTGGAAGACACCGTGGTGATCGCCACCATGATGCTCGCACTGGATGAGGTGGACGGCCTGGTGTCTGGCGTCATTCACTCCACCGCCAACACCATCCGCCCTGCCCTGCAGCTGATCAAGACCGCACCGGGCTGCACCCTGGTGTCATCGGTATTCTTCATGCTGTTCCCCGAGCAGGTGCTGGTGTACGGCGACTGCGTGATGAACCCGCACCCGAGCGCCGCCGAACTGGCGGAGATCGCCCTGCAAAGCGCTGACTCGGCGGCTGCGTTCGGCATCACCCCGCGCGTGGCGATGATCAGCTATTCCAGCGGCGATTCGGCCAGCGGCGAGGAAGTGGAAAAAGTCCGCGAAGCTACCCTGCTCGCCCACGAACAGCAAAGCTCGCTGCTGATCGACGGCCCGCTGCAATACGACGCCGCCGCCAACGAAAACGTGGCCCGGCAATTGGCCCCCAACAGCCAGGTCGCCGGCAAGGCCACAGTGTTTGTGTTCCCCGACCTGAACACCGGCAACACCACGCACAAGGCCGTGCAGCGCAGTGCCGATTGCGTGAGCCTGGGGCCGATGCTCCAGGGCCTGCGCAAACCGGTCAACGACCTGCCGCGCGGCGCCCAGGTGGACGACATCGTGTACACCATCGCACTGACTGCGATCCAAGCCGCCAACCGACCTATGGATATCTAAATGCTGGATTTTCTACCTGCCGCCGTGCGCGGGGTGATCGCGTCGCTGTTGTTGGCGCTGAATACGATCCTGTTGTGTTCGTTCCTGTTTATCGTGGCGTTGTTCAAGGCCTTGCCGTTTGCCAAGCGCTTCAGCGAATGGCTGATGAACCACACCCATGAGGCCTGGGTGACCAACAACAAGGGCTGGATGAACCTGGTACGGCGCACCCGCTGGCACATCACCGGGCTGGAAGGGCTGGACTACCAGCACTCGTACCTGGTGACCAGCAACCATCAGAGCTGGGTCGACATCATGGTGCTGCAATACGTGCTGAACCGGCGGATTCGCCCACTGAAGTTCTTCCTCAAGCAGGAGCTGATCTGGGTGCCGGTAATTGGCCTGGCGTGGTGGGCGCTGGGCTTCCCGTTCATGAAGCGCTACACCAAGCCCTACCTGGAAAAACACCCGGAAAAGAAAGGCAAGGACCTGGAAACCACCCGCAAGACCTGTGCGAAGTTTCGCGACAACCCCGTGGGTATTTTCAACTTTGCCGAGGGCACGCGGTTTACTGCCGGTAAACATGCCCAGCAGAAATCGCCGTTCCGCTACCTGCTCAAGCCCAAGGCCGGAGGCATCGCGTTTGTGCTGGATGCCATGGGGGAGCAGTTGAAGTCACTGGTGAACGTGACCATTCACTACCCGGCTGGGCGCCCAGGTTATTGGGATTTGCTGTGCGGGAATGTGCGGGACGTGGTGGTGCACTTTGAGGAAGTGCAGATTCCGGCTGAGTTCATTGGCAAGAATTATGAGCAGGATGGGACGTATCGGTTGGCGTTCCAGGGGTGGATCAATCGGTTGTGGGAAGACAAGGACCAACTGCTGGAAAAGCTGCACAAAGACTTCCCAGGTAAACAGTGATCAAAATGTGGGAGCTGGCTTGCCTGCGAAAGCGGTGGATCTGTTGTAAATATATCAACTGGCAGGCCGCTATCGCAGGCAAGCCAGCTCCCACATTGGCAGTGTGCACATTTGTTAATAGGTAAAAAGCCCGCCACCGATCACTCGGTGGCGGGCTTTTTCGTGGCCGCGAGGGTTAGATCGCGCCGCGCTGACGCAACAGCTCCAGCACTTGCTTGACGCTCTCTTCCAGCGACAGGGCCTGGGTGTCGATCACCAGATCGGCATTCAACGGCACGTCGTACGGGAAGGATTCGCCCGGGATGTTATCCCCACCGGCCGCGTACAGGCCTTGCGGATCACGCTCGGCGCACACCAGTGGCGAGGCCTGCACATAGACGGTCAGCAGGCGATCATCGCCGATCAACGCCTTGGCCTGTTCACGGCCTTCGGCATCCGGCGCAACGAACGCAGCCAGGGTCAGCAGGCCCGCTTCGTTGAACTGACGCGCCACATGCGCGGCACGACGCCAGTTCTCGGTGCGACCGGCACGGTCCTGCGGCAAGCCCCTGTTCAGGTCGTGGCGCAGGTTCTGGCCATCCAGCACAAATACCGCACGCCCCATGTCGAACAGCCTGCGCTCGACCGCATAGGCCAGGGTGCTCTTGCCGGCGCCAGACAGGCCGCTGAACAGTACGGTCGCCGGTTGCTGGCCGAAGCGCAGTGCGCGCTCCTCGGTGGCGACATGCGCAAGGCTGCCGTGTTGCGCAGAGCCGCCATGATTGACCGGCGGCGCGATGATCATGCCCGCAGCCACCGTGCCATTGGTCAGGCGGTCGATAACAATGAACGCGCCAGTGGTGCGGTTGCTGTCGTAGCCGTCCAGGGCGATGGCCGCATCAAGGCTGACCTTGACCCGGCCGATCTCATTCAACTGCAACGAACTCGCCGGGCCTTCAGCCAGGGTGTTCACGTCCACGCGATGCACGATGCTGGTGATGGAACCCGGCACGTAGCTGGTGGCGCGCTTGATGTCGTACTTCTTGCCCGGCAGCATCGGTTCTTCGGCCATCCACACCAGCATGGCGTCGAAGGCGTCGGTCACTTGCGGCACGTTGTCGGCATGTACCAGCAGGTCACCACGGGAGATGTCGATCTCGTCTTCCATGGTCAGCGTCACCGCTTGACCAGGGCCGGCGTGCTCCAGCTCACCTTCGAAGGTGACGATGGATTTGACGCGACTGCTCTTGCCCGACGGCAGCACCACGACTTCATCGCCCTTGTGCACGATGCCGCTGGCCAGGGTGCCGGCGAAACCACGGAAGTTCAGGTTCGGACGGTTGACGTACTGCACCGGGAAACGCAGGTCGGTGTAGTTGCGATCGTTGGCGATCTCGACGGTTTCGAGGATCTCCATCAGCGACTGGCCTGTATACCAGGGCGAACGCTCGCTCTTGTTCACCACGTTGTCGCCCTTGAGCGCCGACATCGGCACGAAGGCCAGGGTGCTCGGCTTGAAGGCGATACCGTCGGCGAACTTCAGGTAGTCGGCCTTGATCTGCTCGAATACGCCTTGGTCGAAGCCATTGATGTCCATCTTGTTGACGGCCACCACGATGTGCTTGATGCCCAGCAACGAGGCGATGAAGCTGTGACGACGGGTCTGGGTCTGCACGCCGTAGCGCGCGTCGATCAGGATGATCGCCAGGTCACAGGTGGAGGCACCGGTGGCCATGTTGCGGGTGTACTGCTCATGGCCGGGGGTGTCGGCGATGATGAATTTGCGCTTGGCGGTGGAGAAGTAGCGGTAGGCGACATCGATGGTGATGCCCTGCTCCCGCTCGGCCTGCAGACCGTCGACCAGCAAGGCCAGGTCGATGTCGTCACCGGTGGTGCCGGATTTCTTCGAATCGCGGGTGATGGCTTCCAGGTGATCTTCGTAGATCATCTTGGAGTCGTGCAGCAGGCGCCCGATCAGGGTGCTCTTGCCGTCGTCGACGTTGCCACAGGTCAGGAAGCGCAACATTTCCTTGCGCTCGTGCTGGCCCAGGTAGGCGAGGATGTCCTCGCTGATCAAATCAGATTGATGCGACATGACAGCCCCTTAGAAATAGCCTTGACGTTTTTTATCTTCCATCGAGCCGGCACCATCGTGGTCGATGACACGGCCCTGGCGCTCGGAAGTTCGCGTCAGGAGCATTTCCTGAATGATGTCCGTCAGCGTCTCGGCTTCGGACTCCACCGCGCCCGTCAACGGGTAGCAGCCAAGGGTACGGAAACGTACTTTCTTTTTGACGATTCGGGCTTTGTCTTCGTCGGACAGGTGCTCGAGGATGCGGTCGTCGTCGATCATGATCAACGTGCCGTTCTTTTCGATCACTTCACGTTCGGCGGCGAAGTACAGCGGCACGATTGGAATGCCTTCCAGGTAGATGTACTGCCAGATGTCCAGCTCGGTCCAGTTGGACAGCGGGAACACGCGGATCGACTCGCCCTTGTTGACGTTGCCGTTGTAGACGTTCCACAGCTCGGGGCGCTGGTTCTTCGGGTCCCAGCGGTGCTTGCTGTCGCGGAACGAGTACACGCGCTCTTTGGCGCGGGATTTCTCTTCATCGCGACGGGCACCGCCAAAGGCTGCGTCGAAACCATGCTTGTCCAGGGCCTGCTTGAGGCCTTCGGTCTTCATGATGTCGGTGTGCTTGGCGCTGCCGTGGGTGAAGGGGTTGATGCCCTGCGCCACGCCGTCCGGGTTGACGTGGGTGATCAGGTCCAGGCCCAGTTCTTCGACCATTTTGTCGCGGAACTTGTACATCTCCTGGAATTTCCAGCGGGTGTCGACGTGCATCACCGGGAACGGCAGCTTGCCCGGGAAGAAGGCTTTGCGCGCCAGGTGCAGCATCACGGCGGAGTCTTTACCGATCGAGTAGAGCATCACCGGGTTGTCGAACTCGGCGGCGACCTCGCGGATGATGTGGATGCTTTCCGCCTCCAGCTGTTTCAGATGCGTCAGTTTGTCGACCATGGTTACTCACGGAAAAACGATCTTATGGACGGCCAGCGGGCCGTGTTCGAGCGGGGCATGCTAGCACAGCACCTGCTTCTATTCAGGCGGCCTACTAGACCGAAACGGTATATGAATATGCCCCCAGGTTTGGCCCTCAAATCGGGTTGGGGCAGTCGATGAACAAATGCTCCAACGCGAAGCGCCGCGCCAGGTAATCGCCCAGCGCCTGTACGCCGTAGCGCTCAGTGGCATGGTGACCGGCGGCGATGAAGCTGATGTCGTTTTCGCGGGCGCTGTGGAAGGTTTGCTCGGAAGCCTCGCCGCTGAGGAACAGGTCGACACCGGCCGCAATCGCGTCGTCGATGTAGCCCTGGCCACCACCGGTGCACCAGCCGACGCGGCGGATCATCTCGCTACCTTCGATCAGCAATGGCTCGCGGCCCATGACGTCCTGCACGCGGCGTGCAAAGTCGCGGGGCGACAGGGGCTCGGCGAGCGAGCCGACCAGCCCGACGATTTTGGGATTGTCCGGGTCCAGCGGGCCCTCGACGGTAATGTCCAACTGACGGGCCAACTGCACGTTGTTGCCGACCTCGGGGTGCAGGTCCAGCGGCAGGTGGTAGGCCAGCAGGCTGATGTCATGCTTGAGCAACGTCTTCAGGCGGCGCTGCTTCATGCCAGTGATGCAAGGGTTTTCGCCTTTCCAGAAGTAACCGTGGTGCACCAGGACCAGGTCAGCCTGGGCTTCGACGGCCGCGTCCAACAGGGCCTGGCTGGCGGTCACGCCGCTGACGATGCGCATGACCTGGGGCCGGCCCTCGACCTGCAGGCCATTGGGGCAGTAGTCGGCAATTTTCGCGCTGCCGAGGTAGCGGTCTGCTTCCTCGACGAGGGTGGTAAGGGGGACGGCCATAAAAGACTCCTAAATATCCGGTTCGCAGGCGTCACAGCCTCGTATAATGCGCGACATTATGGGCGCTCTCCCGCCCCCTGCAACCTGTCAGGACTTACTTGATGCTCAAGGCGCTGCGTTTTTTTGGATGGCCATTGCTGGCTGGCGTGCTGATCGCGATGCTGATTATTCAGCGTTACCCCGAGCTGGTGGGTCTGCCCAGCCTGGATGTGAACCTGCAACAGGCGCCGCAAAGCAACTCGGTGGTGCAAGGCCCGGTGACCTACGCCGATGCCGTGGTGATCGCCGCTCCTGCCGTGGTCAACCTGTACACCACTAAAGTCATCAACAAACCGGCCCATCCACTGTTTGAAGACCCGCAGTTCCGCCGTTACTTCGGTGACAACGGGCCCAAGCAGCGTCGCATGGAATCCAGCCTGGGTTCCGGGGTGATCATGAGCCCCGAAGGTTACATCCTCACCAATAACCACGTGACCACTGGCGCCGACCAGATCGTGGTCGCCCTGCGTGACGGCCGCGAAACCCTGGCCCGCGTAGTGGGCAGCGACCCGGAAACCGACCTCGCGGTACTGAAGATCGACCTGAAGAGCCTGCCGTCGATCACCCTCGGCCGTTCCGACGGTTTGCGCGTGGGTGACGTGGCGCTGGCCATCGGCAACCCGTTCGGCGTAGGCCAGACCGTGACCATGGGCATAATCAGCGCTACCGGGCGCAACCAGTTGGGCCTCAACAGCTACGAAGACTTCATCCAGACCGACGCCGCGATCAACCCAGGTAACTCCGGCGGCGCATTGGTGGACGCCAATGGCAACCTGACGGGCATCAATACGGCAATCTTTTCCAAGTCCGGCGGCTCCCAGGGCATCGGGTTTGCGATCCCGGTGAAGTTGGCGATGGAGGTGATGAAGTCGATCATCGAGCATGGTCAGGTGATTCGCGGCTGGCTGGGGATTGAAGTACAACCATTGACCAAGGAACTGGCCGAGTCGTTTGGCTTGACCGGACGCCCAGGCATCGTGGTCGCCGGGATCTTCCGCGATGGCCCGGCACAGAAAGCCGGCCTGCAACTGGGGGATGTGATCCTCAGCATCAACGGCGAACCGGCCGGTGATGGCCGCAAGTCGATGAACCAGGTGGCACGGATCAAGCCGACCGATAAGGTGGCGATCCAGGTCATGCGCAACGGCAAAGAGATCAAGCTGCTGGCGGAAATCGGGCTGCGTCCGCCACCTGCGCCGGTCAAGGAAGAGCAATAAGCCACCTTGAACAGGTGCCCGCTCTCGGGCACCTGTAAACAGATATTTCAAAGCAATTCATTCTCATTAGGCATGTTATATTGTTTCAATATCGCTATTGGAACGCTCTATCATGCCGTCTCGAAGAATCGCCCCCTTGGCTGGCCTGGCCTTGGGTTTGTTGCTCGACCCCGCCTTCGCCGAAGAAAACACCCTGGAACTCGATACCATCAGCGTCACCACCGATGCCTATGAGTCCACCACCGGCCCGGTCAAAGGCTACCGTGCCACCCGCTCCGCCAGTGCGACAAAAACCGACGCCGCCATTCGCGACATCCCGCAATCCATCAGCGTGATTCCCGCCACTGTGCTCAAGGACCTGGGCAGTACCAGCGTGGAGCGGGCCCTGGAATTTGCCGGCGGCGTGTCCAAGCAGAACAACTTCGGCGGCCTGACCCTCTACGAGTACAGCGTGCGTGGCTTCACCACGTCGGAGTTCTATCAGGACGGCTTCAGCGCCAACCGTGGCTATCCGAGTACACCGGACGCGGCGAACATCGAGCGTATCGAAGTGCTCAAGGGCCCCGCCGCCAGCCTGTATGGGCGCGGCGATCCCGGTGGCACGGTGAATATCGTTACCAAGAAGCCCCAGCCTGAAGCCTTCACAACCTTGCAAACCAGCGCCGGCAGTTGGGACCGCTATCGCACCGCCGTGGACGTGAACACCCCGCTGGACAGCGAAGGCAACGTGCTGTCGCGGGTCAACCTGGCGGTGGAAGACAACCACAGTTTCCGCGATCACGTGCAGAGCAAGCGGGTATTCGTCGCGCCGTCGTTCAGTTGGCAACTGGACCCGGATACCAGTCTGCTCGTCGAGAGTGAATTCGTCCGCCACAGCTCTACCTTCGACCGTGGCATCGTCGACGCCCCAGGCGTATCTCGCTCCACCTTCCTCGGCGAACCCAACGACGGCGATATCGACAACCACAACAACCGTCTCCAGGCCACCCTTGAGCATCACCTCAACGATGCGTGGAAACTGCGCCTGGCCAGCCACTACAAACAAGGCAGCCTGTGGGGTGACGCCTCGGAAAACCGTGCGCTGAACATCGACGGTCATACCGTTAACCGCCGCTACCGCGAACGCTCAACCGGTTGGCACGACAGCATTACCCAACTCGAACTGCGCGGCCTGTTCGACATCGGCAGTTGGCAGCACGAACTGCTGGTCGGCACCGAATACGAGGACTACCGCAAGAAGGAGCGCGTGACCACTATCGCCGGCAGCGCCTACGCCATCGACATCTACAACCCGGTCTACGGCCAACCCAAGCCCAACGGCCTGCGCTCCGGCACCGACTTCTTCGAACAGACCAAGAGCCACGCGCTGAACCTGCAAGACCAGATCGTCTTCACCGATCGCCTGCGCGGCATGGTTGGCGCGCGCTTCGAGCATTTCGAGCAGAGCACCGATGACTTCACGCGCAACCACATCAAGAGCCGGCAAACCCACGACGCCTTGACCCAACGCGCCGGCCTGCTTTACCAGCTCACACCGCAAGTCGGGGTGTTCGCCAATGCCTCCACCTCGTTCAAACCCAACAGCGGCCTGGACGCCAACGGCAAAACCTTCAAACCGGAAGAAGGCGTGGGTTACGAAGTCGGGATCAAAAGCGAACTGTTCGATGATCGCCTCAGCACCACCCTCGCCGCGTTCCATATCGAAAAGGAAAATGTGCTCGCGCTGGACCCGTCCACCAATACCAACCGCGCCATGGGCAAGGCACGTAGCCAGGGCTTCGACCTGCAACTGACGGGGCAAGTGACGGAGGCCGTACGCGTAATAGGTGCCTTTGCGTACATCGACGCCGAAGTCACCAAGGGCGACACGACCATTCCCGCCGGCAGCCGGATTCTCGGCGTGGCCAAGCGCAGCGGCAGCCTGTTGGGGGTGTATGAGTTCCAGGATGGCGCGTTGCGGGGTTCAGACCTGGGGGCGGCGTTCACCTATGTAGGGGATCGCTCCGGCGAGGCTGGCACGGGTTTCGAGCTGCCGGCCTACCACACGGTTGATCTGCTGGCCCATTACAAGGCCACCGACAACATTACCGTGGGCTTGAACCTCAACAACCTGTTTGATGAGAAGTATTACGAGCGGTCGTACAGCAACTACTGGATCAGCCCGGGCGAACCGCGCAATTTCACGGTCAGCCTGACCCTCAACCTGTAACAAAACCAAATGTGGGAGGGGGCAAGCCCCTCCCACACCTTGATCTTCACTTTGTTCGGTTACAGCGCCGTCGGTGCGCGCTCGCAAAGGGTATTGAGCGCCTTCGCCCACTGCGGATCATCATTCAGGCACGGCACCAGCACCAGCTCCTCGCCGCCGGCCTCGCGGAACTGCTCCAGCCCGCGATCGCCGATCTCCTCCAGCGTCTCGATGCAATCGGCGACGAACGCCGGGCACATTACCAGCAGCTTTTTCACGCCCTGCTGGGCCAATGCTTCAAGGCGAGCCTCGGTGTAGGGTTCGATCCACTTGGCGCGGCCCAGGCGCGATTGGAAGGCCACCGACCACTTGTCTTCGGGCAAGCCCAGGCGTGCGGCAAAGTCGCGGGCGACGCTGAAGCACTGCGCGCGATAGCAGGTCTTGAGCACCTCGGCGGACGCATTCTTGCAGCAGTCGGCATCCTTGAAGCAGTGCTGGCCGGTAGGATCGAGCTTGGTCAAGTGGCGCTCAGGCAAGCCGTGGAAACTCAGCAGCAGGTGGTCGTAATCCTGTTCCACGTAGGGCCGCACGCTGGCGACCAGAGCGTCGAGATATTCGGGCTGGTCGTAGAACGGCTGCAGGATCGAGAATTGCACGTCGAGCTTTTTGTCGCGCACCACACGCTTGGCTTCCTCGATCACCGTGGTCACGGTGCTGTCGGCAAATTGCGGGTACAACGGCGCCAGGGTGACCTTGCGGATGCCTTGGGCTGCGAGGCGGGTCAGCATGCTTTCAATCGATGGCTCGCCATAACGCATAGCCAATTCCACCGGGCCTTGGGTCCACTGCGCGGTCATCTGCTGTTGCAGGCGACGACTGAGTACCACCAGCGGCGAACCCTCGTCCCACCAGATGGAGGCGTAGGCATGCGCCGACTGCTCGGGGCGCTTGATCAGGATCAGCGACACCAGCAAGCGCCGCACCGGCCACGGCAGGTCGATCACATAAGGGTCCATCAGGAACTGATTGAGGTAGCTGCGCACATCCGCCACCGAAGTGGACGCCGGCGAGCCCAGGTTGACCAGTAACAACGCGTGATCCGTCATGCAACATCCTATCTTTAGAGGCGGCCGGACAAGTCATCCAAAGCCGCACGCAACTCAGTGAACTGAAAAGTGAAACCGGCAGCCAGCAAGCGCTCGGGCAGCGCCTTCTGCCCGCCCAGCAACAGGCCGGACAACTCACCCAGGCCCACCCGCAATACAAAGGCCGGCAACGGCATGAGCGCCGGGCGGTGCAGCACCTGGCCCAGGGTTTTCGCAAACTCGCGATTGCGCACCGGGTGCGGCGCGCAGGCATTATAGGGACCGCTGGCGTCAGGCTGGTGCAGAAGAAAATCAATCAGGGCGATTTGATCCTTGATATGCACCCACGGCATCCACTGCCGACCACTGCCGATAGGCCCGCCCAGCGCCAGTTTGAACGGCAGCAACAGCCGCGACAAAAAGCCGCCCTGCGCCGCCAGCACCAGGCCGGTACGTACAAGGACCACACGAATCCCCAGGGCTTCGGCGCGCTGGGCGGTTTCTTCCCAGGCGATGCACAACTGACTGGGGAAATCGTCCTGCACCGGGCCGCTGGCTTCGGTCAATTCGCGCTCGCCGCCATCGCCGTACCAGCCCACCGCCGAACCGGAAATCAACACCGCTGGTTTTTGTTCCAGGCCCTCAAGCCACGCCAGCAAGGTCTCGGTAAGGCTGATGCGGCTGCTCCACAACAACGCCTTGCGCTTGTGGGTCCAGGGGCGGTCGGCAATAGGCGCGCCCGCCAGGTTAATGACCGCGTCGACCGGGCCGATAACCTCTTCAAGGCGGCTGACTCCCGACACCTGGGCGCCGCATACCTTCGCGACCTGGTCCGCGTGGCGACTCCACACGGTCAGGCGATGGCCCTGGGTGAGCCAGTGTTGGCAGAGTTGGCGGCCAATCAAGCCAGTACCGCCGGTCAGCAAAATATGCATGGGACGCTCCTCATGTAACGTTCGCCGCCGATCACTGGTCTATTTTATAAACAGGGATCATTTGTTAGCAGGCGTAACGCTGGCTTAAGCCTCAGCTTTAACCATAGGTTACGCCGTTAGAACTGGTACGCCAAAACTTATACCAAAAAACAATATTGTACAGCTATTGGTGTCCGCGTAGTCTGTGCACAACGGTAAAACGAGGCCTCCCATGACTGTTCCCATCGCGATCATCGGCACCGGCATCGCCGGTCTCTCCGCCGCCCGAGCGTTAAGAGACGCGGGGCACGCTGTACAACTCTTCGATAAAAGCCGCGGCAGTGGTGGCCGCATGTCCAGCAAGCGCAGCGATGCCGGCTCCCTGGACATGGGCGCGCAATACTTCACCGCCCGCGACCGGCGCTTCGTCAACGAAGTGCAACGCTGGCAAAGCAACGGCTGGGCCGAGCAATGGAAACCCCAGCTGTACAACTTCAAGTCCGGCCAACTCACCCCGTCTCCCGATGAACAGATCCGCTGGGTCGGCACGCCGCGCATGAGCGCGATCACTCGCGCCCTGCTCGACGACCTGCCAGTGGAGTTCGGTTGCCGCATTACCGAGGTGTTCCAGGGCAAACACCACTGGAACCTGCTGGACGCGGACAGCGAAAACCATGGCCCCTTCAGCCACGTGATCATCGCCACGCCTGCGCCCCAAGCCACCGCCCTGCTGGCCGCCGCGCCCAAGCTGGCGAGTGCCGCCGCCGGGGTGAAAATGGACCCGACCTGGGCCATCGCCCTGGCCTTCGATAAACCCCTGGATACCCCCATGGAGGGCTGCTTCGTGCAAGACAGTCCCCTCGACTGGCTTGCCCGCAACCGCAGCAAACCTGGGCGTGATACCACCCTCGACACCTGGGTGCTGCACGCCACCAGCGCATGGAGCAAGGCCCACCTGGACCTGCCCAAAGAGGCGGTGATCGAGCACCTGCACGGCGCCTTCGCCGAACTGCTGCACAGCGCGATGCCGGCGCCGTCGTTCAGCCTGGCCCACCGCTGGCTCTACGCACGGCCGTCCAGCAGTCACGAATTCGGCGTACTCGCCGATGCCGACCTGGGCCTGTACGTGTGTGGCGACTGGTGCCTGTCGGGCCGCGTGGAAGGGGCCTGGCTCAGCGGCCAGGAAGCCGCGCGACGCTTGATCGAGCACCTGCAATGAACCGCATCAACCCCGCCAAATTGCTGCTGTCGAAATGGACAGCAGCCCACCCTCGCAACAAAGAAAAACACTTTCTGGTCACCGAGCTGTTTCGTGATGAAGAAGGCACGGTGCTCGACATTGAACTGCAAGCCGTGATGACGCACCGCAGCGAACGCCTGCCCTGGCAAACCCTGCAGGATATGGACGCCTGGAAAATCGGCTGGAAATAGATCACCCGCAAAACTTGTACAAATAATTTGACTTGTACAGTATCGAACCTATGATGAGATTTAGTTGTACAGGATTTATATCTTGTACAGGAATCTTGCAGAGGGTTCGTGTATGTCCAGCACCACCAAACCGAAGATCGCCATCAGCGCCTGCCTGCTGGGCGAGAACGTGCGCTTCAACGGCGGCCATAAACAATCCCTGTTGTGCAGCCAGACCCTCGCCGACTATTTCGACTTCGTGCCGCTGTGCCCCGAAGTCGCCATCGGCCTTGGCATTCCACGCGAACCGATCCGTCTGGTGGGCGATCCCGCCCACCCGCAGGCCGTCGGTACCGTGCACCGCGAGCTGAACGTCACCCAACCGTTGGACGAGTACGGCCAGCAGATGGCCGCGGAACATACCGACCTGTGCGGCTATATCTTCATGCAGAAATCGCCGTCGTGCGGCCTGGAGCGGGTCAAGGTCTACCGCGACAACGGCACCCCTGTGGACGGCGGTGGGCGCGGCATCTACGCCCAGGCCTTCTGTGCACGCCATCCCAACCTGCCGGTGGAAGAAGACGGTCGGCTGAACGACCCGGTGCTGCGGGAAAACTTCCTGACCCGGGTATTCGTCTACGCCAGCTGGCAGAAACTGTTGGCCGAAGGCCTGACCCGTCACCGTCTGCTGGCCTTTCATTCGCGCTACAAGTACCTGCTGATGGCCCACAGCCCGGCGCACTACAAGCGCCTTGGCCACCTGCTGGGCAGCATGAGCAAGGATGCCAACCTCGACGAGTTGGCGGCGGGCTACTTCAGCGACCTGATGTCCGGCCTCACCAAGTGCGCCACCCGTGGCACCCACACCAATGTGCTGCAACACATCAGCGGTTACCTCAAACAGGTCATCAGCGCTGATGACAAGCAAGAAATGCAGACCGTCATCGGCCAGTACCGCCACGGCATCGTGCCGCTTGTGGTGCCGCTGACCCTGCTCAAACACCACTTTCGCCAACACCCGGACCGCTACATCGCGCAGCAGGCCTACCTGCAACCGCACCCGGAAAACCTCAGCCTGCGAAATGCGATCTAGACCATGAAAGCTGCCCTGCTAGACGAACCCGGCGACGACATCGCCCAAGCGCTCGAAGACGGCTGGCTGCCGATCCGCGAAGTGGCGCGTCAGACCGGCGTCAACGCCGTGACCCTGCGCGCCTGGGAACGCCGTTACGGCCTGATCGTGCCCCAGCGCACGCCCAAGGGCCATCGGCTGTTCAGCGCCGAGCATGTGCAGCGCATCCATACCATCCTCACCTGGCTCAATCGCGGCGTGCCGGTGAGCCAGGTCAAAGGCCTGATCGACTCGGCCCAGTCTCTTCCCGAGGCGGTGGAAAACGAGTGGCACAGCCTGCGCCAGAACCTGGTGCACGCTATCAGCGAATTGACCGAACGCCGGGTCGATGACGCCTTCAACCAGGCCATGGCGCTGTACCCGCCACGCACGTTGTGCGAGCAACTGATGCTGCCGCTGCTGCGAGCGTTGGAACAGCGTTGGCAAGGCCAGTTCGGCGCGCAGATGGAGCGGGTGTTTTTCCTCTCATGGCTGCGCAGCAAATTCGGCGCACGCATTTACCACAACAATCGCCAGTTGCACGGCGCACCGTTATTGCTGGTCAATCAGTCCGACCTGCCCCTGGAGCCACACCTGTGGCTCAGTGCCTGGCTCGCCAGCAGTGCCGATTGCCCGGTGGAAGTGTTCGACTGGCCGTTGCCCGCCGGCGAACTGGCCCTGGCGGTGGAGCACCTGCAACCGCGGGCCGTGCTGCTGTATTCGAGCAAGGCGCTGCATTTGTCGGGTCTGGAAAAACTTTTGGGCGGCGTCCGTTGCCCAAAATTGATCGTCGGACCAACGGTATGCATCCACCAGGCCGAGTTGGCCGTATTAGCCCAGGACATCCCTGAATTGTTCGTCGCCGAAGAGTTGTTGTCGGCCCACCAGCTACTGATCCAGCGTGGACTCGTTTAAATGCATTTGATCTGGCTGCGCACCGACCTGCGCCTACACGACAACACCGCCCTGACCGCCGCGAGCCAGCGGGGCCCGATCGCCGCCGTGTACCTGATCACGCCCGAACAATGGCTGGCCCATGACGATGCACCGTGCAAGGTGGATTTCTGGCTGCGCAACCTGGATGACCTGAGCAAGACACTCGGCGAACTGAACATTCCCCTGCTGATCCGTACGGCAGCCACCTGGGACCAGGCACCCGACGTGCTGGGCACGCTGTGCCGTGAACTGGCCGTGGAGTCGGTGCACGTCAACGAGGAATACGGCATCCATGAAAGCCGTCGTGATGCGGCCGTGTCCAAGGCATTGGAGTCGGCGGGCATCAGCTTCCACAGCTACCTGGATCAACTGTTCTTCCAGCCCGGCAGCGTGCTGACCAAGACCGGCACTTACTTCCAGGTGTTCAGCCAGTTCCGCAAGGTCTGCTACAGCCGTCTGCACAGCGCCCTGCCCCGGATAGTCCCGGCCCCCAAGGCCCAGGCTGCGCTCAAGCTGAAAAGCGACCCGATCCCAAAGACAGTCGACGGTTTCGAGCCACCCAGCGAGACCCTGCGTGCCCTCTGGCCCGCCGGTGAAGACGAAGCCCGGCGCCGCCTCGACGCTTTCGCCGACCAACAGATCAGCTACTACAAGGACGAACGCGACTTCCCCGCCAAGCCCGGCACCAGCCAGTTGTCGGCGTACCTCGCCGCCGGCGTGGTGTCGCCGCGCCAGTGCCTGCACGCTGCACTGCAGACCAACGGCGGCGAGTTTGAAAGCGGCGACATGGGCGCCATTACCTGGATCAACGAACTGCTGTGGCGTGAGTTCTACAAGCACATCCTGGTGGGTTACCCACGGGTGTCGCGCCACCGGGCGTTCCGCCCCGAGACCGAAGCCGTCGCCTGGCGCAACGCGCCCAAGGACCTGGCCGCCTGGCAGCAAGCGCGCACCGGCCTGCCGATCATCGACGCCGCCATGCGCCAACTGCTTGAAACCGGCTGGATGCACAACCGCCTGCGCATGGTCGTGGCGATGTTCCTGACCAAGAACCTGCTGATCGACTGGCGCGAAGGCGAGCGCTTTTTCATGCGCCATCTGATCGACGGCGACCTGGCGGCCAATAACGGCGGCTGGCAGTGGAGTTCGTCCACCGGCACCGACTCGGCGCCGTACTTCCGGATTTTCAGCCCCTTGAGCCAATCGGAAAAATTCGACAGCGAAGGCGTATTCATCAAGCGCTGGCTGCCGGAACTGGCCGCGCTGAATAAAAAGGAAGTGCACAACCCCGAAGCCGCCGGTGGTTTGTTCGGCGTGGCCGATTACCCGCGTTCGATTGTCGACCTGAAAAAGTCCCGTGAACGCGCCCTGGCCGCCTTCCGCAGCCTGCCCTCGCGACAAGCCGCTGGGGGCGAGTATGAGTGACTTCCTGCGCCGCTTCGCCCAGGCCTTTTCCACGCTGGACAAGCACAACCTGCACCTGCTCGACAGCCTGTACAGCCAGGACATCCGCTTCGCGGATCCACTGCATGAAGTGCAGGGCCTGCCCGCCCTGCACCGCTACTTCGCCGAGCTGTACAGCAACGTCAGCCAGTTACGCTTCGACTTCCACGGTTTCGATCAGGTGACCGAAGGTGAAGGTTACCTGCGCTGGAAAATGAGTTTCTGCCACCCACGCCTGGCCAGCGGCAAGGTGATCCGGGTGGAAGGTTGTTCGCACTTGATGTGGCGTGACAAGGTGTACCGCCACCGCGATTATTTCGATGCCGGCGCCATGCTGTACGAACACGTGCCCGTGCTGGGCAGCGTCGTTGGCTGGCTGAAAAGGAGAATGGGATGAGCGATACATTGCCTCGACGTTATTGGCTGACCGGCGCCAGCAGTGGCATCGGTGCCGCGCTGGCCGTGGAGTTGCTCAACAGCGGCGCCCACGTCGCCTTGAGCTCACGCTCGAAAGGCCCGCTGGAAGCGCTCGCCCACCGTTACCCTGGCCAGGTGCTGGTGGTGGCCGGCGACCTGACCAACAGCCAGACCGTGCGCGAGATTGGTGAGCGCATTGGCGAGGCCTGGGGCGCCCTGGACACGGTCATTCTCAATGCTGGCACCTGTGAATACGTGGATGCCCGACAGTTTGACTCATCGATCATCGAGCACGTGGTGCGTACCAACCTGCTGGCCAGCAGTTATTGCATCGAAGCCGCCCTGCCACTGTTGCGCGCCGGGCGCACCCCGCACCTGGTAGGCGTCGCCAGCGCCGTGACCTACCTGCCGATGCCACGCGCCGAAGCCTATGGCGCGTCCAAGGCGGGTCTGCGCTACCTGTTCGAATCCCTGCGTATCAGCCTGTCGCCGGAAAACATCGACGTCACCGTGATCAGCCCGGGCTTTGTCGACACTCCGCTGACCGAGCGCAATGACTTCCCCATGCCGCTTAGTTGGTCAGCGGATAAAGCCGCACGGCACATTTTCGCCAAGCTGGAAAAGCGCCCTCTGGAAATCGCCTTTCCTGCACTGTTCATCGCCACGTTGTGGCCCCTGTCGAAACTGCCGAACCGTGCGCAACTGATCATCGGCAAGCGCATGTTGCGCAGCCCGCCGCCTAAAAAGGACGACCTGTGAAGATCGCCATTATCGGCAGCGGCATCGCCGGCCTGACCAGCGCCTATCTGCTCAGCCGCCGTCACGACATCACCCTGTTCGAAGCGGGCGACCGCATCGGCGGGCATACCCACACCGTCAATGTCACTGTCGAGGGTAAAAACTACGCGGTCGACACCGGCTTCATCGTGTTCAACGACTGGACCTACCCCAACTTCATCCGCTTGCTGGGGCAGATCGGGGTGGCGTTCAAACCGACCGAGATGAGCTTTTCGGTGTGCGACGAGCACACCCGGTTCGAGTACAACGGCAACAACCTCAACAGTTTGTTTGCCCAGCGTCGCAATATTTTGTCGCCGGGGTTCTGGGGCATGTTGCGCGATATCCTGCGCTTCAATCGCCAGGCGCCGCTGGACCTGCAGCAGCAGCGCATCAGCGCTGACATGACCCTGGGCAGCTACCTCACCGCCGGCGGCTACGGCGAGCGGTTTGTCCGGCACTACATCGTGCCGATGGGCGCGGCGATCTGGTCGATGTCCCTGGCCGATATGCTGAAGTTTCCGTTGCAGTTCTTTGTGCGCTTCTTCAAGAACCACGGGTTGCTCTCTGTGAACAACCGCCCGCAATGGTGCGTGATCGAAGGGGGATCAAGCCGCTACATCGAGCCGTTGACCCGCAGCTTTCGCGAACGGATCCGCCTCAATTGCCCTGTGCATAAAGTGGCACGCACCGACGACGGCGTGGTTATCCACAGCCCGGCCGGCAGTGAGGCATTTGATCGCGTGGTGTTCGCCTGCCACAGCGACCAGGCCCTGGCGTTGCTGGCCGACCCGAGCCAGGCCGAACAGGAGATCCTCGGCGCCATGCCCTACGCCGATAACGACGTGGTATTGCACACCGACACGCGCCTGCTGCCCGACCGCAAACTCGCCTGGGCCAGTTGGAACTACCGGCTGACCGGCAATCGCCAGGCACAGGCGGCGGTGACCTATGACATGAACATCCTGCAAGGCATCGACAGCACCACCACGTTTTGCGTCAGCCTCAACCAGACAACCATGATCAACCCGCTGAAGGTACTGGCCCGTTACACCTACGCCCACCCGCAGTACAGCCTGGCGGCGGTGGCAGCGCAGGCGCGTCGCGAAGAAATATCCGGCGTGAGCAATACCTTCTACTGCGGCGCCTACTGGGCCAACGGCTTTCATGAAGACGGCGTGGTCAGCGCACTGCGCGTGGCCGAAGCCTTTGGGGAAACCCTGTGAACAGCGCCCTGTACAGCGGGTGGATCGCCCATCGGCGGTTTGCGCCCAAGGCCCATGCCTTTCGCTACCGCATCGGCCTGCTGTACCTGGATTTGAGCGAAGAACACCAAGTGCTGGGGCTTTCACCCCTGGCCGGGCGCAGCCGCCTGGCCCCCTTCGGTTTTCGTCAGCAGGACTACCTGCGTGAATGGACGCGCAGCGGCATGAACTTGAGCGATGCCGTGCGCCAGGAAGTCGGCAAGGCACTGGGGCGTACACCCCAGGGCGTTATCTGCCTACTGACCCAGGCCCGCAGTTGGGGCCTGGCTTTTAACCCCGTGAGTTTCTTCTACTGCTTCGAGGCCGACGGACGTCTGGCCGCGATCCTGTGTGAAGTGACCAACACCCCATGGCGCGAACGCTATCACTACGTGTTGCCGGCCCAGGCCCTGGACGCCGATGAACACCAGCATTTCGCCGTGGCCAAGGCCTTCCATGTGTCGCCGTTTCTACCCCGCGACCTGGAATACCGCATGAGCTTCAGCCCTCCCTCCGCCAGGCTGGGCGTGCACATGGCCGATTGGCAGGGCACGCAGAAAATCTTCGACGCCACGTTGAGCCTGGAGAAAGAAACGCTGGATCGCGCCAGCCTGCATCGCTACCTGTGGCGTTTCCCCTGGATGACCGCCAAGACCTGCCTCGCTATTTACTGGCAGGCCCTGCGCCTGTTGCTCAAACGCACGCCGATTTTTTCCCACCGGGCCGCCGATGGCGCCTCTCGCACCGCAGTCGGTTACACCAAGGATCGCCGCCATGAAATCCCCTAGCTTATCGGTCAAGACTCACCGCCTGAACGTCAACGGCATGACCGCCGCGCTGCTGCGCAAGGCGGTGTTGCGCCAACTCAGCCAACTGCGCCATGGCCAACTGGTGGTGATCGAGGACGGCGAGCGCCAAGTGTTCGGCGCACAGGAAGCGCACTTGATGGGGGAAATCCAGATCCTGGACTCTGCCGTGTGGGGCCTGGTGGCGGCCAACGGCTCCATCGGCGCCGGCGAAGCGTTTATCCACGGTTACTGGACCAGCCCGGACCTGACCGCCGTGGTGCGCGTGATGGTCAGCAACCTGGACGTGCTCGATGCAATGGAAGGCGGCCTGGCACGCCTGGCGCGGCCGTTCACCCAGGGCCTGCACTGGCTCAACCGCAACACGCGCAAGGGTTCACAGAAAAACATCGCCGCCCACTACGACCTGGGCAACGACCTGTTCGAAGAATTCCTCGACCCGACCATGATGTACTCCGCGGCGCAGTTTCTGACGCCCGACGACACCCTTGAACAGGCGCAGTTGAACAAGCTGGAGCGCATCTGCCAGAAGCTCGCCCTCAAACGCACCGACCACCTGCTGGAAATCGGCACCGGTTGGGGCAGCATGGCGCTCTATGCGGCGCAGCATTACGGCTGCCAGGTCACCACCACGACCTTGTCCAGGGAACAGTTCGCCTACACCCAACAACGCATCGACGCCCTGGGGTTGCAAGGCCAGGTCACGCTGCTGCTGCAGGATTACCGCGACCTCACCGGCCAATACGACAAGCTGGTGTCCATCGAGATGATCGAGGCGGTGGGCCATCGCTTCCTGCCGACCTACTTCAAACAATGCGCGCGCCTGCTCAAGAACGACGGCCTGATGCTGCTGCAAGCCATCACCATCCGTGAGCAACGCTTTGAACAGGCCAAGCGCAGCGTGGATTTTATCCAGCGCTATATCTTTCCTGGCGGCGCCCTACCCTGTGTGCAGAACATGCTGCACATCGTCAGCCGCGACACCGATATGAACCTGCTGCACATGGAGGATTTCGGCCTGCACTACGCACGAACCCTGCGCCTATGGCATGAGAACTTTCGCCGCGCCCACGGTCGCCTCGCCGAGTTGGGCTACGACCAGTATTTCCTGCGCCTGTGGGAGTTCTACCTGTGCTACTGCGAAGGTGGCTTCATGGAGCGCACCATTGGCACTGCGCAGTTGCTGCTGGCCAAGCCGTCGGCGATCAACCCGCCGCTGCTCGGGCGCTTCAGTGCTTAAGACGCTGGCCAATGCCGTGCTGTTTCAGTGCGGCTGGTTTGCCTGTGTGCTTGGTGGCGACAGCGCGTGGTTAATGGTGGGGCTTGCCGTGCTGGCAGTTCACCTGCTGTGGATAAGTTCGTGGGCTGAAGACGGCAGGTTGATCCTGGCCGTGATGGTTCTGGGCACCCTATTGGACACCACGTTGCGCATGCTGGGGGTGTTTGAGTTCACGGAACCGGGCACGTTGATTCCCTTCTGGTTGATCCTGCTATGGGCATTGCTGGCGACGACGTTGCGCCATTGCCTGGCCTGGAGTGCCCGTCCCTGGTGGCGTGCCGCTGTGCTGGGCGCGCTGGGCGGCCCGCTGTCTTATTACGCCGGTAGCCAACTGGCCGGGGTGCAGTTTGGTTTCGGCTTCGCGCCAACAATGGTTGCGCTGGCGTTGCTCTGGGCGATGGTGTTTGTGGGTTTGCATCGGCTGGCGCGCTGACGTCCGTCAGCCGTATCACACGTGCGTCACCCGCTTGCCTTACACTGCACGCCTATGACCAACATCCCCCACATCCAAATCGCCGAACCCGCCGTCACTTGCTCGACGTGTGCGGCCTGCTGCTGCCAGCTGGAAGTGATGCTGATCACCGACACCGGCGTGCCGGAACGCTATATCGATACCGATGACTGGGGCGGTGAAGTGATGCTGCGCCTGGATGACGGCTGGTGCGCGGCACTGGACCGGGACACGATGATGTGCACGATCTACGAGCGACGACCACTGATTTGCCGGGAATTCGAGATGGGCGCGCCGGAGTGCCTGGAAGAGCGACAGGGTATCGCTACCGCCTACCGCTGATGCTGAATGTGGGAGGGGCTTGCCCACTCCCACATGGGTTTTGCAGTGTTCTGAAGGGTTACAACGGCAAGGTGTAGTGCAACGAGTAGCTCTCTACCCCGTCGTTATTGCTGCTGATACCCGCGTTGGAGTAATGCGTGGCACGAATGCCCACCTCATGCCCACCCGCGAAGCGCAGGCCGAAACCCAGGCGGTCTTCGAACTGAAAGGCCTGGCCGATGTTGTTGTCTTCCAGCTTGGTGCGGGAAAACACCGCCACCCCGATCCCTGCCTCGATATAAGGCTTCACCGATTCCCCGGCAAACTCATACACAAACACCGGCGAGAACGACAGGCTGCTGGCGCTGGCTCGCTTGTCCCCATCCCAATAGGTGTAGGCGCCGCTCCAGTAGCCGGTCAATCGACCGGTATCGCTCTGCCACCAGCTTTTATCCCAGTCAGATGTCAGCCCCAGGCGATAGGTCATGGTCGAATCACTGGTGCTCCCCACCCCGAACTCCAGGCCAGCAGCTTGTGCCGAAACAGAGTGCCCCACTACAGCGGCCGCAATCGCAGCCAAACAGAACAAGCGCTTCATAAGAAACATCCTTTCCGAACGAAGTTATATGGTTGTGTACAGGCTATCTCGCTATAGAAGCTGGCGTGTAGCCAGAAGTTCCAGCTAATAACGCAGGCATTTCACGAAATTTTCACGAGTCGAAGCTTCTCACAACGCCCGGATATTTCCATAGTGTCGGTAGGATATTTCTTAGGTGATACACATCACCGCTGGTCCAGAACTGTGCCGGTGCTGGATTGCCGACGGCCAACAGGTCGCGCTCACCCAGCAAACGCTTGAGTTGACGGGCCACGGCGGCGCCGGTGTCGATGAGGATAATGCTGGGGGGCAGCATCTGCGCCAGGAGCGGCCTGAGGAAGGGATAGTGGGTGCAGCCGAGGATGATGGTGTCGCAACCGGCGCTGAGCAGCGGGTCGATATACCCCTGCAACAACTGGCGCAAGGCCGGGCTGGTCAGGTCACCGCTTTCAATCAGCTCCACCAGGCCCGGGCATGGCTGGGTGATGACCTTCACATCGGTAGCGAAGCGGTCGAGCAACGCGGCGAACTTGGCGCTTTGCAGCGTGCCGGTGGTGGCAAGCACCCCAACCACGCCGCTGCGGGTGGCTGCCGCCGCCGGTTTGACAGCAGGCTCCATGCCCACCAGCGGCCAATCGGGAAAATCCCGACGCAGATCAGCCACGGCGGCAACCGTAGCGGTATTGCAGGCAATCACGAAGGCTTTGGCGCCCTGCGCCTGGAAAAATGCCGCCACCTGCCGGGAGCGCTCAAGGATAAACGCCGGGCTTTTCTCGCCGTAGGGGATGTGCCCGCAATCGGCCACGTACAGCAGTGATTCCTGGGGCAATAGCTGCTGGATTTCATCCAACACGGTCAAGCCGCCGATACCGGAATCGAACACACCGATCGGCGCGCCCTTAACCATGTGGCGCCCCGCACACAGTGCAACCGGGGTCACGCTTGACGCGCAGTTCGCGAAAACGTGTGGCCAAGGCGTCGATCAGCAACAAGCGTCCCACCAACGGCTCACCGAAACCGGCCAGCAGTTTCAAGGCTTCCAGGGCTTGCAGGCTGCCGACCACACCGACCAGTGGGCCGACCACGCCAGCCTCACTGCAGGTGAGTTCGGTATCGCTGCCGTGCCCATACAGGCAGTGATAGCACGGGCTCTCGGCGCGTCGCGGGTCGAACACCGACAGTTGCCCTTCAAGACGGATCGCAGCGCCGCTGACCAAAGGCTTGCCGGCACCGACACAGGCCGCGTTGACGGCTTCGCGGGTGGAGAAGTTATCACTGCAATCGAGCACCACGTCTACCGCTTCGACCGCCGCAGCGAGGGAATCGGCATCCAGCGCACTGCGATGGGCCACCAGTTTGATTTCAGGGTTGAGGGCGTTCAGGCGACGAAGGGACGAGTCGACCTTGGTCTGCCCGACGGCGTCGGTGTCATGGATGATCTGGCGCTGCAGGTTGGTCAGGTCGACCGTGTCGAAGTCCGCCAGATGCAACTCGCCGACGCCGGCGGCAGCGAGGTACAACGCAACGGGCGCGCCCAGGCCACCAAGACCTACGATCAGGGCACGGCCGTTTTTCAGGCGCAATTGGCCGTCTATGTCGACATGCTGCAACAGAATCTGTCGGCTATAGCGCAACAGCTCCTGATCGGTCAGCACGGCCGGCGCCCCAGGGTGATGCGTTCGTGGCCACCGAGGTCGATGCGGCTGTGCACTTCTTCGAAACCTTCACTCAACAGCAGGTCACGCACCGCCGGGGCCTGGTCGTAACCATGTTCCAGCAGCAACCGCCCACCGGCATTCAGGTGGGCCGGGGCCTCCTTGATAATCAGGCGCAGGTCGTCCAAGCCATCATGACCGGCCACCAGTGCGCTGGCTGGTTCGAAACGCACGTCGCCGGCCACCAGGTGCGGATCGTTGGCGGCAATGTACGGCGGGTTACTGATGATCAGGTCATAGCGATGACCTTGCAGCGCGCTGAACCAATGGCTGTTCAGCACCGTAGCGTTAGCGAGGTGCAACCGCTGGCGATTGCGCTCGGCCAGGGCCACGGCTTCCAGCACACGGTCGACGGCGGTGACCTGCCAGGCCGGGCGTTCGCTGGCCAGGGCCAGGGCGATGGCGCCGCTGCCGGTGCCCAGGTCGAGGACCTTGGCGAGGGTGGCGGGCAACAATTCCAGGGCGGTTTCCACCAGCAACTCAGTATCTGGCCGCGGGATCAGCGTGTGAGGCGCGACCTCCAGGTCCAGCTTCCAGAAGCCTTGTTGACCGAGGATATAGGCCACCGGCTCACCGCCACGACGGCGCTGCAGGTAGCCTGCAAAGATCAGCGCATGCTCGCTGCTGACGATTTTCTCGGGCCAGGTGTGCAGGTAGCTGCGGGACTTGCCCAAGGCAGCCGCCAGCAACAATTCGGCATCCAGGCGTGCCGTGGGTGAATCGGGCAGGTCGGCGGCGCGCAGCAGGCTGGCGATGATGGTCATTTATTCACCTATCGCGGCCAGTTGATCGGCCTGGTATTCGGCGAGCAACGGTTCGATCACCGCGTCCACACCACCGGCAAGGATTTCGTCCAGGGAGTAAAGGGTGAGGTTGACCCGGTGGTCGGTGACCCGGCCCTGGGCAAAGTTGTAGGTACGAATGCGCTCGGAGCGGTCGCCCGAACCCACCAGCAACTTGCGCTCGCTGGCAATCGCGTTGGCGGCGGCGCTGGTCTGCTGGTCATTGAGCTTGGCCGACAGCCAGGACATGGCCCGCGCACGGTTCTTGTGCTGGGAGCGCTCTTCCTGGCACTCCACCACGATGCCCGACGGCAAGTGGGTGATGCGGATCGCTGAGTCGGTCTTGTTGACGTGCTGGCCACCGGCGCCCGAGGAGCGGTAGGTGTCGATGCGCAGGTCGGCCGGGTTGATCTCGATGGCCTCCTGTTCGTCCGGCTCGGGCAATACGGCCACCGTGCAGGCGGACGTGTGAATACGACCTTGGGATTCAGTCGCTGGAACCCGCTGCACGCGGTGCGCGCCGGACTCGAATTTGAGCTTGCCGTAGACGTTGTCGCCCTCGACCCGTGCAATCACTTCTTTATAGCCGCCGTGTTCGCCTTCGTTCTCCGACAGGATCTCGACGCGCCACCCACGACGTTCGGCATACCGCGAGTACATACGGAACAGGTCGCCGGAGAAGATCGCCGCCTCGTCGCCGCCGGTGCCGGCACGGATTTCGAGGAACACGTTGCGCCCGTCGTTCGGGTCCTTGGGCAGCAGCATGCGTTGCAGGTCGCCCTCCAGCTCGGCGAGTTTTTCCTTGGCTTCGCGGACTTCTTCCACGGCCATTTCACGCATGTCCGGGTCGCTGTCCTTGAGCAGTGCCTGGGCACCTTCAAGGTCCGCCTGCACTTTCAGCAGGTTTTTATAGGTGGCGACCACGGGCTCAACTTCGGCGTATTCCTTGGAATAGGCACGGAACCTGGCCTGATCGGCGATGATCTCGCCATCGCCGAGCAGGGCGGTCAGTTCTTCGAAACGGTCCTGGAGCACGTCCAGTTTATTGAGCAGTGACGCTTTCATTGCGGTTTTTTATCCGAAGAGCTATCTGACGCGCCCTCACCGAGGGCAAAGAGTTCCTGGGCCATGGCCAGCGCATCGAGGCGGCCTTCGGCGGTAAGCTTTTTCAGTTGCACGCTGGGTGCATGCAGCAATTTGTTGGTGAGGCCACGGGCCAGTTGCATCAGCACTTCTTCGGCGCTGCTGCCATTGGCGAGCAAGCGCTGGGCCTTGATCAATTCCTCGTCGCGCAGGCGTTCGCCTTGCTGACGATAGGCCTTGAGCACGTCCACCGCCGCCAGTTCGCGCAAGCGCACCATGAAGTCTTCGGCGCCGGTGCTGACCATTTCCTCGGCGGCCTGGGCAGCACCCTGGCGGCTCTTGAGGTTTTCGGCGACCACTTCGTGCAGATCGTCGACGCTATAGAGGTAAACGTCGTCCAACTCGCCGACTTCGGGTTCGATATCCCGGGGAACAGCAATATCCACCATGAAGATCGGCTTGTGCTTGCGCAGCTTCAGCGCGCTCTCGACCGCGCCTTTGCCCAGGATCGGCAGTTGGCTGGCGGTGGAGCTGATGACGATATCGCTGCGTACCAGCTCCGCCGGAATGTCCGCCAGTAACACCGCATGGGCGCCGAACTGCTCGGCGAGGATGCTCGCGCGTTCCAACGTACGGTTGGCGACCACGATACGCTTCACGCCCAGGTCATGCAGGTGGCGGGCGACCAGGGTGATGGTCTCGCCGGCGCCGATCAGCAGGGCCTGGCTGCGTTGCAAGTCACTGAAAATCTGTTTGGCCAGGCTGACGGCGGCAAACGCCACGGACACCGGGTTTTCACCGATGGCAGTGTCGGTGCGCACCTGCTTGGCGGAATTGAAGGTGGCCTGGAACAGCCGCCCCAGCAGCGGGCCGACGGTACCAGCCTCGCGCGCCACGGCATAGGCAGACTTCATCTGGCCCAGAATCTGCGGCTCGCCCAACACCAGCGAATCGAGACCGGCCGCCACACGCATCATGTGACGAACTGCCGCATCCTCTTCGTGCACATAAGCGCTGGCGCGAAGGTCATCGAGGTCCAAATGATGGTAATCGGCCAGCCAGCGCAGTACGACATCCGCTGAAAGATGCTCCTGCTCTATATAAAGCTCGCTGCGATTGCAGGTCGAAAGGATCGCAGCTTCGCGACTGTCGGTGAGCCGGCAGAGCTGCTGCAGGGCCTCAACCAACTGCTCCGGCGTAAACGCCACGCGCTCGCGCACGTCTACGGAGGCAGTCTTGTGGTTAATACCGAGTGCGAGGAAGGCCATTCAATATCGCTGATGATGTCGGGAAGCCGACAATTGTCCTACTTCGAAAGATTCAGAACAACCACCGTCGTCTATTGTCCTAATGCCTTGTGTCTATAAAGGCATCAACTGAGACTCGGTTATGTTTGGCCGAAGGCTTGTGTCATGATGATCCGACCGCAGGTTAGTCGTCCTCTTCCTATATGAATAGATCTTCCGCGTTGCTCCTCGCCTTTGTCTTTCTCAGCGGCTGCCAGGCCATGGCTCCCGTGTCGCCGGACGGTACGCCACCGGTGGAAGACAGCGCCCCCGCCCCTGAAAAGCCCAAGGTTTATTCTTCGTTCACCGAAGAAACGGTGTACAGCTTGCTGACTGCGGAACTGGCCGGCCAACGCAATCGCTTCGACATTGCGTTGGACAACTACGTGACCCAGGCCATCAACACCCAGGATCCGGGGATTTCCGAGCGGGCCTTCCGCATCGCCGAGTACCTGGGGGCCGACCAGGCTGCGCTGGACTCCTCGCTGATCTGGGCGAAAAACGCCCCGGACGACCTGGAAGCACAGCGGGCGGCAGCCATTCAACTGGCACGCGCCGGGCGCTATGACGACTCCATGGTCTATATGGAGAAAGTCCTGCAGGGCAAGGGCGACACCCATTTCGACTTCCTCGCGCTGTCGGCTGCCGACACCGACCAGGACACGCGCAATGGCCTGATGAAGAGTTTCGACCGCCTGCTGCAAAAGCACCCGAAGAACAGCCAGCTGATTTTCGGCAAGGCGTTGCTGCTGCAACAGGATGATGAAGCCGACGCCGCACTGAAGCTGCTGGAGCAGAATCCGCCGGAAGAAGGCGAAATCGCCCCGATCCTGCTGCGTGCACGCCTGCTTCAGAACCTCAACCGTGGCAAGGAAGCGATTCCGCTGCTGGAAAAAAGCCTCAAGAAGTATCCGGACGACAAGCGCCTGCGCCTGACTTACGCCCGCATGCTGGTCGAACAGGACCGCATGGAGGACGCCAAAGTGCAGTTCGCCAACCTGGTCCAACAATACCCGGACGATGACGAATTGCGTTATTCCCTGGCACTGGTCTGCCTGGAAGCCAAGGCCTGGGACGAGGCCAAGGGTTACCTGGAAGAGCTGATCCAGCGTGAAAGCCATGTAGATTCGGCACACCTGAACCTCGGGCGCATCGCCGAAGAGCGCAACGATCCGCAAGCCGCCCTGCTCGAGTACGCCCAGGTCGGCCCCGGCAACGACTACCTGCCCGCCCAATTGCGCCAGGCCGATATCCTGATGAGCAACGGCCGCACAGACGAGGCGGAGAAACGCCTGGCCGCCGCGCGGGATGCCGAACCGGATTACGCGATCCAGCTCTACCTGATCCAGGCCGAAACCTTGTCGGCCAACAATCAGGGCGAGCGCGCCTGGAAGTTGCTGCAACAAGCGTTGCTGCAATTCCCGGACGATTTGAACTTGCTATACACCCGCGCCATGCAGGCGGAAAAACGCAATGACCTGGCGCAGATGGAAAAAGACCTGCGCCTGATCATCAAGCGCGATCCGGACAACGCCATGGCCCTCAACGCCCTGGGCTACACCTTGTCCGACCGCACCACGCGCTACGACGAAGCCAAGGTGCTGATCGAGCAAGCCCACAAGCTGAACCCGGAAGACCCGGCCGTGCTCGACAGCCTGGGCTGGGTGAATTACCGCCTGGGCAACCTGGACGAGGCCGAACGCTTGTTGCGCCAGGCACTGGAACGCTTCCCCGACCAGGAAGTCGCCGCGCACCTGGGCGAAGTGCTGTGGGCCAATGGCAAACAGCGTGAAGCACGGCAAATCTGGGAGAAATTCCTCAAGGAACAACCCGAAAGCCCCATCCTGCGCGGCACCATCAAGCGCCTGACCGGATCCGAGACCCTTTAAACCTATGTTTTTGCGCCATGTTGTTATTTTCAGCTTCATCGCCCTGCTCGCCGGTTGTGCGGGCATCGGCAGCCGCGAATCCGTTGAAGGCCAGGGCAACCCGGCGCAATGGAAGCAGCACAAGGACCAGCTCAGCAGCATCGATGGCTGGCAGATCGAAGGCAAAGTGGGGGTTCGCGCGCCGAAAGACTCCGGCAGCGGCACCTTGTTCTGGCTGCAGCGCCAGGACTACTACGATATTCGCCTGTCGGGTCCGCTGGGCCGTGGCGCCGCACGCCTGACCGGCCGGCCAGGGCAAGTCAGCCTTGAAGTGGCCAACCAGGGCCGTTATGAGGCGACCTCGCCGGAAGCGTTGCTGGAAGAACAGATCGGCTGGAAACTGCCGGTGTCTCACCTGGTGTGGTGGGTCCGTGGCCTGCCAGCGCCTGATAGCAAGAGTCGCCTGAGCCTGAACGGCGACAGCCGCCTGGCCAGCCTGGAGCAGGATGGCTGGCAGGTCGAATATTTGAGCTACGTGGAGCAAAGCGGCTATTGGTTGCCCGAGCGCGTCAAGCTGCATGGTCCCGACCTTGATGTCACGCTGGTGATCAAGGACTGGCAACCACGCAAACTGGGGCAATAACGTGTCCGTACAAAAATTGACCCTGCCCTCCCCGGCCAAGCTCAACCTGATGCTGCACATTCTCGGTCGCCGTGAAGATGGCTATCACGAGCTGCAGACGTTGTTTCAATTCCTCGACTATGGCGACGAGCTGACCTTCGCCGTGCGCGACGATGGCGTGATCAGGCTGCATACCGAATTCGAAGGCGTGCCTCACGACAGCAACCTGATCGTGAAGGCCGCAAAAAAACTTCAGGAGCAATCCGGCTGTCCGCTCGGCATCGATATCTGGATCGATAAAATCCTGCCCATGGGTGGCGGCATCGGTGGTGGCAGCTCGAATGCCGCGACAACTCTGCTGGGTCTGAATTACTTGTGGCAACTGGGTTGGGACCATGATCGCCTCGCCGCGCTGGGCCTGACGCTGGGTGCCGACGTCCCGGTTTTCGTGCGTGGGCACGCGGCTTTCGCCGAGGGCGTAGGGGAGAAACTCAGCCCGGAATACCCCGAGGAGCCGTGGTATGTCGTGCTTGTTCCGCAAGTATCTGTAAGTACAGCAGAAATTTTTTCAGATCCGTTGTTGACACGTAACTCTTCTCCCATTAAAGTGCGCCCCGTTCCCAAGGGAAACAGTCGAAATGACTGCTTACCGGTTGTAGCAAGGCGTTATCCAGAGGTACGTAACGCTTTGAATTTGTTAGGTAAATTTACCGAAGCAAAATTAACCGGAACTGGAAGTTGTGTGTTTGGGGGCTTCCCAAGCAAAGCTGAAGCTGATAAAGTCTCGGCCCTTCTTACAGAGACCCTTACAGGGTTTGTAGCAAAGGGAAGCAACGTTTCGATGTTGCATCGCAAGCTGCAAAGTCTGCTCTAAAGGAATCGAGTGTCAGGCACTCGTTGCAACAGATACAGGGGCGTCGCCAAGCGGTAAGGCAGCAGGTTTTGATCCTGCCATGCGTTGGTTCGAATCCAGCCGCCCCTGCCATTTTCCTATACTCATCCAGGTTACCCTCAGCCTCTAGGTACTGCGCGTGTCCAAGATGATGGTCTTTACGGGGAACGCCAACCCCGATCTGGCTCGACGTGTCGTACGTCAGCTGCATATCCCTCTCGGTGACATCTCTGTCGGTAAATTCTCCGACGGCGAAATTACAGCCGAGATCAATGAAAACGTTCGCGGTAAAGACGTCTTCATTATTCAGCCGACTTGCGCTCCGACCAACGATAACCTGATGGAACTCGTCGTGATGGCTGATGCCTTCCGCCGCTCCTCAGCGACTCGAATCACAGCTGTAATCCCTTACTTTGGTTATGCCCGTCAGGATCGCCGTCCGCGTTCCGCACGTGTGGCCATCAGCGCGAAAGTCGTTGCTGACATGCTGACCGTGGTAGGCATCGACCGTGTTCTCACGGTTGACCTGCACGCTGACCAAATCCAGGGGTTCTTCGATATTCCGGTAGATAACATCTACGGCTCCCCCGTATTGGTGGATGACATCGAAGACCAGCGCTTTGAAAACCTGATGATCGTGTCCCCGGACATTGGTGGCGTCGTGCGTGCACGGGCCGTTGCCAAATCCCTGGGCGTGGACCTCGGGATCATCGACAAACGCCGCGAGAAAGCCAATCACTCTGAAGTGATGCATATCATCGGTGATGTCGAAGGGCGTACCTGTATTCTGGTTGATGACATGGTCGACACCGCCGGCACCCTGTGCCACGCGGCGAAAGCCTTGAAAGAGCACGGTGCGGCCAAAGTCTTCGCCTACTGCACACACCCTGTGCTGTCGGGCCGAGCGATCGAGAACATCGAGAATTCCATGCTGGACGAACTGGTGGTGACCAACACCATCCCGCTGTCCGCTGCTGCTCAAGCCTGTTCGCGTATCCGTCAACTGGATATCGCACCGGTTGTTGCCGAAGCGGTTCGCCGCATCAGCAATGAAGAATCGATCAGCGCGATGTTCCGCTAAGGGTCAAACCTTCGGCACATCCCACTGACGAAAAGCGCCCCGCCCCGACATTCTGTTGGGGCGGGGCTTTTTTGCCCATGTCGAGGCCGGCGCTGGTCGCAAACGCCGCTCGATGATGGCTATTTTGGAGATACAAAATGACTGACTTTACTCTGAACGCCCAAGCGCGTACTGACCTGGGGAAAGGTGCGAGCCGCCGCCTGCGTCACGCCGCCAACATCCCAGCCGTTGTATACGGTGGTAACAAGCCTGCTGAATCCGTGACCATCCTGGCCAAGGAAATCGCCAAGCTGTTCGAAAACGAAGCGGCCTACAGCCACGTTATCGAGCTGAACGTCGACGGCGCCAAGCAGAACGTCATCGTTAAAGCGATGCAGCGTCACCCTTCCAAGCAATTCATCATGCACGCTGACTTCGTTCGCGTTGTCGCTGGCCAGAAACTGACCGCTATCGTGCCAGTGCACTTTGTGGGTGAAGAAGCTCCGGTCAAGAAAGGCGGCGAAATCTCGCACGTTGTGAACGAAGTTGAAGTAACTTGCCTGCCGAAAGACCTGCCTGAGTTCATCGAAGTCGACCTGTCGGCCGCTGAAATCGGCACCATCGTTCACCTGTCCGACCTCAAAGCCCCTAAAGGCGTTGAGTTTGTCGCACTGGCTCACGGTGATGACAAAGCAGTTGCCAACGTTCACGCTCCACGCGTTGCTCCAGAAGCTGAAGAAGGCGCTGCAGAGTAATCCACTCTGTATTGCCGGAGCTTGAGGAAACATCGCGGACCGAAACGTAGCGAGAAAGCGGGCGATAACGCGGCGTTTACTCTTGAGTAAATGATGTAGTGTCGTCCACTTTCGCCGCACTCAGGTCTGGCGATGTTATCCACAACTCCAAAGGAAGGGCCCCTGTCGTGACTGCCATTAAACTGATCGTTGGCCTGGGAAATCCAGGCGCCGAATACGAACAGACGCGGCATAACGCGGGGGCCCTTTTTGTTGAGCGCATCGCCCACGCACAAGGTGTAAGCCTTGCGGCCGATCGCAAATATTTCGGCCTGACCGGGCGCTTCTCGCATCAGGGCCAGGATGTTCGTCTACTGATTCCCACCACCTACATGAACCGCAGCGGCCAGGCTGTGGCGGCGCTTGCGGGCTTCTTCCGGATCAAACCCGAAGAAATCCTGGTGGCCCATGACGAACTGGACCTGCCACCCGGCGTTGCCAAGCTCAAGCTCGGCGGCGGGCATGGCGGGCACAACGGCCTGCGCGACATCATCGCGCAGCTGGGTAATCAGAATAATTTCTACCGCCTGCGGCTCGGCATTGGCCACCCAGGCGTCGCCAGTATGGTTTCAAATTTCGTCCTGGGTCGTGCGCCACGCGCCGAACAGGAAAAACTCGATGCCAGCATCGACTTTGCCCTCGGCGTGCTGCCGGATATCTTCGCCGGTGAATGGAACCGCGCGATGAAAAACCTGCACAGCCAGAAGGCCTGACTCTTACCGAGGGGAAACACCATGGGATTCAATTGCGGCATCGTCGGCCTGCCCAACGTCGGCAAATCCACCCTGTTCAACGCCCTGACCAAGTCCGGTATCGCAGCGGAGAACTTCCCCTTCTGCACCATCGAGCCCAACAGCGGTATCGTGCCGATGCCGGATCCACGCCTGGACGCCCTGGCGGCCATCGTCAATCCCAAGCGCATCCTGCCGACCACCATGGAATTCGTCGACATCGCCGGCCTGGTTGCTGGTGCGTCGAAAGGTGAAGGCCTGGGCAATAAGTTCCTCGCCAACATCCGCGAGACTGATGCCATCGCCCACGTGGTCCGCTGTTTTGAAGACGAGAACGTGATCCACGTCTCCAACAGCGTCGACCCGAAACGCGACATCGAGATCATCGACCTGGAACTGATCTTCGCCGACCTCGACAGCTGCGAGAAGCAACTGCAGAAAGTCGCGCGCAACGCCAAGGGCGGCGACAAGGACGCAGTGGTCCAGAAAGGTCTGCTTGAGCAACTGATCGCGCACTTCACCGAAGGCAAGCCGGCACGCAGCCTGATGAAGAACATGGGCGCTGACGAGAAGGCCGTGATCAAGGGCTTCCACCTGTTGACCACTAAGCCTGTGATGTACATCGCCAACGTCGCTGAAGACGGTTTCGAGAACAACCCGTTGCTCGACGTAGTCAAGGCCATCGCCGACGAAGAAGGCGCCATCGTGGTGCCGGTGTGCAACAAGATCGAAGCGGAAATCGCCGAGCTTGATGACGGCGAAGAAAAGGACATGTTCCTCGAGGCCCTGGGCCTGGAAGAACCTGGCCTGAACCGCGTGATCCGCGCCGGTTACGAAATGCTCAACCTGCAGACCTACTTCACCGCCGGTGTCGAAGAAGTCCGCGCGTGGACCGTCAAGGTCGGTGCTACCGCACCACAGGCTGCTGGGGTGATCCACACGGACTTCGAAAAAGGCTTTATCCGCGCCGAAGTGATTGCCTACAACGACTTCATCCAGTTCAAGGGTGAGGCCGGTGCCAAGGAAGCGGGCAAGTGGCGCCTGGAAGGTAAGGAATATATTGTTAAAGATGGCGACGTGATGCACTTCCGTTTCAACGTGTAAGTATTACCTGCCCTCTAAACAGTAAAAAAGCCGATGCTTAGCATCGGCTTTTTTGTGGGCGACTATTTATATATCGCACCGATTAAAAGTTTAAGCCAAACATTCAGAAAGCTTCAGACTTCTCCTATCGCCTCTTTGGCCGTTAGCTAAAACACAAAGCATCAATATTAGAATACAACTTATCTTACGCAGCCTGAGGTACATAAAGACCCAAGGAGCACGTGACAACCGTCTTAAAATTCTATCTACTGAAGCGAGCCTTCGACAGCATTACCTGCAATGACGTAATAGCAATTATGGAGTTATCATTCGATGTCGGCGCTCGACCACATGGAAAATGAGACGGAGTTATACCTGATTGACGACCCCGATATTAGAAGCATGTTGGGTAGCACGGCTACGTTTAACATCGATATCTTATTACTAGGGGAAACCGGCACTGGCAAGGATACATTGGCTCAGCGAATTCATCATCTATCCGGCCGGCGGGGTAACTTCATCGCCGTAAACTGCGCAGCTATCCCTGAAAGTCTCGCCGAAAGCCAATTGTTCGGCGTCAACAGCGGCGCTTATACCGGCGCGATACAATCACGCGCCGGTTATGTCGAGGCCGCCCACCTGGGCACGCTGTACCTGGATGAAATCGACAGCATGCCACTGAGCCTGCAAGCCAAATTGCTGCGCGTACTGGAATCACGCGGCGTGGAGCGCCTGGGTTCGACCCGCTTTATCCCGGTGGACATGCGCGTCATAGCGTCAGCCCAGCATTCGTTGCACGAAATGGTAGAGCAAGCCACCTTTAGGCGCGACCTGTACTTCCGCCTGAACGTAGTCAACATTCAGCTACCTACCTTGCGGGATCGACGCGACTGTATCGTTTCACTGTTTCTGGAGATGATCCAGAAAGAAGCAGAATATTTCAAACTTCCTGCCCCTCCTCCACCCGAGAGCCTGCTGCAGCAGCTGTTCGCTCACTCTTGGCCGGGCAACGTTCGCGAGCTGCGTTCAACGGCGAAGCGATTTGTATTAGGACTGCCAGTGCTCTCAAATTCGCCCACGCCCCACCAGGACAAAAAAACAAGCCTGAAGTCAAGTCTGCAGCAAATAGAGAAAATGCTGATTGAGGCGTCTTTGCGCCGCCATGGATACTGTGTAAATACAGTGGCCACTGAATTAAGTGTTTCCAAGCGTACGCTGTACCACAGGATCAAACATCTGGAAATTTCACTGGCGTGAGGCCAATGTCGTTCGTTTTCTGACTAAAAGGCCACAGTGTTTTAATCATAAACATCCCTGGAATGCCTAGCCTATCAAGGCATTGGCTGCATACATAAATACACTCATTGAAATATACAATTAGAAACATTTAATCCCGGCGCACAGGGAACCCAACCTTCTCGACAGCCACACAGATAACACCCAAGCAATTATATGCTGGGATAACTAAACTCAAATATAGCTAGGAGATCATATGACTAATCCAGTCGGTCAAGGCTACGCTCCCAATTTCCAATACCCTGGTCTAAGTGACGCAGAGGCGGAGAGTAAAATAATAAAGGAGAAGATCCTAAGAGACACCTTAGATAATAACTGGCTAGGCGCCGAGATGAAAAACGTTAACGACATGCTACAAAAAGCCAAAGGTCAGTAAATAATCAGTTGATCTACCGGTTGCCTCTTGTCCCTATGGACAAGAGGTAACCCTGTTGCCAGCCTAAAGGTCACTACATCTGCTCTCATACAAAGTTACTTTACGTAATCAATGAGCCCACATGCCATGCGAATAAAAGAAACTTACTTTTCAGATCAGTCCGATAGCGATGGCGTTACCTACTCAGCATCTGAGCAACCAGTTTCCGGTAGTGATGCTAGTTTTTTTTCATCAATGCTTGAAGGCTCAAGCGATGCGAAGGCAGTGCCCTCAAGGTCGGCTGCCCCGCAGCTTTTTATTGAGGCATCCAATCAGCTCAGCGCCTCAATGAACCGTTTTACCAAACTGGTCCGCGCACCTAAAAAAGAGCTGGATTTTGAAGTCTACAAAACGTTCCCTCGCGACTTCTTCAACGCACAACTTACTCCACATCTATTGACGAAATGCCTCGCCAAGACGACCCAAGGCCTCGACAAAATATGTAACCTGCAGTAATGACAATGAGCCCTTCTCTCCTTGCCGTCATGTTCATTGGTATTGTATCCCTATTAGGCGGATGCAGTGATCGCGTGGAACTTCATCGCCAGCTCTCCGAACAGGAGGCCAATGAAGTCGTTGCCGAATTGGCTGATAAACATATTCGTGCCACCAAATTTCCGGCCAAGGACGGTGTTGTCATCACGGTTAACACCGCTGATATCGGGCGTGCCGTAAGAACGCTGGAAGCCGTAGGACTACCCAGAGTCGCGCGCACCACGCTGGGGGATACATTCCGCAAGGAAGGGGTAATTTCAACGCCGCTGGAGGAACGGGCACGCTACATCTATGCCTTGTCCCAGGAACTTGAGGCCACCTTGTCCAACATTGACGGCGTCATCGTCGCACGCGTGCATGTGGTACTGCCTGAACGCATCGCTCCGGGGGAGCCAGTACAACCGGCATCTGCTTCTGTATTCATCAAGCACGACCCACGGCTGGACCCCGATAATATCAGAGCACGGATCCGCAGATTGGTGGCGAGCAGTATCCCTGGCATGTCTACGGCAGTGGACAACTTGCAGAAACTCTCGGTGATATTCGTGCCTGCGGCGATTTACCAGGAACCTCAACGGCTAGTGTACTTCGGCCCTTTCCTGGTGCCCGGGGATGATCTCGGTTTCTGGCAAACCAGCATGATCGTTTTACTACTCGGCATGGTCTCGCTACCGCTCGCCATATTGTTCCTATACAAACGGCGTCAAAACGGTCTTCATCAGGCGGGCTCAACCGACAAATCAACGGTTTCGACTCATGACGCCTAGTCTCGACCATCAGTTTCATGAACACCTGTCGTGGGCGCGATGGTGGGTGTATCCCTGGCAATCTGCCCACGAAGACTGGAAGGGCGAAGAGTACACTGTGATTGAAACGCTTTTTCGTAGTGGACAGTCAGCACCCGACAACCTCTCAGGTTATGCAGCCTGTTTGCCCGTTGACCCACACCCCACAGTAATCCGCCTGGTTCTGGCCTCGAGGGAACAACTCAACCTAATGTTGGCGTTGGTTCACGACACCTTTAACCCCCAGGACTCAGCCCTCCTGACTAACATTCATCACCAATGGTGCAGGCGTCTTTCCAAGGCGCTGCCCCCCGTGATGCTGCCGCCCGGTTCTGACCCGCTACAACTGCTCTATAGCTGGGTAGAACCCGCGATCTGGCAGCGTCTTAGATTGCGATTCCCCCGTAAATGTGTAATCGAGATTGAGGCAAAACACCCTCTGCACGGAATCACAGGTAACCGACTCGACACACTCTGGCAGGCCGTCGTATGGCGCGCTACTACATCGGAGATGTGATGACATGCCCACCGCAGACACACGTGAGGAGTTCAACAATGTTATGCCGCTCCAACATTGAGTTATCCGGGCGCTCGTCTAGCGTGCCACGCAACATAATCCCTCGGGAAGAGCTAGCAGACTGGAAGCATGCTAATCAGCTGTTGCGTGACACAAGCATTCAAGCTGAGGAGTTGATCAGGTGTGCAGAAAAACAATGTGAGGAGTTGCTGGAAAAGGCCTCGCTTGAAATCTGGCAACGCGCCGACGCTCAGCTCAAGCGGTGGGAACGTAGTAGGCAAACGATGTGCGACAACTTAGAGCATTACGCCACCCAGATCACCAAGCAGGCTATTGGTAGCCTGCTTGACGAGACTGTAGCCTCCCAACGAGTGGCAGCCCTCGTTAAGCAATTGCTGAAAAGCCAAGTCGATGAAATCAGCGCGACACTAATGTGCCACCCACATGACCTTACAGAAGTAACGCACTGTTTAGCCCATCATGGGAGCACGCTCTGGAAGCTTACCGCCGACAATTCAATCCACTCCCAAACACTTGTATTGAAGACAGACGAAGGAGATTTCCGAATCAGCTGGCACGACATGCGCAACGCTCTTTACGAACAAGGCAAAGATCGTTGGATCGATGTCTGACCTCGCGACGCTCCAGTCGTTTATTAATATTCCCTATTTAGCAATGAATTTTCCACTCACTCGACAATCATCAGTCATACAGGTAGATCATGGACTTCTATAGCACCTTCACTTCAGAAGTTACAAGAATCCGGAAGAACGCTGACAAGGAATTCAAGTCTTTTTTCAGTGAAGCGTCACCCGACAATTGGGATGGCGAACTTTTTTTCAGGTTGGCACTTAACAAAGAGATGGCCAATTCGTTTGATCAGGATCACGCAAAACTTGTCAATCAGTCACTCAAAACTACCATTGATTTTTTCACGTAAATGAACCATTCAATTGGCAACTGGCTGTGCAACAAAGAAGAACAAATGACATTATTTGAAGAGGACGGTGACGTCACCTTGACTAATCAGACAAACGTTCTGTTGCTTGGCGCCGAACTGTCTTCAACTCGAACTGACGGCGTCGCTCTACAGTATTGGACGCGCCTGGGTACCGCCAGCCTCGCGCATTTCCAGCGGGCACTGGCTCAGAATCGAAACACGGGTGCGCTATGGCTTACTCAGCGTCTGAAAGGCGAACTGAATGAGGCGCATGTGCTCAACTGTGTGGTCGCCTTGCTCAATCAGCGCGATACATGGCGAGCCATCTTCGCACGTCTTGGGCGCCCCTCCCTGAGCGTCAAGCCCTTCCCACTACGTTCACAGTTGTACTAACCAGAGCACTTTCCATGAATAACAAGACCCGCGAGCGCAGGAGTCTGCGTTTTTATTCGCCCGGCGTTTTATCAAAATGCGCCCTTTGGTGCAGCCTTTGCCTGCTTTGCTCGCTATTGATCCCGCTAAGCAGCACGTTGGCTGCCGTTCCCGCAGAATGGAAAAATACCGCCTACGCCTACGAGGCGGAGCACAAACCCCTACGAGACGTACTCGAGGACTTCGCCCAAACCTTCGGTACTCAATTGCAAATCGAAGGCCTGCTGGAAGGCAACGTCAACGGCAAGATCCGCGCGAATACTCCTCAGTCACTGCTGGACAGACTAGGGATTGAGCATCGCTTTCAGTGGTATCTCTACAACAACACCCTCTACATCAGCACGCTGGACCAACAGGACTCCGCGCGCCTGGAAGTCTCGTCGGAAACGATCAGCGACCTCAAGCAGGCGCTGACTGATATCGGACTGCTCGATAGCCGTTTCGGCTGGGGAGAATTACCGGAAGATGGCGTGGTACTTGTCTCCGGCCCCAAGCGCTACATCGAACAGATCAAGCAGTTCAGCAGTCAACGCCGCTCAGCGGATGAAAAACAGAGCGTACTGAGTTACCCGCTGAAGTTCGCCAACGCAGCTGATCGCCAAGTGGACTATCGCGGCGAAAAACTCAATATCCTCGGCGTCGCCAGCATTTTACGAGGGTTGCTGGAACCACGTTCTGGCTCAGCACTCTCCGCCCTGAGCCAACGCCCCACGCACCAGCCTGCTTTTATCACGCCAAACGTACCTCGGCTGGGCAACCCGCTGCTGGGCCAAATGCTCGGTGCAAACGGCAACACAGGGCAAGTGGACGCAGGGCCGGCGCTGCCCCCACGAGCACCGGTATCCGGCGGCCGAATACGCGTCGAAGCCGATGTGCGCAACAACGCTGTGCTGATTTATGACTTGCCTGAACGCCAGGCCATGTACCGCGAGCTAATCAACCAGCTCGACGTCGCGCGCAAGCTGATCGAAATCGATGCGATCATTCTCGATATCGATCGTACGCAGTTGCGCGAATTCGGGGTGAACTGGGGCTTCCAGAACAGCCGCTTCAAGGTCAACATGGCACCCGGTACCTCATCGCAATTGTCGATTAAGAACCGTGACCGTTTCTACGCCGATATCCGCGCGTTGGAAACAAAGGGACTGGCAACCATGGTCTCGAACCCTTCAGTGCTCACCCTGGAAAACCAACCAGCGGTAATCGACTTCAACCGCACCCAGTACCTCAGTCGTGGCACTGAATACGCAACAATTTTGCCGGTCACCGTGGGCACCAGCTTCCAGGTGGTCCCCAGGGTTACCACCAGTCGCGGCAGTCACCAGATCCATTTGGCAGTGGACATTGAAGATGGCAATTTCGACGAGTCCAACCCTGACCCCAACCACCTTGATGTCCGCCGGGGCAAGGTCAGCACCCAAGCCGTAATGGCGGAAAAGCGCTCGCTGGTGGTTGGCGGTTTCCAGGTCACTGAAAGTGCCGACAAGCAAAGCAAGATTCCCCTCCTGGGCGATATCCCACTGTTGGGCAAAGCGTTGTTCTCCTCGACAGAACGCCAGAACAATCGGCGCGAACGCTTGTTCATCCTCACCCCACGGGTTATCGGCGACCAGGACGATCCGTCGCGTTACTTGCCACAAGCTGACCAAGCCGAGCTGCAAGCCGCCCTCGCACCGCTGGCAAGGCGCTACTCCCCCCATCAACCGGTAGTAAAACGCAGTGACATCATTACTACCCTGGCACATCTGGTCAGTGGGGAAGTGCCCAAACCTTTCAAGGCGGCACCGATGCCCCTGGGACTGAACACTTTATGCAGCACCCGAGATTTGCTCGCGCTGAATACCGGACGCAGCCAATGGTACGCAGGCCCGGAATTCAACGTAGCGGTGGTGGTGTTGCGCAACCAGTTCAAACGTAACGTACGTATCGACGAGAAAGAGTGCAGCACCGCGCAGACCCTGGCGGTCACCGTATGGCCGCGTGCGTGGCTCAAGCCAGGTGAAGAGGCCGAAGTGTTTATCGCCATGCGCACCGTGGTGAAGGATGAACACCTCAGCGTACCCCGCCCTTCCTTGATCACTCCAGCTCAGAAGGCCCAACCATGAAACACAGCCCGTTATGCGTCATCTTGATCGGCCTGGCATTGCTCGTCAGCGGCTGTACGCCCACCTGCAAAGGCGATTCGTGCTCACGCCCGCAATCGACCAAGGACCAGATGGTGATCTGGTGGCCGTCATCCATGCGCGCCGAACCCGGCCCCGCCGGCGAGCGCCCGGACTACCAGACGGTGTCGCTGGAACGATGAGTCGCCAGGAAATGCCTGACGATCAACGCCAGGTGTTTCTGGACAGTCTGGTGAGTGGCTCTGCCACTCACCAGACCCTTGTACCCGGTAGTGTGTGCACTGCGCGCAGGGAACCGCCCCGGCATTGCCTTGCAGGCCGGCCAATTGCAACCCGTGTCGGAGCGACGCTTTGAGCAGGCACTGGCATTCGATGGGTGTTTTGTTTACCTAGACGCCCAGTACACGCTGGTGATCTGGCACGCACTGCCTGCAACCCACAGCACGCTGGACAGAATCCTTAGCCGGATGCTTTAACTGGCCAACCTGCAAGCCTTGGACATTGGCTCAAACCGCTGATCAACGGCGTTCAAGCTCCGGCAGTTCGAGGGTTTCGCGCTTGGCTTCATCATCGAGTTCGCGCAAGGTGCGGTAAATCAGCGCCACCGCCTGCAAGGTCTCGCGAGGGATGCTTGCTCCCAGCTTATTCGTGTAGAGCGTGCGAGCCAGCCATACACATTGGATCACCGGCACATCAGCCGCCTTGGCGCGCTGGATCAGTTGGCGGGCCTCAGCATCCGTGCCTTTGCTGACCAGCAAGGGCAGCGGCGTTTTACCTGGGCGGTAGTACAAGGCGACTGCAAAGTGCGTCGGGTTGACCACCAGCATGTCGGACTCTTCCAGTTTGGGCAGTTTGACCTTGGGTTCTTCCTGAGCCAATTGATACGCCAGTGAACGCCGCTGGCCTTTGACGTGAGGGTCGCCCTCCATCTCCTTGTACTCTTTGACCACCTCGACCTGGGTCATGCGCATGCGCTTGGCGAAGAAGTGCTTCACCATGACGAAGTCGATAAGCGCCAGTACCAGCAGCATGCCAAGGCAGGCATGCAGCAAGTGGCGAAACAGCGCTATCAATGCCAGTAGGTAACTTTGCAGATCACTGGTAGCCAAGTTGATCAGCGTACCCAATGAGGGCCAGATCACCACATACAGAATCAAAGCGATAAGGCAGGCTTTCACGATGCTCATCAGTAGGTTCATCAACTGTTGGGCAGAGAACATTTGCTTGACTTGACTGAGCGGATTGAGGCGGTTGAAATCCAGCTTCAGGGTCTCTGGTGCAAACAGCATCCCGAACTGCATCCAACTGCTGATCAGCTTGGTGGTAATTGCCATTGCGGCCATCAGCAGAGCGAATGAGAAAAACACCACCATCCCTTCAAGCAGCACCTCCTCCAACGCTCGCACAAAAGGCTGAGTCAAACGTGATATCGGCAGCAGCATCAGTTGCTGGAAGCGTTGCAGGCTAGTCTCGGCAGTGAACAGGGCAATCTCGCTGATGGCCGTCAACGCCAGCAGCTTTGACACATCCTGGCTTTGGGCGACCTGGCCTTTCTTACGCTGGTCACGCAGTTTCTTGGCTGACGCCGGGTGCTTTTTTTCGCCGGAATCACTCATGGGATGGCGACCTTGATCAGCAGCCTCAACGAGTGTTTAAGATCGCCCAACAACCCCATGCGCCCGATGATCAGGTCCTGCAACAGCGCAAAGTAGAGCAAGAGGATACCTATTCCCGCCAGGCTCTTGACCGGTGGTGCCAACGTACTCACTTGTAACTGCTGGCTGTAAACCCCAAGTAGCGCGATGCCGAACTCCAGCAACAACAGCACCGCAATAAACGGTGCAGCGTAGAGCATCATGTGCCTAAAGGTGTCGCCCAACAGGTCGATGAATACGCTCATGCCATTTGCTGCCGGCAGCGGGAACCACACCGTGGGTGGCCAGATCAGGTAACTGTCCCAGATCACTTGGGTCAGCGTGCCCAACCCCAGGCTCACCATCAGCAGAAAAATCGCCAACTGCTTGAACAAGTGTCCGATCGGCGTCGCATCCGGCCCCAGCGATGGGTTGAGCTGCCCACCGGCCAAAGCGCCGCGCTGGTTATCGAGCAACGCCCCCACTGACTCAAACATCCAGAACGGCATCGACAGCAGCACACCCATCAGAATCCCCAGGGCCACCTCCTTGAGCACCAGCGCACTCAGCAGCATCGCGGAATAATCCTGACCTGCCAGCGCCGCATGAATACCCGGTGCAGGTATCAATGCCAGGACCATCACGATGGTATGCCGCGGCATGCCCTTTATATGCTGAAAACAGAACGCCGCCACCAGGATGCCACAGGGGTAGATACGCGCCATGCCGACCAAAAGGCTGGGCAAATACTCGAGATACAGCAGCACGGGCAGAGTCTCAGTTCAGGGCCGATCGGCCGATCATGTCAAAGGTCAGGTTGATCAGTTGGATCAGCTCCACGCCAATCCAGCGGCCGGTCATGATCAACGTGATACCCACCGCCACCAGCTTGATGCCGAAGGGTAACGTCTGGTCCTGCACCTGCATCAACGCCTGTACCAGAGACGTCATCACGCCCACCACCACCGCCACGATCAACGGCGGTGCCGATAGAACAACCACCAACAGCATGCCCTGCTTGAACAGCACAATGGGTTCCATAAGCCACTCAGAGATAGGAGAGGAACAGACTGTCAAGCAACCGTGACCAACCGGACACCATCACGAACAACAGTAATTTGAGCGGCAAGGAAATGGTCATCGGCGAGACCATTTGCATGCCCAACGCCAACAGTAGGTTGGAGACAATCAAGTCGATGACAATGAAGGGGATATAGATCAGGAAGCCGATCTCGAACCCCGCCTGCAGTTGCGACAGCACAAACGCCGGGATCAACAGAATCAAGTCTTCGCGTTGCACCTCCCGGGCCAGTTGAGCGGGCCACAGACGTGACGTGTTTTCCAGCAGATGTGTCAGCACATCCGGGTCGACGTTACGCAACATGAAGGCACGCAACGGTTTAATCGCTTCACTTCCCGTCTGCAGAAGCGTCTGCACATTGCTCAGGTCCAGCGGTGCGGCTTTGATGTTCTCAGCTATTTCATACCCCACCGGCGCCATGATAAATAGCGTGGTTGCGAGCGCGATGCCATTGATGGCCATGCCCGGCGGCACCTGCTGCACACCAATGGCGTTACGGGTGATCATCAGCACTATCACGATCTTCAGGAACGCCGTGCAGACGATCAACAGCATGGGCATCAATGACAATGCCGCTAAAAAGACCGCCAGGACTAAGGGGTCCAACCCCTGAAGTATCATCGGCCGAACATCACACGGGATAACTGCAAGCCCAGACGCCCGTCGACTTCAACCAACTGTCCCTGGCCAATCGGTCGATCGCCATAATAGAGGCCAGCCATGCCTGGCGCATAACCGGCGATGCCCAGCACCGCGCCCGGCGCGAGGTTACGCAACTCGCCCAGGGTCAAGTTCAACGTGCCGCAGCGCACGTTCAGCGCCATGCTCAGTTCGTCGAACGGCTCGTGACCGAATACGTCCATCACAGGCTCATCACCCTCATCCCCAGCGTAGTCGGGGGCTAGATATTCTTCGTCCACAGACGTCTCCTCAATTGAAGTAAGGGTCAGGCCTAACGGCCCGCTGTCATCGTCAATGCGCCCATACAGTCGCTGTGTGCCAACCTGTAGGTAGCCGCTGCCCTCGGCCACAAAGAAGCTCTGCTCAAGCACCAGCACATCACCAGTGCGCAGGCTGCGTACCTGGGCGATCGGCAACTGCAGGCGCCCCAGGGTCACTGCAATGGTCAACCGAAACGACGCGGGCATCGGTCGGGCCGTGGCGCGCCATGGGCCGGCGTCGCACAACACCAGAAAACTCTCGGGAGCCAGCCACACATACCCTTCGACCCGGGCGTTACCCAGGGCCACACTGAGCCGGCAGCCAAACGCCTTGGGGAGTTGTTCGGTCTCCAGCAATCGCACATAGCCCAACACGGCTTTCACCTGAGGGCTCAGGTAAAACTGGAACAACGCCCAAAACCAGGAATCCGGATCGTTGCCGGAGGGGGCTAACGTCACGGGGCATTCACCCAGCAGGCTGAGCAACGGCCCAGCTTCAGCGAGAGCCAGCACGCCACACGCGGTTTCGAAGAACATCGCCTGGCCACCGGCGGGAGCACGTCCAGGTTCGAGCAGCATCTGACCTGCCTGCCCGGCCACATGGAACACCAAGCTCATGCCGCGTCCCAGTCGACGTCGCGCAGCAGCTATGTCGCCGTTGATCGAAGGTAATGTCAAAAGCGGCACTATCATGTGCTGCCGATAGTAGGTAGAGACAGGCTGACCGACCGCCCCAGCGTCAGTGCAAACCGATCTTCACACTGTTGCCGTACGCCGCTAAGCCAGCGTGCGGTCGCCTCCTCTTGCGCTTCCAGATCGATACTCCAGCTACTCTGTTCGCGGCGCACACTGGCGTTGATCCGCCCCAGGCGGGGCAAGTACAACACAGCTTGGAGCGGCCACTGCGAAGTGGCCTGCAGACGAGGCACCAGTTGCTCGGTCAGCGCCTCAATCATGGCCGTGCCGCCCGAGGCTTTTGTTCCCCGCAGGGAACCTCGATCGCCTGACCCCTCATCGTCACCGGCCCAGAACTGGGCGAACAACCGCGTCAATTCCGCCGGCACCACGCCCGCAGTTCCCGGCTCTCGTTCCTCTCGTGACTCATTCGAGCGTGGGCGTTCAGCAGGTTTGTCTGATACCTGGTTCATGTTGGCTCCTGTGCCAGTAAAAGAGATAGTTCCTGGAGTTTTTCCACCTGTCGCAGGCAATCGGTCACCTTTTTCTGAGCAGTGCCAACGCGGGCTTGCTTGTCTTCCCGCTGGTCTTGCAATGCCGCCAATTGCCCCATTTCTCTGCGGGTAGTGGCGGACAACGAGCGCTCCTGAGCACTCCAGGATTTCAGGGCCTTAAGGGTCAATACCTGACCCTGATGCTGATCGAGCAATTGAGTACTTCGTCGAGCCTCCTCCTGCCGAGTCTGCTCAAGTGCATCCTCGGCCTGCCGGATATGCGCAAACAGCGCCTGTTGGGCCCGCTTGGCCTCACGCAAGGCACGCTCTGCCCGGTCCGCTCGGTGGCGGCGCAGGCGTCGCAGCGTCTCGACTTCACCGAGCAGCACATCAGAATGGGACATAGGCAGTCAGCTCCTTGAGTTGATCCAGTGTCGCGGTCATCGGCGAAGGCTCACGCAAGTCCTGGCGCAAGAAACCATCGACAGCCTGGCGACTCTCCACGGCAAGGTCGGTCAGGGCATCACTTCCAGACTGGTACTCCCCCAGCTTGAGCATCAGCTCGATCTGCTGATACGCCGACAACAAACGTCGCAACGCAGTACCCGCCTGGATATCCGCAGGCTCGGCGACGTTGCTCAAGATCCGCGACAAGCTCGCCAGCACATCGACCGCAGGATAGTGCCCACGCTCGGCCAACTTACGGGACAGCACGATATGACCATCGAGCAACGAGCGAACTTCATCAGCCACCGGGTCGTTCATGGAGTCCTGCTCGATCAGCACCGTATAGATCGCCGTGATCACGCCCTCATTCGTTAACCCGGCGCGCTCTACCAGCCGCGGCAACAGGCTGTAGACAGAAGGAGGAAGGCCGCCGCGACCAAGGGGTTCGCCAGCCGCCAGGCCGATTTCACGCTGGGCCCTGGCAAAACGGGTCAGGGAATCGATCAGCAGCAACACACGCTTGCCCTTGCGGCGAAAACCTTCAGCCAGCGCGGTCGCCGTAAATGCTGCACGTGCTCGCTCCATGCTGGAACGATCGGACGTGGCACACACCAGCACCGCCTTGGCACGCAGTTGTGCATCGAGCTCATGATCAAGAAACTCGCGCAGTTCGCGACCCCGTTCGCCGATCAGGCCAAACACGATGACGTCGCACTCCACGTTACGGGCGATTTCGGCCAACAGGGTTGTTTTGCCACACCCTGCCCCCGCGAACAGTCCTACACGCTGTCCTTCGCCCAGCGTCAGCAAACCATCGATCGAGCGAACACCGGTTGCCAGTGCACGGTTGATCCGTGGCCGTTCGGTGGGCAATGGCGCCTCACACAGGACTGCGCTGGTATCCGCCAAGTCAGCTTCGACAAACGCGCTGGGCCCATCTCCCGCGATCGCCCGCCCGAAACCGTCCAGCACCTGGCCCAGCAGTGCCTCGCTGACCCGTACCCGATGGGATACCCCTAGGCGCTCGACACCAGCGCCCACCTGTACACCTTCCAGGTTGCCCAAGGCGCTGAGTACGGCATCCTGCTGGTCAAAACCGATGATCTCGGCGAGCATGCAGTCGCCTGGCCTTTTCTCCACCTGGCACAAATCCCCGATACGCGCCTGGGGCAATCGGCACTGCAGCAACATGCCATTGACACGCTGGATCCGCCCACGCATCGACACGGGCGCGAAGGCGGCCAACGACTGGACCTGATGCTGGTGCCAAGCGTCGAGACGCGCCTGTACTTCCGTGCTCACCAGCGCACCTCATAACGCTGCGCGCCGTCGAACACCACTTTGCCATTGTCGATCAGCACCAGGCGCAGGCCATCCACTTCATCACCAACAAACAGCCGGCTACCTTCCTCCAGCACGACGTGACCATTGGCTCCTCCCACAATCTGCACAATCTTGAACGGCAAGGCTCCATCGCGCGCGCGCACACGGCTGATCACCGGTACCGCGCTGTCGTATTGTTCGCCAAAACGGTTGAGCATGCGTGCGACCAGCTCTACATCGTCCTGGGAAACGTCGCCATCGAGCGCGACCTGGCCATTGATCACCTGCAAGTTGACGCGCTGGCTCAACTCGCGTTCGTTGAGCATCTTCAACAGCTGTTGGCGCACGTCGAACGGTGAGGCCAACGCCTGCTTCTGCACCACCGGCGGCCTCAAGGACGCCTTGGCCTCCGGGTCCCCGGTGTAGGCCATGCCCACCACGATGAAGATGACCGTTATCGCCAGCACCAGGCTGACCAGGCGCTTTTGCTGGGAGTGGGAGATGGTAGACAAGTTGAGTTGCCGCGCCGGCTCATTGAGCGCGGGCGGTGCTACCGGTGCAGGAGCGGGTGATTGAGGCCAGGGCTCATCGGCCAGACTGACACACAGACGCACGCCTCCCACTGAAAATACATCGTTGAGCGCCAGACGCGCGATCTGAGCCAGCACCTGACCATCAGCCCCGCGCAACAACCCGGCCTCGGCCTGCACCGACCAGTTCGCATCAATGAGCCTCAGCCTTGCATGCTGCTCGGCGATACCAGGATCGTGCAGTAACAGATCGGCGTCGGTGTGAGCACCGATGCTCCACTGCTCCCCAAACAAAGGCAGCGCTGCCCCCTGGTGCAGTCCATCAAGCACGCGTAACTCAAACATCATCAAGCCCTCATTCCACAGCACCACGCATCAACTCATGCTGACCGAAGTCGAAACGCCCCAGTACTTTGACCTTTGAGGTGCTGCTCAGCTCGGCAAAGGACAACACCGGTACGTAGTTGAACTCTTCCAGCAACAAGGTACGCAGAGGGCTGCGTAAATCCTGCGCGACCAGCATCACGCTCTTGAATTTCGGGCGCACGGAAAAGGCTTGATTGAGCAGGTTGACCAACGCCGCGCTATGCTCTTCGTCGAGTGCGAAGAACACGCCGGTCTGGGTCTGGCGCAATGCCTCACGCAGGATGTTTTCACTCTGCGGCGACAGCAGCCACGCGTGCAGGCCGTCTGCTTCCCTGTACTGATGGTAGATCTGTGCCTTGAGCGCAATGCGCGCGTAGTCGGCCAGCGCCTCCGGTTCACGCTCATGCTGGCCGTACTCGATCAGTGACTCGACAATCAGCCGCACCGCCCGCAACGGCACACCTTCGCTGGCCAAGCGTTGCAACACTGCCGAAAACCGCGACAGCGGCATGATCCGCTGGAGCTCCTGGACCAATTCCGGTTGGTTGTGCTCCAGCCAGCCGAGGATCGACTTACTCTCTTGAATCCCCAGGAACTGTGGCCCGCTGAGCATCATGGCCTGCTTCATGCGTTCTACGATCAGGCTCGCCGCAGTGAAGCGCTCCAACTGCGGATCATCGAGCAACGGATCATCCGGCGGCACCCAGAGCCAATCCTGCTCATCGCGCTCCGCCTGCCCCGCTATGGCGTGCGCAGGCTCAATGGTGAATGCCTTGCGCTCAATTGCAACCAGGCTGACGACCGATGCCCTGACCATTGGCACCTCATGCACACAAAAGCGCATTTCATCGTCGGCCAGCGTGTCATCGAGTTCCACCTCGAACGATGGCAATGTGAGGCCGATATTGGTGACCAGCGCATTTCGCGCCTGGCGAATCGCATAAATAAGATCGGCCACCTCGGGCGTGCCGCGCAGCACCGGAGAGAACTGCAGCAGGTAGGGCCTTGTGGGGTCGAACCCACGCAAATCCTCATGGCCATTCTCTTCGGGGCGCACCGCTTCCTCGGCTCCAGCGTTGGGTTGTTCCTGCCGTTGGCGCTGGCGCATCAAGTAATACCCCAGGCTTCCAGTGACCAACGCTATCAGGATAAACACCACGGTAGGCATGCCAGGCACCGCCGCAAAGGCGAGCATCCCAACCGAAGCGATCACCCAGCTCTTGGGTTCGCTCGTCATCTGCCGGGCGATTTCGGCGCCCATGTTCGTGATGCCTTTGCGACCATCCGGCGCCACACGGGTGATGATCATGCCGGCGGTGAGAGAAATCAGCAGCGCCGGGATCTGCGCAATCAGACCGTCGCCGATGGTCAGCACCGAATACAGGCTGATAGAGTCGGAAGCACTCAAGCCATGCTGGAACATGCCTGTGGCGAAGCCGCCCAACAGGTTGACCACGACAATGATCAGGCCGGCGATAGCGTCGCCCTTGACGAACTTCATCGCACCGTCCATGGCCCCGAACAGTTGGCTCTCGCGAGACAACTGGTCTCGCTTGTCCCTTGCCTGCATGCCGTCGATGAGGCCGGCACGCAGGTCGCTGTCGATGGACATTTGCTTGCCGGGCATGGCATCCAGGCTGAAACGCGCAGCCACCTCGGCCACCCGCTCCGAGCCTTTGGTGATGACCAGAAAGTTGACCAGCGTCAGGATCAGGAAGATCACCATCCCCACCGCCAGGTTGCCGCCGACCACGAAATTGCCGAAGGCCTCGACGATCTCACCGGCGTCCTGCTCCAGCAGGATCAGACGTGTGGTTGCAATCGACAGCGCCAGGCGGAACATAGTGGTCAGCAACAGAATCGACGGAAACGATGAGAACGCTAATGGCCCCGGCAGGTACAGCGCCAATACGATCAACAGGCACGAGATACAGATGTTGAGCGCAATCAGGATGTCCACCAGCCAGGTGGGCAGCGGCACGATGAAAATGAACACGACGGCCATCACCACCACGGCGCCCAGCACTTCGGCGCGCTGCGCGACTTTCAGCAAAAAACGGTTGATGGCCGAAAGCGCAGTCACGCAAGAGTCTCCGGCGTTGCCGTGGCTTGCAGGTACTCACGCTCCATTTTCGTGAGTTCCCCCATTCTTACCAACAGGTTGTGCAGAAGCTGATCACGCGTCCGGTTGTCAAACCACAATGCCAGAGGGAACTTGTTGAATACCGAGTAAATGGCATTGAGGGCTATCAGGGTGCGGCTGAGTTGGCTGCCCGCTTCCAGTTCCTCCAACAGTCGTTGAAGTTCCTGGGAGTCGATGCCTGTAGTGGTGTAACCCAACAAGCGCTGCATCAGCTTCGACGTAACGCGCTCTATCCTCAGACGCTCGATCAATGCCTGGCACAGGACAAATACTCCACTCAACTGCCAACAGCTTTGCAGGCCCAGGAGCAAGGTACGCAAATGCGCCGAGGGCAATGATGACACCTTCGCCGCGATATCGTCCGCCAAGGCTTTTTGCATCACCTTGAGCCCTTTTGAAAACCGTTCGTCACCGTATACATCCAGCAGTGCCTGCAGGATCTTCATCAGGGATTGGCGCGAAACCACGTTGGTGTAATAGAGCATTCGCAGCGCCTGACGCTCTTGCAGGTCGGCACATCCCGCCCGAAGTGCAGCCGCAGTATTCAGACCTGCCTGGATCTCCCCTTTGAAACGCGCCTCAAGCTTGATGATTGCATCGCGTGCCAAGGTTGCTTCGGTGCCCGACTGGGCTTCCACATTCTTGAGCACAATAAAGGTGAGAGCGGGGTCGCCCTCGCAAAGCCCCAGCAACTTTTCAACCCCGACAAGCATTCGCAGCTGCTGCTTGAATTGCAATATGGCCATTGCCAACGTCTTCTTGGCGGGATGACCCCATTGATCATAAAGCTGATTAAGCAACTGAACCGCAGCCACAGGCAGGATGAGCTGCCGCCGATTCAGTGCCCGGCTGCTGGCTCCCACTTCCTCGTTGAACAGAAGAGCCAGGTCATCGGCTACCTGGCTTGCAGTAGGTGTGGAGGTATGACTGACACTTGGCCGATCCTCGTTGCGAATTTTTTGCAGTTCGGAAGGGAAATCAACCATGACTGGACCTGAACAGGAAGAGTATTTCCCTGTGTGGCAAAAGCAGCCAAAGCGGTTCCATCAACAAATGGTCCACTGCACATTTGAAAAAACTTGCACAAGCCTTCAACGCTTTCTGCAAGCACTTGCACAAAAGCGCGCCAACAAAAAATTTTTATGCATATAAATCAATAGATTATGAAATTTTTCCGCCTGGCACAGCCAGTGCAAATGGGGTTCTCGTCGACACCTTTCGACTGCGTCTACTCCAAGGAAAAATCCATGAATATCCCTATTGAAGCTTTAGCGCACCTGGTTGGCAGCTCGCCTCAATTCATGCTTCACCTGACAGACGACCAGCAAAAAAAACTTCGGCGCTTCATTCACAAGCGCGTACTCAACCCCGAAGATGCAGACGACCTGCTGCAATTGACGTACCTGGAAGCCTGGCGTAACCGTGAACGTTTCAGCGGGAATGCCACGCTCAGCACTTGGATGTGCGGTATCGCGCAAAACCTCATACGCAACCACTTCAGGCGCTTGTATGCCAAACCCGTGCATTGCGAATTCGACGAGTCGCTGTGGCACGGCCAGGAAGACAACCACAATCTGGACTGGGAATTTGAAATCAATCGACGCCTGGAGAAAACCTTGAGCGCCATCGACCACCTACCCATAGAGATGCGCAAGACGCTCTACGCCTCACTGGAAACCGACGGTAGCTACCAGGAGACCGCCGACGCACTGGAGATTCCGATCGGCACGGTCCGCTCGCGCCTCTCTCGGGCGCGCGAACAGCTTAAACGCGCCACTCACAACTCGACGCGTTCTTAAAATCAGACGTTGCGCTGGACGGCAGGGATATCTGCCCACCGCGATCAGGCTTTTCTGACTGCGCAGGCGGGCGAATCGCGAACCACTCGTCGCCCGATCCGGCAATTTCGCTTAAACAGTTGAAAGCGTAGATAAAATTCAAAATAAATACTTGACGCATTGCCGTTCTACGCGAATAATGCGCGCCACTTGGCTACATAGCTCAGTTGGTTAGAGCATAGCATTCATAATGCTGGGGTCCGGGGTTCAAGTCCCTGTGTAGCCACCAAGTACTAAAAACGGCTTACCGAAAGGTAGGCCGTTTTTTTATGCCTGGAGAAAAGTGCGGGGCATACTCGAAGCGCTCCTCCCCCTACGGCCCAGAGTTGCGCCCGAAAAAAGGCGCCATCTGTATTTTGACGCTCCCTTGACCCGCTGTTAGTGTCCAGCCTCCCCTCTAAGCACGGAGTGCTCCACGGTGAAACTGGACATCTACCAAGTCGACGCTTTCAGCCAGTCCCCCTTCGGCGGTAACCCCGCGGCAGTCTGCCCGCTCACCGAATGGCTCAGCGATGAGCAACTGCAAGCCATCGCCGCCGAAAACAACCTCTCTGAAACGGCCTACTTTGTACCTCGCGGCGAATTCTACGAATTGCGCTGGTTTACGCCCGAAATAGAAGTGGACCTGTGCGGCCATGCCACGCTTGCGGCGGCGTGGGTGTTGATTCACCAACTGACGGACGCGCCAGAGGTATTGCGCTTTGCCACGCGTAGCGGCGAACTTCGGGTGACGCGCAATGGTGATGAACTGTCGATGGACTTCCCCGCCAAGCAACCACAACCCTGCGAACCGCCCGATGGCATGTTGAGCGCGCTCGGCATTGAACAGGCCGACGTGTTCAGCACTGATGACTACATCGTACTGCTGGAAGACGAAGCGCAAGTCGCCGCACTGACACCAGACTTCGCCCACCTCAAGGGCCTGCCCAAACGCGGCATCGCCGTGACGGCCCAAAGCGCGAGGTTTGATTTTATCTCCCGCTGGTTCGGGCCGAATGTGGGTGTGAATGAAGACCCGGTGACCGGTTCGGCCCACACTTCATTGGCGCCATTCTGGGCTGAGCGCCTGGGCAAGAACCGGTTGACCGCCGAACAGGGCGGCAAGCGCCGTGGCCAACTGCGCTGCGAGCTCAAGGGTGATCGCGTGATCATTTCCGGCCACGGGGTGCTCTACCTGCAAGGCACGATTTACCTGTAAAAAGCACTACCCCAAGGACAACAGATCATTCTCAAAATGAACGGAGTTCAGCGCGTGTTTTCGATTTCCCGCCGTCAACTGTCGGTGATTGCCGCAGCCCTCACCCTGGCTGCCTGCCATACCCCGGTCAACCAACAGCCTCCGGCACCGGAGCTGGGTTCCGGCTATCGCACCGACCTCACGACTCAACACGCCGAGCGCCATATGGCCGCGGCGGCCAACCCGCTGGCAGCCGAAGCCGGACGCGAGATGCTGCGCATGGGCGGTTCGGCAATAGATGCGGCGATTGCAATGCAGGCAGTGTTGACGCTGGTGGAGCCGCAGTCCTCCGGCATCGGCGGCGGCGCGTTCATCATGGTGTGGGACGGGAAAAACGTACACGCGTATGACGGCCGTGAAACCGCGCCGGCCGGGGCCACCGAGCGTTTGTTCCTGAGGGGCGACGGCACACCGATGGCGTTTGCGGAGGCGCAGATTGGGGGACGCTCAGTCGGTACGCCTGGAGTATTGCGCGCGCTCGAAATGGCGCACAAGAAGACTGGCCGGTTGCACTGGGCCACGCTGTTCGAGCCGGCAATCCGCCTGGCGGAACAGGGCTTCGCCATTTCTGCGCGCTTGCATAGCCTGATCGCGGCTGACCATAACATCCCGCAATCACCAGATATGGCGGCGTATTTCCTGAATGCCGATGGCACACCGAAAGCCACCGGCACCGTGTTGAAAAACCCGGCGCTGGCCAATGTGTTCAAACGCATCGCCAAGGAAGGCCCGGACGCGCTGTACCAAGGGCCGATTGCCGATGAGATCGCACGCAAGGTGCAAGGTCATCGCAACGCGGGCAGCCTGTCCCAGGCAGACCTCAAAGGCTATAGAGCCAAGGAGCGCCCCCCACTGTGCACCGATTACAAGCAGTGGAAAGTCTGCGGCATGCCACCGCCGTCGTCGGGCGGGATCGCCGTCGCGCAAATCCTGGGCACCTTGCAGGCCCTGAAAGCCCAGGACATCGCGGCGATGCCTCCGGTAAAAAGCGCATCGCCTGCCGGCCTTGAACCAACGCCCGAAGCCGTGCACCTGCTGGCCGAAGCCGGGCGCCTGGCCTTCGCTGATCGCGGCCTCTACGTCGCGGACGCGGACTTCGTGCCCGTGCCGGTCTCGGGCCTCGTCGCACCGGAGTACCTGGCCAAGCGCGCCGCCTTGATCGGCGAGCGCAGCATGGGCATCGCCAAACCGGGCGTACCAGCGGGTATCCAGGTGGCCTATGCGCCGGACCGCTCGCCGTTGCGCATCTCCACCTCACAAGTGGTGGCGGTGGATGACCAGGGTGGCGCCGTGTCGATGACCACCACGGTGGAAGCGGCGTTCGGCTCTCATCTGATGGTGCAAGGTTTCTTGCTCAACAACCAGATGACCGACTTCTCGTTTATCCCCGAGGAAAACGGCCAGCCGGTGGCCAACCGCATCGAGCCCGGCAAGCGCCCGCGCTCGGCGATGGCGCCGACCCTGGTGTTCGATCGCAACAGCGGCGAGTTACTGGCCACGGTCGGCTCGCCCGGTGGCTCGCAAATCATCGAGTACGTCAGCAAGTCCCTGGTGGCGATGCTTGACTGGAAACTTGACCCGCAAGCGGCCATCAGCCTGCCGAACTTCGGCAGTCGAAATGGTGCCACCGAGCTGGAGACCGGCCTGTTCAGCCCTGCACTGAAACAGGCCCTCAAGGACAGAGGCCATGCCCTGAGCGAGATCGATATGACCAGCGGCATCCAGGCCATCGTTCGCATGCGGGATGCCCAGGGCAAGGTGTCGCTCAGTGGCGGCGCCGACCCTCGGCGTGAAGGCAAAGCGGTCGGCGACTGAACACTTCAAACATCGGAGAAAGCGCTCGTGCAACAGGCAGATAATCTCGGCGCCATCCCTGGCGTCGACCACGGTTTTTGTTCGATCAATGATCCGCTGCGCCCCGATGGGGTGTTCATCTGCAAGCAGGTGCATAGCGCCTCAGTGATCGAGTGGCAAGCCGACCAGGTACCCAATACCGTTGAAGCGGACGGGGTATGCACAGGTGAGCACAAGCCCATCGCGGTGATCACCGCTGACTGCCTGCCCCTTCTGATTGCCGCGCAGAACGGCGAAAAGGTCGCTGCGGTGCATGGAGGATGGAAGGGGCTGCAAAGCGGGATCATCGCCAATGCAATCAAGCGTTTTACCGACGAAGGGATTGCAGTCGACCAGTTGCGCGTGGCGATCGGACCGTCGATCAAACCGTGCTGCTATGAGGTGAGCGAGGGGTTTGTTGCGCAGTTCCAGGCTGACCAGGGGCACCTGTGGGCAACCGGGCGGGCGCCGTGGAGCGCAGCGCAACCCGCACCGTTATTGCCCGCGCAAATTGCACCGCCCCACGCCAGGCAAGCAGCAAGCGCGTGGTTTGACTTGAGCGGGTATGGCGTGATGTTGCTGCAAGCGGCCGGCATCCGGCGTGAACAAATCGAGGTGAGTGAGGTGTGCACTTACTGCACCTCCCCCACCTTTGCCAGCTACCGCCGAAGGACGCATCACCCGGAGGAAATGAAGACGTTGATCTATTCGTGGATTGCTCGTACGCAGCGGTGAGAGGCAGCTTACCAAGCACGGTCCCAGGCCCTACTCATATCGCCGACACGCAAAGTACCATGTCATTTTTTGCGATAAAACGCACCTTGAGCAGTACCCGTTATCCTGCGATTTTCTGGCCCGTCCGTTCTTGCCAGAGGCTACGTCAAAGACGTAGAATTCCGCGTGTTAACGATAATAGAATCGCCTCTGTTCAGCAGGTTATGGCCTGACTATTGGACCGAAGAGGAAAGAGGCATTTTCATGGCTTTTCTAGCCAGTCATCCTGAAGCAGGGAACGTTATACCCGGCTCAGGCGGACGTCGAAAAATACGCTGGAGCCTGGAAGGTCGAGGCAAAAGTGGATCGGTACGAATAATCTACACCACACAATTGGCTTGCGGGGCCTTGGTAGCGCTACTGATATATGGCAAGGGCGCGACCGACAGTATTCCAGCGCACACCCTGTACAAAATCGCGAAGGAAATGAACCATGCCACTCACTGAGAAACAGCTGCAAGAACGGGATGCCAAACGCAACATTGGCGAAGAGCTGCTTGCCACTGTTCAGGATGTTAAAGCAGGACGATACGGCTCGGTGAAACAGGTCGAAATCACTCAAGCCGCCGAAGCAAGAAGCAAGACCGGGTTGTCGCAACCCAAATTTGCTGAGCTTCTGGGCGTTTCGGTAAGAACCCTTCAAGAGTGGGAGCAAGGGCGTCGCTCCCCTTCTGGCGCAGCACGCTCCTTGCTGCATATCGCTGCAATCAGACCGGACGTCTTTCGGGAAGTCCTCAGTAACGCCTGATGGCGTTACTGAGCCACTGATGAACGACTACCGACTGATCTTCAACCCCTTGCGCCCCGCATGCCGCTCCAGCGCCAGCTCGATCAGGCGGCTCAGCAGTTCGCTGTAGCTCATGCCCGCCGCCTGCCACAGCTTGGGGTACATGCTGATGCGGGTGAAGCCGGGCAGTGAGTTGATTTCGTTGATCAACACCTCGCCATCGTCGGTAAGGAACACATCGACCCGTGCCAGGCCGGAACAGCCCAGCACCTCGAAAGCCTCAATGGCCAACCGGCGAATACGCTCGCTGGCGTCATGACTGATATCGGCCGGCACCACCACCTGGGCGGCCTGGTCGTCGATGTACTTGCTGTCGTAGGAATAGAAACCACTGCTCACCACAATCTCGCCGCAACCACTGGCGATGGGGTGATCATTGCCCAGCACGGCGCATTCGATTTCGCGGCCTTTTACCGCCGATTCGAGCAGCACTTTTTCATCGAAGCCCAGGGCCAGTTCAACGGCAGCATGGTACTCGGCTTCGTCGCCGACTTTGCTCACGCCCACCGATGAGCCTTGGTTGGCAGGTTTGACGAACATCGGCAGGCCGATCTTGTTCACTGCGGCCTCAAACGAAGTACGCGCCGCATTGCTGCGGGTCAGGGTGATGAATGGGGTGACGGCAATCCCGGCATCGCGCAGCAAGCGCTTGCTGATGTCCTTGTCCATGCACACCGCCGAACCGAGCACGTCGGAACCCACGAAAGGCAGGTCGGCCATACGTAACAGGCCTTGCAGGCAACCATCTTCGCCGAGGGTGCCGTGGACGATGGGGAAGATCACGTCGACATGTTCCAGCAGACCGCTGCCGGAAGTCTCCACCAATTGCTGGCTGGCCTTGCCGGGCACCACCGCCAGTTCGCGGTTGGACTGGTTGAGGGCGATCAGAGCGGGATTTTCCTGGTTGAGCAGGAAGTTCGAAGTATCGTTGAGGTGCCAATGGCCGGCCTTGTCGATACCGATCAACACCGGCTCGAAGCGCGAGCGGTCGAGCGCATCGACGATATTGCGCGCCGACTGCAACGACACTTCGTGCTCAGCCGAACGGCCACCAAAAATAATACCTACCCGCACCTTGCTCATGACCCGACCTCACTGTTGAACGTAAGGCTTCTTACCACGGGCCGTCAGCGATTCGCTACCAGATGTGCGCCGAACAACACATAGCAGCCACCGGCAAAGCGGTCGAGCCACTTGCGCGACCGGCTGTAGAGCGTGGCCATGCGTTCGCTGGAAAACACCAGTGCCACGCTGGAATACCAACTGAACGACAAGGTGGCCATGGTGATCACCGCCAGGGTCAGCAGCATCGGCGACGGCGAAGGCGGCATGGTTGACGCGAAGATGGTGGCAACAAACAAAGCGGCCTTGGGGTTGGACAGATTACCCAGCAACCCCAGGCGCCACGCGGAAAACAGCGAGCGCCGGGCGTCATCCGGCAGCACGTTCTGGCTCATGTTCGGTGAAGACCGCTTGAACAGTTTCAACCCGAGGTAGATCAGGTAGCAGCCGCCGATGATCTTGAACGCCAGATACAGCATCGGTGCCGCCGTAAACAGCGACTTGATGCCCAGGCCACCCGCCAGGCCCCACATGATCGTACCCGTGGCCACTCCCGCCGATGCCACCACACCATGACGGCGCGAACAGCTGGCGGCCAGTTGCGCCGTGTTGAAAAAGTTGGGGCCAGGCGTGACCACCGCGACGGTCCACAGCAAGGCCAGGGAAACCAGGGGCGTCACATAGGCCGGGTTGAGAAAATCCATGGTGGGCAGCTCCATCAGCGCGAGGCACGAGCGACGATCATAGGCCTCTGCCCTGCCCTGCACAATCGTACAAGACCCCGGCAGACAAGGGATGCAGACTGGGTTAACGTATTTCCCTCTCTTTTTTGTGACCCCTTACCATGGGCAAACCCACCGCCACCCTCGACTGGTTGCACCGCGCGCCCCATGCCAGTGGCCTGGACCGTATCGAGGCATACTTTGCCGGCTTCGCCTTCGACCCGCATCGCCACGACACTTACGCCATCGGGCGTACGTTGACGGGCGTGCAGAGCTTTCACTACCGCGGCGACATGATCCACAGCGTGCCGGGCACAACCATGGTGCTTCACCCCGATGAAACCCACGACGGCCACGCCGGCAGTGAAGAGGGCTTCAAATACCGGATGATTTACGTAGAGCCGTCGCTGATCCAGCAGATTCTCGGCGGCAAACCGTTGCCGTTTATCCCGGGCGGCCTGTCTACCGACCCCAGGCTGTTGCGCGCCAGCGAAGTGCTGCTGCAGAACCTGGACAACCCCATCGACCCATTGCAGGAACAGGACGCCCTGTTCGACCTCGCCCATGCGCTGAACAACGTCTCGGGCGGGATCATCAGCCGCAAGACTTTCGACTACGTGGCCGCCGAGCGCGCCCGGGAGTTCATCCACAGTGCGCTGGGCCGCAGCATCACTCTGGATGAAATGGCCGACCACGCCGGCCGTGACCGCTGGGCCTTGTCGCGGGATTTTCGCCTGCTGTTCGGCACCAGCCCCTATCGCTACCTGACCATGCGCCGCCTGGACCTGGTGCGCAGCCTGCTGGCCCAGGGCCAATCGCTGGTGGACGCGGCGATGACGGCCGGCTTCACCGACCAGAGCCACATGACCCGGCAGTTTCGCAGCACCTACGGCATGCCGCCGTCGCGCTGGGTAAAGATGCTCGGGCGCTGACTAGGCTTAGAGCGCGTGCCCATCAATCGGCTGGCCGATGGTGAGAAAATGCCCGCCCGCCACATGGTGCAAGGTGCGCAGTTCATCATGCCCTTCGAAGTGCCAGCGGCCGTCGCTGAATACGCGTTCGTCGGCATAGGCCGCGACCACTTCACCCAAAAACAGATCATAGGCCTGCTGGTTATGAGGCTCGGGCAGCAGTCGGCATTCCAGCCAGGCCACGCAACCTTCCAGCAGCGGCGCGTCGATGTGTTCACCGCGGAACGTGTGCAAGCCGTAGGCGGCAAACTTATCCGTGTCGGCACCGGTGGTGTTGCCCACGGTTTGCACAAGGTCGGCCTGGCTCGCGCAAGGCACCTGCAACACAAAGGTGCCGGCGCCTTCCAGCAGTTGGCGGGTCCAGGTGGCCTTGTCCAGCACCACCGCTACCTTCGGCGGTTCGAAATCCAGCGGCATGGCCCAGGCCGCGGCCATGATATTGCGCTGGCCGTTGTGGGCAGCGCTCACCAGCACCGTAGGGCCGTGGTTGAGCAAGCGGTAGGCCTTGGACAGCGGGACGGGGCGACGGTGGGTAGGGCTCATGGACAGTCGACTCTTGATACCAGAAAGCCCCTACGATACCTGAAGCCCTACGCTCAACTCGACAGTTGGTTGGCGAACTGGCCCACCGCGCTGACCACCTTCTGCGCCCCGTCCTGGATCTCCACGATCACCGTGCCCGCTTCGGCAGCCAGCGCCAGGCCCTGTTCGGCTTGCAGGCGACCGTCGGTCATCAGGGCGACCGCGTCGCGGGCCATGTCCTGGTTCTGACGGACCACGCCGACAATTTCCTCAGTGGCCTTGCTGGTACGCGAGGCCAACTGCCGAACTTCATCGGCGACTACCGCAAAACCACGACCTTGTTCGCCAGCACGCGCCGCTTCGATGGCGGCGTTGAGCGCCAGCAGGTTGGTCTGCTCGGCAATGCCGCTGATGGTCTTGACGATGGTGCCGATCACTTGGGATTGGGCGTTGAGCGCCTCGATACCGTCACCGGCCTGTTGCATGTGCCTGGCCAGGTCGCGCATCACATCCACCGCCTGGGTCACCACGGTGGTGCCGCGCTGGGCGCTGTTGTCGGTTTGCAACGAGGTGCTGTAGGCAATGTTCGCCGCGTCGGCGACCGCCTGTTCCTGGTTGACCTGGTCGGTGATCACCGTGGCGAACTTGACCACTTTGTACAACCGGTCATTGGCGTCCAGCACCGGGTTGTAGGTCGCTTCCAGCCACACCACGCGGCCATGGCTGTCGACCCGTTTAAAGCGTGCCGCGACGAACTCACCGGCGTTCAAGCGCTTCCAGAAGTCCTGGTACTCGGTGCTGTTGTATTCCTCTGGCTCGCAGAATATCCGGTGATGTTTGCCCTGGATCTGCGCCAGGCTGTAACCCATGCCCCCGAGGAAACGGTCATTGGCGCTCAGCACGTGCCCGCCGAGGTCGAACTCGATCACGGCGGTAGAGCGCACCAGCGCGTTCATGAGGTTTTCATGCTCGCGGGAAGCCTCGATGGTGCGGGTGAGGTCGCTGGAATAAATCGAAAAATGCTTGATGCGCCCCTCGGAGCTGCGCACCGGCTGCAGAATCGAACGCAGCCAGGCTTCCTGGCCATTGCCCCGCATCAGGCGCACGGTGCCGGCGAAATGCTCGCCGCGCACCAGGGCGTTCTTGAAGCGTTGCTGGAACTCATCCCTGCGCACGTGGGCTGGCTCCAGGTCTTCGATCGCACGCCCCAGCAGTTGGCCACTCTGGTAGGCCAGCTCCTGCAGGAAGTTGGCATTGGCCCATTCCACCCGGCCTTCGGCGTCCAGCGTCAGGCACAGCATTTCACTTTCCAGGCTCTCCTTGACCTGATTCAAGCTGGACAACTCTTCGCGAAGAGCCGACAGCTCCTGCTTCAAACGGGTGTTGAACATGGGGCACCGAGGATCAAATGAGGGAGATGAATCCGACCTGCATCGGCGCTGCCGGCATTTTCTTAAGCGAGCTTGAGGCCCTCGCCCAAGTATTTTTTCGGCCACATCAGCTGCCGTTGTTTCGGCACACGCCCATCACTTGATACTCAAGGGTCTTGAGCTTGCCGCTGGAGTCTTCATAGGTCATGCGCGACGGCACCGCGTTGCACGAGCGGATCGGCGGCGTGACGTTGACCACCTTGGCGATGTCCAGCTTCATGCCATAGCGATACGCCTGCACCTCGGGCGCCGGCTTGCCCTTTTTGGCGGCGTACTCGGCCATGGCTTTTTCATTGCGCTCCATCATCAGTGCGAACGTACGGTCCCCCCCACCTTCGGCCAACGCACCGAACGACAGGATGGCGGTTAAAACACCCAGCGCGACTTTATAAAACTTCATGATTAGTTCCTCGACTGAAAGATTCAGTGCGCAGACTAACCAACTGACCCTGACGCAAACTTCACCAGAGCATTACTTATTTGTTAGATAAGTGTGAGTTTCCAGAATTGTAATCTTCGTGCCACTTCTTCGTTATCTGCGGTTTGCAACTATCAGCCCGGGCCAGATCAATAAGAACGCCCGCTCTCATAAGAAGCTGAAACTGCCAAGCACCAGGAGCGAACCATGCGTATCCGTCACTACAGCCTTCCCCTTTCACTGTGCGCCGCTTTCCCGCTGGCTGCCGTGGCCGTGGAGGACCCGCCCGAGGGCTTTATCGAAGGCAGCCGCTTCAATGTGCTGGCGCGTAATTTTTACTTCAACCGCGATGATCGCAAAGGCCAGTCCAGCCCCACCGGCAATGGCTATTCAGAGGCCTGGGCACAAGGTTTGATCGGCCGCTTCGAATCTGGTTTTACCCAAGGCACCGTGGGCTTTGGCGTGGATGCGTTTGCCATGGTCGGCATAAAGCTGGACTCGGGCACCGGCCGCAGCGGCGGCAAAGGCTCGTTCGGCGTGCAGCCGGTGGACAGCGAAAACCACCCCGAGGACACCTACAGTAAAGTCGGCGGCGCCGCGAAACTGCGCATGCTGGATACCGTCATCAAGGCCGGCGACGTATTCCCGCTGACCCCCGTCGTGGCCTACGGCGATTCACGCGTGTTGCCGGAAAGTTTTCGTGGCGTGACCGCACAGAACACCAGCCTCGAGGGCCTGACCCTGCAAGGCGGGCGCTTGAGCGGCATGAGCCAACCGAGCGAGAGCGGCATGAACAAAGGCTTCGCGACCTTTTACGCAGGCCCGGTCGACTCGCCCTGGGTCGGTTATTTCGGCGGTGATTACACCGTCAACCAACACCTCAGCGTCAGCCTTTACGGCAGCCGCTTGAAAGATGCCTGGGACCAGTACTACGTCGGCAGCGCCGTCAGCTATCCGCTGGGTGAAGATGTCTCGCTGTTCGGCGACGTCAACTACTACAAGGCGGTGGACGAGGGCCGGAAAAAGCTCGGTGAATTCGATAATGCCATCTGGAGCGCCCGGCTCGGAGTGAAGGTCGGCGCCCACAGCCTGGCCCTCTCCCACCAGCGCAACAACGGTGATGACGACTTCGACTACCTGCGCCAGTCCGACTCGATCTTCCTCAACAACTCGATCCAGTACAGCGACTTCAACTCGCCCAAGGAACGCTCATGGATGGTGCGCTATGACCTGGACATGCAGGCATTCGGCATCCCCGGCCTGTCGTTCATGACCCGCTACGGCAAAGGCACTGGCGCCGATTACAGCAACGCCAACGCGGTGTACATGCGTCGCGATGCAGCCGGCGCCCCACTGACCGACCAACGCCGCTGGGAGCGGGATATCGAGGCCAAATATGTGGTGCAAAGTGGAAACTTGAAGGATTTATCACTGCGGCTGCGCCAGGCGACCGTGCGCTCAAGTGCATTCGAGTCGGACTTGGAAGAAGTTCGGCTGATTATCGAGTACCCCATTGCGGTGCTTTAAGGTAGGCCAATTACATTCACTTGCCGATGCGCTACATCTCTTCACAGGTTGAAGTCTGTCAGAACTGTAATATTGGTCTCACCTTCTCGTTAAGTTGCACTTTCTACACTGCACACCGAACACCTCTCATCTCTGCGGCTTTCGTGTAGCTCCTTTGGAACAGAGATGAATTTTTGCGCCCCGGTCGGGGCGTTTTTTTTGTGTGCAGGCTCAGTGACGAATCGTCGCACCTGTCTGACATGGCTTGACCCTAAAGCTACTTCACGGTCCAGAGTTTTCCTACAGCCTCCCCCGCCTCGCCATGAGGCCATGCCCTTTTCGTTTTCTTTAAAGGTAACTCCCCATGCGTATCCTTGTGGTTGAGGACGAGCAAAAAACCGCCGACTACCTGCAGCAAGGCCTGACCGAAAGCGGTTATGTCGTCGATTGCGCCGCCAGCGGCATCGATGGCCTGCACCTGGCCCGGCAGCACAGCTACGAATTGGTGATCCTTGATGTGAACCTGCCCAACACCGACGGTTGGGAAGTGCTGGAGCAACTGCGCCGCGACGGCAATCAGCGCGTGATGATGCTGACCGCACGCGGTCGGCTGGCCGACAAGATCAAGGGCCTGGACATGGGTGCCGATGATTACCTGGTCAAACCCTTTGAGTTTCCCGAACTGCTCGCTCGCGTGCGTACGTTGCTACGGCGCAGCGAGCACATCCCGGTGCCGGACGTGCTGCGCGTCTCGGACCTGGAACTGGACCCGCGCCGGCATCGCGCCTACCGCGGCAACCGCCGGATCGACCTGACCACCAAGGAGTTCGCCCTGCTGCATGTGCTGATGCGCCAGTCCGGCGAGGTGATGACCCGCACGCAGATCATCTCGCTGGTGTGGGACATGAACTTTGACTGCGACACCAATGTGGTGGAGGTCTCCATCAGCCGCCTGCGCGCCAAGGTCGATGACCAGAGCGAGGTGAAGTTGATCCACACCATTCGCGGCGTGGGGTATGTGCTGGAGGCGCGGCCATGAAGACCAGCAGCCTGTCGATGCGCCTGGGGTTGACCGTCAGCCTGATGGGCGCCGGGCTGGTTTTGCTGCTGGCAACCCTGGCGTACCTGGCCCTGACCCACGAATTGGACAAGCTCGCGCGCAAGGGCCTGGAAAACAAAATGGAGCAACTGGCCCATACCCTCGGCCAAGGCCTCGATGAACACCGCATCACCAACCGCCCCCATTCACTGCTGGACCTGGTGATGGGCCACGACAATATCTACCTGACCATCATCGGCGCACGGCCCGATGCACCGGTACTCCTCAGCGTCGGCGCCAGGCCCCAGCAACCGCTGTTGCTCGACGTGCCCACCGGCAAGAACCTGGCCTATTTGAACTGGGTCGATGGCCAGGGCAATCGTATTCTCAGTGCGACGCGCCTGATGCCCCTGCAAGGGGGCGAATACGTACGCGTGTTGTTGTCGCTGGACCGTTCCGATGATGAAGCGTTGCTCAGTGCCTACCTGCGCTCCACGGTAATCGCCCTGCCGATGCTGCTGATCCTGATCGGCATGGGCGCCTGGTGGCTGGTGCAACGCGGGCTTGCGCCCTTGCAGCAGTTCAGCCGGGTGGCGGCCAAGGTCAGCACCCAGGACCTGACCCATCGCCTGGCCCTGGACAACCTGCCCAAGGAACTCGGCGAATTGGCCCAGGGCATCAATTTCATGCTGCATCGCCTGGACGCCGGGGTGCAGCAGCTGTCGCAGTTCTCCGACGACCTGGCCCACGAACTGCGCGCCCCGCTGACCAACCTGATGGGCAAGGCCCAGGTGACCCTGTCCCGCGAGCGGCCCTCGGCGGAGTACAAGGCCGGCCTGGAATCCTGTACCGAGGAAATGGAGCGTCTGTCGCGCATCGTCTCCGACATGTTGTTCCTCGCCCAGGTCAGCCACCCGGCGGCACGGGCCGGGTTTGCCCCGGTGTCGCTGGCCGAGGAAGCGCAACGGGTGATGGCACTGTTCGCGCTCAGCGCCGAAGACAAGCACGTGACCCTGAGCCTGCGCGGCGATGCCTGGGTAACGGGCGACCGCTTGATGATCCAGCGCGCCATTTCCAACCTGCTGTCCAATGCCATTCGCCACACCCCCTGCGACTCCAGCGTGTTGCTACTGGTGGAAAGCTACGACCGGAGCGTGGCGCTGTCGGTCGGCAACCCTGGGCGCGGTATCGAGGCCCATCACTTGCCCCACCTGTTCGAACGTTTCTACCGCGCCGACAGCAGCCGTACCCGCGCGGAAGGCGGCACCGGACTCGGCCTGGCGATTGTGCAGTCGATCATGCACCTGCATCAGGGGCACGCCGAGGTCAGCAGCCAGCCGGGCCGGTTCACACGGTTCAGCCTGGTGTTTCCTCTTCCTTGCGATGGGCCCACTGATACAGGGCCGGCAGCACCAGCAGGGTCAGCAATGTTGAGGAAATGATCCCGCCGATCACCACCGTCGCCAAGGGCCGCTGCACTTCGGCACCGGTGCCGGTGGCAAGCGCCATGGGGATAAACCCGAGGGACGCCACCAATGCTGTCATCAACACCGGACGCAGTCGGGTCAGCGCGCCTTCGTTGATCGCCATCGACAACGAGCGCCCTTCCTCACGCAGGTTGCGGATAAAGGCGATCATCACCAGGCCGTTCAGCACCGCCACGCCGGACAAGGCGATAAAGCCCACCCCCGCCGAGATCGACAGCGGAATATCCCGCAGCCACAGCGCCATGATCCCACCGGTCAAGGCGAACGGAATCCCGGTGAACACCAGCAGGCCGTCCTTCAGGTTGTTGAACATCATGAACAACAGGCCGAACACCAGCAGCAATGCCACCGGCACCACGATGCGCAGGCGCTCGGAGGCTTCCTTCAACTGTTCGAACTGGCCGCCCCAGGTGGTCCAGTAGCCCGCCGGTACTTTCACCTGGGCGATCAAGGCAGCCTCGGCCTCCTCGACAAACGAGCCGATATCCCGGCCCCGCACGTTGGCGCTGACGATCACCAGGCGCTTGCCATTCTCGCGGCTGATCTGGTTCGGGCCGAGCACCAGGTCCAGACTGGCGACCTGGGACAAGGCGATAAACCCCAACTGGCCAGCCGCATTACCCGGCACCGGAATCAACAGCCGAGACAGCCCGTCGATATCGGTGCGCAACGCGTCGGACAAACGCACGACCATGTCGAAACGCCGGTCACCTTCATACAACGTACCGGCCTGGCGCCCACCGACAGCGACGGCAATGGTGTCCTGCACATCGCCCACATTCAGGCCAAAGCGCGCAGCCTTGTCGCGGTCGATATTGATGGTCAGCACCGGCAGGCCGGACGTCTGCTCAACCTTCACTTCCGAGGCGCCATCAAGCGTCTGCAAGGTCTCGGCGATTTCCCCGGCGGTGGTGTTGAGCACGCCCATGTCATCGCCGAACACCTTCACCGCCACATCACTGCGCACCCCGGAAATCAGTTCGTTGAAGCGCAGTTGGATCGGCTGCGACAACTCGTATGCACTGCCTGGCACAATCGCACTGGCACGCTGGATATCAGCGATTAACGCTTCCCGGGACTTCTTCGGGTCGGGCCATTGGTCCTTCGGCTTGAGCATCACGTAGCTGTCGGAAATATTTGGCGGCATCGGGTCTGAGGCAATTTCCGCGGTGCCGGTACGTGCAAACACCCGCTGGATTTCCGGCACCTGGGCCATCAAGGTTTTTTCCAGTTGCTGCTGCATCTGCACCGATTGCGTCAGGCTGGTGCCGGGCACGCGCAAGGCCTGCTGGGCGAAGTCGCCCTCACTGAGGCTGGGGATAAACTCGCTGCCCATGCGGCTGGCAAGAACGCCGGAGGCGACGATGGTCAACACGGCCAAGCCGAACACCAGCGGTCGGCGCGCCATCACCCAGTCCAGCACCGGTGCGTAGACCCGGCGCGCGGTGCGCATCACACTATTTTCTTCTTCCTTGACCTTGCCGGTGACGAACAGCGCAATCGCCGCCGGCACGAAGGTCACCGACAGGATCATCGCGCCCAACAGGGCGATCACCACGGTAAACGCCATCGGGTGGAACATCTTCCCGGCCACCCCGGTGAGGGCGAAGATCGGCAGGTACACCACCATGATGATCAGTTGCCCGAAGATCAGCGCCCGCCGCGCTTCCTTCGCCGCCGCAAACACCTCATGCAGGCGTTCGCTGCGGGTCAGCAGGCGGCCGTGACGTTGTTGCGCATGGGCCAGGCGGCGGATGGCGTTCTCGACGATCACCACTGCGCCATCGACGATAATGCCGAAGTCCAGCGCGCCGAGGCTCATCAAGTTGGCACTGACCTTGTTGGTGAACATTCCGGTAAAAGTGAACAGCATCGCCAGGGGAATCACCATGGCAGTGATCAGCGCAGCGCGGATATTGCCGAGGAACAGGAACAGCACCGCGACCACCAGCAACGCACCTTCGAAGAGGTTTTTCTTCACGGTGGCGATGGCTTTTTCGACCAGGTGGGTGCGGTCGTAGACCGTGACCGCCACCACGCCTTCGGGCAGCGAGCGGTTGATCTCTTCGAGTTTTTCCGCCACAGCCTGGGACACGCTGCGGCTGTTTTCACCGATCAACATGAACACCGTGCCGAGCACGACTTCACGGCCGTTTTCGGTGGCGGCGCCGGTGCGCAGTTCGCGGCCGATCTCGACCTGGGCCACATTGCGCACGCGAATCGGTGTGCCGTCCGAGCTGGTGATAACGATATTGGCGATGTCGTCGATGGACGCCAACTGGCCCGGTGCCCGGATCAACAGTTGCTCGCCACTGCGCTCGATATAGCCAGCGCCGACGTTGGCATTGTTGCGCTCCAGCGCCGTGACCAGGTCATTCAGGGTCAGGTTGTAGGCCGCCAGGCGCTTGGGGTCGGGGGCAATCTGGTACTCCTTGGCGAAGCCACCAATGGTGTTGATCTCGGCCACGCCCGGCACGTTGCGCAGTTGTGGCTTGATGATCCAGTCCTGGATGACCCGCAGGTCGGTGGGTGTGTAAGGCGTGCCATCGTCTTTGCGTGCGCCGTCCTCGGCCTCGACGGTCCACAGGAAAATTTCCCCGAGGCCGGTGGAAATCGGCCCCATGGCCGTTTCGATGCCGCTGGGCAATTGCTCGCGGGCCACTTGCAGGCGCTCGTTGACCAGTTGCCGGGCGAAGAACAGGTCGGTGCCGTCCTTGAAGATCACCGTTACCTGAGACAACCCGGAGCGCGACAACGAACGGGTCTGCTGCAATCCGGGCAAACCGGCCATGGCGGTTTCGATGGGGAAGGTGATGCGCTGTTCGGTTTCCAGCGGTGAATACCCGGCCGCCGCCGAGTTGATCTGCACCTGTACGTTGGTGATGTCAGGTACCGCGTCGATGGGCAATTTCTGATAGCTGGTGATGCCGACACCGGCCATCAACAGCACCGCCAGCAGCACGATGATGCGCTGCTCGATGGCAAATTGGATAAGGCGCTCAAACATGGGGAATCACTCGCAGGATCAATGGGCGTGCTCGGCCGAGCCTTTGCCCAGTTCGGACTTGAGGATGAAGCTGCCGACCGTGGCCACCTGCGCCCCGGCATCGAGGCCCTGGCGCACTTCGACGTAGCCGTTTTCGCTCGCACCAAGCTCCAGGTGACGGGTGATGAAGCCCTCCGGGGTACGTACGAATACCGAGGGTTTGTCCTCGACGGTCTGGATCGCGGCCTGCGGGACGGTGACCTTCGCCTGGTAAGAATCCGTCGCCAGTTGCACGCTGACAAACAGCCCAGGGCGCCAGGCGTCATCGGGGTTGGGCACACTGATGCGCACGGTGGCCGTGCGCGTCTGCTCACCGAGCAGGTTGCCGACGTAAGCCACAGTGCCCTGCACTTGGGTGCCCATTTCGGTGGAGCTGACGGTGACCGGTTTGCCCACCCTGACCTTGTTCAAGTCCTTGGGAAACACACCGAAGGTCACCCACACCTGGGACAAGTCCGAGAGGGTGAAAGCGTTGCTGGTTTCGCTGACGACTTCACCGACACCCAGGTGTTTTTCCACCACCACACCGGCGAACGGGGCGCGCAACTCGTAGCGATTGCCGCCAACCAGCACAGCGCTGCCGCTTAATGCGGTCATCTTTTGACGAGCGTTGTTCAGGGCAATCTCAGCTTCCTGCAGGGCCTGGCGCGCCAGCAGGTAATCCTGTTCGGCGGAGATCTTGTCCTGCCACAACTGGCGTTCACGCTGAAAGGTGGTACGCGCCAATTCAACCCGGCGCTCGCTGGCGGCCAGCTCACTGCGCTGGTCGGAGATCTGCTGGCTGGCAATCACCGCCAACAGCTCACCCTTCTTCACCGATTGGCCGAGGTTGGCCTTGACCGACTCCACCACACCCGCCACACGCGGGATGATATGGGAGGTGCGATCTTCGTCGAAACGCACCTCGCCCGGCAGTACCAGCATCGTGCTAAGGGTGCGGGGCTCGGCCTGGGCCAGTTGAATGCCAGCGGCCTGGATCTGCTGCTCGGTGAGTTCGAGTGTGCCTTCTACTTCATCGGCCCAGGCAACGCCGGACAGCATCAGGCCCAGGGCAATGGCAAGTGCCACACCGTGTCGGTTGTTCATAAAGGACTCCAAAGACAATCAAAACCGGGCGAGGTCGCCGTAGATCCGTTCGATACGCACCCAGGCGTCAGTGGCCTGGGCGGTGGCGGTGAGGTACTGGGTGCGCGCAGCGATCAGGGTGCGCTGGGCGTCGAGCACGTCGAGGTAGCTGAACTTGCCCATCTCGAAACAACGGGTGGCGCTGTCCACTGCACTTTGCGCGGCGGGCAGGATCTGCTGGTTGAACGCGCGCACTTCGGTATTAGCGGTTTGCCACAGGTCCAGCGCCTGGCGGGTTTCAGTGCGCAGGCGCAGTTCGGTGGCGTTGCGCAGGTCACGGGCCTGGTCGGCGCGGCGGGTGGCGGCGAGCACGTTGCCCTGATTGCGGTTGAACAGCGGGATCGGCATCGACACGCCCACCAGGTTCACGCGCTCGCGCACGCTGGCGTCGTACTGGCTGCCGATGGACACATCGAGGTCGGGAATGCGTTGGGCTTTTTCCAGGCCGACGCTGGCTTCGTTTTGCAGAATGTTCAGCTCGGCCAGGCGCAGTTCAGTGGTCTGCTCAAGGCGCGTCAACAACTGTGCAAGCGGCGGCAGGGGCGGTGTGGATTGGGACGGTGTAGCGACGGCCTGGAAATCCGCGCCGGCACTGCCGGTGCTGGCGGCCAGGCGGCGAAAGGCGTCGGCGAGGCCGACCTGTGCGCGGTTCAATTCCAGGCGCATTTCCGATAGTTGCACCTGCGCACGGGTTGCCTCTACCGGCGACGCTTTGCCCGCCGTGACGCGACCATTGGCAACGCCCAGGCCGCGCTCGGCCACGGCCATGGAACGCTGCGCCAGGTCGAGGCGTTCCTGGGCACGCAGCGCGCCGTAGTAGTTGTCGATGACGTCGGCGCGCAGTGTGTTGCGGCGCTGTTCCAAGGTCAGGGCGGCGGCGTCCTGGGCACGGCTGGCCACGTCAATGCGTGCACCACGCTTGCCGCCCAACTCCAGGGCCTGGCTGAGCTTGATGGAGGTGGTGCGAGAGTTGCGACGGGTGTCTTCGGCGTCCCAGGAGAGCACCGGGTTGGGGATCAACCCGGCCTGCTGGCGGCCGCCCTGGGCGATGTCGACTTCCCATTGTGCAGCCGCCAGGTCAGGGTTATTGGCGAAGGCGGTCTGCAAGGCTGAATCGAGTGTGAGGGTCTGTGCCTGGGCCGCGCCGGCAACCAGCCACAACACACCCGCCCCCATGAGTTTTCTAACGGAAATTGCCATAACGAGAGTTCCACGCCCATGAAGTACAAGCGCAGGCAATGTAGCGGCCGCGACTTATCAGGGCGGTGGAGCAAAGATTACAAATCCGACAGCAATGGCTCTGCGGCGGGCATTTCGACCGCCCGCCGCTGATCGCACCAAAACGGTACATAAGCACTTGGCCAGCGCGGTATCGGGTATGCTTTTCGGGCAGGAAACAAAAAGAAACAATTTCCCCAACCTGTTCGATAAGGAGTCCCGCCTTGGAGTTATCGACTGCCGCGTGGATGGTTCACGACACTCGCCTTATGTTTTGTGTACTGCTGGCCATCGCCAGCATCATCGTGCTGATCAGCGCGACCAAGTTGCCGCCATTCCTGTCGATCCTGATCGGCACCTTTATCGCCGGTGTCGGCGCCGGCCTGCCGCCGGAAGAAGTGGCCAAGGCCTTCAGCAAAGGCGCCGGGGCGATCCTCGGTGAAGCCGGGATCATCATTGCGCTGGGCTCGATGCTCGGCGCATTGATGGCCGAATCCGGCGCGGCCGACCGCATTGCCACCACCTTGCTCGGGCTGGGCAAGGGCAAGTCATTGCCGTGGGTAATGGCGCTGGTGGCGATGGTGATCGGCCTGCCGTTGTTCTTCGAAGTGGGCCTGGTGATGATGGTGCCGATCATCTTTGTGATGGCCAAGCGTTCGAACCAGCCACTGCTGAAAATCGCCATCCCGGCACTGGCCGGCATGACCACCCTGCACGCTCTGATGCCGCCGCATCCGGGGCCGCTGATTGCGGTAGGCGCCTTGCACGCCGACCTCGGCCTGACCATGTTGCTGGGTTTCTGCCTGGCGGTGCCGGCGGTGATCCTGGCTGGTCCGATCTATGGCAACTGGCTGTCCAAGCGCCTGCAGGTGGATGAACCGGCGGACATCGGCGCACTGTTCAGCGCACCGCCCAAGGCGCCGCGCCAGCCGAGCTTTACCGTGTCGTTGCTGATCATTCTGTTACCGGTGATCCTGATGCTGGGCAGCACGCTGGCCAAGGTCGCGCTACCGGCCGACAGCAGCGTCGGCCTGACCTTGAAGTTCCTCGGTGAACCGCTGATCGCCCTCGGCCTGGCCGTGATCGCCGCCGTGATCTGCCTGGGCTGGGCCGCCGGCATGCCAAGAGCCGACGTGGGCAACACCCTGCGCAAAGCCCTCGCCCCCATCGCCGTCTTGCTGCTCACCATCGGCGCCGGCGGCGGCCTCAAGCAAACCCTGCTGGATGCCGGCGTGAGCCAGACCATCAGCAAGGTCGCCGAAGGTGCGCACATGCCGTACCTGCTGCTGGCGTGGCTGATCGCGGTTGCGCTGCGCCAGGCAACGGGTTCGGCGACAGTCGCCACCACCACGACGGCGGGCATTCTCGCGCCGATGATGGCCGGGTTGGCGGTGACGCAAAGCTCGTTGGTCGCGCTGGCTATCGGCGCCGGCTCGGTGTTCTTCTGCCACGTCAACGACGCCGGGTTCTGGATGGTGCGTGAGTACTTCGGCTTGCAACTGAAGCAAACGATCTGGGTGTGGTCGGTGTTGCAGACGATTGTTTCAGTCGTCGGTCTGGTGGGGACGCTAGTGCTTTGGCATTTCCTGACCTAAAAACGCCGTACTGAGGGGAAGAGCTCTTCCCCTCAATGGTTTTACTGATGCAAAACAAAACGAGCATCGAGCTTGCCAAGCAACTCAAATGTATTCATGTAAGGCACACCGAACAGTGAGCAAACATTGGGTCAAATCGTCATTGCCCCTGGCGAGTTCGTCCCTGACGGGCACGATACTGGCTATCTCCAAAGCCTGGTGCTGCTGAAGAATCCATGCCCAGTAACCTGGGCAAACCGTCATTGCGTAATAGCGGTTCTTGGCCTCGATCAGCGTGTTCGAATCCAATAGATGCTTCATGCCGATAGTTTCATCCCATAAGTCTTCAACTTGGCAGGCTGCACACCCAGCAGTTTCCCCGCTTCTCGCAGCAGAATCCGCCCGCTCTGCGCTTCTGCCAGAACAGCCTTGCTCAAACGGGTGCTGTTTCTGATTGCCGCGGTGCGGTAGTAGTCCCCTCCACTGCCGTCCTTATCTCGATACGCCTGCAAGATACGACGGTAATAGGCGCCATATTCATCACTGCTGATGTAGCCAAGATCACGGGCACGACGGGCAATCACCAAAGTGCTGACGCGAAAGCGTCCGGCCAAGGGAGCCAGGTTTCCTTCCCAGTGAATATTCGAATCCCAGTGCCCCCGAAAAACCAGCTCCGGCGCCAAGAACTCTCCCGCGACAGCATTGCAAAAAGCTTCTTCCTGGCGGGCACTGTGACTGTTGCCATCGGAGACACCCGTGCTGCCAATCCAGATATGCGCCAGCTCATGCATCAATGTAAAAAGCCGCGCCGTGGGTGCGTCCGCACTGTTGATGAACACCACGGGAGCCATCGCGTTGCTGATCGCAAATCCTCGAAACTCACTCACATCAAGTTTTCGGTGGGTGTTTCCCATGGCAACACCGCTGCGCATGACGAGAATGCCAGCGTCCTCGGCGCCACTTACCAAGGCCCTGAAATAGTCCTCATAGCTCATACGGGCAAAGTCATCCGTCACACCGAGGACGCGACGAATATCTGCAACCACGTCCTTGATGGGCGAACGACTGCTGAAACTTCCCACGAAAGGCAGCGGAGAACGCTCGTGGTCCTGCAAGTACTCCAAATACCAGTCTTGTTTACGGAGCACGTCTATCACGGTGTCTATTAGATTCAAGCTGGGTTTGTCAGGAAAAACACCCTCCCCAGTACGCAGATCGGGGATAGAAAGATGATCCTGCGGCGGAACCTTGAGGAAAAGAAAACCAAAAGGGATATGTGCAATAACGGCCCATTTTTGCGCTTGGTTAAACGTAGGAAGGCTCTGACCTACTTCCCACTCCCTGACACGCCCCAGATGCACCGTGAGACTTTTGGCAACCTTTGCCTCAGACAAACCCGCCCGCTGGCGAGACCAGGAAAGGATCGCGGGATTGATAAAAGCCGTCTGGTTCATAAGGTTCTGAATGCTGTTCAGGGGTGGCCAGGACTATAGAAACGGCGGCAAATCCGGTCAATTGATGGCCCTACGTGGCATTTGTAACAGCATCCACAGCGTGCTGTTTTCCAAACAACGCCACACTCCCCACCCCCACCGCCCCCATCACCACGCAATACCCCACGCAGATCCACGGGCTGGTCGGCATCAACGCAATCAGCAGCAGCGGCGTGGTGCTCGCCCACAGCGCGTAGGCAATGTTGTAGGTAAAGGAAATCCCCGACACCCGCACCTGCGCCGGAAACAGGCCGACCATCACCGACGGCACCGCGCCAACTACGCCGCAACTGAGGCCCGCCACGGCATATGCCGCGCCCAGCCAGATCCCGCCGTTGATCAGGCTGGCGTACAGCACCGCAATCCCCACCGGCAGCATCAGGCTGTAGACCAGCACCGCGCGCCAGGCGCCGATGCGGTCCACCAGCAGGCCGGCCAGGACGCAGCCGATGTTCAGGAACACGATGCCCAACGCGCTCAGGGCGAAGGTGTGGCTGGGGCTCATGCCGAAGGTTTTCTGCATCATGGTCGGGGTGATCACTACCAGTACGACTACGGCGGAGGTGAGTACGCAGGTGAGGATCATCGCGGGCAGCAACACCGCGCGATGGTCACGCAGCACGGTACGCAGCGGGAGTTCGGCGGCAGCCTGGCGGCGGGCCTGCATTTCGAGGAACACCGGGGTTTCGCTGAGCCAGCGGCGCAGCCACACGCCGATCACGCCGAACACACCGCCGAGCAGGAATGGGAAGCGCCAGGCGTAGTCGAGGATTTCTGCGGGGGTGAAGACCTGCGCCAACAGCGTGGCGGTGAGGGCGCCGAGCAGGTAGCCGAAGGTCAGGCCGGCTTGCAGGAAGCCCAGGGCATAGCCGCGATGGTGGGGGGGCGCGTGTTCGGCGACGAAGGTCCAGGCGCTGGGCACTTCACCGCCGACCGCCGCACCTTGCAGCACGCGCAGCACCAGCAGGATCAGCGGGGCGAAGTAACCGATTTGCGCGTAGGTCGGCATGATCCCGATCAGCAGGCAGGGCAAGGCCATCATCAGGATGCTCAGGCTGAACACGCGCTTGCGTCCCAGGTGATCGGCGAAGTGCGCCATCAGGATGCCGCCCAGCGGGCGCGCCAGGTAGCCGGTGACAAAGATGCCGAAGCTTTGCAGCAGGCGCAGCCACTCAGGCATTTCCGGCGGGAAGAACAGCTGGCTCAAGGTCAGCGCGAAAAACACGAAGATGATGAAATCGTAGATTTCCAGGGCACCGCCGAGGGCGGCCAGGCCCAGGGTTTTGTAGTCGGAGCGGGAAAAACGCTGCGCCTGCGTAGGAAAGGTGGCAGTCATGTGGAGGCTCGGCAGACAAACAAAATGGCGTGCAGGTTATGAGCTGAGCCCAATGATGGCAATCGCGACAGATATATTTGTTTTCCTCATGGATCGATGAAGATAACTGCATTCCCATATCAATGGCCGTAGCGGAACATGCCGGAAAATCGCCTGCACCCTAATAACTATAAGAGGAAAGACTCATGGCCGATGCTATCGAAGAAAGCCGCTATGCCCGATTTGCCCTGCGTTGTTCCAATTTCGCCGAGCGCTGGTTTCCAGACTCCTGGGTATTCGCCGCCCTTGCGGTGATCATCGTTGCCGTGGCGACCCTGGGTATGGGCGCCGCACCGACCGAGGCCGCCAAGGCCTTTGGTGATGGGTTCTGGAGCCTGATCCCGTTCACCATGCAGATGGCCTTCGTGGTGATCGGCGGTTATGTCGTCGCCAGCTCGCCGCCCGCCGTGAAACTGATCGACCGCCTAGCGCGTATCCCAAAGAATGGCCGCTCGGCCGTGGCCTGGGTGGCGCTGATCTCGATGGTCGCCTCGTTGCTGAACTGGGGCTTGTCCCTGGTGTTTGGCGGTTTGCTGGTGCGGGCGCTGGCGCGTCGCACGGATCTGCGCATGGATTACCGTGCTGCCGGTGCGGCGGCGTATCTGGGGCTCGGCGCCGTGTGGGCGTTGGGGTTGTCGTCATCGGCGGCACAGTTGCAGGCCAACCCGGCCAGCCTGCCGCCGTCGATTCTGTCGATCACGGGAGTAATCCCGTTCACCGACACCATCTTCCTGTGGCAATCCGGCGTGCTGTTGCTGGCATTGATCGTGGTGTCGCTGATCATCGCCTACGCCACCGCACCCGGCCCGAACAGCGCCCGCGATGCCAAGGCCTGTGGGGTCGACCCGGCGTTCAACCTGCCCAAACTGCAAGCCCCCGCCCGCCCGGGTGAGTGGCTCGAGCACAGCCCCTTGCTGACCATTCTGCTGGCATTGCTGGCGGCCGGCTGGCTGTTCCATGAGTTCTCGACCAAACCGGCGATCAGTGCCATTTCAGGGCTGAACACCTATAACTTCCTGTTCATCATGACCGGCGCCCTGCTGCACTGGCGCCCGCGCAGCTTCCTCGATGCGGTGGCGCGTGCGGTGCCGACCACCACCGGCGTGCTGATCCAGTTTCCGCTGTACGGCTCGATCGCCGCGCTGATGACCGTGGTCAAGGGTGGCGACGGCCAGACCCTGGCGCACCATATCTCCACCTTCTTCACCTCCATCGCCTCCCATGACACCTACGCGCTGCTGATGGGCGTGTATTCGGCGGTGCTGGGCTTCTTTATCCCGTCGGGCGGCGGCAAGTGGATCATCGAAGCGCCATACGTGATGCAAGTGGCCAATGACCTGCAATACCACCTGGGTTGGGCGGTGCAGATCTACAACGCCGCCGAGGCGCTGCCAAACCTGATCAACCCGTTCTATATGCTGCCGCTGCTGGGGGTGTTGGGGCTCAAAGCGCGGGACCTGATTGGCTTTTCGTTCGTGCAGTTGCTGGTGCACACGCCGCTGGTGTTGTTCCTGCTGTGGGCGCTGGGGACGACGTTGAAGTATTTGCCGCCGGTAATGCCCTGACCAATGGATGAAGCATCTGTTGCTGCAACAGGTGCTTCATTCAGGCGCAACAGGAAAACATTCCAATAGATCAGGCAGGGCGCTCTGGATCGTGTCCCAAACCACATCAAGGTTGATATCGAAATAACCGTGGGCAATTCGGTTACGCATTCCGCGCATGCTACGCCATGGGACTTGCGGGTGACTTGACGCAAAATCCGGATACTGGTCCATGATTTTCGTCGAAGCTTCACCAATGATGATCAGGCTCATGATCACCGCTTGCTGAGTACGCTTGTCTTCCAGAAAAACCTCTTTACCCAAGCCATCAACAAAGGTGATCGCATCAGTGGCAGCTCTGCGGATGTGACTCAGATAATCCTCAAGACGGTTCGTTGTCATACCGGCCGCGCCTCGGCCAAGACTTTTGCGCGAAACGTCAAAGGCAAATCGGCCGGCGTCAGTAAATCCACATTTACGCCAAGCAGATCCTCAAGTTCTACCTGCAGCCCACCAAGATCAAAAAGAGTGGTTCCCGGCGGAGCATCGACCAGCAAATCCAGATCGCTGCCCTCTTGGTCGGTACCCAGTAATACAGACCCAAATACTCTCGGATTTGAGATGCGAAAACGGCCTACCACTTCTCTGACGGCGGCTCGCTGTAGGTCAAGGGCGGTTGAAGGTTTCACGGTTCACCTCAGTGGTATCCATTGCAGGTCCAGTCTAGCAGCGCTGACCGTCTGTAGACACATGCATACGGCGCTTTGCGGTGTTACCAAGAGACTCGATACTGCCCAAACATTTGATCCTTATAAACACGGCACATGTCTGATCGAACGCGTGGGCTTATCTCACGCGGATGAATGGCAATCTCTGGCTTCACCCACCAATACCTTTGATTAACCTGACTCGGACTCCTACTCACCTAGCAACAAGGAACTCCGATGACGCCCCTATCCAAATCACTGGAAGAGTTGATCACTGATATTTACCAGGACGGCAACGTTTCAGTCGCTGAATACAGGACCTTGCGCGACGACGCAGATCGCCGCATGGACGCGGTGATCAAGGAGTTCGGCCTGCACAACAACGTGACCGCCTTCCAGAAATCGATCGACGTGGCCATGCAGTTGTTGCAGACCACTGTTGTCGATGCAAAGAAGGCCAGGCTGACCGACACAGGCGAGGCCATCGTCAAGGACGCGGTGACGGCGCAGGTGGAGTACTTGCGCGCCGGCAGCGAGTTGGCGCTGCGCCTGCTGTGATCCGCTGATTCAAATCACTGTCTTCGTTCCGTCACATTGCATTGCTACCGTCCTGCGAAATATCTTGCAACACCTCGCCAAGGACTCCCCGCAATGAGCGACGAGCACGAAGACCGCCCTTCCCCCGATTCCGCAGCCCAACCGCCAGTCGACACCAGCCGTCGGCGTTTCCTGGGGGGCGCGGCGGTGCTGGGGGTTGGCGCAACCTTGAGTGCCTGCGGCAATACCAGCGAAGCACCGGGTAAACCAGTGGCGCGGCCGCTGACGCCGCAAGAGTTGGACAAGGCCTTGCGTGAGCAGGTGAAAACCGTGGTGGTGATCTACGCCGAAAACCGCAGTTTCAACAACCTGTTTGCGGACTTCCCGGGTGTTGAGAAACCGCTGTCGGCGCTATCCGCCGCTGACACGCAGCAGCGTGACCGCGATGGCAGCCTGCTGACGACCCTACCTCCAACCTGGGGTGGTGTGCTGCAAGTCGGCCCGCAAACGGTGGACGGGGTGACCTACCCCAGCGAAGTGCAATTCCAGGAAAACCTGCCCAACGCGCCCTTCGCCCTCAAGGGCCCGAACGCCGAAGACCTGCCGCTGAGCCTGGTCACCCGTGACCTGTGGCACGTGTTCTACCAGAACCAGATGCAGATCAACGGCGGCAAGAACGACAACTTCGTCGCCTGGGCCGACTCCGGCGGCCTGGTGATGGGTCATTACGCCCAGAGCCGTTATTCCCTGCGCCTGTGGGACGTGGCCAAGGAGTTTGTGCTCTGCGACAACTTCTTCCAGGGGGCGTTTGGTGGCTCGTTCCTCAACCATCAATACCTGATCAGCGCCACCGCGCCGTTTTACCCGAATGCCGCGCAATCGGTGGCCAAGGCGCAGATCGCCACGCTGCAAAGCGATGACCCCACCGACCCGCGCCTCAAGCCCCTGGACAAGTCCCCCGCCAGCGCGATGACCGGCCCGCCGCAGTTCGGCCCCAGCGCGCTGACCCCGGATGGCTACGGCGTGAACACCCTGGCTCCGCCGTACTGGCCGACCTGGATCCGCGACCCGGAAAACCCGGACTATTCCAAGCCTGACCTGCCCAACGTGCTGGTGCCGCAAACCCACGAACACATCGGCGACAAGCTGTCGAAGAAGAACGTCGACTGGGCGTGGTACGCCGGCGCCTGGCAAGCGACGCTGGACCAGTTCAAGGATTCGGGCGGCATTCCAAAAATCCCGAACTTCCAGTATCACCACCAGCCGTTCAACTACTTCAAGCAGCAGGGCCCCGAGAACCGCGTCGAGCGCGACAAACGCCTGCGCGATGGCGGTTTGGGGGACGAGTCGAGCACCAACAAGTTCTTCGCCGACGCCCAGGCCGGCCAGCTGCCCGCCGTGACCTTCTACAAACCCCAGGGCAACCTGAACATGCACGCGGGCTATGCCGACGTGGCGTCTGGCGACCGCCATATCGCCCGTGCCTTGAAGGTGCTGCAAGAGAGTCCGCAGTGGAAAAACATGGTGGTGGTGGTGACCGTCGACGAAAACGGCGGCTGGTGGGACCACGTGGCACCGCCAAAGGGCGACCGCTGGGGGCCTGGCACGCGGATTCCGGCGCTGGTGGTGTCGCCGTTCGCCCGCAAAGGCACGGTGGACCATACGGTATACGACACCGGGTCGATCCTGCGCTTGATCACACGGGTGTTCCAGCTCGAGACTCTGGACGGCCTCAAGCAGCGCGATGACGCGATGATCGCCCGCGGTCAGAAACCCATGGGCGACTTGAGCAACGCTTTGCAGTTCAGCGTGTAGGTTTTCTTATCCAATAGCGACATGCCCGTTGAATTAGCACGCGGTTTTCCTGGTCAGCCGCTACTGTGTGGAGGTGGGCTTTCACCCCGCGCAGACGGGCTTTCGCTGACAAGGAAATAACAATGTTCAAACCAACCAGGCTGTCCTTCACCCTGGCCGCACTGATGGCGAGTGCGGTCGTACAGGCCGATGTCGATGTACCGCTGGGGAGCACGCAGCGTGTGACCAAGCTGTTCGCTTTCCCCAACAACTGTAACGTAATCTGCTTTCGACCCTGGACGCTGGAACAGACTGCCGAGCATTACCTGAATCAGAGCCTGCAACGGGATGGGTACACCCGGGCGAAAGTCAGCGTCAAAACCCATGACGGGCAGGTTTCGGCGACCTTCAGCGGCGTGCCGGACAATTATGGCCAACCGCTGACCAGCTTGCTCAATACCGCTGACCTGGCCTATCAAGGCGCGAGCAAGCTCAACAGCGATGGCAAGTGGGCCTACAACTGGTACCTGTTCCTGCCGCTGGGCATGGCCCTGGACAATCGAAAGAGCATCGAGCTGCTGCACTTCCCGCCGGAATACTCGCTGACCCGGGCCCAGGACTACCTTGAATCGGCCACCACCGACCGCTGGGCCACCTTGCTCACGGAGAATGGCATCCCGGCCACCGAAACGCCGGCCTACCAGACCATCATCGATATCGCCCCCATCGCCGCGCCGTCCAATGCGGGCAAGGACCTGGAAACCGTCTACAGCTACTTCACCGATTACCAGACGCGCATGGTCCGGGAGTTGAGCCTGTCCGCCAAAGGGGCATTGCCCATGGTGGCGTTCGGCGCGCCGGTGCGCAGCTGGATCAAGCAACAATACGGGCAGACCGTGGCAGTGCTGGGCCTGGCGCAGATCAGCCCCGCCGCAGGCCAAACTGTTTCGGTGTTGGGTGCCAACCACCCCAGTTACATCTGGTATGCGGCGAGCCCCGACACCTACGACGGCAACGAGCAGAAAGCCGACGAAGCCGGTTTGAAGGTGATGGGCCAGGATCTCAGCGCCGCCTGCTGGCAGGCCGGGATGGGCCAGAAACCCGCGAGCGATCCGAACGTACTGCTCAAGGCGTGCACGACTACCTGGCAAGTCACCCGCAAGGAGCAGACGTGCGAACTGTTCTACACCTCGGTGCGCAATCTATCCCCGGAAGATGCGAATGCCAAATGCGCCACGCCAACCATCAAGACCCAATTGAAACAGCTGCGCAATGCAGCACCACTCCCGACGATCAGCGCGCCGGTGCTGTAAATTGCACAAAAAACAGCCGATTTCTACTGTCAACATTGACAGTAGAAATCAGGTCCATGTTCGGCGAGTCTTGAGCCGCGCCCATCCGCTGCAAGACTGGTAGTCAGCCACCACCCGCAGGTCGATGCAGCCTAAACCAGGAGAGTTATGAAAACTCAGGCCATGGATAAGGCTAAAACCGCTATGAGTGACTGCCTTTACCCTTTCAAGTCCACGCTCGGACAAGGCTACCCAACGGACAGGCAATTCGAGGCGGTGCACAACATTCAAGGGGTGGGCGCGGGAGTCAAGGCGCGCGTGGCCTTTGACAGCCGTGTGTGCATCGCCAAGATCTCAGGCCACGCCCTGAGCGAAAGACGCCTGCACACGGTGCAGTTATCTTCGCGTATCCACCTCTACGACTGCTGGTTCAGTGGCCTGCTGTCGCATTCGTGCAAACCGAACGTGTTTCTCGACTTGCACTACCTGGAGGTCTGGACGTTGCACGAAATCCAGGCCGACACCCTGCTGACCGTGGATTACGCCATGACCGAAGACGTGCTGTTCCGGCAGTTCGCCTGCCAATGCGGCGAATTGAACTGCCGGGGCTGGATTACCGGTCGCAATGAACCATTGAACGCCGAGGGGCAGGCGTTCATGGCCCAGTGGCGCGACCGTAAACGCTCTTAGGCTTCGCCCAGCGGACGCAGGCGGTATTGCGGTGGCAGTTGCTCGAAACCACTGATGGTGGTGTTCAAGCTCTTCCAGCGGCCGTCCTTGATGCCGTAGATGCAGCCATGGATCGACAGGCTCTGCCCACGGTGCCACGCGTTTTGCACAATGCTGGTGTGCCCGACGTTGGCCACTTGCTGGATCACGTTCAACTCGCAGAGACGGTCGACGCGCTCTTCCTCAGTGGGCAATTGGGCCAGCAGGTCGCGGTTCTCGTAGTAGAGGTCGCGAATGGTGCGCAGCCAGCCGTCGATCAGGCCGAACTGACGGTCCTGCATCGAGGCGCGCACGCCGCCGCAGCCATAGTGACCGGTGACCAGGATGTGTTTGACCTTGAGCACGTCCACCGCGTACTGGATCACCGACAGGCAATTGAGGTCGGTGTGCAGCACCACATTGGCCACGTTACGGTGCACGAACAGATCACCCGGCAGCATGCCGACGATCTCGTTGGCCGGTACGCGGGCATCGGAACAGCCGATCCACAGGTATTCCGGGGTTTGCTGGCGGGCGAGCTTGGCGAAGAATTCGGGATCTTCCTGTTTGATCGCGTCCGCCCAGCGTTCGTTGTTATCAAGCAGGTCTTGTAGTTCGTTCATCAGGGAAAGCCTCAGGAATGATGCGCAGTTTTGTGACTGACAACCCCACGTCCAGGTCACGCCCTGCCGGCGAATAACAAGCATGAATTAGCTTGAATCTTTAGGCCGCGCAGCCTGTCCACACACTATAAGCCCCACAGTATGAGGATTGGCCATGACTGAATCACGACGTCCCTACGGCGCTGCACAGCCCGAACCGATTGATGACAATGAAGATCGCATGGGCTCGATGCGCGAGCTCGATTTTGACGAAGACGCGCCCACCACGCATATCGGCGACGAACGGGTGCGGGAGGCCGGGCTGACTGGGGCTTCGACCGAAGACCATGAAGCGACGGACGATGACTTGAGCCCTGAAACGCTGATCCATGAAGATGGAGCAAGGGATGCTCAGGAAGCGGGCGAAGGCGAACCGGCGGACTGGGACCTGAGTGTCGTCGATGAGGATGAGATCGGTGGGGGCAATGGCCTGGATGAGGCCGAATTGGCAGATATTGATCCAGTAGACGGTAACCGCTGACAAAACGTGTCCTACAGGTGGGAGGGGGCTTGCCCACGATAGCGGCATGTCAGACTGATAAGGTGCCTGGTACACCGCCATCGGGGGCAAGCCCTCTCCCACAATGGGGCTATGTATTTAGTCGACCAGGGTGCAGGCCATGACAACCGCATCTTCGCGGCCACCGACAGCCGGGTAATAATCCCGGCGACGGCCGATCTCGTTGAAACCATAGCGCTCATACAGGCGAAACGCGCCGGTATTGCTGTCGCGCACCTCCAGGAAGCACTCCCGCGCATTGGCCGCGTAGGCACGTGACATCAAGTGCTCCAGCAGCGCCAGCCCCAGGCCGCGCCCCTGGTTTTCCGGTTTGACGGTAATGTTCAGCAGGTGCGCCTCATCGAGGATGATCTGCACCACGCCGTGCCCCACCTGCTGCTCACCTTCGAACATCAGCCAGATCTGGTACTTGCCCAGCCCATCGAGAAAGATCCCACGGGTCCAGGGGTGGCTGAAAGCCGCGTATTCGACTTTCAGCACGGCGTCGAGGTCGGCCTCGGTCATCGGGCGGAAGGATAAAGCCTCACTCATCGGTTGTTTTCCAGCGCGCCATCAGCCGGCGCATGGCTTGCCAGACATCAGCCTTACGCTGTGGCTCTTCCATTAATAATTCCAGGCCCGGCAGAGCCCACACCAAGCCCAGGCTTTCGACCTGCAGCTCGCGGTACCAGGCTTCGGCATTGGCCTCGCCGGCAAAACGCACAGCGGGCAAGCCGATCAGCCACAGGCACGCGCAGGGTTCGTCTTCCAGGCGCGCCGACACAAAACCTTGCACGAAATCCCGTGCGGCCTCGGGGCCTTGATCCATGTTGCCACGCACCAGCAGCGGCCAGCGCACCGGGTCGCCGACGATTTGCGGGCTGTCGGGCAGGCCGGCGGCGCGCAGCATGTCCTTGAGCAGCATGTAGGCAGGGTCGCGGGTCTGGAAACGTTCGCCGGTGGGTAACTCGACCAGCAGCAGGCAGCGCCCGGCGCGCAGCAATTGCAGGGCAAAGCGCGGTGGCGGCACCACCGGGGCCTTGACCACCGGGGCCGCCTCTTCGACCACCTTGGCGGTCTTGGTCACCGGCACGGGGCGCGGCACTTCGATCTTGGCGCGCTCGACCACCGGTCGCGTCTCCGGCGTGGGCTTGACCACCGCCACCGGCGCAGCCGCCTCCTCGCCCGAAGACTCGAACGCCTCATAGGGCTCAAGCGCCTGCAACAGCTCGGGCCGCGACGGCGCGGCAAACGGCAGTTCGGTGCGGGGCAGCCAGTTGACCACCTGCATGGCGGTCAAGTAAGCGCGACGTCGGGACTCGATAAGCACAGCTCGGCCACTTGTGGATAACTAAAGAGCGGGGATTCTACCGCTGTTCGGCAACAATCGCCCACTGCGTACTGACCGGCTGTGGATAAATCCCGCGTCCGATGCAGTACAATCGCGACTTTTAATCGCCAACCCGCCGGCCATTCCAATGATCGAACCCAAGCGCGTCTTGCGCGCCCTCGCCGAACACTGGGCCCTGCTTGAGCCACTGTGCGAACACTTCGACCAAGGCACCCTGAGCCTGGGCGAACTGCGCGCACAACTGGCCGCCCAACAACTGGACAGCACGCCACAGGACATCACCAGCCTGCTGGACGTGTGGATTCGCCTGGATATCCTGGTGCCTGTTGCCAAGAGCCCGAACCGCTTCGAGCTCAATGCACAGATCCATGACTTCCTGGCCTATCTTCGCAAGGAGCACCGGCTTGGCCTGTGCCTGGAAATCGAAGCCTACCTGCGCCACCTCGAGCGCCTGGCCGGTTACATCCAGGACGCCTTCGATATCCGTGATGGCCACGACCTGGCCCGTCAGTTGCGCCTGCTCGACATGCGCGTGCGCGACGTGCTGAAAAAACTCGCCAACGACGAACAGGCCCTCGCCGCAGTGGCCGATCGCGCCAAGACCAGCGACCGCCAGATTCCGTTGCGCCAGCGTTATGCCGAGGTCCTCGCGACCTGGGACGAATACGTCGAACCGATGATCCAACTGGTGAACGCCGACGGCGCCTTCGAGCAAGGCGTGCGCAAGGTGGAAAATGTGCTGTTGCGCATGCTCACCGAGCAGCAGCGTCTCGGCCATCTGGTGGACGACGACATGCTGCTGCGCACCCACGCGCGCATCCTGGAGATGCAGACCAGCGCCCAGCTGACTCTGCGCCACGCCCGCGAGCTGCTGCTACCGCTGCGCGAAGAAGCGCGTCGGCACAACGCCGTGACCCGTGGTGCGGCGCTGGCGTTGTCGGCCATTCGCCGTAAAGGCCTGGACGCAGTGCCCCAGGCGGCGATGCCGATGTTCACCCGGCCGCAGAGCACCTTCCTCGGCAGTGCCAGCCAGGTGGAAGCCTACGTGTATGCCCTGGCGAATTTCGAGCCGAAACCGGCGCGTTTTCCCAAGGCGCACAAGTCCCACAAGGGCGACGCCCAGCGCGCACCACGCACCGTCAAGGAAATGCTCGAGCGCTGCGAAGACGCGCTGCCGATGCCGGACCTGATGACCTGGCTGCTGGAGCAGGAACCCGACGGCGCCACCGACGAATTGCTGTACTGGTTCTCGCGCCTCTCGCGGGAAAAACGCTTCAAGCGCGAACGCCTTGAACGCCGCGACTACCACACACACGAGCACCAGGTCAGCCTGCGCTCCTTCGCCCTGCTCCCGGCCAGCCCTGATGCAGCCGAGAATTCTGCGAGCACACCTTATGCATCTTGATCTATCCGAACTGTCCCAGCTGGCGCCGATCTTTCGCGAGCTGTTCAAGGGTTACCACGTCAGCCGCCGCGACCCGGAGCTGTACGCACAACTGTCGAACTTCCAGGACCAGTACCGCACGCTGTTCAAGGCCCTGGGCTTTGAGCTGGTGTGCGACACACGGGGCTTCTACTACTTCGTGCCGGACACCGCCGTGGCGGCCGCGCAGGTCAACAAGACCGCCCAGCGCCTGGCGTTGTTCACCTTCATCATCGTCGAGCACCTGGCCGACCAGGGCCGCGACCCGATTGCCGTGCTCGACGGTGGCAGCCTGGGCCGTGATGAGTTGCCGTCGTTGCTGGAGAAGTACCGCGACCTGTTTATCCAGGCCGAAGTGCAGACCCAGGAAGAACTCGAAGAAAAAATCATGCGCCGTATGACCCAGTTGGGTTTTGCCAGCGAAGACAACGGCATCTATCGCTTCCTGCCGCCGATGCACCGCTTCCTGGATGTGTGCCTGTCGGTGCAGCAAGACCGCGACCTGGCAGCCAGCGTGCACAGCGTGTTGCCGCTGCCGGCACCGGTGATCATCGACGAAGACAGCGATGAGAAATTGCTGAAAACCGATGACCCACTCGACTTGAGCGACTTCGCCGATGAAAGCGAAGAAGACGCCCTGGCCCGCGCCATTGCCGAAGAACAGGAGACCGATGCATGAGTAAGGAACGCTACGGCATCCGCCGCTTCGCCCTATTGAACACCGCTGGTTACAGCCTGGGTCTGTTCCCGCTGGAAGAGCCGCTGTCGGTATATGGCGCAAACAACCTGGGTAAATCCGCGTCGATCAACGCCTTGCAGTTCCCGATCCTGGCGCGCATGTCGGACATGAGTTTCGGCAAGTACACCCTGGAACAATCACGGCGCTTCTACTTTGCCACCGACACCAGCTACATCCTCGTGGAAGTCTCGCTGCCCCACGGCCCACACGTGATCGGCGTGGTCGGGCGCGGCCCGGGCGGTGGTTTCGGTCACCAGTTCTTTGCCTATGCCGGCAAGCTGGACCTGGCGCACTACCAGAAGAACGACACCTGCCTGCGTCAGAAGGAGCTGTTCACCAACCTTGAGCGCGAAGGCCTGAAAGCCTACGAACTCAAGCCGGATGAGCTGCGTCGCTTGCTGGTGGGTGGGCATACGTCAATCCCGCTGGACCTGACGTTGATTCCGCTGCGCTCCACCAGCGAGCAGAGCCTGAAGACCTTCCGCGCGCTGTTTATCAACCTGCTGCACATGCGTGAAATCACTGCGGCCAAGCTCAAGCAATTGTTTCTCGATGCCTTCGAACACAGCTTGCGTTCCGGCAGTGTCGATTACATCGCCGCGTGCGAAGAAGCCTTCCGCGATGTAAGGCGCATGGAGCAGGACTACAACTCCCTGGTCGCCGCCGGCCCGCTGGTAGAAGCGCTGTCCAATGGTGTTCGCCAGCGCGACGTGCTGCGTGGCAAATTGCATCGCCTGTCGCCGCTGCTGGATTCGTTGCTGGGCACCTGGTCGGACTACGCCAGTGCACGCAAGGAAGAACTGACGATCCAGGCCGAGCACTACCGCAACGAGCAGGACGCGCTGCAGAACGACCAGCGTGGCGGCACCCAGGAGCTGATGCGCCTGGAGCGGGAAATCAGTGGTATCCAGCGTTGGTTGGGCGAGTTGTCGGTGCTCAGGCATCGATTTGCCCTGGTGGATGACGTCAAGGTGCTGGAACAGCAACTGCTGGCGGCCAAGGATGCCCACGATGAGTTGGCCGGCGCCCTGGCGCAGTCGCGGCAGTTCAGCGCCGAGGATCTGGACGAGCGTTTGCGCGACCTTGAAAAGCGCTTGAAGTCGGTCAAGCAACAGCTCGACCATGCGGACAACAACAGCTACGCCAAACTGCGGGAAGAATTCTCACAGCAAGACGTCGAGCGTCTGATGCGCCTGTTCAACAGTTCGCTGTTCAGCCTGCCGTTGGGCGAGCACGGCATCACGCTTGACGAAGACGGCCAGTGGGTCAAATCCCTGGAGCAGATCCTCGACGGCTTCAAGGGCGAGCGCTTTGAAGTGCCGGGGCTGTCCATCGACATCTCCCATATCGAACCGCCGGCATTGCAGGCCCTGGCAGATCGCGCGGCGTTGCGTGACCAGAAGGAACGCCTGGAAAAAGAACTCAAGCAGTTGAAAACCCAGCAGGCTGTAGCCTCCGACCGTGCCGCGAGCAAGACGCAGACCGAAGCGCTGTACCAGCAGGTGCTCGATGCGCAAAAGGCCCTTGAAGACTTCCGCCGTGCACAAACCCTGAGCGCCGAAGAAGGCGAGAAGCTGGAAAACCTGGCGCAGATGGAAGCGGCGCAGGATGAGTTGAAGCGCTCCAGCGATGCGTTCACCGAGCGCGTTCAGCAGCTGTCGGCCAAGCTGCAACTGGTGGGCCGCCAGATCGGCGATATGGAAGCCAAGCAACGTACGCTGGACGACGCGTTGCGTCGCCGTCAGTTGTTGCCGGCGGATCTGCCGTTCGGCACGCCGTTCATGGACCCGATCGACGATTCCATGGACAACCTGTTGCCGCTGCTCAATGACTATCAGGACAGTTGGCAAGGTTTGCTGCGCGCCGATGGCCAGATCGAAGCGCTGTACGCCCAGGTTCGCCTCAAGGGCGTGGCCAAGTTCGACAGCGAGGATGATGTTGAGCGTCGCCTGCAATTGCTGATCAACGCTTATGCGCACCGCACGGATGAAGCGTTGACACTCGGCAAGGCCCGCCGTGCGGCGGTCACCGATATCGCACGGACCCTGCGCAACATCCGCAGCGACTACGACAGCCTTGAGCATCAATTGGCGTTGTTCAACCGTGAGATCAACAAGCGCCAGGTCTCCAACCTGCAAAGCTTCCGCATCGTACTGGCGCCGAATAAGGAAGCGCTCAAGCATATCGACCAGATCATCCACAGTGCCGGTCAGTATGAAGAAGGCGAAACCCTCTCGGTATTCGACCTGAGCCAGAGCGCCGAGCAGGACAACAAGAACGAAGAAGCCAAGGAGTACCTGGCGCGGCTGGTAGCGGCCAACCACAACCAGCTGGGCCTGAAGGATTTGTTCGAACTGGCGTTCGAGATTACCAAGGTGCATGGCCAACCGGTGATTCATACTGACATCGATGGCGCCGCGTCCAACGGCACCACCATGACCATCAAGGCGCTGACCAACATGTACCTGTTGCTGCACTTGATGGACCGCGACCAGGCCGGGCGTGTGCGTTTGCCGTATTACCTTGACGAGGCAGCGGATATCGACGAGAAGAACCAGGCCGCATTGCTGGAGACCAGCTTGCAGTTGGGCTTTGTGCCAATCCTGGCCAGTGTGAAGCCGCAGGTGTCCGCCCAGGTGGCGATCGACCTGGAAGGCGGCAGCGGGCCGAATGGGATCTACATTGATGAGGCGGACTGGAAGTACATTCGCCGTCATGATGTGGTGAAGGCAACGGTTAATGTACAGGCGGATGAGCCGCAGTTGGATGAAGTCTGACGCCCTGCGCTGAAATGCAAAAAGGCCGCGATCTCATGGATCGCGGCCTTTTTTGTGGCGCTTATTTGCCGAGCGGGATTTTAGGTGCCCAAGTCAGCCACTCATCTTCGAACTTGTCGAACAGCGGGAAGGTTTGCTGTGGCCGGGCGGCATTGCCCATGCGCTCGCCATCGGGTGTGGCGAAGGCGATACCGCCGGCGACCAGGGTCTCCAGGGATTCCGTGCGTACGGTGGCGCCTTTGAACAGGCCGAAGTCGAGGCCAAAGCCACTGGTGTTCCAGAACCGGCTCCCGCCACGGACCAGCGGGGCATATTTGGGCTCGATCAGAATGTGGATCAATACACGGTCGGCAGTTTGCCCCAGCTCGTAGCCGGTGACTTTGCCCACAGTGACTTCGCGGTAGGTGACCGGCACGCCCTCCTTCAGCGAACCACGGCGGGCGGCGCTGAGGGTCAGGCTCAGGCCGGCTTCCTGATGGGCGGCTTCAGGGGGCTGGGCGAGCGCGACAAAACTCTTTTGCGGGCCGGCGTTTTTCGCAGCCGGTTGCACTTCGATGTATTGACCGGTGACCAGGGTTTCCAGGTTGGCGGTTTTCATCAGGCCCAGCTCAGGCTTGACCACCCAGAACTGGCTGCCGACGCGGGCGATGCGGTCAGCCACTTGGGTGATACGCGCACTGAGCAGTACCGATTGCATGTCGGCACTGAGGTCGACACTTTCAATCTTGCCCACGTCCAGGCCTTTGAAACGCACAGGAGTGCCGGGACGCATGCCGTCGGCGCGGTCGACCTTGATGGTCACCAGGGTACCGTGCTGGTTGGCAGCATCGCGGTCGGCAAACAGGCGGAAACGCGGGATGCGTTTTTTCAGCGGAACGTTCTGCTCGGGTGTTTCGAAGGCGATGCCACCCGCCATCAGGCTGGCCAGGGATTCACTCTTCACCTGGATTCCACCAGTGAGACCACCGGTCAGGGTGACACCACTGGCGTTCCAGAAGCGCGTCGAGCCATTGACCAGGTTTTCGTATTCCTTCTCGATGTGGACGCCGATCACCAACTGCTTGTTCTTGCGCGAGAACTGGTAGCTCTGCACCGAGCCCACCTTGACCTGTTTGTAGAGGATCGGACTGCCGACATCCAGGGAACCGAGGTTGTCGGTGAACAGCACCATGTGCAGGCCAGGGGAACGCAGGTCCAACGGTGGCGCCTTGGCCCGTGCGACGTACTCACGCTGTGGAGGCGTCCCTTTGTCCCCCGGGCGAATGGCGATGTAGTTCCCTTTGACCAAGGCTTCGAGCCCTGTGATACCCGCCAGGGAAATAGACGGTTTGACCACCCAGAACTGAGTGTCCTGTACCAGGTAATCTTCAGCCAGGGGATCGAGGGTCAGCTCGGCGTTAGCACTGGAAAGGTCCGGATTGATCTTCAGCGTTTTCAAGCTGCCGACCTGGATACCTTTGTACATCACCGGAGTGCGGCCAGCCTGCAGGCCTTCGAAGTCGGAGAGTGTGACCTTGACCTTGATTCCGGCCGCAGCGGCGTCGAAATCTTCGTACAGGCGGAATGGCAGACTTGGGTCCGTAGGCGGACTGTCCTTGCGGTTCTCCGGCGTGGCGAAGGCGATACCGCCGGCAACGATGCTTGAGAGGGATTCGCTGCGCACTTTCACGCCGGAGAGGTTCGCATCGATGCTGATGCCGCTGGCGTTCCAGAAACGTGTGTGTTTACGCACAAGGCTGGCGTAGGTCGGTTCGATATAGACCTTGATCTCGACGGTGCTCTGGTCTTCGGAGAGCAGGTAGCTTTTGACCTGGCCCACCTGGATCTGCTTGTAGAACACCGGGCTGCCACGGTTCAGCGAACCCAGACGGTCAGCCTTGATGGTCAGGTGCAAGCCGGGCTTGGCGTCGGACAAGGGGGGCTCTTCGGAGAGCGCCTTGAACTTGCGCGTGGGCTCACCGTCACCAGGGCTGGCGGCGATGTAGTTGCCCGACACCAGGGTTTCCAGGCCAGTGATGCCGGCCAGGCTGACACTCGGCTTGACCAGCCAGAAACGCGTGTTGGTCTTCAGGTACTGTTCGACATCCTTGTTCATCTCGATGGTAGCAATCACCCCGCGATTGTTACCTTCGTCATCCAGGGCCAGGGCCTTGACCTTGCCCACCGGCATGCCTTTGTAGACCACTTCCGTTTTGTTGACCTGGATACCTTCGCCACTCTCAAAGCGCACCTGGATATCGATGCCCTGTTGAGAATAGGCACGCCACCCCAGCCAGCCACCGATGATCAGGGCAATCAGAGGTAACACCCAAATGGCCGACCAATTGGAGGCGGGGCGGGTTTTAGCTTTTGGCAAATCACTCATGGTCGTCGTCCGACTCCGTGTTATCCCAAATCAGTCGGGGATCAAAAGTTACTGCGGCAAGCATCGTCAAGATCACCACACTGGCGAACGCCGCAGCGCCGAGATTGGCCTCGACACTGGCAAGTCGCCCAAAATTTACAACCGCCACCAGGATGGCGATCACGAAGATATCCAGCATGGACCAGCGGCCAATGAATTCGATAAAGCGGTACATCACAATGCGTTGTTGCGCGGACAACGGTTGGTGACGCTGCACCGAGAACAGTAGCAGACCTATGCCGACCAGCTTGAACGTCGGCACCAGGATGCTGGCGATGAACACCACGGCAGCGATGGGGTACATACCATGCTGCACCAGCTGGATCACGCCCGCCATGATGGTGCTGGGATCACCCTGACCAAGGCTATTGATGGTCATGATGGGCAACACATTGGCTGGAATATACAAGATGGCCGCCGTGATCAGCAGTGCCCAGGTGCGGGTGAGGCTGTTGGGGCGGCGGGCATGGACCAGCGCACCACAACGCGTGCACAGCTGCTCATCGCTATCAGTGTCCTGTTTGTTCAATTCGTGGCATTCGGTACAAATCAGAATGCCTGCATCAATCGCCCGCATGATCATCCTCTCCTGACAACGCTTGCCAGATCTGGTGGGGCGACATCACCACCTCAAGCAGTACTTGAACCATCAGCAGGCTGATAAAACAGACCAAGCCCAGGCCAATGGTGATGGACGCCATATCGGCGAGTTTTACGATCGCCACCAGCACCCCCATCAAGTAGACCTCCAACATCCCCCAATCCTTCATGTGGTGGTAGATGCGGTACAACAGCAGTCCATAACTGCGGCCGATATTCCAACGGATGCTGAGCAGTACTGCCAACTGGCAAATCAGCTTGAGCAATGGGATGCCCATGCTGCACAGGAACACAACGGCGGCGACGCCTTGCATGCCGGTATCGAACAGACCGACAACGCCGCTCCACACGGTATCCTCGGAGGACTGCCCAAGTAGATTGAGCTGCATGATGGGTAGAAAGTTCGCGGGTATATACAGCAACAGTGCAGCCAGCACCAAGGCGAGACTTCGCTCAACGACATTGTGGCGGTGAGCGTAAAGCTCATAACCGCAACGCGGGCATTGGGCTTTTTCGCCGAGGGAGAGCACCGGTTTGCGCATCAGCAAGTCGCACTCATGGCATGCCACCAGGTCGTCCAGTGGTAAATCCGATAGCTCTAGGGCATCAGCCGGATCAGGCATAGATAGGGCTCTGGCTCTAAAAATGGTTAGGTGCCTATTCTAGTGCTCTGGTTCAGAAATAACTGTGCAAATTTGTCGTGGGGTAGGTAGTGCTTGAGTTTCCGACCGCCCAAAACAAAACCCCTGACTGCGTTAGCAATCAGGGGTTCTGGAATTTAATCTTGACGATGACCTACTCTCACATGGGGAAACCCCACACTACCATCGGCGATGCATCGTTTCACTGCTGAGTTCGGGATGGGATCAGGTGGTTCCAATGCTCTATGGTCGTCAAGAAATTCGGGTACTGAGTCGCGGCCTCGGCCTCGCTTCAGCAAATTGGGTATGTGACAGCTTTCGGTGTTTTGTGAACGTCGAACTTTCGGTTCATTTCGTCTTCACACACCGCAATCTGATGCTCGTTAGAGTAGTCAAATTGCTTGGGTGTTATATGGTCAAGCCTCACG